>JANLSU010000018.1:0-67764 GCA_031362565.1 bacterium | reverse complement strand
GGCGGGTCGTGGGGGGGCCCCGTTGGCGGGGGGGGCCGCCCCCCCCCCCCCCCCCCCGACGATGCGTAGAAACATGCGCCGAGCGCCGTGTTCTACTTCTTGTACTTCTCCTTCACCTTGCCCCACGTCGTGTGGTCGACGCCGATGCGGCAGAGCGGATCGAGCGGGTTGCAGGTGAACTGCGCTGCCGTGCAGGTCGGCCCGGCCGGGTCACAGGTCAGGGCCTGCGGACACGACGTCGGGTGACACGCCGGATCGTTCGGATTGCACGTCGGCAAGCAAGTCGGGCTCGACGCATCGCACGTCACGGCGCCTGCCTGGCAGGTGGCTGTGTTCGGGCACAACGTCGGCACGCACGCCGGATTCGAGGGGTTGCAAGTCGGCAAGCAATTCGGGCTCCCCGGATCGCAGGTCGGGAGCTGCGCACACAAAGTCGGCAAGCAGGCCGGATTCGCCGTGTTGCAGGTCGGCAAGCAATCCGGACTCGCCGGATTGCAGGTCGGGAACTGCGGGCACGAAGTCGGCACGCACGCCGGATTTGCCGTGTTGCAGGTCGGCAAGCAGTTCGGGCTCACCGGATCGCACGTGACGGTACCCGCCTGACACGTGGGCCCGATCGGGCACGTCGTCGGTACGCACGCCGGATTGGCCGTGTTGCACGTCGGCAAACAACTCGGGCTTCCCGGGTCGCACGTGACGGCCCCGGCCTGACACGTGGCGCCGACCGGGCACTGGGTCGGCAAGCACGCCGCACTCAAGTTGCAGGTCGGCAAGCAGTTCGGGCTCACCGGATCGCATGTGAGAGTACCTGGCTGGCAAGTGGCTTGGACGGGGCAAGTGGTCGGCCCGCACAACGGATCCGCCGTATTGCAGGTCGGCAAGCAAGCAGGGGTCACTGGATCGCACGTCGCGACGGCCGGGCACGACGTCGGGTGGCAGAGCGGGTCGGCCGGGTCGCAGGTCACAAGGCCCGACGTGCGTGCGGTTCCCGCCGCCTGCGCTGCGGCTGGGGTGACGGCGTTCACCATGACGGCGGTCGCACTCATGAAGGCTTTGCCGCTGTTGTCCAGCCGATCGACGGCCGAACTCAGGGCTGCAGCGTACGCGGCAGAGCTTTCGTGATGGACCTTCGCCTGCGGGGTAAGCAGGGAGAAGGCCAGAAGTAAGGCGCAACAAGAACTACAGAGGATCGCTAGGAATTTGTTCATGATTGATATCCTCTCGTTCCCCCGTCCGTGCGTTGTCGTCCGCGGCAATCGAGGACGCAAGACGCAGGACCGCCGGATCGCCCTCCAACAAGGGACGCTCCGCGCCGCTCCAGGGATGGGAACCACCAAGGTATATCAGGCGGGCCCCCCAGGACGCAATCGCCGACTGCGGGCAAGCCGATTTATGTCGTCCAAGACCCGTATAAACACCGAGGATGCCGGGCGGCAACAGCCGGTTCGCGGGCCGGCGGGCCAGGTGTGCGCCGGCACACAGGAGGGAAGTCGCAAGCCACGAATGAGACTATGCTCTGAGCGGGTTCACCACCTGAAAAGGGACACAGCCATGCGTGACCGACGCCGAAGTCTCCTGCAAATCGTCTCCTGGGTGCTCCTCGGCGTCGCTCTTGCGCCTGGGCGCCTGCGGGCCGAGGCGGCCCCCATTTTCTTGGACGGCTTCTTCACGGACTGGACAGGTCCGGTGGAATGGGTCGATCCGGCGGGGGACGGCGTCGCTGGCGGCGTCGACATCCGCGCCGTGGATCTGGCAAACGATGGCGAGAACCTGTATCTGCGCTTCGACCTCACGGCCGAGATCGGGCTGCAGGCGACGAACAATCTAGTGCTGTATCTCGACACCGATCTGAACGCCGCGACCGGGACGCCGATCTCGGGCCTCGGTGCCGAACTCAAATGGCAGTTTGGCGCGCTCCGCGGCACGTTCTACCACGGCGCCAGTTCGACGACGATCTTTCAAGATGACCTGCGCGTGCGCCAACTGCCATCGGTGACGTCGCCGGTGTTCGAGTTTTCGATCGGCCGCGACGTGCGCCCCGACGGCACGAATTTCTTGTTCACGGGCGCCAGCGTGCGAGTGCTCTTACGGCATGAAGTGACGAACGGCGATCAGGCCCCCAATACGGCGCAGACGTTGACGTACGCATTCGACGCGACCGTGGTCCCGCCGCCGGCGCCGATCGCGCTGCCGCGCCAAATCGCGACGGACCTGCGTCTCACGGCTTGGAACGTCGTCAATCTTGAATTGAGCGGCGGCGGCTTCAACGCAGCTGTGACGCCGAGTGCCGACCGGGTTTTGTCGGCCATCAATCCCGACATCCTGTGCTTCGAGGAGATCTACGCCAACACCGCGGCGCAAGTGGTGGCGCTCATCGAAGGGTTCTTGCCGTCCGGCCCGGGTCAAGCCTGGTACGCGCGGGATAACTCCGACGTCAAGATCGTCAGCCGTTACCCGGTGCTTGGTTCGTGGCCACTGGACGGCACGCTCAATGACCACAATCTCGCGGTGCTGCTCGACACTGCGGTGCCGCTCGGGCGGCAACTGCTGCTCGTGGGCGCGCATATGTTCTGCTGCACCAACGACACTGGACGGCAAGCGGAGGCGGATCGCATCATGGCGTTCTTTCGCGACGCCAAGACAGCGGGTGGCACGCTTACGGTGCCGGACGGCACGATGCTGGCAATCGCCGGCGACTTGAATCTCGTCGGGCAGTCGCGGCAGTTGACGACATTCCGCACCGGGGACATCAGCGACAATGTGGCCTTCGGCCCCGATTTCGGTCCCGACTGGGATGGTTCGCCGCTCGGCGACGTCGTGTCGTCGCAGACGGAGAAGCGCATGGCGTACACTTGGCGCAACGACAATAGTACCTTCGCGCCGGGACGGCTCGACTTCGCCATCTATAGCGACAGCGTCGTCACGCTCGGCAATCACTTCATTTTGTATTCACCTGAGATGTCGGCCGCGCAGCGCACGTTGTATGGCGTGCAGGCGAACGATGTCACGACGGTCTCCGACCATCTGCCGCATACCGTGGATTTTCGACCCCGGACGCAGCCGACGGATGTCGTGGGGGGCAATGCGCTGCCGCAGCGGGCGTGGGCGCGGTTAAAGGCGATGGCGCAACCACGGGGCGGCCGGGCGGGAGTGAGGCTCGTCCTCGAGCGGCCGGCGCGGGTTGCGGTCGACGTCTATGATGTTCGTGGGGCACGCGTCGCGGCGCTTCACGATGCGGCAGCGGGGGAACTCGCGGTGGGCACGCACGGGCTCGAGTGGAACGGGCGCACGGCGCAGGGGCAGCGCGCACCGAGCGGCGTCTACGCGGTGCGGCTCGTGGCGCGCGCGGCCGACGGCCTGCTGCTCGCCACCTCGACGAAGCTCACGCTGGTGCGCTGAACGGCGCCGCCCGCGCACCGGCCGCGGGCCGGGGAAGCGGTATACTAGCCGGAATCGGGGCAATACTGCGGCAGCCGCCTGGGTCGCAGCGTGTCATGAAACGATGCCGGAGCCAGACTCGATGATGCGAACCACCGACCGACTCGCTGTTGTCGTTCGCGCCACGGCATTCTGCGCTGTCGTCGCGTTCGCAGCCGGCTGCGGCGACGAAGGCCCGGCCACTCCGTTGCAACCGTTGCTCGGCGATCTCGCGCTCTCGTTGGAGGTTACGCCGGGCGCACCGCTTCTTTCCGAGAGCGTCACGGCACGCATTCGAGTCGCTGGCGGCGACGCGCAGGCCGCGCTGGGCACGGCTCGCATCTCGTGGGGATGGACCGAACAGTATTCGTACCTGTTCGACGATGTCGGGCGGGTCGAACTGCAGTTGCAGTTTTTCGGAGGCGGGGATCAGCAGGTTCGCGTTCGCATTCAGGCCGGCACGGAAGAACGGATCCTGTCGCAGAATGTCCATGTGAGCGTCGGCGACCACGACGGTTCCTTGGAAATGATCCCCATCACCGCCGGACCCTTTCTGCGCGGCGACGACCAGAGCGCCTTTTCACTGCAGCGTCCTCAGCGCCAGCTCGAAATCTCGGAGTTCGCCCTCGCCCGCACCGAAATGACGAACGCCACGTTGGCGCAGGCCATCCAATGGGCCGCAGCGCGTGGGCTGGTGCAGGCGGCAGCCGATCCACACTTTCTGGTTTCGACACTCGCTCCCGGCGGCGACCCGACCGTTGTGCTCGCCCTGGACGCAAGTGACCTGATCTGGAGCGGAACCGCGATCATGGTGCGTGCAGGGCGCGACTTGTATCCGGCCACCGGGGTTCGGTGGGTGGGCGCCGCCGCGGTTTGCAATTGGCTGAGTTCCATGGAGGCGTTGGAGCCCTGCTACACGTTCGTCGTCTCCAACCCGCTGCATTTGTACACGGTGACCTGCGATTTCACCCGCCGCGGCTACCGCCTCCCGACGGAAGCCGAGTGGGAAAAAGCGGCACGCGGCGGACTCAGCTTGGCGGCGGGAACGAACCCCGCGCCTGATCGCAGCTTCCCATGGGGGAACCAGGATTTGCATTTCCATATCAACGAGAATTTGGACGGCGACCCAGCGTACCCGCTCGATTTGTACGGTTCACTGCGAGCCAACGTCGCGGCACCGCCCAATGCCAACCGCCCGTTCAACGGTCCGATTTTCGGCGGTGCGCTGCCCGTGGGCAGCTTCCCGGGCGGCCGCGGACCCTACGGTCACGACGACTTGTACGGCAACGCCGCCGAATGGTGTTACGACTGGTTTGCGTTCGGCTACTACGTCGATTCGCCGGCCGACGACCCGCACGGTCCCGACACCGTTCTGCCCAGCATCGATGACGTCAAAGCCTGCCGCGGCGATAGCTGGTATGGGCCGCTCATCCCGGCGCTGAATGCGTTCTCGGTGGAACTCGGAGGCTCGAAGCGCCGCTGGGCACCGTACCCATACTCCGCACCATTCCTCGGTTTCCGTGTCGCGGAATCTGTGGCAGGACCGTGATGGTCGATACGTATCCGACCCTCGTACTGCGACGGGGCAGTGGGGCAAGATCACGCGCCGCTTGGCGGCGCGTGGCGTCCGTTCACCGGGGAGAGATCATGCGTTGGTTTGCCGGTTTCTGGTTTGCTGTTTCGTTGATGGCAGGGACATTGGGAACGGCGCCAGCGCCGGCGCTGGCCGAGAGCGCCACGGCGGTCGGCAATCGCGTTGCCGTCGATGACGCGACGCTTGTCCGCGGCCTCGACGCCTTGCTGCAGCCGATTTTTGCGGCCGACAAGCCGGGGGTCGCGGTCCTCGTGGCGCGCGATGGCAAGGCGGTCTACCGGCGCGGTTTTGGTTTGGCCGACGTCGAACACAAGATACCGATTGCGCCGGAGATGGTGTTCCGAATTGGTTCGGTGACCAAACAGTTCACGGCGACCGTGATTCTGCGCCTCGCCGAACAGGGCAAGCTGTCGCTGCAAGACGACGTCACGCGTTATCTTCCCGGCTACCCAACCCAGGGCAAGCCGATCACGATCGAGAATCTGCTGACCCACACATCGGGAATCGTCAACTACACGGGGCTGCCGGATTGGCAGGCCCACATGAACCGGGATTTCAGCGTCGCCCAGCTCCTCGACCTGTTCAAAGACAAACCGTTGAACTTCGAGCCTGGCTCGCAATGGGCGTACAGCAACTCGGGCTACTTCTTGCTCGGGGCGATCATCGAGAAGGTGACGGGCCGGACCTACGCCCAGGCTCTCGAGACGGAAATTCTGGCGCCGCTCGGGATGAAGCATTCCGGGTATGGGAAGAGCGTGCCGTCGTTTCCGGGCGAAGTGTGGGGCTACGAGCGGCATGGCGACACGATCGCCGGCGCCGATTCTCTGAGCATGACCTCGCCCTATGCGGCCGGGGCGATCGTGTCGTCCGTCGACGACATGCTGCGATGGGACAATGGCTTGAATGCGGGCCGGGTGCTGAAGGCGGCCTCGCTCGACAAGATGTTCACGCCGTACACCCTGAAGGACGGCAAGTCCACGGGCTATGGGTACGGCTGGGCGATTTCAGAGTACGAGGGACATCGGATCCAGGAGCACAACGGTGGGATCAACGGCTTTTTCTCGCATGTGACCCGCCTTCCCGACGATCATCTGTATGTTGCACTTCTGTTCAACACCGGGACACCGGTCGTCGATGGCGATTTTCTGGCCCTGAAAGTGGCGGGGCTCGCGGTGGGGAAGCCGCTTCCGGAACCCGGGGCGTTCACGATGACACCCGAGCAACTGGATCGCTTCGTAGGCGTCTACCAAGTCGACTCGGTGACGACGCGCGACATCGTGCGTGACGGTGGGGCACTGTTCGCGCACCGCACGGGCGGCGCCCAGCTGGAAATCTTTCCGACCTCGGACTCGACCTTCGCTTACGTTTCACGCGCCAGCCGCATCGTTTTCGGCCACGATGCGAGTGGGCATGTCGATCGCATGACGGTGACGCAGTCGGGTGTGACGCTGACCGCACCGCGAACGAATAAGCCGGTTCCGGTGGTACGGCACGCCATCCGTCTCGATCCGGCGCAGCTCGAAGCCTGCGTCGGAGTCTATGAACTCGCTCCGACTTTTAACCTTGCGGTGATGCTGGAGGGTTCGAGCCTCATGCTGCAGGCGACCGGCCAGTCGAAAGTCGAGATGTTTCCCGAATCCGCGACGATGTTCTTTTTGAAGGTGGTCGATGCGCAGATCGAGTTTCAACCCGGCGCCGATGGCCGCATGACGAGCCTGATCCTGCACCAAGGCGGGCAGGACCAGCCCGGGAAGCGGGTTCAATAGGCCTTGCTCTCTTGCCCGGCAGACTCAACCGCCGGTCTTAGGCGCCGCCGGCATTTCGACGACGAAGGCGACGTGTTTGGCGTCGCGGCTGACGGCGAGCCGGCGGATCGGGCCCGGCAAGTCGGCGAACTCCGCCAGCGTTGCCCAATTCTCGCCGCGCTTGCCGCCCCAGCGCAGCAGGCGGTTGCCGTTCGCCATCAGGAGCGTGCCATCGGGCAACCAGCAGAAGTCCTGGCTTTGGTCCGCGAGCTTCGCTTCGCCGGTGGTTTGCGCCGGCGTTGCGCCGCGCGGGACGGCGATCAGCACCGTTGGCTTCGCCTTGCCGGGCGCAATCGTGGCGACAGTCCAGGCGGCGGCCACGCTTTGATCCACGAACGTGACGCGCCCATTGGGGGCACGGCCGAGTGAACGGCCGATGTCCTTCGCGAGTGGCGTGACCTTGCCGGCCGGGAGCGCCGCCAGCCCGAGCGAATTCGGGATCTTGGCGTCGGCGTTGCCGACGAAGAACAGCGCGACATGCGTCGCATCGATCCAGGCGTGATAGCCGACGCGACGGACGTCGGCGAATACCGGCCCGATGGCGTTGCCGTCGAAACCGTATTTGAACAGGCGCTGTGATTCAGTGAACACCTCGCCGTCGGCGTGTGGTGCATCGACCTGCACGGCGGAAAAGCCGCTGCCATCGGCGAGCGGTGTCGGCGAGTACTCGGCCTCGGGTGTGGCCGTGACTTGGGTGCGTTGGCCATTCGCCAGGTCGATGCGCCACACATCGGTCGAGCCCGAATCATCACGCACCACGTACAGCAATCCGCTGCCGTCAGCGAGAAACGCTGGCTGATTGTCGTACCCGGGGCGCGCCGTGATGTTGTGCGGTGCGCGCGCCGTGCCCGCCACGAGATCGAGATCGGCAACGAAGATGTCCGTGTCGGGTATGGCGGGTGGCGCGGGCACCGGCGCGGGCGGCGCTGCCGAGTCGGGAACCGCCGGCGCCGAAGTCGCACTCGGCGCCTGCGCCGTCGCGACGGAAGCCAGGAACGCGAGGCCAGCCGTGACCGCGAACGGTATGCGAAGCATCGTCAAATCTCCATCCGTGTCGACACATCCAACGGGCGCCCGCCGCACGGGCCATCACGAACAAGGCCTCGTCCGAGAACGAGGCCTTGCAAGGTAACACGTGGAGTAGCGCCTGAAATCCCGCTACTCGGTCGGCTGCGCCTCCAACAGGCGCCGCGCGCCGACCAGCGCCAGGACATCGTTGGCGCCGTCCTCGATCAACGACGCGCGCGCATCGCGGTAGAGTTTTTCGATTGGGAACTCGCGGCTCAGCCCCTTGCCGCCGAAGAGTTGCAGTGCCGTGTCCGTGACTTCCAAGCAGGCTTGGGTGCAGTACGTCTTGGCCGCGATGGCGTACTCGAGCGCCGGCGGGTTGGTCACGGCGTTGTACGCCAATGCAGCGCGTGACAGCGCCCGGCTCGTTTCGACCTTGGTGAACATGTCGAACAAGTGCTTCTGCACGAGCTGATGCTCGCTGATCGCCTTGCCGCCCTGCACGCGTGTCTTGACGTACGCGAGCGCCATCTCGTAGGCGGCGCGCGCGACGCCGGTGAAGGCCGCACCCATGGCGCCGTTCGTGAGCGCCAGGGTTTGCCGCAGCACCATGTCGTAGGCTGTGGCATCGAAGATCATGTAGCGGCGCGGAATGCGCACGTTGTCGAACAGGATGCCGCCCTGGTTGAGCGCCCGCTGGCCCAGCTTGTCGAGCGGTGGAGTCTTCGAAACGCCGGGCAGATTGAGCGGAATGAAGGCGACGCCGCTGCCCGCCAGTCCCTGTGAAGGATCGATCGTCACGTGCGCCACGGTATGGGTGGCAATCGTGCCGTTCGAAACCCAGAGCGCCTTGGCGCCTTGAATGACGTAGTGGTCGCCGTCGGCGCGCGCCGTTGTTTGGCCGGCGAGTTTCGGATTCCGCAACTCGGGCGTGCCGGCCAGGAACTGATCGGAACCGTGATCGGGTTCGGTGATCGACCAGCAGCCTACTTGGCTCGCATCGCGGTTGGCGACGAAGGGGGTGACGAGTTCGGCGATGAGTTCCTGGTTGCCGGTGCCCGCCACCATTGCGAACGGGAATCCGGCGACCGCCAACCCGAGTGCAAAGTCGGCGCTGCCCCAGCCGAGTTCTTCGAGTGCGATGTGCAGAGCCAGCCCCGAGAGGCCCAGGCCGCCGCACTCGCGCGGCACGAGTGCCGTATGGAAACCCTGCCCGTAGGCCGCCCGGAATACATCCCAAAGCGCCGAGTCCGGGGCGATCACTTGTCGCGGATCGTGCAGGCGATCGAGCGCCTGTGAAGCGGGGCGCAGGACCTGGGCGGAAAACTGGTGGACGCCCGCTTTGAGCGCTTGGTGCTCGGCGGTCAGGTTCAGATCGATTTCACGATAGGTACTCATTGCGAGGGATCCCTTCCACGCTGATGCCGTCCACGGCGACAAGTCAGGGGCGCGTGAAGGACTTACGGCGCCCAGCCCTGGCTGGATTGTGGGCGGCCGTCGAGGGGCTTCGGGTCCCCCCAAAAACGCCTGAAACCTGGAGCTGTTGACAACCGTATACCTTGCAGTACAAGGTATCAAGATGAAGCCGACGCCAAATGCCGATCGAGAGCCGCCGGACAAGTGGGAGGTTCAGCTCCGTAAGGGCTGCCTCGAGTTGGCCATCTTGGCGTCGCTCTGGGGCGGCGAACTCTACGGTTTGGAGATTCTGCGGCGGCTGGCGAGCGACTCGGAACTGATCGTGTCGGAAGGCACCGTTTATCCGCTCTTGAGCCGTCTCAAATCGCTTGGCTTGGTCGAATCGAAGTGGGTCGAATCCGATGCCGGACATCCGCGCAAGTATTACCTGCTCACGCCGTCCGGCCGCGAACGCGCCATCGAGATGGCGCAGATCTGGTCGCGATTCTCGGCCGGCCTCGGCCGCCTGCTCGTGCCACTCGGAAAAGGGACCGCGCGATGACCATCTCGAGTGAGTCGCAAAAGAGAATCGACGCCTACTTGAAGCGCGTCCGCAAAGGGCTGCGCGGCATGGCGAGCGACGACGCGGACGAAATCATCGCTGAGCTGCGCAGTCACATTCTCGATCGCGCCGCCGCCGATGGCGGCGAAGCAACCGCCGCCGGTGTCGACGCCGCAATCAAAGGCCTCGGCAGTCCGGAGTCGCTCGCCGGCCAGTACACGACCGAAGAGTTGATGGCGCGAGCGCAGGTCAGCCGTTCGCCGATCGTTCTCATGGAAACCCTGTTTCGGTGGGCGGGCTTGAGTGCCGGCGGCTTCTTTGTCTGCCTCGGTGCTTTGTTCGGTTACGGAATGGCGATAATCCTCGTGTTGTGCGCGGTGTTGAAACCCTTCCATCCGCACACGACGGGCGTTTGGCAATCCACGGAGCGCAGCGGCGGCCTGAGTCTCAGTATCGATCTCGGCATGGACTCATCGACGCCGGCCGGCAAGGAAATCCTCGGCTGGTGGATCATTCCGATCGGCCTTTTCCTCGGCTATGGCCTTTTCGTTTCGACCACACGTTTCGCGCTCTGGAGCATCCGGCAGTACCGGAACGCCCGGGAATTGCCCCGTCCCTGATCATTGACCGGCGATGGGTGGCAGGCGCCAGGAGGCCCTTTCGATGCTCGAAATTCGCAGTCTGGTGAAGATCTACCCGGGGCCGGTTTCGGCACTGCAGGGCATCGATTTGGACATCCCGGTCGGCATGTTCGGGCTCTTGGGACCGAACGGCGCCGGCAAATCGACGTTCATGAAAATCCTGGCGGGACTCCTCGAGCCGACGTCGGGCACGGTGACTTGGGATGGCGAGGAAGTTCTGTCGCAGCCGGAGCGCATTTGGTCGCGCCTGGGTTACTTGCCGCAGGATTTCGGCTTTTATCCGCATCTCTCCGGCGAAGCCATGCTCGAATACTTGCTGCGCTTGAAGGGCATCGATGCGCCGCAGGGCTTGAAGTGTCTGACGGCCGAGTTGCTGGAGCGCGTCAATCTGACCTTCGCGGCCAAACGCAAAGTGAAGGGCTACTCGGGCGGCATGCGCCAACGGCTCGGGATCGCGCAGGCGATCGCCGGCGACCCGGCGTTGCTCATCGTCGACGAGCCGACGGCGGGGCTCGACCCCGAGGAACGATTGCGCTTCTACCGGCTGCTCACCGAGTTGGCGCAGGATCGCACCGTGGTGCTCTCGACGCACATCGTCGAGGACGTGGCGGTCCTTTGCCCGCGCTTCGCGGTGATTCGGAACGGCCGGCTGGTGGCTTCGATGACGCCGTCCGAAGCGCGCGGGGCACTCCGCGGCACCATCTTCGAGGGCTCGGTCAGCGACGACGAACTGCGCCAGTTGCGCGACGCGGGACAAGTGACCCAGGCGATTCTGGTCGAGGGCCGGAGCCGCGTCCGGATTCGCGCTCTGCCGGGCACGGTGCGCCCGGGATTCGAGGCCGTGGCGCCGACTCTCGAGGATGTCTATATGGTCCTCATGCAGAACGCCCGCGAGCAGAGCACTGCCGCGGGTGGACAAGCCCAGTGAACCGCGCGTTGCGTCGCGCCGCGCAGATCGGCGCGCTCGAATTCGGCTTCCACATTCGCCGCCCGTTGCTGATCGTGCTCGTTCTCCTGCTCGGCTTCACGACCTACGGGCTCACGAGTGGCAATGTCCGCATCAGCACCGGCGATCAGTCGGTGGGCGGCAAGCGTGCCTATGTGACCTCCGAGCACTCCATCACACTCACGCTCTGTGTCGTCAACTTCCTCTTCTACACGTTCTTCGTGGCCGTCGCGTCCGGCATGAGCGTGCCGCGCGACGAAGATCTCAAGGTCGGCGAGATCCTGCACTCGACCGGGCTGCGCCCGCACGAGTACGTGTGGGGCAAGTTTGCGGGAATTCTTGCGAGCTTTGCAGTGGTCGTCGCCGTGCAGGTCCTCTGGATGATGATCGTCTATCACTTGCTTCCATACGATAACGCCGACAAACTGCGCGGACCCTTTGCGCTCCTCAGCTACTTCAAGCCGGTGCTCGTCATCGTCGGGCCGCAGCTCGTCTTTCTGGCGGGTTTGACGTTCCTGCTCGGCGAACGCACCCGCCGGCCGATCCTTGTCTTTCTCCTGCCGGTGGCCATGCTGCTGTTCTCGGCCTTTTTCCTGTGGAGCTGGGCGCCGCCCTGGCTCGACCCGCGCATCAACCGGTTGCTCATGTGGATCGAGCCGGCGGGCTTTCGTTGGCTGAGCGAGACACTTCTCAAGGTGGACCGTGGCGTCGAGTACTACAACACGCGTGCGGTCGCGTACGACGCGCCGTTTCTACTGAGCCGCGCCCTGTTCGTCTTGGCTGGACTCGGTGCCGTGGAGTGGAGTGCACGCCACTTCGGACGCAGCGTGCGGGGACAAGTGAGCGCCCGCGGGCGGCGCCGCGCTCGCCGCGCCGTCGCATCGCCGGTCTCCGCAGCCGCAACGGACGCTGACGGTGGTTTCGAATCCGGCGGCCGGACGCTTGCGGCCCTCGCTATGCGCCGCTTACCGCAGGGGCTCGTACGCGAGGCGTGGACCATTGCGCGCTTCGAGCTGCGCAACTTGGCAAGTTCACCCGGCCTCTATCTCTTCATCCCACTCATCCTGTTGCAGGCCATCCAGGCTGGATATTTTGCGACGGGGCCTTGGGGCACCCGGCTCCTTGTCACCCCCGGGCTGTTCACGTCGCTGACGTTCGATACACTGACGCTGACGATCGTCCTGCTGCTGCTTTTCTACACCGTCGAGTCGTTCGATCGTGAGCATGCGACCGGTTTATATCCCATCTATGCCAGCACGTCGACGCGCACCGGAGCGATGTTGCTCGGCAAGGCGGTCGCGAACTGCGCGGTGGCGGTCGTTATCCTGCTTGCCGCCTGGCTGGGTGGCGCCATCATTCAGCTCGCGCAGCACCAGGCGAGCATGGACTTGCGGCCATTCCTCATTGTCTGGGGCTTGCTCCTCGTACCGACGTTCTTGCTCTGGTCGTCATTCGTGATGGCGCTCATGGCCGTGATCCGGAATCGCTATGGCACGTACGCCTTGGCGCTTGCAGCACTCATCGTGACGGGGCTTCTGCAAAGCCGCGACAAGATGAACTGGGTGTGGAACTGGGACCTGTGGAGCACGATTCGTTGGAGCGACATGGGACTCCTCGAGCCGAACGGCTGGCCGCTCGTTCTGAACCGGGTGCTGGCGCTCTTGGGGTCGGTCTTCTGGATCGCGCTCACGGTGCGGCTCTTTGCCAGGCGCGAGTTCGATGCGACGCGCATCCTGCACCGGCTGGCGCCCGCGCGGATGTTGCGGAGTTCGCTGCGCCTTTTGCCCTATGCACTGCCCATCATCGCGCTCGCCATCTTGTTGGGGATGCAGGTCTCGAACGGGTTCCAGTCCCGGGCCGCCAAGCATCGTGACCGCGACTACTGGAAGCAGAACCTGGGGACGTGGCGCGAGGCACCGGTGCCGGCCATCGCGCATCTCGAACTCGACGTCGGCTTGCAGCCGCGCCGCCACGCCATTCACTCGACAGGAACCTTCACGTTCGTCAATATCGACGCGGCGCCGCTCCGCAAGATCGCGCTGACACTCGCGACGCATATTCGCGACGTCAAGTGGAAGATGGCGGGCGCGGACTATACGCCGGAAAACCGCACCAACCTGTTCGTGTTCACGCCGGCTCTCGCTCTCGCCCAGGGCGACAGCCTGGCGATCAGCTTCGACTACGCAACGAAGTTCCCCGACGGCATCACCCGGAACGGCGGCGGCATGATGGAATTCATCGAGCCGTCGGGTGCCGTGTTGACGGGTTTCGCGCCGGTCTTGGCGCCGGTCGTGGGGTACCTGGAAGCGATCGGCGTCGAGCCGAAGGAGAACCAGTTCGAGCCGCGCGTTTACCCGGACGACTACTACAAGGGGATGGTGAAGGCGTCGTTCAATACGCGGACGCCCTTCACGACGCACATCCGGCTGCACGGACCCAAGGAATACACCTACAACTCCGTCGGCACGCTCGTCGACGAGCATGTGGAAGGCGATGAACGGCACGCGGAATGGGTCAGCGATCATCCGGTGGCGCTCTTCAATATCGTAGCGGGGAAGTGGGCCGTCAAACGGGGTACAGGGACGGCGATCTACTACCACCCGGGCCACACCTACAACATCGACGAGATGAGCCACGCGCTGGATGCCGCTCGCCGGTACTACTCCGAGTGGTTCTATCCCTACCCCTGGAACGAGCTCAAATTGAGCGAGTTCGCGAACCTGGCGAGCTATGCCCAGGGTTTCGCGACCGACATTACGTTCTCGGAGGGCATTGGTTTCTTGACGCTGTCGGACCCGCGAGCGCGAACGGCCTTCATGGTCACGGCACACGAAGCGGCGCACCAATGGTGGGGCAATCTGCTCGTCCCGGGTGATGCACCGGGCGGCGACATCTTGAGCGAGGGCATGGCGCACTTTTCGACCTTGATGTTGGACGAGCAAATGAACGGCCTGCAAGGCCGCACCGAGTTCGCCAAACGGATCGAGGAACGCTACGGCGAGAATCGCAACGTCGACGCCGAGCGCCCGCTCGTCAAGATCGACGGCAGCAAGACCGGCGACACGACCGTCATGTACGACAAGGGCGGCTGGGTGTTTTGGATGCTGCAAAACGTCATGGGACGGGATCACAATCTCGCCGGAATCCAGGCGTTCCTGAAGAACCGCCTCGCGAACCCCGATCACGCGCTCCTGCAGGATTTCGTGGAGGAATTGCGGCCCTTTGCGCCCGACTCGACGGCCTACGATGCCTTCACGAAACAGTGGTTCTTCACGGTGGTCGTGCCCGAGTATGAATTCCAGGCAGTCAAGAAAACTCAAGACGGCGATCACTGGACCGTGACCGGGACCGTCAAGAACCAGGGCACCGGCACGATGCCGGTCGAGGTCGCCGCCACGCGCGGCGAGCGATTCGAAAAACAAACACCCGACCAAGCCAAGCAGGGCCCCGCCGCAGTCACGAAGGACTACAGCGAACAGCGGACCACGGTGACGCCTGCGGCCGGCCAGTCGGCGGAGTTCAAACTCGAATGCCCGTTCGAGCCACAACTCGTCGTCGCAGACCCCGACGCCAAGGTCCTCCAACTACGGCGTAAGAACGCCCTGTTCCGGTTGTGATCTTGGTTCGCGGGCCAGGCCGTGCAACGCGGCAGGCGTTGTTCAGTTGTGGACGCCGGCCGCTTCCTGGCCGGTGCGCTCGACGAATTCGATGTAGCTGCCCGAGTATTGCAACGGCGGCTGCGCCGGGATGCCGTTGCCGTCGCCGGGGCGCAGTTCCAGAACGCGGTTGCTCAGGCCCCGGAGGAACGTGCGGTCGTGCGACACGAAGAGCATCGTGCCTTCGAAGTTCCGAAGCGCGGACACCAGCATCTCCTTGGTTTCCAAGTCGAGATGGTTGGTCGGCTCGTCCAGGATCAGGAAGTTGGGCGGATCGAAGAGCATGCGGGCCAGAACGAGGCGTGATTTCTCGCCACCGGAAAGCACCCGCACCGGCTTGTCGATGTCGGTGCCCGAGAACTGAAAAGCGCCGAGCAATGTGCGCAGCGCGCCTTGGCCTTCCTTGGGGAAGTCGCGCTGCATCTGCTCGAACACATTGAGCGCCGGGTCGAGCAGATCGAGCGACTGCTGCGCGAAGTATCCGACCTTGAGATTGGCGCCCAGCTTGACAGTGCCGCGATCCGGCTCGAGGGTTCCGGCGACGATCTTGAGCAACGTCGTCTTGCCGGCGCCGTTCCGGCCCATCACGCACCAGCGCTCGCCGCGATGGATTCGCATGTCGAAGCCATCGTAGATGACCCGGCCGCCATAGCCCTTGGCGACGCCTTCCAGCGACACGACGTCGTCGCCCGAACGCGGCGGCTGGCGAAAATCGAATCGCACCACCTTGCGGCGGCGCGGCAGCTCGACCATCTCGATCTTGTCGAGCTTTTTGACCCGGCTCTGCACCTGCGCCGCCTTGGCCGCGTGGGCGGCGAAACGCTCGATGAAGCGTTTCTCCTTGGCGAGCATTGCTTGTTGGCGCGCGTACGCGGCTTCGCGGTTGGTTTCCGCCAGCGCGCGCTCGCGGACGTAGTATTCGTAGTTGCCGGTGTAGCTCACCAGTTCGCCGCCGTCGATTTCGACGATGCGGCTCACGACCCGGTCCATGAAGTCCTTGTCGTGGCACGTCATGAACACCGCACCCGGGTAGTCGCGGATGAAGCGCTCGAGCCACAAGATGGACTCGATATCGAGGTGGTTCGTGGGCTCGTCCATGAGCAACACGTCCGGGCGCCCCAAGAGGACGCGTGCCAATCCGACCCGCATCTTCCAGCCGCCCGACAGGGCGCCGACGTCGCCATCGACGACCGCGTCCTCGAATCCGAGCCCGTGCAGCACCTCGCGAGCCCGCGCTTCCAAATCGTAGCCGCCGCCCTGCTGGTAAGCGTCCTGCACCTCGCCAAAACGCCCGAGCAACTTCTCCATGTTGTCGGCCTGCTCGGGATCGCCGAGGGCGTGCTCCAAGTCGGCCAGCTCATGGTGCAAGTCGCCCAGCCGGCCGCTGCCGGCGATGGCTTCGTCGAGCACGCTCCGGCCCGACATTTCACCGATGTCCTGCCGGAAATAACCGATCGAGACGCGCTTCGGGAGACTGACATCGCCTTCGTCGGGCGATTCTTCGCCGACGATCATGCGGAAGAGAGTCGTCTTGCCGGCGCCGTTCGGCCCCACGAGCCCGGCCTTCTCGCCCGGGTTCAGTTGGAACGTGGCTTCGACGAAGAGAACCTGGCGTCCGTACTGCTTGCTGATGGAGTTGAAGGAAATCATGCGTGTAACACTATAGCATCAAGGAGCGGCGCCAGCGATGACGGCTTTGCCGCCTTGCCTCTGGTTGCCTTACCTCGTACGATCCTCCAAGCCTGCCCGTAGCGCGTGGAGGCGCGGCATGGGTTCCGGGTTCGGGTCACGCCCTTTCGGTCTCACCCTCGACGCTCGTGGGCTCATCTTCGGCGCCTTGGCCGCGACTCTGGTCCATTCGAGCTGTGCCGGGGATCAACCGCTCGGCGGCGGCGGACCGGCGCCGTGCCGGCCGAGTGCCGCCCAAGTGTTCCTGCATTCCAAAATCGACGACGACGACGGGGACGGCAATCCGCGCGACGAGCACTTCCCGCCAATCAACGACGAGGACGACGACATCGCCGACCACGCGTGGATTCGGGACGGGAGCGGCCTCTACCATCTGTTTTTCCAGAACGAGGGCCGGGCCACGGGCAGTGCCATCGAGCACTACACGTCGACGGATTTCCGCAGTCTCGTGTACGTCGGCGTCGCGCTGCAGCCCGATCCCAGCGGCTGGGACTCCTACGCGCTCTGGGCGCCGTATATCGTGCAGGATGGGTCGACCTACTTCATGTTTTATACGGGAACAACCGGCCCCAACAACCCGAACAACATTCAACGGCTTGGGGTGGCGACGTCGCAGGACCTCGTGCATTGGACGCGCGTCGCCGTCAACAACTGCCCCGGGACAACCGGCAGCGGTTGCGTCTACGAGTGTGCGGAATCTTGGACGACGACGGTTCGAGCGCCCGGTTCGTACAACCAGCAGTGCCGGGATGCCTTCGTGCTCTGGGACGATGCCAATCGACGGTGGGTGCTCTTCGCGACGACGAAGAGTACCAACGGCTATGGTGTCGTCACCGTCGCCTACTCCACGAACCTCACGACGTGGACCGGTGCCGGATTCATCAATGCCACGCGTCGTTTGGCAACGGGCTCCGGCGGACAAACAACCGGTGGCCAAGCCGAGAACCCGTTCGTCGTCTTGCACGATGGAACGTACGACCTCCTGTTCACCGATTGGCAAGACCCGCAAGACAGTTGCGCGGTCGATCATCCGCGCACGATGGTGCAGTACGCGACGTCCACGTCGCTCACCGCCGACCCGATGGGAAGCCTGAACTGGATTTACCGTGGCTACACACCCGACCCCGGCGTCAATGCGATCGAGATTGTGCAGCCCGACCCCCAGACATGGATCATGTCCCAGAGCATCGCCGAACAAGAGTCGGGCGATCATCCGCTCCACCGGCGCGAATTGCGGCTGAAGAGCATGATCTGGGGCGCAAATGGCGCCTTCACCACTCGGCCCGTGCTGCGGTGAAACAACGCTCAGGCGCGAGCTTGCACCGCGCCGAGTTGCTCCTGCCGTAACAGGACGAGCCGCGCATAGAGCCGGTCACGCGCCGCCGGAACCGCCGGCCGCACCCAATCCCGCCCCATCTCCGCCCAGTCCGGATCCTCCGGATCGAGTCCGAGCGTGGTGATGAAATAGCCGTCGGTCACCAAGAACTGGTGCTTGTAGGCCAGCAGGTAGCCGTCGTTCTGGACGCGGACCGTGCGCGCTTTTTCGTACGACGCGAACCAGATGTTCGTGTGCCGGCTACCGCCCGGCGGATAGAGCAGCGTTCCAAAGTCCGTCACCGGATGTCCCGCGAGCACCGCAACCGCATGCGGCCAGCCGTCGAAACCCAACTCACGGGCGATCGCGGCAAGGCAGTGGCGGCGTTGAATCACTGCCGGCAATTCAGCGGCGTCGATGTCACGCAGTTCCGGCAACGCTCTCAGCCGGGCGAGTGCCGCCGGTTGGTGCGTGGCGGCCTCGCGATGCAGAATACGGGCTTGGGCTTTGAGATTGTCCAACACGTGGACCATTGCGTCCTCCCGGACTGGGCCGCACTCCGCTCCGCTCGGGCCCAACAGGATTCGCAATGGCGAAACCAGTGATTCTGTGTACAGCAGGGTGAGGAGTCTTTCGGCGGATCAGGCGCCCCTGCGCACCTGTGTCCTGAAAGTAATCCAACCGACGACGAACGTCAATGCGCCCACTCGTGCTCCGCGTCCCCGTTGACGGCGAGTCCACATCGGCGTGTACAGTTGCCGCTTCAGAATCAACGCTGCCACGTCCAGACAGATGCGGCGCGGGCGACCGGCTCGCACGCCGTTTTTTGGAACGCAAGGCACCTCGTGCAGGGAGGAACCATGCTGCATCTCGACACCGGCAACACCGGCTTCATGCTGCTTTGTTGCAGCCTCGTCATGCTCATGACGCCGGGCCTGGCGTTCTTCTACGGCGGCCTGGTGGGCCGCAAGAACGTCCTCGCGATCATGATCCAGAGCTTCGTCTCCTTGGGTTGGACGACGGTCATCTGGTACACGGTGGGCTTTTCGATGTGCTTTTCCGGGGATGTCGGCGGCGTCATCGGCAACTTGGATTACGCCTTCCTGCGCGGCGTGACCCTCGATACGCCGTCGCCCAACGACACGATTCCGATGCTGGTTTTCATCGCTTATCAGATGATGTTCGCGATCATCACGCCGGCGCTGATCACCGGCGCCTTCGCGAACCGCGTCACATTCAAGGCCTACATGATCTTTCTGACCTTGTGGCTCTTGCTCGTGTATTTCCCGTTCGTGCACATGATCTGGGGCGGGGGATTCCTGCAGCGCTGGGGCGTGCTCGACTTCGCGGGCGGCATCGTCGTCCACAACATCGCCGGCATGGCCGCACTGGCATCGGTACTGTACGTCGGGCGGCGTAAAGTTGCCGACACTGGTCCGCACAGCATTCCGCTCGTGGCTCTCGGCACTGGACTCCTGTGGTTCGGCTGGTACGGGTTCAACGCCGGCAGCGAATTCCGCGTCGATTCGGTGACCGCGACGGCATTCTTGAACACCGACATCGCGGCATCCTTCGCCGCCATGACGTGGCTGTTCATCGCCTGGAGGCTCGAGAAGAAGCCGAAATTCGTCGGTCTGTTGACGGGTGCCGTGGCGGGCCTCGCGACGATCACCCCGGCCGCCGGTTACGTCTCACCGACGACCGCGGCGCTCATCGGCATCATCGCCGGCGTCGTCTGCTACTACGCGGTCGCACTCAAGAACAAGCTGCGCTGGGACGACGCGCTGGACGTGTGGGGCGTGCACGGCGTCGGCGGCTTGCTGGGCATCATCCTCCTCGGCGTCTTCGCAACCAAGACCTTCAATCCCGCCGGCGTCGATGGTTTGCTCCTCGGCAACACGTCGTTCTTCATGAAGCAATGTGTCGCGGCACTGTTCTCCTCGGTTTGGGCCTTCCTGTTCACGCTCGGCATGCTGTGGGTCATCGACCGGTTCACGCCTGTCAAGGTTGCGAGCGACACCGAGTCCTTGGGCCTCGACGAAGGGCTGCACGGCGAAACCGCGTACCTGGAGGCTGTATGACGGTCCTTGCACGGCTCCAACGAACGACGGCGCAGTGCGGTGTCATTGGCGGCGCGCTCGCCGTCGCGTTTCTGCTGGCACCGCATTGCGTGGCCGCCCAAGACGCGGCCGCTCCAACCCCTTGGTACACACGCGTCCAACTCGACGGCTTTGCCGCCGCAAGTTGGTCCTACAACTTCAACCGGCCTGACTCGCGCACCAATACGTTGCGGGTGTTCGACTTCGACGACAACTCGATGAAGGTCGACGTCCTCGAGCTGGTGATGCAGAAGGCGGCAGTCGACCGCGGGTCGAGTGGATTCCGGTTCGATCTCGTCTTTGGCGGGTCGGTGCCGCGCGTGTCGGCCGCCGCCGGTCTGTTTCGCGACGCGAACGGAGTTGCCGAGGATTTCGACCTGCAACAGGCCTTCGGGCGCTGGGTGGCGCCGGTCGGACATGGGCTGCGTTTGGATGCGGGGAAGTTCGTGACGCCGTTCGGCTACGAAGTGATCGAGGGTTACGACGGTTTCAACGACAACGCGACGCGCTCCCTCTTGTTCGGCTACGCCATTCCGTTCACGCACACGGGCGTGCGAGCGGGGTACGATTTCGGGGGCCGAGTGACCGGCACGCTTCTCGTCGTCAATGGCTGGGATCTGGCGACCGACAACAATTCCGCCAAGACGGTAGGTGGCCAGCTGACGGTCACGCCCAGCGACCGGTTCACGTGTTCCGGGACATTCATGGAGGGCGCCGAACGCGCCCGGGAGAGCCACGACCTGCGCCATACGTACGGCGTCACCACCACCTGCAGAGTCGCAACGTGCTTCGTGCTCGGCGCCGAGGGGGTGTATGGGCGCGAGGTGAATGGCGTTGTTTCGGGAGATGCGGTGTGGGGCGGCGCCGCGGGTTATGCGCGGCTCGAAGTCGGCGGCCGTGCCAGCGTCGCGGTCCGTGGTGAATGGTTCAAAGACCGCGACGGCTTCCGGACCGGTACCGCGCAGACCCTCACGGAAGGCACTCTGACGCCTGAGGTGCGTCTCACGGATCAGATGCGCCTGCGCGCCGATGTGCGGCTCGATCACTCGGACAAGCTCGTCTTCGAAGATCTCCGTAGCCGCGACACGAATCAACTCACGGTGCTGCTCTCCGGTCTCTGCATCTTCTAAATCTTAAAAAAGCAGGGCGGACGCGTTGGCGCCCGCCCTGCTTCAACAATCCTGCGCGTCGTGCGATGAATCGCCGACCTGCGCGTTGCGATTAGTAGCGGCGGCCGCCGCCGCCACCGCCGCCGCCGCTGCCGCCGCCGCCGTAGCCACCGCGGCCACCGCCGCCGCCGCCACCACCGCCGCCGCCACCGAATCCGCCACGGCCACGGCCGCCGCCCTCTTCACGGGCGCGGGCTTCGTTAACCGTCAGCGAACGGCCGTCGACTTCTTTGCCGTTCAACGCCGCGATCGCGGCCTGAGCTTCTTCGTCGCTACCCATCTCGACGAAGCCGAAGCCCTTCGAGCGGCCTGTGTCGCGGTCCATGATCACTTGCGCCGATTCGACGCGACCATGTGCGGTGAACAAACGTTCCAAATCGCCGTCACCCGTACCGTAGGACAAGTTGCCCACGTACAACTTCTTACCCATCGATCCACTCCTCGGTTCACGATCGTGTGGAACGCCGCCTGTTCGTGCGCGGCGTCGTCATGCGGTACGAAACGGCTCGCGTTGCAGGTCTCGAAACCTCGCGCAACGTTTGCAACTCATGTTCGTCCGAAGTGCGGCTCCCATCCGGCAATTCCGAGAGGGCGCCCCGGCCACACTCTACCAGGGTCCGGCCCGTCCGTGACGGACATTTTCGCGCCCGGGGCTAAAGGGGCCCAGAAGCCCGTTTAGTGTCTGGGCTTGGCTTTGCGACCCGCGGCATCGATTCGGGGGGCCAAATGGGGGACTCGGGCCCCCGGCGCGGCCGCCCCAAAATGACTCGGGAAGGCCCCAAAACGGCGAACGGGCGCCCCAGGGGCACCCGTCGTCGTTGGGAAATATCGCGGCCGGCCGTCTCAGAGCGAGTCGTACCGGCCCGGCAACACGCCCTTGATGTCGATGACCACGGCGGCTGCCTCGAGGGGCAGGTCGTAGAACTCTTTGTGGGGGGCAGTCACCACGGCGCCCTGGACGCTGCCGCCGGTCAGGAGCGCTCCCAGGCCCGAGACCGACACCGGCTCCACCTTGAACTTGTTGCGGATGACGTCGTCGGAGAGCCAGGGGTCGCAGCCCAGCACCTTATAGCCGTACGACTTCAACTCCGAGATCAAGTGCTTGGCGCGGCTGTTGCGCGGATCGGAGCAGTTCTCCTTGAAGGTGAGACCAAGGACCAGCACCGTCGCATTCGCCGACGCGATGCCCTTTTGGTTCAGCTTGCGTACCAATCGCTGCGCCACGTAGCGGTGCATGTTGTCGTTCAAGCGCCGGCCGGCCAGGATGATCTCCGGGTGGTAACCCAACTCCTGCGCCTTTTGCGTCAAGTAGTACGGATCGACGCCGATGCAATGTCCGCCGACCAGGCCCGGGGTGTATTTGTGGAAGTTCCACTTGGTACCGGCCGCCTCGATGACGTCGCGGGTGCGAATGCCCATGCGTTCGAAAATCTGCGCCAGCTCGTTGACGAGCGCGATGTTGAGATCGCGCTGGACGTTCTCGATGACCTTGGCGGCTTCCGCGGTGCGGATGTTGGCGGCGCGATGCACTCCGGCGTGCACGATGCTGCCGTACAGGGCGGCAACGCGGTCCAGTGTCTTCTCGTCGTATCCCGAGACGATCTTCACGACCTTCGAGATGATGTGTTCCTTGTCGCCCGGGTTGACGCGTTCCGGGCTGTAGCCGATGGAGAAATCCTCGGGGCAGCGCATGCCGGATTCCTTCTCGAGAATCGGCAGGCAAAGCTCTTCGGTCACGCCGGGATACACGGTGGATTCGAACACCACGGTCGTGCCGCGCGCCATGTTGCGGCCGACCATGCGGCTCGCTTCTTCGACCAGGAAGAGATCCGGATTGTTGTGTTTGTCGATGGGAGTGGGCACCGCCACGATGATGTACTCGGCGTCCTTCATCCGCGTCGGGTCGGTGGTGTACTCCATCTTCACCGACTGCAGTTCCTCGGTCGTGACTTCGACCATGCGATCGAAGTTGCGCCGCAGCTCCTCGATCTTTTGCGTATCGATGTCGAAGCCGATCACCTTGTGGCGCTTGGCGAATTCGACCGCGAGCGGCAGCCCCACATAACCCAAGCCCAGCACACAGATTTTTTGCCCATCGAATCCGTTGCCCACGGGATCCTCCTGTCCAAGCTCGCCACGAGCGAGACGCCAAGCCAAAAGCCGACACTGAATGCGCCCGGCGCGTCTCCCGACACCGGACTCCGGCGCGGCCAAGGATGCGCCGCCGCCATCGCGGGTCGGATGTTCTCGAGCCACACCGACCGGGTCGGAGGGCCTGCTGAGGCCAATGGTGCCAGATTCGTACCGTGGGTGGGGTGGGTTTCACTGTTTCGCGACTCGACGCCACGGTGTCGCCGCCGGAGACGAAATGCGCCCCGCCGGATCTTGCTGTCAAGGGTTGACGGGCGGCATTTTCTGGTGCATTTTCCAGGCAACAAGCCATCCCCCCAAGGAGTTGTCCGGGCGGTCGGCCGCGGCGTTGTGTGGCTCGCCTCGCGCCGGTCCGGACTCTGCGTTCGCACGCCGCCGGGTGCGGCCTGCTGAGCGCGACGCCGGCTGGCGCGCGTAACGCCGCACCGGCCGTCCGGCTTCATCCCAGGAGGGGTCGTGGCACCAAGGCTCAGAAGCACCCATCGCTTGTCCCGCACGCTCGTGTGGTTGGCAATCTTGATCGCCCTTGTCCCTCCGGCCCACGCCGGCGCCGATCGAGCCCCGGAAGCGGGCCCGGGCCCCGATCCCAACCCCGGCTCGAGCGGGCAGGCGCTCGCCCAAGTCGACGGCCCGGTCGCCGCCGCGCTCGAGTTTGACGGCGGGCTCATCATCGGCGGCAACTTCCAGCATGCAGGCGGCGTGGCAACGGGCTCGCTTGCACGGTGGAACGGCCTGGCCTGGAGCGCGGTTGGACAGCCGTTCGATGGTGCGGTGTGCGCGCTTGTTGCGCTGCAAGGCCAACTCGTCGCTGGTGGCGACTTCGAGCATGCGGGCACCACGGCACTCCATCACTTGGCGCTCTGGGACGGCACCGCATGGCAGCCGTTCGGCGCCGGTACGGATGGACCCGTGCACGCCCTCGCGACGCAGGCCGATGTCATCCTCTATGCCGGTGGCGCGTTCACCCACGCCGGTAACGTGGAGGCACGCGGTGTGGCGCGTTGGATTGGCACCAACTGGAGCGCCGTCGGCACCGGCGTCACGGGCGAAGTGCGCGCCCTTGTCATCTACAACAGCACTCTCGTCATCGGCGGTGACTTCGGAACGATCGATAGCGGCGGACTCGGTCATCACTTGTCCCAGTTTCGAAGCGGCGCATGGCGCACGCTTGCACTCGGTATCGATGGCCCGATTTCGGCGCTCGCCGTCTTCGAGGGCAGTCTTGTCGCAGGCGGCACATTCGAGAACATCGATCTCGTGACCCCGGCCAGTCACATCGCGCGACTCATCGGCGAGACGTGGAGTTCAATCGGAGTCGGTGTCGCGAACGGCGAGACGGGAGCTGCGGTGCGGGCTCTCGCGGTTGTCGGCAGTGACCTCGTAGCGGGCGGCGATTTCACTCTCGCCGAACTGCGCTCGGCCCGGCATGTGGCGCGCTGGGATGGATTCCAATGGTCGGCGCTGGGCAGCGGCACCGACGGGCCGGTCACCACATTGGCCGGGTACGGTGGCGGCATCGTTGCCGGCGGCAATTTCACCCACGCCGGCACGGCGGCGGCCGCGTCCGTGGCGGCGTTCATCGGCGGGCAGTGGAGTCCGTTGCAGGCGACGGCGATTCTCGTTTCCGATGTCAGCGCGACAAGCGAACCCGGGGGCGTGCGCGTCGCCTGGCGGTTCGCGCCGGTGGCGATGGACGACATTGGCCGAGTGTTCGTCGAGCGCTCGGCGGCGCCCGGTACGACAGGCGAGAGGCTGCCGGCCGGGATGCTCGAAGCGCGGGCTGCGATGAGCGTTCTCGACCGCACTCCGGATCCGGCGTTCGCGTGGTATCGCATCGTCGTCGAACGGCGTGACGGCGCGGTCGTTTGCGCTGCAACGGTCGCGGCACCGGCCGTGCAACCGTTGGCTCGCATGGCACTCGCACCCATTGCGACGCCACGCCACGGAGCGCCCGTGGTGATTCGTTATTCACTCCCGGCGCCGGCCTTGGCGCGGCTGCAAGTCTTCGACGTCCGGGGCCGCACCGTCGCCACGATCGCTACCGGCGACTCCGGCACCGGAACGCATGCCGTGCTTTGGGATCGAAGTGCGTCGCGCGGCCGCGTCGTGGCGCCCGGAGTGTATTTCGTGCACCTCGCCACGAACACCGCTCGAGCCACCCGCAAGCTCGTTCTCGCGAACTGACGCATCGCCGCCGTTCGTCGACTGACCCGCCGCCTTCCCGGGTTTGCGGGCTTCGGCGTATGATGGCCGTCGTGCGGCGCGGCCGGCGCGTCGTGGGTGGCGTATTCCGCGGGGGAATCGATGGCGTTTCGCGACGTTTCGAGCAAGGTCGACTTTGCCGCGCTCGAAGAAGACATCAATCAGACTTGGGAGCGCGAGCGCACTTTCGAGCGTTCCATCGAACAGCGCACCGGGGCGCCGGAGTTCGTCTTCTACGATGGGCCGCCGTTCGCGACCGGCCTGCCGCACTACGGCCACTTGCTCGCGGGCACCATCAAGGACATCGTGCCGCGCTACCGCACCATGCGCGGTGAGCGGGTTGAACGGCGCTTCGGCTGGGACTGCCACGGGCTGCCGGTCGAGTTCGAGATGGAGAAGCAGCTCGAACTGAAGTCGCGACGCGACATCGAGAAATACGGCATCGGCGCTTTCAACGAGGCCTGTCGCGGCATCGTGTTGCGTTACGTCGCCGAGTGGCGCAAGACCGTGCGCCGCATGGGACGCTGGGTCGACTTCGACAACGACTACAAGACCATGGATCCCGAGTACATGGAATCCATCTGGTGGGCCTTCAAGACGATTTGGGATCTGGGCTGGATCTACGAAGGCTACAAGGTGATGCCGTACTGCCCGCGCTGCGCGACGCCTTTGTCGAACTTCGAAACGGCGCAGGGCTATCAGAATGTGCAGGATCCGGCGATCACGGTGCGGTTTCGCGTCGCCGCCGAGGCAGCCGCCGCGCGTGGCGCTACGGCGCCGCTCTATGTTTTAGCGTGGACGACGACGCCGTGGACCTTGCCCAGCAACCTGGCGCTCGCCGTCGGCGCCGATATTTCCTACGTGCGCGTACGGGCCGGCGACGTTGAATACATTTTGGCGCGGGACCGCATGGCGGCGTACGCCAAGGAGCTGGACGCTGCGGCGGGCGGCGAGACTGCGGCGACGGTACTCGAAGAGTTCCCGGGTTCGGAGCTCGAGGGCGTGGCCTACGAGCCGCTGTTTCCGTACTTCGCATCCCAGGCCGAGACCGGCGCGTTTCGCGTTCATACCGCCGATTTCGTCTCGACCGGCGACGGCACCGGCGTCGTGCATGTGGCGCCGGGGTTCGGAGAAGACGACGCGGCGGTTGGACTGAAGCACGGACTCACCGTTGTGTGTCCCATCGATGCGGAAGGCCGCTTCACGGCGGAAGTGCCGGATTGGGCGGGTACGTTCGTCAAGGATGCCGACTCCGACATCATCCGGCGCCTGAAGACCGAGCACAAGCTCGTCAAGCGCGATGTCATCGAACACAGTTATCCGCACTGCTACCGGTGCGACTCGCCGCTCATCTATCGCGCCATCACGACGTGGTTCGTGCGCATCGATGCCATCAAGCCGCGCATGCTGGCTGCGAACCAGCAGATCCATTGGGTGCCGGGGCATTTGAAGGACGGCCGCTTCGGCAATTGGCTCGAAGGGGCGCGCGACTGGGCGATCTCGCGGAACCGCTATTGGGGGACGCCGCTGCCGGTCTGGCGCTGCGACGCCTGCCACGCCGACGTCTGCTTGGGCAGCATTAGCGAACTCGAGACACTCACCCTGCAGCCGGTCGCCGACCTGCACAAGCACTTCGTCGACGAACTCACCTTTGCCTGCGACTGCGGCGGAACGCGCCGGCGCATCCCGGAAGTGCTGGATTGCTGGTTCGAGAGTGGCTCGATGCCGTACGCGCAGAATCACTATCCGTTCGAGAACAAGGCCGAGTTCGAAGCCAACTTCCCGGCCCAGTTCATCGCCGAGGGCATGGACCAGACGCGCGGCTGGTTCTACACCCTCATCGTGCTGTCGTCGGCGCTCTTCGACCGGCCGGCGTTCCGCAACGTCATCGTCAACGGCCTCGTGCTCGCCGACGACGGCAA
Source organism: bacterium (assembly GCA_031362565.1). Taxonomy (GTDB): domain Bacteria; phylum Krumholzibacteriota; class Krumholzibacteriia; genus JANLSU01. The sequence goes on along the minus strand of JANLSU010000018.1, from coordinate 40,193 downwards.
GAAGATGAGCAAGCGCCTCAAGAACTATCCGGACCCGGAAGCGGTCATCGATCGTTACGGCGCCGATGCGCTGCGGCTCTATCTCATGAACTCGGCAGTCGTGCGCGGTGAGAATCTGCGTTTCAGCGAGGCCGGTGTGCAGGAAGTTCTGCGGAGCATCGTTCTGCCGCTTTGGAATGTGTACGCATTCCTGGTGACTTACGCCAATGCCGACGGCTGGGTGCCCGCCGCACTTGCAGATGGCGTTGCGGCCGGCGGGGCAGCGCCCAACGATCCGCTGGCGCGGCTGCGGCCGCATGCCGCGAGCCGCGTGCACCTGCTCGACCGTTGGATCTTGTCGGCGCAGCAACGCCTGGTGCGGGTCGTGACCGAATCGATGGAAGCCTACGAGCTGCAGCGCGCCATCGAGCCCATCGTGCACTTTGTCGACGACCTCACGAATTGGTACGTGCGGCGGAGCCGGCGGCGGTTCTGGAAGTCGGAAGATGATGCCGACAAACGCCAGGCGTACGAAACACTATATGCGGTGCTCGTCGACACCTGCCGCATCCTGGCGCCCTACACGCCCTTTCTCGCCGATGCGATGTATCGCAACCTCTTGGCGCCGGTACGCGAGGCCGTCGGCGCGCCGGATAGCGTGCACCTCTGCGAGTGGCCCGAGTATCGGGCCGGCGAGGAAGATCGCGAGCTGGACGAGCGGATGGATATCGTCATTCGCACCGTGTCGATGGGGCGGGCGCTGCGCACCGTGCATGCGCTCAAGGTGCGCCAGCCCTTGCAGGCCATGCACATCGCGACGCGGGATGCGGGCATTCGCGCTGCCCTGACCGAGATGGCGGATCTCGTTCGCGACGAACTGAATGTCAAGGAACTGCGCTTCGACGAGCGCGAGGAAGACCTCGTCACCTTTACGGTCAAAGCCAATTTCAAAACGCTCGGACCCAAACTCGGACGCGACGTGCAGCGGGTCTCCAAGGCGATCACCGCGCTGCCTATCGCGACGGTGCTGGCGATCGAAGCCGGGCAGGCGTACGAGTTAGCGCTCGACGGGCTCACGGTGACGCTCGAACGCGACGACGTCATCGTCGAACGGCGCGAGCGTGAAGGTTTATTCGTGGAAAATTCCGGGCCGCTGACCGTGGGGCTCGACCCGGTGTTGACGCCGGAACTCATCGAGGAAGGCCTGGCCCGTGAACTCGTAAATCGGGTTCAAAACCTGCGCAAAGACGCCGGACTGCAGGTGCTGGACCGGATTCGAATCCTGTTTCACGCCGAATCGCCGCCGGTCTTGGGCGCCTTCGAGCATTACGCAGCAACGATTCGCACCGAAACGCAGGCGGATGCCATCGTCGCGTCGCCGTCGCCACTCGGCGACGGCACGGCGACGGATTTGAACGGCAATGCCTGCGATATCCGCATCGAGAAGGTGGGCGCGTGAAGCGGGACGGCCCGGCGTCGATCGATCGGCGGCGTTTTTTGGCCGGCGCGATCGCCGGCATGGCGTTGGCGCCGGCCTGGATCTCGAGCGCCATTGCGGATGCCGGCACACCTACAGCGCGACGGGTGCTCGGGCGCCGGCGTGCGGCGCGATCGGCGGCCTGCACCGCGGGCCTCGATGTCGCCCGCCGCCAGATCATTCAGTACTGCGCCCAGCTCGATTTCCCAAATGGCGCCATCCACTCGGTTCGCGCCCTCGGGCGCGAGACGCCGCTCGGATCCGGCGATCCATACCGCGTGTTGCTGGAAGCCTTCACGGTCGAAAAAGCAGTCGGGCAGCGGCCGCTGCTCGAAGTGCCGGTGCGGTTCGAAGGCCATCCCAATGCCATGCTCAAGACACTCATCGAGAAACAGTGCGAACCCGATCTCGAGTTCACGGTCCAAGGCCGCACGTACCATTTTCGCGACTTGATCGAGAGCGCGCGTTTGCTGGTGAACTATCCCGGCCTGCTGCCCATCGACGAGCACTCGTGGACGATCATCGCCATGGCGCAAGTGTTGCCGGCGGGTCATGGCACCTGGTCCAACATCTCGGGCCAGCAAGTCGACTTGGGACAGATGATCGACGACACGTCGGCGGCTCTCGAGCAGGATACCGAACTCATCCGCCGTGTGGATCTGCAAAGCCTGGATCCGCCACGCAATTGCCCGGTCTACGCCCGGGTCTGCGGTGGTTTGCACATGCTGTATGCGCTCGCCGTAGCGATGGCGCACGGCTGGGGAACACCGGCCCGGAAAAAGCAATTCGCCCTGCACATGCGGACCGCGATTCGCCGCCTGTCGTACGATGAACACGTCATCGACGCGGTGGAAAAACTGAATGTCAAACTGGCAGGCGCCGATGCGGCACGCGCCGTGGCCTACGATGCGCGCGTCAAGTTGCGCGGCCACCTGCTGGAAGTCTTCGGGGTCGTCGACCGGAGCCGGATCTACGTCTTTTCGGCCGCCGACCGGCGCGCCATCGACGCGGCGCGCGAGCGCCTGTGCGCCACGCTCGTCGCGGGCAGTGACTTGCCCTTCGAGCGTTTCAAGAACAACGCCATCCTTTATGACAGCGCAACGACCGGTGTTTGCCACGCTTATAACGGGCTGCAACTCTCGCCTGGATGACGGCGCCCGCCGGTTGCGGCTTCTGCTATGCTCCCCGGCGGTCGATCGGACAGCGGCAACGGCCGCTCCGGAACACACTCGTATATCGCTGAAGGGAGCGCCGCGTGCGCCTCACGCTCGGGCATAGCCCGGATCCGGACGACGCCTTCATGTTCTACGCGCTCGCGGCTCACAAGATCGATGCCGAGGGGCTCGAGTTTGAACATATTCTGCAAGATATCGAGACGCTGAATCAGCGCGCCGAGCGGAGCGAAATCGACATCACGGCATTGTCGGTGCACGCCTACGCCTATCTGCACGACCGTTATATCTTGCTGCCACATGGGGCCAGCATGGGCGATGGCTACGGACCGCTGTTTGTCGCGCGCCGGCCGATGGGCATCGACGCGCTCCGCAAGAGCCGCATCGCCGTGCCCGGCCTCCGCACTTCGGCGTATCTCGCGGCGCGTCTCGCGCTCGGCGAGTTCGAGCATGTCGTGGTGCCGTTCGATCGCATCATGGAGCATGTGCGTTCGGGCGAGAGCGATGCGGGCTTGCTCATTCACGAGGGCCAGTTGACCTACTCCGAGGCTGGCTTCCACAAGGTGCTCGACTTGGGCGAGTGGTGGCGCGACGAAACCAAGGGCTTGCCACTGCCTTTGGGCGTCAACGCGGTGCGCCGCGACCTGCCGCCACAGATCATTCAGGGGTGCGTGCGGGTGTTGGGGGCCAGCATTCGCTACGCGCTCGAGCATCGCGCCCCGGCCGTGCAGCATGCCATGCGTTGGGGCCGCGGACTCGACACCAACCTCGCCGATCGATTCATCGGCATGTACGTCAACGACCTGACCGAGGACCTCGGTGAGCGCGGGCGGGCCGGCATCCGCGAGTTCCTGGCGCGTGGCGTCGCGGCGGGGATCGTACCGGGTCCGGTGACGGTGGAATTCGCCTCGGCATAGCGAGCGGTGCCGTAGGCCGTCGCGCTGTTTCCCCGCCGGCCGCGTTGTTTCGCACCATCCAGACTGGCGCCGCACCTGGCAGGCTCATTGCTCGCCTCCTTTGCGACCTTGGTTGCAACGGAGGCGTTGGCGTGGGCAGCATTCGGGTCCACATCCTGGACGATGTCATCGAAGTACAGCCGGGGGACTCGATCCTGCGCACGTTGCAACAATACGGCGTAGCACGCGGGTTGCCGGGGTACGGCTTTGCGCGCTTCTGCTGGAATGCCAAGTGCCAGCAGTGCATCCTCGACTTTACCTACAACGGTGTTCGCGATCACAACTACGCGTGTCAGACCGAAGCACACGACGGCACGCACGTGCACTCGCTGCCCGAAGTTCTGCGCTGGGAGAAGAGGCTGCCGATTCGCGGTTGAGGTTCGACGACGGCTTCAGGCCGCGCCACGCAGCCGACGCGAACGGCCGAGTTCCGGCAAATCCTCGCTCTGAATCGCGTGATCCCCGGTCAACGCCTCGCGAATCCGCACGAAATCCAATTCGCGCGCCATGAAGGCTTCGACCACTTCCGGATCGAAGTGCTTGCCGGATTCCTCGATCACGAAGGCCCGGGCATCGGCATGCGAGAAGGCCGGCTTGTAGCAGCGTTGCGACGTGAGTGCGTCGTAGACGTCGGCGAGCGCCACGATGCGCGCCGTGAGCGGAATGTGATGCCCCGACAGGCCGAAGGGATAGCCGCTGCCGTCCCACTTCTCGTGGTGGTACATGGCCACATCGTAGGCCGTCTCCACGAACGGATTCTGGCCGTCGCGGCGTGCGATGGCGCGGAGCGCCCGGCCACCCAGGGTGGCGTGGCGGCGCATGAGTGCTGTTTCCTCCGGCGTCAGACGCGCCGGCTTGAGAAGAATCATGTCGGCGATGCCGACCTTGCCGATGTCGTGCAGCGGACTCGCGACATAGAGCGTGTGAATGAAGTGCGCGTCGATGTAATCCCGGTAGCGAGTGGTTTCCCCCAAGTGGGTGGCGAGGAGCCGGGCGTAGGCACGGACTCGCTCCAGGTGGACGCCGGTCGACGGATCGCGCGCCTCCACGAGTTTCGTGAGCGCGAAGGCCGTCGTCTCGCGGGCATGCTGCAACTCCAGCTGATGGCCTTCGACCCGCTTGTGCAAGGTGTCGACTTCATCGCGCAGTGTCTTGGCGCGCGGCGAGACGTCGCTCAAGACGCGCTGGGAATCGCGGGCGGAGGCCGAGAGCGCGCCGACTTGGGCGTGCAAGAGCCACAGCGTCACGAGCACGATGGCGGTCGGGACGAGCCCCATCTGCCAGGCGCCGGCGGCGGCGAAGCCGACCAGCACGACCCCGGGGACGAGAACCACAGCCGCGGCCGTGAGTGATCCGATCGAAAGCCGAACCTGCGTCGATGCCAGCTGCGCCCGGTGCTCCACGTCGTCCCCACCCTTCACAGTGCGGCGCGCCGGCGCCGCGTGCCGCGCACTCTAAGGAGCGCCGTCGGAACGTGTCAACGTTCGTTGCGGCCCTAGCCCGTCGGCGCAACTCTTTGTCGGTAAACGAGAAACAGTCAGGAGCGTCGGGAGCCACGCGGGGCGTGGCGGGCCCCGAATCCAGACGCGATGCACGGCGGGCTTGCCCGGCGCCAGCGCTTGTCCTAGAGTCCCCCGGCGCCCGTGCCGGGGCGCGATTCCCAATAGAGCTGATCGCGAGTTGCCGCTTGGAACTTGCTGCGGCCCCGATGGGTTCGCGGTCCTCAGGGCCCCCAAGGGAGACAGACGCATGATCGAAGTTCGAGACCTGTCCAAACGTTTCGGCACCACGCTCGCCGTCAATAACGTGTCGTTCGACATCAAGGGCGGCGAGATTCTCGGATTCCTCGGTCCGAACGGCGCCGGTAAGACCACCACGATGCGCATCATCACGTGTTTCTTGCAGCCGACATCGGGCCGCGTCGAAATCGACGGCAAGGACGTCCAAACGCACTCGCTCGAGGTGCGGCGCCAAATCGGCTACCTGCCCGAAAGCGCCCCGACCTACAACGATATGAATGTCGTCGACTATCTGATGTTCGTCGCCGAAATGCGCCGGGTGCCGTCGGCGGAGCGCAAGCGCAAGGTGCGCCGCGCCATCGACGTCTGCTCGCTGGGCGACGTCCTGCAGAAGAACGTCGGGCAACTTTCGAGCGGCTATCGCCAGCGCACGGGCCTCGCGCAGGCGATTCTGCACGATCCGCAGATTTTGGTCCTCGACGAGCCGACACGCGGCCTCGACCCGAATCAGATCGTCGAGATCCGCAGCCTGATTCGCGAGCTGGGCCGCGAGAAGACCGTCGTCTTCTCGACCCACATCTTGTCCGAAGTCGAAGCCATGTGCGACCGCGTGGTGATCATCAGCAGCGGCCAGAAGGTTTTCGACGGTTCGAAGCAGGATCTGCAGTACGGCCTGTCCGGCAAGGACCGCGTCCAAGTCGAGTTGCGTGCGACGAGCGACCCGGTCGCCGCGTTGCGGGCGATTCCCGGCGTCGAATCGGTGCAAGTCGTCACCAAGAACGAGGCGGTTTTCAAATTGTCGATCGAGGCTCCGCGCGGCAAAGACGTGCGCGAGCAGATCTTCGCGGCTGCAGTCCAGAACCACTGGGTACTGCTCGAGATGCGCCGCGAATCGGTGAGTTTCGAAGACGTCTTCCGCGAACTCACGACGAGTGCGGCGTGAGTCGGGGCATCCGGCGCTGGGCCCTTTCCCGCGCCCTTTTCATGGAGGTGGGTTGGACGGCATGACCTTTAGTAACGTGCTGCCGATCTATAAGAAAGAGCTACGCGGCTACTTCACTTCACCGGTGGCGTACATCGTGCTGACGGTGTTCCTGCTGATTTGCGGTTGGTTCTTCTCCGCCCGGCTGTTCGTCGAGGGCGAAGCGAGCCTGCGCAGTGTGTTTCCGACCGTTCTGTTTCTGCTCACCCTCTTTGTTCCGGCGATCACCATGGGCCTCTTGTCGGAGGAACGGAAGTCCGGCACCTTCGAACTGCTGGCTACCATGCCGATCGAGGACATCGAGATCGTGCTCGGCAAGTATCTGGCGGCTTTGACCCTGCTCGTGACGGCGTTCTTTTTCACGCTGACTTACGCAATCACGGTGAAGTCACTTGGTGACGCCGATGTCGGCGTGATGTTCGCAGGGTATGTCGGCCTGGTGCTCCTCGGCGCCGGGCAGGTGGCGATCGGCGTGCTGGCTTCAAGCCTGACCGAGAACCAAGTCGTTGCCTTCATCGTCAGCTTCCTCATGCTGTTCATCCTGTCGTTCGTCGACGTGGTGTTGCCGCACGTGCCGGCGGCATTCGCCAGCGTGTTCGAATACCTGAGCGCCACGTATCACTTCACGAACATCTCGCGCGGCGTGCTCGACACGCGGGATTTGGTCTACTACGCGAGTATCGTGGTTCTGAGCCTGTACCTCGCTGCGCGCGCGCTGCAGCGGCGGATTTGAGGAGGCGGCACATGCAAACCAAACAGAAGATGGCCGTCTACGGCCTCACCACTACGGCGCTCTTGGTCGGTATCGTCATTGTGGCGAACATCGTGTCCATGAACCTGTTCGGCCGGGCCGATCTCACGAGTGGCAAGATCTACAGCCTGAACGACGCCAGCAAGAAGATCGTCGCCGGTCTCGAGGACGATCTGCTGGTCAAGGCCTACTTCAGCAAGAACCTGCCGCCGCCGTACAACTCCAACGCGCGCTACGTGCAGGATCAGCTGCAAGAATACCGGGCCTACAGCAAGGGCCACGTCAAGTTCACCTTCGTGGATCCGGGCGACGATGCCAAGCTCGAGGAAGAGTGTCAGAAGTACCGGATTCCACCGGTTCAAGTGCAGGTCATCAACCAAGACCAGTATCAGGCCAAGAAGGTCTATATGGGTCTCGTGGCTCTGTACAAGGATCGGCAAGAAGTGCTGCCGGTAGTCGACAACCCGGTGGGGCTCGAATACGACATCACGTCTGCCATCAAGCGCTTGACGAGCGGCAAGCAGGACTTGCCGAGCATCGGCATTCTGGCCGGCCACGGTGAGCCCGGCATGGAGCAACTGCAAACCGTCAATCAGGTGTTCGCGAAGCTGTATCGCATGGAGAGCGTCACGCTGGCCGGCGGTAAGCGGGTACCGGACAACATCCAGGCGCTCTTGATCGCCTCGCCGCGGAGCGACATCGGACCCTGGGAGCGCTACGCCATCGACCAGTACATCATGAGGGGCGGCAAGGTCGCGTTCCTGGTGGACAAGGTCGACGTCAATCTGCAGTACGGCCAGGCGCAGGCGGTGCACCTGACGATCGACGATTGGACCCGGGCCTACGGCTTCAAGATCGGCGACAACCTGATAGCCGATCATGACAACGCCGGCGCCGTGACCGTGACCCAGCAAGAGGGCCAGTTCCGGATGATGACGCAGGTGCCGTTCCCGTTCATCCCGCAACTGCGCGACTTCAACCGCACCAACGTCATGGTGAAGGGCTTGCAGCGCTTCAGCCCGTACTTCGCGAGCACGGTCGATACGAGTGATGCGAAGGCCAAGGGTCTCAAGGCGGAAGCCTTGATTATGACCTCGCCCAAGACGCTCTTGCAGGAACGCACCTTCGACATCAATCCGGTGCAGAAGTGGCAAATCGAGCAGTTCGACAAGGGCCAGCAGGTGGTCGCGGCGATCATTTCGGGCAAGTTCACGAGTGCGTTCAAGGGCCAGCCGGTGCCGGCGGAGGGCGATTCGGGAGCGGTCGCGATGGCGACCAGCGATGCCGGCCGCCAAGACCAATCGCCGGACAGCCGCATCCTGGTCATCGGCGACGGCGAGTTCTTCGTCGATCAGAAGGGCGGCGGCGACCAAGCCAACCTGCTCTTCTTTCAGAACATGGTCGATTGGCTGGCGCAAGACGAGGCGCTCATCGCGATCCGGTCGCATGGCGCCGCGGAACGCCCGCTACGGCAAACGACGCCGCCTACGAAGCGGCTCGTGAAATACGCCAACATGCTCGGCACGCCGCTGCTCGTCGTGCTTCTGGGCCTCGGCATGCGTCAAATGCGCCGCCGGCGCAAGATTGATCTGTGAGGGGAGGCGGAACACATGACAAGACGAATGCAGAGTTTGATCGTCGTGTTTGTGGTGCTGCTCGGATTCATGTTCCTGCAGCGCCAGCAGCACAAGAAAATCGTGGCCGCCGGCCCCGCACAGACCGTCAAGATCGAAGCGGACAAGGTCACCAAGGTCGAGATCCACGGCAAGGACGGCGACGTCGAGCTGGTGCGCACCGGTGAAGAGTGGAAGCTCACGAAGCCGCTCGAGTATCCGGCCAATACCGACATGATCAAGGGGATGTTGAAATCGGTCGAGGAGCTTAAGCTCGAGGACGTAATTTCCAGCAATCCTGCCAACCGGACGACGTATGAGGTGGATTCCACCGGCACCGCGGTCAAGATCTGGACCGGAGACAAGCTGGCGCTTTCGGCCATCATCGGCAAGGCGAGCACGGACTACACGCACACGTACCTGCGCTACGCCGACCGGGACGAGGTCTACCGCGCCGGCGGCGTGATTTCATACAACTTCAACCACGCGGCGAAAGACTGGCGTGACAAGTCGATCCTCAAGCTCGAGGAGAAGCAGATCCAAAAGATCGTCCTCGAATATCCGAAGGACAAGCCGCCGGTCGTGGTGACGCTGGCACGCGCCGACAGCACGCACTGGAACCTGCAGTCGGGGGCGCATCCGGCGGCACGGGCGGATTCGACGGCGGCGGCCCGCGTTGCGAGTAACGTGGCGCGTCTCAATACGGTCGAGTTCGCGACGCCGGAAGAGACGGCCGGCAAAGATTGGTCGGCGCCCGACTTCCGTCTGCGGGTCGACGCCGGTGGGGCGCCGCATGTCGTGAGTTTCATCTCCGTCGATGAGAACCGGACGCTGGCCAAGGCCGACGGCTCGGACGTGGTGTTCACGCTCTTCAAGGGCAATCTCGTCAACATCATGAGGAAAGCCGAAGAGCTGGAACCCGGGTACAAGCCGCCGGCTCCGGCGGCGCCCAAGCCGCCGAAGATGGCCGCGAAGGCACCGGGCAAAGCCGCGAAGGCGAAAAAGAGCTGAGGCGTGGCGACACGCGGAGGTCTGCTGTGTTTCGAGCCCTCGTGCCGCTCGCGGCCGGCTTCGAGGAAATCGAAGCCGTGACGATCATCGACGTGTTACGGCGCGCCGGAATCGATGTCGTCGTCGCCGGACTCGACCGCGCCGGCCCGGTCGAAGGCGCGCATGGCATCACGGTGCAGGCGGACGCCGCACTCGATGCGGTCCGGTCGGCGTCGTTTGATTTGATCGTGTTGCCCGGCGGTGAGCCGGGCACCACGAATCTCGCCGCCAGTGCCGCCCTCCGAGCGATGCTGAAATCGCAAGCGCACGCCGGGCGTCTGCTCGCCGCCATCTGCGCCGCGCCGCGCGTTCTCGCCGCCCAAGGCCTGCTCGACGACCGCGCCGCGACGAGTTTCCCCGGCTTCGAAGCGGAAGTGCGCGCCGGGGGAGCCGTGTACTCGACGGCGCGCGTCGTCCGTGACGGCAACATCATCACCAGCCGCGGCCCCGGCACCGCGCTGGAATTCGCGCTGACGCTCGTGGAGGCGTTGCAGGGCCCGGCGCCAGCACAAGCCGTCCGCGAAGCCACCCTCGCTTAGCGCGACCCTTTCCACGAGCGCAACGAGCTGCCTGTCGGCGTCGACGACCGTACTTTGAGCTCGCAATTTCTGAACCGCACCACAAGCAACTTTGACGAATGCGCTGATTCTCCTTGACGCCGGGGGGGGGGGGTATGGTTGGGTCTATCTGGATTCGAGCCATTGCGATTCTCGCATTCACCGGCGTGCCTTGGGCAATTGCGGCACGGTGCGGTGAGTCCGACCTCGCATGGATGGCCTGCGCGAGTTCGTGCATCGTAGCCAGCTCGCTGATCGTTCAAGTCGAATTCGCCGAAGTCGTTTGAGCACCGGAGGCAGTGAAACAACGAACTGAACAATCTTTCGGAAAGGACTGGTGGAAAGATGAGCAAGGCGCGCTTTCCGTTGCTTGCGGCTGCACTCGCGTGCGGCCTCTGGAGTTCGCCCTCCAGAGCAGTGGTGCTTGTTGATTCACCGGACGTTCTAGTTCGAGACTCGACCACGGCGACGACCAACACGGTGATTGAAGCGCTCGGCTTCGAGACCTCGGCCTTCGTTCACCCGACCAACTCCCGGATCGTGCTCATGGGCCTCAATGTGCTCGTAGGCGCAGGCGCCGCCGCGGGATGGGTGTCACAGGACGGCGGGCACCATTGGCACGGCAATAACCAACCACCCCACGGCGGCAAAGGCGACCCGAGCGTGGTGATATGCAGAAGCAGCTCCGGGGCGATTCGCTACTTTGTTCAAAGCCTCACTCTGCCCGAGAGCGATCCCAACTATCCATGTGCCACGCCACCTCAGTCAGGCTGCACACCGGACAATGACCTTCTCGCTCTTGGACAACAGGCCGTCTTCAAGGACAGCAGAACGTCGACTACCTGGTCCGGCCAAAGCATCATCACCGACAATCTGGGGAAGAGCGCGCATACCGACAAGGGTTTCCTCTGGGCGGACAATAGCACCGGATCCAACGCAGGAAATCTATATTCCGTATGGTCAGACCTCGACTCCCACGAACTGCACTTCAAGCGTTCAACAGACAACGGAGTTTCCTGGGGTGGCGACCAGCGCATCGACGAGGGCGGAGAGCCCCCGGGCGAGAGGGGTTATGGCGAGTGGGGCGTGGTTCTGACGGTCGGGATCAGCCCCAGCGACCTGGGGGCCGTGTACGCGGCTTGGCCGCAGACCCACGATGGCCTTACGGGACCGACAAGCTCGATTTTCTTCCGCAAATCGCCGGTCAATGCAGGCGTCACTTGGTCGCCAATTCTCGCGGATCCACCGACAGCAGTCTACAACCTGGGAAGCGGCAAGGGCTACGGGAGTCGAGAGGAACTCTCGGGGAAGAATATGGGAGCGAGTTCTGCGCCGCAGTTGGCGGTCGATGATCAGGCGAACATCTACATTGCCTGGGGTCAGAGAAGTTTGACCGGCACCGATGCTGACGTCTACCTCAAGAAATCAACAAATGGGGGAGGAGACTGGACGGCGTTGGGATCGGCTCCCAAACGAGTGAACCAGGACGCGGGAACTGCGGATCAATGGCTGCCCGCCATTGCTTGGGACAACGGCATGAAAGCCCTGGTCGTCGCGTACTTCGATAGCCGCAACATCTCGACAAGGGCAGAGATGTACCTTGCGGTTTCGTACGACCGGGGCTCGACCTTCAACGAACTCAAAGTGAGCGACGCGTCGTGGACCGGTGACCGGCCACCTGGTAGCGCCCCCGGAAGCGCGGGCGACTACATTGCGGTTGCCGCCGGAGACGGCGTCGCGTACCCGGTGTGGGCCGACAGCCGGCAAGACAGCACTCAGATGAAGGCGTACACGTCACCCATCCAGCTCTATGGTATCGTGCAATCGTCTATATCAACTTCGCACTCGGTCGACGCAGGCATGGTGCTCAACCTTACTGCCTCCTGGTCGACGAATCTCTGGTCCGATGGCGAGGACAGCGTCGCGTTGATCTCGCCGAGCAATGTTAACTACAAGCCAACCGCCACACCTTCCAGCGCGACAACGAGTCACTCCGTCTCCACGACATGCACCTGCGAGTCTGGCTACTGGACCTACACCGTGATGAGCACTCGTGCTGGATACTCCCCTCCGCAAATGGCGAATCAATCCAAGACCTTCAGGGTTCTGACCTGTGTTGATTGAAAAGGCCAAGAAAAAGGTGGTGCTGATGAAAACCCGACTACTGAACTCGCTGGCTGTCGCCTTGGGAGCTTGCAGCTTTTGGGCGAATACCGGGGCCGCCGTTGATCGCATGGTAGGGCTCGTCCCATCCGATGGCGTCGCGCTCTTCGTGAAGGCCTTTCCCGTTGCGGCGGGGACAACCATCCTGGGGGCGCAGTTCGTCAACAACGATCCTGCGACGGTGTTTCCTGTCGTAGTCCTTGTTCGCGGAGGTGAGAACAGCTTGTGGGACGGCACTACCGTCGCCTCAGTTGCCAACGTTCGGGAAGCGTCCGGTGGAGTGGTTACCGTCACTTGGCCGTCGCCAGTCGTCGCTTCGGAAGCGGGTACCTACCGCGTTGGCGTTTGCTCGCCGGCAGGGACGGGCAAACAGGGCCTTGGACAGGGCCCCGCGCTCGGAGCCGATGACATCGACTCGCCGAATGGAAGCTACGTCGCATGTGGCAGCAGTGGCGAGCTTGTCCCGCTGGCATCTGATTTCGCAATCAGCCTAACGACGAGCGCGACGGGGGGGCAGTCGAAGGCGAGCAACATGCCCTCGTCGGAGCAACCCGTACGTCCGCGGCAAACGTTTCTCACGGTACGGCAGGGCGCTTCCTCGTCTGTCACTCTTGATTTTGAGCTCGCAACTTCGGGACCCGTGACGCTCCGCATATACGATGTGACGGGGCGGGTGGTGAGGGACCTAGCGCACAGGACGTTCGAGGCCGGAGCCTTCAGTCATGCCTGGGACGGCCGAAGCAACTCCGGGAGCCGCGTCAGCGCCGGCATCTACTTCGTCCGACTCAGTGCAGGTTCCGTCGCCCTGAACCAGAGGGTTGTGCTGCGAGAGTGACTGATTGTGGTTCGAACGCCCGGCGTACTCCGAACAGAACCGCAGTGATCCTGCGATTCGGACGCAATGGGCAACGCTCTTCGGCAGGATGTGCCAGGCTCCGCCGATTGTAACCTCGATCCCGAGGGGCTATGCTAGGAACGCACGGCTCCTGGAGGCGTAAGATGCGCACCGCGTGGGTTGTTTTGTTCGCCCTGCTTGTGGCGCCGAGTCTTGCCTGGGGCGAGGGGGGGGCTGTCCGCCCGGTTCGGATTTTTGAACTCCCGCCCGTTCCAAAGGCGGGTTCAGGCGGAGTTGGTGCTCGATTCTCTTCCGCTGGGCCGGATTCGTTTCAAGTCATCACGCAAACGCTGGCCTTTCTTGACATCCCGCCTCTGTTTGGCGATTCGAATCACGACGGAAGTCCCGAGCTGAGCGGCCACGTTAATTCGAGCAGCGGGATCTCTTATCGAATCCTGGAGTACAGCAAGGAGGATGGCGGCTTCCACGAGGCGTTCACGGGCACGTATATGGATCCATACGCCGTTGGGGACATCGACCACGACGGGAAATCTGATGTCATCGGCCAATACGGCTTCCAGCTTTTCATGTACGAGTCGCTCAGCCCGACGGAGTACCCAGCAACTCTCGTCTGGCAATCGCCGTTCATGACCAACACCATCGGGTATGACGCTGTGGGCGATACGGATCGCGACGGTAACCTCGAGATCATCCACTCGCGAAATTCAGGCTCGTCTCGACTGGTGATTTTTGAAAACACGGGCGACAACGCCTTCGCCTTGAAATTGAACGTTCTGACGAGCGGTCAACAGGAAACCGGCACCAAGGTGATTGCTGATTTCGACCAGGACGGCCTTCAGGAGATCGCATTCTGTGGCGGCAGAGGCTATGTGCATGTCTTCGAGTCTCCCACGAACGACGTTTGGCAGGAGACGTTCACGGAGTCGACCGGCAATTTCAACGCTTACGCCGCGACGGGTGGTTTCGATACGGATGGCAACGGCAAGCCTGAACTCTTCGTTGCCGGAAACCTCGGCACGATCGTCTATGAGTCGAACGGCAACAACTCGTTTGTGCGAGTGGCGCGGTTTGGGCCTTTGGCCATTGCGAACTGCGTTGCGAATACGGATGGTGTGGGCTACCCCGAATATGTTTGCGTCATTGACCGGCACCTTCAAGTTTACAAAGCGGTGGCACCTGGGCAGTGGATCCTTTCTGACGTAATAACCGATAACGGATCGCATACTCTCTTGACCTCCTTCGACGTGAACAAGAACGGTCGGGATGAGTTGTATTGGGTCCCCCAGGTGAACGTGCCCTTCGAAAATACTCTTGTCTTGGAGCGCCCCGCCACCAGTCCCACAGACTCGCCGTGGCGTCCGCTGCAGTCGTTCGTCGCTACGGTGCAGCCGACGCCGTGCCGCGCGCAAGCAACGCTTCGCCTCCCCAGCAGCACGACGTTGGGCCGGGTGTCAGCACTCTCCGTTTTTGACGTTGGGGGCCGCTTGGTTCTCCGGCAGAACATCGCTCCCGGAGCCGGCGGAGCCATTGGTTTGCCGGTGCACTCGCTCCGCGCCGGTTGCTACGTTGTCCGGGTCGAGAGTGCCACCGGTCGCATGATTGCAACCGCCCGCACTGTCGTGGTTCGGTAAGTTACTCGCTCAGGCAGGTGCTACAAGAGACACGGGTTGCTGCGCATCCGATGCCGTCGCGCGCCGCGGCGCGTTTTCGCCGGTCACGGTCGCGAAGATCTGCACGAGGCGGTCCGCGACATCGCTCCAGCTCGTCCGGGCCGCGGCTGCAGCCAGGGCGCGGCGGTCCCAGTCGCGGGTGAGGGCGTCGGCGATGGCTCCGGGGCTGCGCTCAATGAGCAAGCCGTTCTGACCGTGGGTGGGGTATAAGCCGTCGGCTCCGACAGCGCCGAAGGAGCCGAGGATGGCCACCAAGGCACCGGGCAAAGCGCAAAGGCCAAGAAGAGCTGAAGCGCGGCGACGCCGCGGAGGTCTGCTGTTTTTCGAGCCCTCGTGCCGCTCGCAGCCCTCATCGACGTCTTACGGCGCGCCGGGATTCGATGTCGTGGTCGTGATCGCCGGGCTCGAAGGCGCCGGGCCGGTTGAGGGCGCGCATGGCATCAGGGTGCAGGCGGAAGCCGCGCTCGACGCGGTGCGGTCGGCTTCGTTTGATCTGATCGTGTTGCCCGGCGGTGAGCCGGGCAACACGAATCTCGCCGCCAGTGCCGCCCTCGGCTCGATGCTGAAATCGCAAGCCCACGCCGGCCGCCTGCTCGCCGCCATCTGCGCCGCGCCGCGCGCTGTCGCCGCCCACGGCCTGCTCGACGACCGCGCCGCGACGAGTTTCCCCGGCGTCGAAGCCGAAGTGCGGAGCGGCGGCGCCGTCTATTCGCAAGCCCGCGTCGTCCGCGACGGCAACATCATCACCAGCCGCGGCCCCGGCACCGCACTGGAATTCGCGCTGACGCTCGTCGACGCGTTACAAGGCCCGGCGCCCGCACAGGCCCTCCGCGAAGACACGCTCGCCTAGCGCGAATTTTTCACGCCTCGAACGGCTCCCGCCGGACTCACGATGCGCCCTCAAGCGCGAAGGGCTATGCTGGAGGGGTATCCTCGGGAGGCTCCTCGATGCACGCTGCGCTGGCTTTTCTATTGGCTGTGCTCGTGGCCCCGAGCCTTGCCTGGGGTGAAGCGGGTGCAATCCGGCCGGTCCGAATGATTCGTCCGGAGATTGGACGCGGTGTCGCCCTTGAAACGGCGGCGGACGCACGCCCGTTGCAGGTTGACCTCCGAGCGAGCTCCGGACCGGATTCGTTTCAAGTTATCGCCCAAACGCTCGCTTTCTATTATATCCCGCCGCTGTTTGGCGACGCGAATCACGATGGAAGTCCCGAAGCGAGCGGAGGTGTCAGTACGAGCGACACCTTCACATATCGAATCCTGGAATACGACAAGAACAATGGTACTTTCAATCAATCGTTTTCTGGTCCGGAGATGACCCCATATGCGGTTGGCGACATTGACCATGACGGCAAAGCCGATGTCATCGGGCAGTACGGGGGGGTGCTTCGCATGTACGAATCACTGAGCCCCGGGGAGTACCCAACGTCTCTCGTGTGGCAGTCTGGCCCCATGCCGAATATCATCGGGTATTCGACCGTGGGCGACACCGACCGCGACGGAAACCTTGAGATCCTCCACTCGCGAAACTCGGGTTCGTCACGCCTGTTAATTTTTGAGAGTACCGGCGACAATACCTTCGCTCTGAAACTCAATACTCTGACCAGCGGCAGTCAAGAGAGTGGTGCGAAAGTGATCGCCGACCTGGATCAGGATGGCCTCCTGGAGATCGCCTTTTGCGGTACCAACGGCTATCTGCATATTTTCGAGTCGCCAGCGAACGACGTCTGGCAGGAAACATTTACGGATACGACTGGGATGATCAATGCGTACGCCGTCGCAGGTGGTTTCGATACAGACGGGAATGGCAAGCCTGAATTGTTCGTTGCGGGTGACAGCTCCTGCGGATACCTCACGAGGGTGTACGAGGCGACGAGCGACAATACGTTTTCGCGGGTGGGTAGCATACGGGTTTGCACGAGTGCAAGCGGCGCGTCGTCGAACTGCATCGCGAATACGGACGGCGTGGGCAATCCTGAGTATGCTTGGCTGGTCTACCGGCAGCTTCTCGTGGAGAGGGCGGTTGCTCCTGGGCAGTGGGTGCTGGCGGACGTGATTGCTGATCCAAACCCGAACGCATCGCACACCCTCCTGACTCACTATGATGTCAACAAGAACGGTCGGGACGAGCTGTATTGGACGTTTGATGGCAACACCAACTTCGGTAACACCCTTGTCTTGGAACGACCGGCGACTTCTCCCACCGATGCAACGCTTGGACCGGTACGGCCGTTCGTCGCCACCGTAGAGCCGACTCCGTGCCGCTCACAGGCAATGCTTCGCCTGCCCGACCGCACGACATCGGGCCCGGCGTCCGCGGTCTCTGTGTTTGACGTCGGGGGCCGCTTGGTACTCCGGCAGAACATCGCTCCTGGCGCGGGCGGAGCCATTGGTTTGCCGGTGCACTCGCTCCGCGCCGGTTGCTACGTGTTCCGGGTCGAGAATGCCACCGGTCGCATGATTGCAACCGCCCGCACTGTCGTGGTTCGGTAGGTTACCAGCTCAAGCAGGTGCTACAAGAGACGCCGGCAGCAGCGCATCCGGCGCCGTCGCCCGCCGCGGTGCGTTTTCGCCGGTCACAGTCGCGAAGATTTGCACGAGGCGGTCCGCCACATCGCTCCAGCTCGTTCGGCCGCGGCTGTGGCCAGGGCACGCCGGTCCAAGTCGCGGTTGAGGGCGTCGGCGATGGCTTGGGGCTGCGCTCAATGAGCAAGCAGTTCTGACCGTGGAACTGGGGCATAAGCCGTCGGTTCCGGCAGCGCCGAAGGAGCCGAGGATGGCCACGAAGGCGCCGGCAAGCGGCGAAGGCCAAGAAGGGCTGAAGCGCGGCGACGCGCGGAGGTCCGCTGTGTTTCGAGCCCGCGACACCCGCGATCGAACAACCCGCCGCCGGGTGCGACGATTCCGCGTTGGCCGTATCGATCCCCAGGCATTACTCTCTCCGCTGGCTATGGCTTCGGTGGCGCTCACCAAAGGAATGCGATGACCCTCCCCTCCGGCCGCCGCCTCGGCCCCTATGAGATCGTCTCGCCGCTCGGCGCGGGCGGCATGGGCGAGGTCTATCGCGCCCGCGACACGCGGCTCGGCCGCGAGGTCGCAGTCAAGGTGCTACCGGCGCAGTTGTCCTCGAACCCCGACTTGCGGGCGCGATTCGAGCGTGAGGCGCGCGCCGTCTCGTCGCTCAACCATCCGCACATCTGCACGCTCTTCGACGTCGGGCGCGAGGGCGAGACCGACTACCTCGTCATGGAACTCGTCGAGGGATACACGCTGTCCGAGCGTCTGGCGCAAGGCGCGTTGCCGCTCGAGGACAGCCTGTCCATCGCGCGCCAGATCGCCGAGGCGCTCGAGGAGGCTCACGAAAGGGGCATCGTCCACCGCGATCTGAAGCCCGCGAACATCAAATTGACGCCGGATCACAAGGTCAAAGTCCTCGACTTCGGCTTGGCGAAGGCGCTGGATCCGAGTGGCGCCAACCCGACCGAGTCCCAGGTCCTCAATTCACCGACTCTGACGCACCGTGCGACGCAGATGGGGACCATCCTCGGCACGGCGGCTTACATGGCGCCCGAACAGGCCGTGGGCGGCGCCGTCGACCGGCGCGCCGACATCTGGGCCTTTGGCGTCGTCTTCTACGAGATGTTGACCGGCCAGAGGCTTTTCGAGGGCGAGACGACGTCACACGTGCTGGCGTCGGTTCTCAAGGACGCGCCCGATTTCACAGCGCTTCCCGCCGGGACTCCCGAGCGGATCGTGAATCTCGTGCGTCGCTGTCTGCGCAAGAAGCCGCGTGAACGCTTGCAGGCCATGGGCGATGCTCGCATCGTGATCGAAGAGGTTCTGGCGGATCCACATCGGGACGAACAGAACGCCGCCGCACGAGTCGCGACGATCTCGGGTACACGGAAGCCGTCGAAGCTCGCTTGGATTGTTGCCGCGGCTGGCGTGGTTGCAGCGGTTGGCTTCGCATCGCTGTGGCGCGGCGCGCGTCACAGCGCAGCGCCGTCGCGTGTCCTCGAAGCCGCATTCGTCGCGCCGGACGGCACGGGGTTTGGTGACACATTCGCCGTGTCCCCCGACGGACAGCGCATCGTCTTCGAAGCCTACGACCAGACAACCGGTGCGCGGGCCCTCTGGTTGCGTTCACTCGACCGCGGCGCGGCGACGCGGCTCGCGCCGACCGAGGGTGGCGAGATGCCATTCTGGTCTCCGGATGGGTCCCAACTCGGGTTCTTCGCCGAGGGCAAGCTCGAGCGGCTCGATTTGCAAGCCGGGACTGCGCAAGCCATCTGCGACGCACCCACGCCGCGCGGTGGCGCGTGGGGCACTGACGGTCGGATCATTTTTACCGGCGCTTTTCGCACCGGCCTCTCGATCGTGTCCGCGAGTGGCGGGACGCCCACGGATCTCACGAAACTCGACATCGCGCGCAAGGAAAAGAGCCACCGGTTCCCGGTGTTCCTTCCCGGCGGCAAGACGATTCTCTTCTTGGCGCAGACCGCCGAAGGTGGCACACGCAACGACGAGAGCGCGATCGAAGCGCTCGAAGTCGCGACCGGGAAGCGTACGCGGCTCATCACGGCAAACTCCTCGCCGCTCTTCGCACCGAGCGGCCAAATTCTCTTCTGGCGCGACGGCGCACTGGTCGCCGTGCGCTTCGATCCGGGCGGCCTCAAGGTTGCCGGCGATCCGGTGTCGATCGCGGCACCCGTCGCGTACACCCAAAACGAGCAAGCTTTGGCCAGCGTCTCGACGCAAGGCACGCTCGTCTATCGAGAGGGCAGCCGCGGCACGTTCTCGTCGCTCGCATGGTTCGACCGGAACGGCGTCGGCATGCAAGTGATTCGTGACCGCGAGCTGTTCAGCGAGTTCGCGCTGTCGCACGACGGCAAACGCCTGGCCTTCGCGGTGAACAGCCCGGGGCAGGGAGCCACGGACCTTTGGGTCCAGGACCTCGTTCGGGGTGCGGCAAGCCGCCTGACGTTCGAAGATGGCGGCGAGAGCTTCCCGGTGTGGTCGCGCGATGATCGCTACATCTACTACGCGAACGATCGCCGCAACGACGGCGTCGTCTTTCGCCGGTCGTCCGACGGTGCCGGCTCGGCCGTGGAGATGGGAACCACGGACAATGGCATGTGGCCGCTGGATGCGTCCGCCGACGGTCGCTGGCTCGTGGTCGGAGGAGTCGGCGGCGAATCGAGCCAGGATCTCTTCCGCTTCGATCTGGTGACGAAGGCCATCGCGCCGCTCGTCTCGACACCGTTCTTGGACGAAGACGGAACCCTGTCGCCCGACAATCACTTGCTCGCGTACTCCTCCGAGCAGTCGGGCCGCTGGGAAGTCTTCGTGCAGTCGTTGGACGGTGAACAGGGCAAGTGGCAAGTCTCGAGCGAGGGCGGCCGCCTGCCGCATTGGCGTGCCGACGCCCGTGAACTGTTCTTCCTCGCCCGGCCCGACCGCGTCATGTCCGTCACAGTCGAGCCCGGTCCAGTGCCGCGCTTCTCATCGCCCCGCGAGGTGTTCCGCCACCCGATGGAAGACTTCGACGTCTCACCCGACGGCCAGCGTTTCATCGCCCGGCGCCCCGCCGACGGCGACGTCGGCAAGCCGCTTACCGTGATTGCCAACTGGACCCAACGGATGCCGAAGTGAGCTGCCGGACGAGACCGCGGGGTCCGTCCGAGTGAGGGCCGCGTTTGGGGTAGTAATTCGCTCAGGCAGGTGCGACGAGAGACGCCGGCTGCTGCGCATCCGGCGCCATCGTGCGCCGCGGCGCGCTTTCGCCGGTCACCGTGGCGAAGATCTGCACGAGACGGTCGGCAACGTCGCTCCAGCTCGTTCGGGCTGCGGCGGCGGCGAGGGCGCGCCGGTCCCAGTCGCGGCTGAGTGCGTCGGCGATGGTGTCGGCGATCGCTTCGGGGCTCCGCTCCATGAGCAGGCCGTTCTCGCCGTGGCGGATGATCTCCGGGATGCCGCCGACTTTGGTGCCGACGACGGGACAGCCGCACGCCAACGCTTCATTCAAAACGTTCGGCCAGCCTTCGCGTGAACTGGCGAGGACGAAGAGCGACGCGGCCTGATACCAGGCCCGCAGGCGCTCGTTCGGGAGCGGACCCTCGAGCACCACGCAATCGTCGACCTTGAGGGCTGCGATCTTGGCCTCGAGACGGGCCTGTTCCTCACCGGCGCCAATGATGTGATACCGAGTGCGGATGCCGCGCGCCCGCAAGCGCGCTACGGCTTCGATGATGAGCGCATGGCCTTTGAGTTCGTGGAGGTTGCCGACCGTGAGCAACATCTTCTCGTCGGAGAAGACGCGCAGGCGCTCGCGCGCTGCGGGCGGCTCGCCGTAGTGGAAGAGATCACGGTCGATGCCATTGGGTACGACGTGCAGGCGTTCGTTCGGGGCACCGAGGGCGCGCATCGAATCGGCGAGGGCGCCGCTGACTGCGACGACCGCATCCGCCTGGCCCAAGGCGCGCATGATCTGCTCGCGCACGCCGCGGTGCTTGGGCAGCAAATTGATATCGGAGCCGCGCGCCGTCAGCACGCAGGGAACCCCGAGGGCGCGGGCCAGTTGCACGGCCGCGACTCCGTCGGGATACACATAGTGGGCATCAATCATCTGGAAATCGAATTCGGCGCGGAGCGCCCGCAGGTGGGGCAGCGCGGCGCGCGCCATGCTCCAGGCTTGCACGTACATGCCCGGCCCCGGCGCATGCAGGTAACGCGGATGTGAGACGGCGATCTTGCCGAGGCGTTCGTGGTCCGGAACCTGGGAATAGGCACGCCAGCGAACCGACGGCATGGCGCGCGGGAAGTACGGCACCGGTGCCACGACGCGAACTTGCACGCCGGCGCGGGCTACGGCCTCGACCCGCCGGTGTACGAAGAGTCCGAGCTGCGGCATCGCAGCGTTTGGATACAGGCTGCTGAACACGAGGATCCGCATGGTGTCCTTCCGGGTGGAAGAATCGTGCCTCCGTTCCACGCTCGGCCCGGCCCTTGCCTTGCACTTCCACGAGTGCATTCGGGTTCCGAGGCGTGGAGCGGCAGGACGCGCAACGTCTCGCCGCTGTAGGTCATCCGTGCGGAGGGCGCGTGTCCGCAGAAATCGTTCACAATTCGCCATTGCGCACCGATGCCGGCCCCGGCTTGCGAGTCTGGAGCTTGGTGTTACCGCAGGCAGATCGCCTGGTCTGTTATGCACGAACGCCACCGCCGTTCGCGCTCGAGCTGGCGCGGCGTGGAGTGCGGGTGGACATTGTGTCGCGGTGCGATTTCGAATCGTGGACCGGCATGCTCGAGGGAGCGCCGCCGGAACTGCGCTGCCTGTGGGAGCCGGATCCCGACGCCGACTACGACACGGCGGTGCTTTGGGACCCCGAGACCGGCGCCGATGTCCGTGATTGGCTTGCACGGGTGCGCGCCTTGCCGATTGCACCGCGCGAGTTGGCGGCCTGGAGCCGCAACCCGCTGACGCAAGCGGGCGCGCCGTATTGGTGGCGCATGGACGCCTGGATGGAACGCGCCGGCTGGCAGCTCGGAACGGCGCAACTCGGGCTTCCGCATGTCGACCGCGTCCGGCAGATCGTCGATTGGGACGCCTATGCGCGGACGCCGCTCGTTCGCCACCGCCGCACGCACCGCGCTTGGCAAGCGTGGCTGGCGCGCCAACCCGCGTCACGATGGATTGTGCCGGCGCGCTTGCGCCGCGCGAGCCGCGCCTCGGTGAGTCCAACAGCCTCCGT
Source organism: bacterium (assembly GCA_031362565.1). Classification (GTDB taxonomy): domain Bacteria; phylum Krumholzibacteriota; class Krumholzibacteriia; genus JANLSU01. The sequence continues at coordinate 17,477 of JANLSU010000018.1, read as the reverse complement.
TCTCGAGGCGATTCTCGCCGACCTTGGACAGACGTGCTCGGCCTCGCCGCACGTCGAACGATTTCTCGTCTCGCCGAACGGTACGGCGATTGTCCTGTTGCAGTTGCTGAGTGCCGCGGGCGCCGAGCGCGTCGTGCTCAAGGTACCGTTCACGGCAGCCTCGGAGCCACGCGTCGCCGCCAATGCTGCAGCCCTCGAATGGCTGACACAGCAGGCGTCGCGCCTTGGATCGTGGGGCACGGCGTTTCCGCGTCTGCGGGCCCGCGGTTGCACGCAGGGCTGGAACTGGACAGCGGAAGACTTCGCGGCCGGTGATGATGCGCAGAGCTGGACGCCGGCCGAAAAGGACCGCTCTCTCGAAGCGCTCGGGGATTGCTTGGAGAAGTTGGCAGCATTGGGTGCACCGGCCCGGCCGCTCGACGCTGCGGCACTCGATGCACACATCGGTGTCGCGTTTCGGGATGCAGGGCGTCTCTTGCCGGCGCCACTTGCCGAGCGCATGAATGCGGTGCGCGCGCGGCTCCTGGAGACGCTGCGCGACGTGCCGGTGCCGATCGTGCCGCGCCATGGCGATTTCAAACTCGAGAATATTCTGGGGCGCGCCGATGCACCGGAATCGTGGCGGGTGCTCGACTGGGAACTGTGGCTGCCGCGCGGCTTGCCGCTCTTGGACGCGTGGCATCTGATCGCCTCACGCCGGTCGCGCGATGCCGGCTGCGCGATGGGTTCGGCGGTGCGCCGCTGGGTGTTGGCCGGCGACTTGACAGCTCCCGAGCGGGCGTTGCTCGGGCGTTTGTCGCGCGGTCTCGACCCGCGCTATGTCGCGGTCGCGCCGCTCTTGTATTGGCTCGATCGCGTCGGCCCGGTGGCGGCGCGCGGTGCGTGGCCGACCACGGGATGGGTCGCGGCCAACGTCGCCCCCGTTCTCGATGCCTTGCCGGCCGGTGGTGCAGTGGAGGTCGGCACGTGAGCGAATCGGTGTTGCAGCGCGCTCGTGCGGTTCAATCCCAAGACGATCCGGCGCGGCCATTTCGCGACGCACTGGCGGCGCTCGCGCAGGCGAGCATTCGCCATGCACTCTTGCGTGACGATGTCGCGGAACTCGCCCAACTGCACGACCTCGATGTGCTGGTGCACCCCGACGACCAACGCGGGGCGTTCGCGGCACTCCAGCGCGCCGGCTTCGTGCTGCGGCGCGATCGGCGCCTGCGCCACAAGTGGGTCTTCCTGCGGTACTGGAATGGGCGCTTTCATGCGGTCGACCTGCACGCGGCATTCGTGCAAAACGGCATCGAATACATGGATGCGCGTCTCGCGCTCGGCCGCCTCGACACCAGTGGTCCGGCGCCACGCCTCGGCCGCGAGGATTTCTATCTGCACGTGCTGCTGCACAACATTCTTGGCAAGAGTGAACTCCAAGCCAAGCATCTGCCGGTGTTGGCCACCCTGCGCGCGCAAGGACTCGATGCCGGGCAGATTCGCACCCAAACGGATCGCTTCGGCCTGAGTGGGCACATCGCCTTGGATCGCGAGCCGGCACATTTGGCGGGCGATGCCGTCGCGTTTGGCGCCCTGCGCACTGCGGCGCGGGGTGCGCTCCTGCGCCGGCCGGCCAATGTGTGGGGCCTGTGGCGCTATCGCTACGGCGACCGCCTGCGCCTTCGCCTGCCACGCCGCGCGGTGGTGCTGGCCCTTTTGGGTCCCGATGGCTCGGGGAAGACCTCGTTCGCGGATGCACTGCAAGCGCATCTCGACGATTCGCCGCTGCGTCCCGGCCGCGTCTACATGGGATGCTGGGGCCATGACCTCTTGCCGATGCGCCAGGCGCGGCGGTTGATTCCGCCACAGATGTCGCATGCGCGCTTGCTGGCGCGACGCTGTGGCCTTCCCGTCGCGGTCAGCGTGGAGGAGCAGGCTCATCTTGCGTCCCGGCCGTCGCCGCTCCGCTTGGCGGCCGCGATGCTGCGATACGCGGTGAAGGGCGCGGCCTTCTTCGTGGCGCTCAGCATTGAACTCGGGTTCCGCTACGTGAAGGCCATCCGGGCATCGCGCCGGCCGATCGTTATCAGCGATCGTTGGGTCTACGACCTCGAGTTCCGGCAGGGGAAAACACCGTTCACGCATGGACAAATGTTCCGGCGCTGGTTCTTCCGTGCTTTTCCATCTCCCGACGGCGTTCTCTACCTGACAACGCCCTACGACCTCGTCGAACTCCGCAAGCCGCAGCTCGATCGCGCCCAGTTCGAGACGATGGATCGGGTGTTTCGCGACGTCCTGCGCCCGGAGAAGCCTCTGGAACTCGTCAGCAATGCCCCACCGGATGCCATGGTGCGGGCCTTCCTGACGCAGAATTGGCAACTGCTCCTGGAGCGCTGCAATCGTCGCGTCTAGCCACCACTTGCGGCGCCTGGACGTGCCGGCCGCGGAACGAACCTTGCTGTTCAACCTCAGATTGTGGTCGTGACGCGCGGAAGCGCGTCTGGCCGTACTTTCCGGAGGCAGCGTGCGCAACGCCATGTCCGTGGATGTCGAAGACTGGTTCCATCCGGAAGCCGTACGCGGCTTCGTGCCGGAGGATTGCTCGGTTCTCGAGCCGCGCGCCGCGCTCGCGGTCGACCGTCTCTTGAAGGTGTTCGACCAAGCGCAGGTGCACGCGACATTCTTCGTACTCGGGTGGGTGGCGGACCGGCAGCCGAGCCTCGTGCCGCGCATCGCTGCCGCCGGACACGAGATCGCCTCGCACGGCTACGCGCATCACATGATTACCCAGCAGTCGCCGGCGGAATTCGCCGCCGACCTGCGGCACTCGTTGCGGGTTCTGCGGGCGCAATCGGGCCAGGCCGTCGTCGGGTACCGGGCCCCATCGTTTTCTGTCGTGCGCGACACGCTGTGGGCGCTCGACATCATGCTCGACCAGGGCATCGAATACGACAGCTCGATCTTCCCGGTCCATCATGACCGGTATGGGATTCCGGATGCCAAGCGGGCGCCGTACATCGTGCGCACGGGCGCCGGTCGCGATCTTTGGGAACTGCCGCCGGTCACGGCCCGCGTCGCCGGCCACAATCTGCCGGCTGCCGGCGGTGGTTATCTGCGTCTCTTGCCGTACGCCTTTAACGCCTGGGCATTGCGGCGCATCAACGCCGAAGGCTTGCCCGGCATCGTCTACACGCACCCGTGGGAATACGACGTCGAGCAGCCGCGGCTGCCGCTGCCACGCGCCCGGGCGCTCCGGCACTACGGCCGAATGGCCTCGACAGAGAGCAAGCTCGCGCGCCTCGTCCGGGAGTTCGAGTTCGGTTCGTGTCGCGACATTCTGGACTCCGTGCGACAGAGCGAGATCCGATCCGCGCCGGGAGTGTTGGAACCAGCGTCCGTGTGAGACGGGAGAACCCATGACCGCCGTCCGCCAACTCGACGCCGCCGAGACCATTCAGTGGGATGCGTACGTCGCTGCCCATCCGGAGGGGACGATCTTCCATTTGTCGGCGTGGAAACACGCCGTCGAGCGGACGTTCGGGCACCGTCCAGTCTACCTTTGCGCCGAACGCGATGGCGCATGGGTGGGGGTGCTGCCGCTCTTCAAGGTGTCGACGCTCAAGGGCCGCGCGCTGGTGTCGGTGCCGTACGGTGTCTATGGCGGGATTCTGGCTGATGACGAGGCGGCCGAGCGCGCTCTGTTGGCTGCTGCCGAAGCCGAGGCGGCGAAGTGCGACGCCAAGTACATCGAACTGCGGGCTCGTCACGCGAGCGCTTTGGGGCTTCCGGAGAATGATCTGTACGTCACGTTCCAGCGCGATCTTCCGGCGACCCCCGAGGAGTGCCTGGCGCTCATTCCGCGCAAGTCGCGCGCCTCGGTCCGCAACGGGCGCACGAAGTTCGGGGTGCGGTCGGAGTTCACGAGTGACTTCACGCGCTTGTACGAACTCTACGCGCTCAACGTCCGGCGTTTGGGATCACCGACGTTCCCGTTGCGCTTCCTGGTCGCACTCCAGGAATCCTTCGGCGCCAACATCGACGTCCAGCACACGCTCTTCGAGGACCGGGTGGTGGCGGCCGTGCTGACGTTCTACGACCGCGGCACGATGATCCCGTACTACTCCGGCTGCGACGACAACTACTTCTTTACCCAGTGCAGCAACGTCATGTACTGCGACCTCATGGAAGCAGGCGTCAAGCGCGGCTACCGGCGCTTCGACTTCGGGCGCAGTCGCCGTGGTGCGGGCCCCTATCAGTTCAAGGTCAACATGGGTTTCGAGCCCGTGACCTTGCACTACCAATACGTGCTGCGCGGCCTGAGCGAGTTGCCGCGCATCAATCCGTCGAATCCAAAGTTCGAATTGCCGCGGCGCATCTGGAGCCATCTGCCGCTCGGCGTCACCAAAATGGTGGGACCGCAGCTCTTGAAGTACATCCCGTAGGGCGGCGCGCGCCAGGACGGCGCGACGAATCGGCTTGGAGGCTCGAGTGCAGCGGATGCTTCATCAGTTCAAGGCGATGGTCGCCGACGGGTTGGCAAAGAGCGGCGTTTTGCGCACGTTGCACCGCCGGCGCCGGCCGCACGTCCTGGTTCTCGCCTACCATCGCGTCACGCCGGACGCCGAACTGGCGTCCTGTGCCTATCCGGCGATGCACGTCTCGACATCGACGTTCGATGCGCAGCTCGCGGCATTGTCCGAGCTGTACCGCATCGTGCCGCTCCGCGACCTCGGGCCGATCCTGGCCGGCACCGAGCCGCTCCGCGAGCACGTCGCCGTGATCACCTTCGATGACGGGTACCGCGACAACTACCGCAACGCGCTCCCTATTCTCGCGGCGCGCAATATTGCGGCGACGTTCTTCGTCAGCGTCGATTTCGTCGATCGCGGCGAATCGTTCTGGTTCGACCGCGTGGCAGCCGCCGCCCGCGCCTGGAGCACGAGCGTGGCGGCGCGCCCAACAGGCTTGCCCGAGGGCCTCGTGAAGGCCTTCGACAGCCCGGGCTCACTCGCCGAACGGGTGCGAGCTGCGGCCTCATTCCTGAAAACACTGCCCGACGACGAACGCCGGCGCTGGGTGCAGGTCCTCACACCGCTCGCGCAAGGCGCCGCAGCCGCCGACGCACCCATGGAGTGGGACGAGATCCGCGCGCTGCGGCAAGCCGGCATGTCGATCGGCGCCCACGGGATGCGCCACGGGATCTTGACCCGCATGCCGGGCGACGATGCCGCACGGGAAATCCGCGACAGTGTGTCGCTCATCGGCCAGCGCGTCGGCGCGCCGGTCGAGACCTTCGCCTACCCGAATGGCGACGTCGACGATGCCGTGGCGGATTTGGCGCGGCGCGCCGGGGTGCGTTTCGGATTCACGATGGCGGGCCGCAATGTTGGTCCCGGCCCCAGCGTCGATGCGCTGCGGATCGCGCGTCGCAATGTCTGTGAAGACACGTCGCGCGGCCGTGACGGCCGCTTCTCGGCGGCCTACTTCTGGTGCGAAATGACCGGGGTGTTCGACGTGCTTACGGGACGGCGGCTGAGGAAGGGCTGAGCGATGCGCGACTATCTGGTCCTAGCCATTGTGCTCGCCACCCTGCCGCTGGCGTTCTACCGGCCGTTTTTCGGACTGCTCGGTTTCAGCTGGCTCGCTTACATGCGCCCGCAGGATCTCTCCTGGGGGCTGGCGGCCGAGTTGCCGCTCTCCAAGTGGATGGCGCTCGCCGTGTGGGTGAGCCTGATCATCCGCGGCAAATTCAATCCCTACCGCCGCACTGCCATCACGACGTGGATGCTGATTTGGTTGGGTTGGTTGCTCGTCTGCTGTTTCGTCGCCGGCAAGCAAGAAGCCGCTTTCAACAAGTTCGAGGACATCGGCAAGGTGATGTTGATTGCGCTCTTGTCGGTCGTGCTCGTCAGCGATGCAAAGCGGTTTCGTGCTGCGATGGCGGTCATTGGCCTGTCGCTCGGCGTGCTGGGCGTCAAGTATGGAATCTACGGTGTGGCGGCCGGCGGTGTGCACTTCACGCGCGGTGTCGGTGGGATGATCGGCGACAACAACGACTTCGCCTTGGCGCTCAACATGGCGCTGCCCATCCTCATGTATGTCGTCTGGGACGCTAAGTCGAAGTGGCTGCGTCTGGTGGCGATGGGTATGGTGCCGTTGGTGGCGATCACCGTGATCTTCACCCATTCGCGCGGCGGCTTCCTGTCGCTCGTGGCGCTGACGCTCTTCCTGGTGTTGTTCAGCCGCCGCAAGGTGCTGGCGCTTGCCTCGGTGGCCGTACTGGCGCTCGCCGCCAGTCTGTTCGTCGGCCAGAGCTTCTATGAGCGCATTGCCAGCATTGGGCACTATGAGGACGACGGTTCGGCGATGGGCCGCATCAATGCGTGGCACGCGGCCTATGACATGGCGAACGACTATCCGATTGCCGGCGTCGGGCTCGACAATTTTTTGTACAAATTCCAGTACTACGCGCCGGATCCGGACGACGTGCATGTGGCACACAACACCTGGCTGCAGGTGCTCGCCGAGTGTGGGTACACGGGTCTCGCCATCTATGTGACGCTGTTCATCGCCAGCCTCGTGACGCTGTGGACGACACGGCAGCGAGCCCGGCGCGCGGGGCTCACTTGGGCCGACAACGGTGCCAAGTGCCTGGCGGCGAGCATGGTGGCCTTCGCGGTCGGCGGCACGTTCCTGAGCCGGGCCCATTTCGACCTCATCTATCACGTCATGGGACTCTCGGCGGCGCTGCAGCGGCTCGTGGGCCACGAGATCGCGATGATGCGCGCCGAGCGCGCCGATGAAGAAGACGATGACGACGAAGACGAGGCAGCTTGAGCGGAGGCGCGCCAACGTGATTCGAGTATTGCAACTCTTGCAGGGCCTGGCGATCGGCGGCATCGAGCGGATGGCGCTCGATCTGGTTTTCAATTTGCCCGAGCAGGAGTTCCAGACCCAGTTCTGCGCTTTCGACCGCCAAGGGCAGCTGGCGGACGAAGTGCGCGAGCGGGGCATGCCATTGCATTTTCGACTCCGCCGCGGCGGCATCGACCCGGGATTCGTCGTCTGGCTGGCCAGGCTTGTACAGCGCGAACGGATCGACATCATCCATGCACACAATGCGACGGCCTTCTTCTATGGGGCGGCGGTTACGAGCCTCGTCCGGCGTTGCCGCTTTCTGTACACCGAGCATGACCGCGCCTTCCCGACGCCGCTCCGCGAGCGCGGCCTGCATGCGGTCCTGGCGCGACGCACCGACGCCGTGGTGACCGTCTCGAAGACGTTGCACGACAATCTCATTCGCTACGAGGCCTTTCCGCCGTCCCGGGTGCACGTCGTCAAGAACGGCGTCGCGCTCGCGCCCGCGACGCGCACCCGCGACGACGTGCGCGCCGAACTCGGTTTGGGGCAGCGGCCCACCGCCGGGATCATCGCCCGGCTGGCGGACGTCAAGAATCACGACCTGCTCCTGCGTGCCTGGAAACACACCATCGAACGCGTTCCCGATGCGGTGCTCGTTGTCGTCGGCAATGGGCGGCGCGAGGCGGACTTGCGTGCCCAGGCGGCGCGATTGGGGCTCGACGGCCATGTGCGGTTTCTGGGATTTCGCCTCGACGTCGCTGAACTCCTCCAGAGCTTCGACGTCTTCGTGCTGTCGAGTTTCAGCGAAGGCCTGTCGCTGACGCTTCTCGAGGCGAGTGCCGCGTCGCTGCCCATTGTCGCCACCCGGGTCGGCGGCAATCCCGAAGTGGTGCGTGATGGCGAGAACGGCTTTCTCGTCGAGTCGAACGCTGAGATTCCGATGGCCGATGCCCTGGCGCGCCTCCTGCAGGACGCCGCCCTACGCGCTCGCTTTGGCGCCCGTGGCCGCGCGTTCTATGAGGAAGAGTTCACGTTGCCGGCGATGGTGCGGGGCTATGAACGCCTGTACCACGCCCTTGCCGGTACCACACCGATGCCGTCGTCGCGCCTTGATGCACCCGTGCCGCTCGTTGCCGAGGTGGGGGGCCGATCGTGAAGCGCGTACTCATGGTCGCCTATTTCTTCCCGCCCTCGAAGGCCGCGGGCACGTTCCGTACGCTACGGTTCGTGCGCGATCTGCCGCAGTGCGGTTGGACGCCATCGGTGTTGACGGTGCATCCAGCGACATATCCAAGCGCCGAGATCGACACCGGTCTCGTACAGAAGGTCCCGGCGGACCTGAAGGTCTACCGTGCCGCGGCACCGCAATATCATCGCTGGTACAAGAACGCGGTGGCGCGGGCCAAAGCCTTGCGCACCGGCGGTCGCGTCGGCAGCGCACCAGTCGCAACGGTCGCGTCGACGAATGCCGCCGCGGCGGCACCGGCGCCCGCCGCTCTCTCGCCGCTCGATCTCGTCTACATGCTGTGCCGTACGCCGGACATCGATGCCGGCTGGTACGTGCCGGCCCTTTGCCGCGGCCTCGTGGCCGTCGCGCGAGAGCGACCGGATGTGCTGTACGCGAGCGGCGGGCCGTGGACGACGTTCCTCGTGGCGCGCGACCTGGCGCGCCTGACGGGAGTGCCGCTCGTGCTCGACTATCGGGACCCGTGGACGCTCAATCCCGCCGTCGCGCGCTCCGGAAACGCTTTCGAAAACCTGGCCTTGCGTCTCGAGCGCACCGTGGTGCACCGGGCCCGTGCCATCGTCGCCAATACCGACGTGCTGCGCGAAACGCTCATGCGGGCGCATGGCGATGCACTCGGCGACAAGACGGTCGTCATCCATAACAGTTTCGATGCGGGTGACTACGTCACCCCCGCACCGGCCCGCGAGCCGGTGTTCACGCTGAGCTATGTCGGCGCTATGTACGACGCGCACAGTCCCGAGCCGCTCCTCCAAGGCGTCGCCGCGTTGCTCGCGTCGCATCCCAAGACGCGCGGTACGTTCCGGGTGCGATTGGTGGGTGCCGGCGCGCGGCGGATCGCGGCGCGCGTGCAGGCGCTCGGGCTCGCGGATGTGGTCGCGGTCGAGGAGCCCGTCTCGCACGCTGAAGCCGTTCGCTTGCAGCGCGCAGCGCACGCCCTGGTGTTGCTCCTTACCGTGCCGAGTGACCACTCGACCTTCGTGCCGAGCAAATTGTACGAGTACGTGGCCGCAAACCGCCCCATTCTGGCGATCACTCGCGGTGGGGCATTGGCGGGCCTTCTCGAACGCCGCCGCCTCACTCCCTACGTGTATCGACCGGACGACGTCGCGGGGATCGCGGCCGGCATCCTGGAACTCGTCGAGCGCGGTGTCGCAGGCACACTGCCCCAACTGGCGGACGCGACCGTGCGGAGCTTCTCGGGGCGTGCGGCGGCCGAACGCTTGGCAGGGGTGTTGGGCGCGGCGTCGGACGGCACGCCACTGCCGGCGGAATCCGAACTGCCGGCCGTCGAACCACTCCGTAGCGCAGATCTGGCGGGTGTGCGATGAATCTTCTCTTCCTAGTCCACCGCATTCCATTTCCGCCCAACAAGGGTGACAAGATTCGCTCGTTCCATGAACTGCGGTACCTGGCGCGGCGCCATCGGGTCCATGTCGGATGCCTGGTCGATCAACCGGAAGACATGGCGCACGTTGCAGAACTCGGCCAGATGGTGGCGAGCCTCGAAGCCGTACCCCTCGACCCGCGCCGGGCGCGGGTGCAGAGCCTGGGGGCGCTTGCCGCCGGCGGCCCGCTTTCGGTGCGCTATTTCCGCTCGCCGCGTTTGGCGAGGTGGGTGCGTGACACCGCTCAGCGCGAAAAACTCGATGCGGTATTGCTTTTCTCGTCGCCGATGTTCGACTACGTGGAGGACCTGCACCTGCCGACGGTGATGGATTTCTGCGACGTCGACTCGGACAAATGGCGCCAGTACGCAACACGCGCCCCGCTCGTGCTCCGGCCGTTGTATGCGCTAGAAGCGCGGCGTCTGCGTGCCTACGAAGAACATGTGCTCCGCAACTGCGACGCGGCGACCCTGGTCGCGGATCGCGAGCGTGAACTCTGGGCGGGACTGCCCGCCGACCTGCAGACCAAAGTGCATGTCGTGCCGAATGGCGTCGATCTGCAGTTCTTTACGTCTGCGGCCGCTCTTGGTGACGCGCGCGATCCGCACGCGATCGTGTTCACGGGCGCCATGGACTACTACGCCAACGTCGATGCGGTGCAATTCTTTGCCGACGATGTGCTGCCGCGTATTCGCGCCGAAGTGCCGGACGCCCACTTCTACATCGTCGGCAGCCGGCCGACGCCCGAAGTGGTGGCGCTCGGCCGCCGCCCGGGAATTACGGTGACGGGCTTCGTAGAGGACGTGCGGCCGTACTACGCGCGGGCGACAGCGTGCGTCGTGCCGCTCCGCATCGCGCGCGGTATTCAGAACAAGCTCTTGGAAGCGATGGCCATGGGCCGCCCAGTCGTGGCGACGCAGGCGGCGGCCCTCGGCATCGGTGCCGGAACGCATGACGGCCTGCGCGTCGCCGACGATCCCGAAGGCCTGGCGCGCGAAACGCTGGCGCTTTTGCGCGACCCGAATGCTGCCGAAAGCGCCGGTCGCGCCGGGCGGCGCTTCGTGGAGCGCGAATACGTCTGGGACCGGGCGTTGGGCAAGCTCGAGGGCCTGTTGGAGCACGCCGCGCGGCGCGCCGGCATCGTAACGCCGCATGTTGCCGCAGTGGAATCAGCGGTGGCGATTCCGACCGGCGTTTGAGCACGGACCGGCACGAGAGGCGGAGGGCAAGATATGTGCGGATTCTGTGGCATGGTGTACTTCGACGCCGACCGGCACGCCGACGAGGCGACGCTGCGGCGTATGAACGCCACGATTCGCCACCGCGGCCCGGACGGCGACGGCTACTTCGCGGGCGCGGGTGCGGGGCTCGCATTCCAGCGTTTGGCGATCATCGACCTGCAACGCGGCTGGCAGCCCATCTACAACGAAGACCGCTCGGTCGTCATTGTCTTCAACGGCGAGATCTACAATCACCACGCGATCCGCGCCGAACTGGCGGGGCGCCATACGTTCTCATCGGCCGCCGACACCGAGGTTATCCTGCACGGGTACGAAGAGTGGGGCGAAGCGATCGTGCCGAAACTGCGTGGCATGTTCGCCTTCGCGATCTGGGACTCGAACCGCAAGCGGCTGTTCGCGGCGCGCGACCGGCTCGGGATCAAGCCGTTTCACTACTACGAGAGTCCCTATGGACTGGTGTTCGGGTCGGAGATCAAAGCGATTCTGGAGCACCCCGACGTGCATCGCACCCTCGACCACGAGGCTCTGGATGCCTATATGTCGCTCTTGTACGTGCCGGCGCCGCATACGATCTGGAAGAACCTGCGCAAGCTCCCGGCGGCGCACACGCTGACCGTCGAAGAAGGCCGCGTCATCGTCAAACCGTATTGGGATCTGCGTTTTGGGGAGAGTGTTGGACGCTTGTCGGAAGCCGACTGGCAGCAAGAGGTCTTGGATGCGCTCGACGAAACGGTCGGGTCGCATCTCGAGTCGGACGTGCCGCTCGGTGCCTTCCTGTCGGGCGGTGTCGACTCGAGCGCCGTTGTGGCTTCCATGGCTGCGACGTCGAGCGAACCCATCAAGACATGCGCCATCGGCTTTGCTGACGAACGCTGGAGCGAACTCGAATACGCTCGCGCCGTGAGCGAGCGTTACCACACGTCGCATCAGGAGTTCACGGTCGAGGGCAACGCCCTCGGCGTGCTCGACCAATTGTTCTGGCACTATGACGAGCCGTTTGCGGACTCGTCGGCGCTGCCGACCTACCATGTCTCGCGCCTGGCGCGGCAGGCCGTGACTGTGGCGCTCTCGGGCGACGGTGGCGACGAGAACTTCGCGGGCTATCGCCGCTACTTCTACGACCGGCTCGAGAACAACATCCGCGGGGTGTTGCCGCAAGCGACTCGCGGGCCGGTGTTCGGCGCGCTGGCCGCGATGTATCCCAAGGCCGACTATTTGCCGCAGCCGTTGCGTGCCAAGACCCTCTTGCACAACCTGTCGTTGCCGGCGGCCGAGGGCTATTTCAACACCATGACTTGGTTTACGCCGGCCGACAAAGCACTCCTGTATCGCGAAGGCATGCGGCGTGGAGTGGGGGACTACTCGGTCTTCGATCAATTCGCGCGGCATTTCGAAGCGGCCGAGACCGACGACCCGCTGGCGCGCATCCAGTACGTGGACATCAAGACCTATCTCGTCGATGACGTTCTGACCAAGGTGGACCGGGCCAGCATGGCGGTATCGCTCGAGGTCCGGGTGCCGCTTCTCGACCATGTCTTCATGGAGCGCATGGCGCGTATCCCATCCGGACTGAAGCTACGCGGCCGTGAGGGCAAGTACATCTTCAAGAAGGCGCTCGAGCCGCGAGTCTCGAACGACATTCTCTACCGGCGCAAGATGGGCTTCTCGGTGCCGCTCGCCGAGTGGTGGAAGAACGAGCTGCGAGTGCCCTTCGAATCGAGTGTGTTGCGGGAAGGCTCGTTTTGCTCGGAGTTCTTCGAACCGGCGGTGGTGCGGACGCTCTGGCAGGACCAGATTCAGGGTACCAAGGACAACGCGTACAAATTGTGGATTCTGTTCGCGCTCGAAAAATGGGCGGCGCACTACGCGCGCTGACCCGCCGTTGCCAAGGCGAGGATCCGATGCACATCTTGTATCACCATCGTACGACCGGGCAGGATGCCCAGGGGATCCACATTCAGGAGATCCTGCGCGCCTTCGAGTCCCTGGGGCACACGACGGAACTCGTGAGTTTCGCCGAGCGGCAGCGCGCCAAGGTGGCGCCGCAGGGGCGCCGCACCGAGGTCCCCGCGGCCGGTGGCGGTGAGCGTTACACGTGGCTCGGGCGGGTGCGCAACCTCGCCGTCCTGTACGAGTGTGCCGAGCTCGGCTACAACGTCTGGGGCATCACGGCGCTGTGGCGCGCCGCCCGCCGGCGCCGGCCGGCGCTGCTCTACGAGCGCTACTCGCTGTTCAATATCAGTGGCGTCGTCGTGTCACGGCTGCTGCGCATCCCCATGGTTCTCGAAGTCAACGCGCCGCTGGCCTATGAAAAACAGCACTACGAAAAACTGGCGTTGAAGCGGCTTGCCTATGCCCTCGAGCGTTGGATTTGCAGCCATGCGACGCGCACGATCGTCGTCTCGACGCCCATGAAGAAGATCCTGATGTCACAGGGCGTACCGGAGCACCAGATGGTCGTCGTCTCGAACGGCGTCAACACGGTCGAGATCGCCTCCGCACTCGGACGCTGCGACGTGCGCGCCAAGTATGGAATCGGCGCCAAGCTCGTGTTGGGATTCGTAGGCTGGTTCAAACCGTGGCACCGGCTGGACACTGTGATCGATCTTGTCGCGACGCGTCCGGGCTGGCGCGAGCGTATTCATCTGCTCTTGGTCGGGGATGGGCCGGAGATGGCCGCTCTGCGGGCGCGCGTCCACGCCCACGGCCTCGAATCGGCCGTGACGTTCACCGGGCCGGTCGGACGCGATCAAATCTACGACCACATCGATGCCTTCGATGTGGCGTTGCAGCCGCACGTGACGGACTATGCGTCGCCGATGAAGATCTTCGAGTACCTGGCGCTTGGCAAATGCGTCGTCGGGCCCGATCTCGAGAACATCCGCGAAATCCTGTCGCACGGCGAGGATTCGCTGCTCTTCCGGGCCGGTGACGCCGCCGACATGGGCCGCGCTATCGAGGTTCTGGTCGGCGATCCGGGGCGTGTCCAGTCGATGGGTCGCGCGGCGCGTGGCAAGATCGAAGCTCGCCGCTACTATTGGGTCGAGAACGCCCGCCGGGCGCTCGTCGCCGCCGGCCTGGACGCCGACCCGGCAGCGCAACAGGAACCGTCCGTTCCAGCGCTCCGGTAGGTCATTTCAAGTCTGAAATACGCACGGGCCGGCGGTTGTGCCGCCGGCCCGCGTCGTGTGTCGCTTCGTCCCGCCGCCCTTACTTCTTCGCCTTGACTTTGTCCTTGTCGGCGTCCTTTTCTTTTTCCAAAGTCGCGGCCGGCTTGTCCTGCTTGTTCACCGCTTCGATGCCGATTTTGATCCACACGTCATCGCCGAGCATCATGCCGCCGTCGACGGGGCTATTCCAAATTACCCCGAAATCCTTGCGATTCACCTTGGTAGTCACTTCCATGCCGACGCGGATGCCGCCCATGATCGGCGCCGGGCTGACACCCAAGATCTCGACGTTCAGGGGCACGTCCTTCGTCACGCCGTGCATCGTCAAATCGCCGGTCACGGTCCAGGCATCGCCCGCCTTGACGGCGCTCTTCGACTTGAACGTGATCTCGGGAAACTTGGCGGCATCGAAGAAATCGGGGCTCTTCAGGTGCCCGTCGCGGCGCTCGTTGTTCGTGTCGATGGATGCCGTCATGATCTTACCGGTGAAAGACATCGTTGACGGATCGCTGGGATCCAACATGACGTCGCCTTCGAACTGGTTGAAGCGTCCGGTGACCTTCGACACCAAGTGGCGGATCGTGAAGCTGACCTCGGAGTGAACCGGATCCACCGAGAAGTTCTCGACCGCCGCAAAGGCGAGGGCCGGAATCACCAACAAACCTGCAGCAGCAGTCAGGGTACGGCGAAGCATTCTGCACTCACTCCAAATGCTGGGGAATGGGCAACGCCCTGGTTCGGGTGTGCCGTTCGAACGCCCGACGCTACAGTGCGGTGAACAGCCGGTCAAGTCCCCGGATCCGTCCGCGGCGTTCGAAACACCTTGAACACGCATCCCGCGTTACACGTTCCTAGTCAGTACGATCTATTACAACTTCGAGACAGGGCGAAGGCTGTGGGGGGAGTGTGCTACGCTGCCGCGCCCAACCCCTTGCCCCCTCGAGGAGGCCAAAACATTGCGACTGCGCCCTGGAGAAGAGATCGAGATCGATGTCGATCGCGCCGCCATGGAAGGCCGTGGCGTCGGCCGACTGGGTGAACTCGTCGTCTTCGTCGATCGCGCCTTGCCCGGCGAACGGGTCACAGCGCGCGTGACGCGCTCGCAACGCAACTTTGCACAGGCTCGGGCGCTTACGGTTCTGCGGCCGTCGCCGTCCCGGGTGCCGGGACGTTGCGTTCATTTGGCGAATTGCGGCGGGTGCTCGTGGCAGGAACTCGAATACGAGGCGCAGCTCGATACCAAAACCGACCTGGTGCGCGAATCGCTGGAGCGCCTCGGCGGGTTCCGCGGCATCGACGTGCCACGCGCGATCGCCTCGCCGGCGACATTCTTCTATCGCAACAAGATGGAGTTCTCGTTTTTCGCCGGTCGCGACGGCGAAATCGTTCTTGGCCTCCACGAGCCTGGCACGTTCGATCGCGTCTTCGATCTCGAGGCGTGCCACCTCATGTCGGAGGAATCGAACCGCATCGTGACCCGGGTTCGAGAACTCGCGGTCCGCTCCGGGCTGCCGGCGTACCACTCGCGGCGTCACGAAGGCTTTTGGCGCTATCTCGTCATCCGCGAAGCCAAGAGCACCGGACAGACGATGGTCAACATGGTGACCAACGAGGGGCCGATGCCGGGCGGCGCCGAATTTGCCGCCGCACTTGTCGCCGAGTTTGCCTCGATCCACAGCCTGGTCCGCAACGTCAACAGCCGCCGCGCCACGATCGCGGTGGGGGAACGCGAAGAACTCTTGCATGGCAGCACCGAAATCGAGGAGCGGATCGGCGGGTTGCGTTTTCGCATCGCCTCCAACACGTTTTTTCAGACCAACACGCTGCAGGCCGAGCGCTTGTTCGGGCTCGCGGTCGAGGCGGCCGGCCTGACGGGCGGCGAAGAGGTTCTGGACCTGTACTCCGGGACGGGTGCCATTTCGCTGTTTCTCGCCCAACGCGCCGGCAAGGTGACGGGGATCGAACTCGTGCCCGAGTCGATCGCCATGGCCGAGAAGAACGCCGCCCTGAACGGCATCGACAACTGCCGCTTCGTCGTTGGCGAAGTGCGCGAGTTCTTCCGCCGCCGGCCCGGCGAAGCGCGAGCCGCGCAAGTCGTGCTCGTCGATCCGCCACGCGCCGGATTGCACGCCGACATCATCCAGTCACTGCGCGAATTACGTCCGCCGCGCATCGTGTATGTCTCGTGCAACCCCGCCACTCTGGCGCGCGATCTCGCGCTCCTGTGCAAGGACGGGGCGTACACGCTGCAGCGGGTACAGCCCGTCGACATGTTTCCCCATACGTTCCATATCGAATGTGTTGCGGTGCTCGAGCGCGGCACTGCGGTGCTGGCATGATGACCAGGCGCATGGCGCGGCGAGGGGGATTGGTTTTGGGCGCCGTGTCGCTGGTTGTCGCGGGGCGGACCGGTGCCGGGGAACCCAGCGCGGTCGCGGTGCCTCCACC
The DNA here is from genome assembly GCA_031362565.1 of bacterium. Lineage (GTDB taxonomy): Bacteria > Krumholzibacteriota > Krumholzibacteriia > JANLSU01. Next base: position 1,144 of record JANLSU010000018.1, on the reverse strand, counting down.
CGAGGCGCCGGTGCTCGCGTCGCCCGAGTCCGTGCAAGCGATCGCCCGGCGCGTCGTGCCGGTCGTGGAGAAGATCCGCGGCCACGCCTTCCGCCGTACCGTCCCGGTGATCGTCGAGACCGACTCCGTCGCCCGGACTCATTTCGCAGCGCGGATCGACGAAATCGAGACGCCGGCAACCATCCACGCGATGGAGGTAGGCTACGCACAGCTCGGCCTCCTGCCGCCCGGAACCGAGCTGCGTCGCCTCTATCTCGACTTGTTGGAAGAACAGGCGGGCGGCTACTACGACACCAAGCGCGACGTGTTCGTGATTCTGGGCGACATGCCGGCCGCGTTGGCGCCGATCCTGATCGCCCACGAGTTGACCCACGCTCTCGATGACCAATGGTTCGGCATCGATTCGACGCTGGCCGGGCTCGGCCCGGACGACGACCGCCAGGCCGCGTTCGATTGTGTCGTGGAGGGATCGGGAACCGTCGTCATGTCGAAGTTCATCGTCGATGCCATGGCGGCCGGAACACTCGGCATGAACGCCCTCACGGAGTTTCAACAGAGTGATGCGGCGCGTGCCGAACGCCTGCGAGCGGCACCGGCCTACGTCCAGCGTTCGCTCTTGGCGCCGTATGTGGCCGGCATGTCGTTCTTGATGCGTGGCGACCCGACGGCGCTGATCGGTGCCGTCGCTGCTGCCGACTTGGACCGGGCGTTTCGCCATTCACCGGCGACCACCGAACAGGTCCTGCATCCGGAACAATACTGGACGGATGCGGAAACGCCCGGCGCGCGCCCGGTGCCGGCATTCGACGCCGCGGCGGTGCTCGGGCCCGGCTGGCAAAAGGAGTTCGACGGCGTCCTTGGCGAACTGACGCTCGCGGTGCTGACCGATCCGGAACCGAAGGACCTCGAAACGCTGCTTGCGACGCCGGGTGCGTCCTTGACGAATCCCGCCGCGGCGGGTTGGGGTGGCGATCGCTGGTGGCTCTGTCGCAACGGCGCGGCGTTTGCGACCGTTCTCGGTACGCTTTGGGATACGCCCAAAGATGCAGCGGAATTCGCTGCCGCCCTCGCCAAACGGCCGGCGCTGCATTGCGAGCGCCAGGGTGACGCCGTCGCGGTCGTGGCCGGTGTGCCGGCGGCACAG
>JANLSU010000003.1:0-104511 GCA_031362565.1 bacterium | reverse complement strand
GCCGCGATGAGGATCGCGCCGACCGCCATGACGCGATTGTGAGGCCGGTGCGCCAAGCGCACGTTGAGCGGCACCTCGAGGAAGACGATCATCACACAATTGATGGTGAAGAGGAGCCCGTAGGCGGTCTCCGGCATGTGCTGGCCGACGACGAGATCGAGTCCCATGGTCGAGGTGACCTGGAAGAAGGCGATCGTCAAGAGCAGCATGCCGAGGAGCACTCGAAGGAAACGCGGGTCGGCAAACAAGGCGGCGTTGCCGGCGCTTGACGGCGGCGCCACACCTTGCTCCGGCAGGTCCTCGACTGCGACCGCCGCTGCCGGTACCGGCAGCGAGTCTTCGGCACCCGACTCGAGTGGTAGGGCGCCGGTTGGCGAAGCGCCGGCGGTCGTCGCGCGGCGCGAGCCACGCGTGCCGATTGCCAGGACCACTGCCGCCGCGATCGACGTGGCGCCATCCACGACAAAGAGCGCCGGCATCGACACGCGCGCCAGCACGCCGCCGATCGCGGGGCCGATACTCATTCCGAGATTGATGGCCAAGCGGTACGCCGCGAATGCCGCCTTCCGTTTGTCGGGTTCGACCGCGTTGCCGATCGACGCGAAACTCACCGGCCGGAACGACTCGCTCGAGAACGACCACAAGAGCGTCGCCGCGACAATCGCCGCGGGGCTCCGCGCCAGGGGATACAGAATGAGGAACACACCCGACAAGAAGAGGGTGCCGACCAGCAGCCGCCGCTCACCGAGTCGATCGGAAAGGCGTCCGGCGATCGGCGATGCCACGACGCCACCCAATCCGTACAAGGCCATTGCGAAGCCTGCGTGCTGCACCGACCAGCCGAGCCGCGTCAGATAGAGAACGAGAAACGTCAGCGCCATGGCGCCCGAGCGGTTGACGAGGGTCGCCGCGCAGAGCACCCACACATCGCGTGGCAACCCACGCAAGCCTGCCCACGGGTTGCGGCTCACCGCTCGTCCGATCCGAAGAGCGATCCCTGGACCATGGCGCCGGGGCGCCGGAAAGTATTCATCCGGTCCGGCTTGGCACCGACCCGCGCCGTGTCGAAGCCCAGCCGCCGCGTGTGCAAGCGCCATTGATCGGCGAGCACATTCCAGTAGACGCCGGCACCGCGCTGGCGTTCGAAGAAGCGCTCGCTGGAGAGTTCACCGCCGCGCACTTCGCGAATGCGATGCTCGATCCGCTGGGCGCGCCCCGGCAGCGCCTCTGCGACGCGCTGCATGAATACGGTGCGGACGTTGCCGGGCAGGCGGAGCAGCGAGTACGCGGCCTCGGTCGCACCCGCGTCGCGCGCCCGTTCTAGAACCGGCGCGATGTCGTCGTCGTTCAGTCCCGGAATGAGCGGCGCGACCGAGACGCCGGTTGGGATGCCGGCGGCCGAGAGCCGGCGGAGCGCCTCGAAGCGGCGCGAGATTGCCGGCGCCTGCGGTTCGATGGCGCGGGCGGTCGCATCGTCCGCAAACGGGATGCTGAAGAAGACGCGGATGCTGGCGCAGGCTTGCAGCTTCAGGAACACGTCGATGTCGCGTTGCACGAGCACCGACTTAGTGATGACACCCACCGGGTTGCGGTACTCGGCGCAAAGTTCGAGGCAGGCACGGGTCAGCCGCCAGTTCGCTTCGACCGGCTGGTAACAGTCCGTATTGCCGGAAAAAACGATGAGTTCGCCCTGCCAGGACGGTTTGTCGAAGGCGGCGCGCAGCAGTTCCGGGGCATTGGTCTTGACGACGATCTTGGATTCGAAGTCGGTTCCGGCGCCGAAACCGAGATACTCGTGTGAGGGGCGCGCATAGCAATAGGCGCACGCATGAAAACAGCCGCGATAGGGATTCACACTCCAGCGAAAGGGCAGGTCGGGGCTCTCGTTGGCGCTCAAGATGGATTTAGCGCGCTCCTCGAACGTCTGGAGATGGACGGCGGGCGGCAGGTCGAGCCACTCGCGTTCGACGCTTTCGAACGGATTGGGCGGATTCTGGATCGGTCGCATCGCGATGCGCTCCGGTGCAACAGGTGGACGCCGAAGCGGCCGCGGGGATCGGCCGAGCAGCGAGTATACTCCGAACCCATGGGGAGGCGATGCATGTCGGACACGGAGAACGGACCGCTGCCCGAGTGGGCGACGGTGCCGCACCCACAACGGTGCGATCCCCGCGGCCCGTTCTACACCGAGATTTTGAACCGGCATCGCGACGCCATGACTCGAGGCCGGCCGACCTATGCGGATCCTGCCACCGGGTACTTCGTGTTCACGGCCCAATACCTTTGGGATCGCAACCGTTGCTGTGATACCGGTTGCCGCCATTGCCCGTACATCGAAAGAGGCACATGAACGACATGCTGCAGTACATGCGACGCTTGATCGCCTACGACGATTGGGCGAACGACGCCACCCTGACCTCGTTGCGCGTCAAAGAGTGCGCCGCGGGCGAGCGGCTGCTGGCGCACATCGCCGGCGCCGAAGTCCTCTGGCTCGCACGCATTTTGGGCACACCATCGACGGTGGCGGTGTGGCCCGAATTCACTTCGGACGAGTGCGAAGAGCAATTGGCCGATGTGGCAAGCGCCTGGCACGACCTGCTGGACGGCCTGCGGGCGAACGATCTCTCCCGGCCCGTCGAGTACAAGAATTCGAAGGGCGAGGAGTGGACGAGTACGATCGGCGACATCTTGACGCATGTCGTAATGCATTCGGCACATCACCGCGGACAGATCGCCGCGATTGTGAGCGGCGCCAACGGCGCGCCGGCGTACACGGACTTCATTCATTGCACGCGGCAGGAATTGTTGGAAGACTTCACGGCGCCGGCTTTGCGCCCCAAGACGCCGGCACGTCGAGCGTCGCCACGTGCACCTGCGAAGGCTCCGAAGCCTCGGTCCACGCGAAAAAAAGCCCCGCGCCGCTCCGCGTGACGCGCGGGAAACCGCTGGCGCGTTCAGCGCTCGTAGCCGAGACGCGGAAGGATGGATCGAGTCCCAGGTCGGCACGGACGCGGCGGGCGCGAATTTCCCCCAGGCCTTTGATGTCGGCTCCGACCCAAGTCACCAACGCATCACCGTTGGGCAGCACCACGACGCCGGCGCGTCCGGCGGCGCCGCCTTCGTCGATGCGCACCGGCTTCGAGAATGTCACCCCGCCGTCGGACGACAGCGCGGCCAACACCTGCGCACCGCCGCCCGCCATCGTGAACCAGGCGGCGGCGACCCGCGCCCCGTCGGCTGCAAGTGCCGGCCCGTTCACGGGGCAGCCGGTAATCTGCCAGCCGTCGTGCGCCAGCGCGTACGGTGCCGACCAGCCGCTCGCGTCGTGGCGCACCAGAGAAATGTCGCGGACTTCGTCGTCCGACCGGTCGCGATAGGCCACCAGAACGCCGCCCGCCGTGCGCACGGCGGCGGTTTGACAGCAGTCGCAGACGCGCGGATCGATGACGACTTCATCACCCATTTCGCCCTTCCCATTCCAATCGCAGGCGCGCAATTGCATCTGCGCACCTGGAGCACCTTCTTCGCGCCCGGCATACTCACGGCCATCGAGCCAAATGCATGTGCCGCCGCCATCGTCGCCGGGCACCATCGACACGAAGCCGTGTTCGGAAGCGGTGCCGTCGCGATGCGGGAGGCGCGGTGCGGACCAGGTGATCCCATCGGTGGAACGCACCACACGAACGTCATAGGCATGATCGCTGCCCGCGTGCCGCTCGAGCCAATGCGCGGCAAAGGCGCCGTCTTGCATCGGGACAAGCGACGGAAAATCGGCCCAGTTGGCGAACAGCCCGGGGCCGGTTGCAATGGTGCGCGGCGCCAACCACTTGCCTTGCTCGAGAGTGGCGTATGCAAAGACGACGTCATCACCTTGGCGCATGAGCCAGGACAAGTAGACGTGATCGCCGGCGCTTGCGAGCCAGGGCTCGGCCGAGCCGGCGGGCGCCGGCGAGTCGATCTCGCGTGGCGCGGGCGCTGCCGCGTCGCGCGGTGAGCGCTTCGCGCAGCCCGCCGTCAAAAGGACTGCAACGATCGCGGCGCCCAGGTGGCTGCGGGTCAAGAAATCTCCTTGGCGGTATCGGCCGTGAGGCGCGCGGCAAGCGTTTCCGCTTCCTTGATGCAGGAATTCATCGCTACGCCACGATACGAGTTGCCGGCGAGCAGCAGGCCCGGGTGCCGTTGCAGGCGGTCTTCGATGCGCCCCAGCCGCTCGACATGCCCGACCGGATACTGCGGGATGCCCTTCACGTGCCGCACGACCGCCGTCATGTGCGGTGTGGCGTGTAGGCCGAGTAATTTCGCGTAGGCGCGCAGTGCACGTTCGACGAGCGCGCCGTCATCGAGGTCGATGGCGCCGCGTTCGCGCGCGCCGCCGATCATCGTTCGCCAGAGCACCGTGCCCGGTGCCGAGCGCTCCGGAAAAACCCAACTGTCGTACAGCGTCCCGAGCACTCCGAGGCGCTCCCGCCCCGGCACCAGAAATCCGAAGCCGTGCGGCACGGCCTGGACATCGGGTTCGTTCCACCCGACACACACCACGGCGACCGGCGCCGACGGAATGGCTTCCAACCAATCACCGAGTTCGTGGTCGAGAGCGCGAACGAGTGGCGCCGCGTACCAGGACGGACACGCGAGCACCACCTGCTCGGCTTCCATGGGTGCGCCGTTTTCGAGTTCGAGCCGCCAGTTGGCGCCCTGTCGATCGAGGCGCGCGACGCGCCCATTGAGTACGAGGTTCGAACCCAGCGCCCGGGTCAAACCCTGCACCAAGGTTTCCATGCCGCCACGAAACGACGTCAGTGTGCCGCCCGGTCCGAGCGGCCCGCCGGGCGCGGCGCCGCTCGCGCGCCGCGCTGCACTCTGGGCGCGCATGCCGCGAAAGAGTCCACCGTGCTCGCGTTCCAGAGCGCGCATACGGGGGAAAGCCGCCTCGAGGCTCAGGCGCCGTGGATCACCGGCAAAGATACCGGTCACCATGCCATCGACGAGCACGTCGGCCGCTTCACGGCCGATGCGCCGGCGCGCGAAGTCCCAGACCGATTCATCGCTGGGGTCGCGCCTCGTCCGCTGCGCCCACTCGCACAGGACGCGCAACCGTCCCGAGAGGCTCAGCACGTCGCTGGTCAAAAACCGCGCTGGTGACGTGGGCAGCGATCGCAGCCGGCCGCCACGCACGATCCAGCGCGTTTGCGCCGCAGCACTCGCCGGCGCCAGCTCGTCCCGCAAACCGAGAGCGTCGACGAGCCGGAGCGTCGCGGGCTCGTTGTCGAGGAAGCCGTTGGGACCCCACTCGCAGAGATAGCCGCCGCGGTGTTCGCTGCGGATGTTGCCGCCGGGACGCGCACCGGCCTCGAGCACTCGGGCGTTCGCCCCACGGCGGACGAGCTCGAAGCCGAGCGCCAGGCCCGCGATCCCGCCGCCCACGACCGCGATCCGCGTTCGTTCACCGCGTGCAATCGACACGTTGTTGCCTCAGATCGTGCGTGAAAAAACCGATTTGCCGTCGCTGCGCTTCAGATACTGATCGAAGATCATGCAGATGTTGCGGATGAAGACCCGGCCGAGCGGCGTCACTTCGATCGTGCCGGGTGACAGGCGGACGAAGCCTTCCTGCTCCTGGACGCGCAGTGCTTCGATCTCCGGCGCAAAGTCCCGCCCAAAATCCAGGCCGAATCGCTGTTCGATGGCGCTCTGGTCGAGCCAAAAATTGCACATGAGCGAGTTGATGATGACGCGGCGGATTTCGTCGTCGCGCGACAAGAGCACGCCGCGGAGCGTCGGCAACCGGCCATTGCGAATCGCGTCGTAGTAGGCTTCTTGGTCCTTGATGTTCTGCACGTAAGCGCCCTGCAAATCGCCGATGCCGGAGACGCCGAAGGCGATCGAGTCGCGCGCCGGCTTGGTCGTGTAGCCCATGAAGTTACGATGCAGAACGCGGCCGGCTTGGGCGCGCGCCAGTTCGTCGGTGGCGAGCGCGAAGTGGTCCATGCCGATTTGCAGATAGCCGGCAGAGATGAACTTGCGGAGGCCCAGCAGGTAGAGTTCAACCTTTTGCTCGGGCGGCAGCATCATGTCCTCGGTCATCGTGCGCTGGTTGCCCTGCTTCCACGGCACGAATGCAAAGCTGTACATGGCGACGCGATCCGGCCGGAGCGCGATGACGTTGTCGAGCGCCGCGCCGAAAGTGGCCGGCGTCTGCAGCGGCAATCCATAGATGAGATCGATGTTGATGGACTCGAAACCCTGCTGCCGGCAGTACTCGAAGAGGTCGCGGGTACCTTCCAGCGTCTGGTAGCGATTGATGATCGCTTGCACCTCGGGCGTGAAGTCCTGCACGCCCATGCTGATGCGGTTGAATCCCATGTCGCGGAGCGCGTCGATGTGGGCGTGCGTCGTGACCCGCGGATCGACTTCGATCGCGACTTCGGCGCCCGGCAGGATTTCGAACCGGTCGACAACCGTTTGATGCAGGGCGCGCAATTCCTCCGGCGAATGGTACGTGGGCGTGCCGCCACCCCAATGGAATTGCACGACCTTGCGCCGGTGCGGAAGCTGGCGTGCCACCAGATCGATTTCGCGGTGCAGGTAGCCCATGTATTCGGTGGCGCGCTCGGTGCGCCGCGTGATGTTCACATGGCAGCCGCAGAACGTGCAGCGCTCTTGGCAGAACGGCAGATGGAAATACAGCGACAGCGGGTCATCTGGATGCGCGTCGGCCGCGGCCAATTTCTCGCGATACTGTTCTTCGCCGACCGCCGGATGGAATTCAATGGCGGTCGGGTAGGACGTGTACCGTGGGCCGGGCCGGTCATGCTTGCGCAGGAGTTCGGCCGTGATCGGAATGCCGGCGGGTTCCATCGAGGTCCTCGTTCCTGGTGCAGCCGCTTGCGTGGCGCCACGCGCATGACGCTGCCAGCCTAACGGACGTGGGGCGGCGGGGCAAGCGCTGGCGCTGTGGCCTTCGCGTGGGCTTCCGCCAGCGCGCGGCGCACCAAATACAGGCCGGTCTGCATGGTGAAGGGCCAATGCTCGAGTTCGGGGCGATCGACCGCGAAGTTCGCGCTCGGCAAGGGCGCATGTACGTTGGCATCGAACCACCGCTCAGCCGAGTCGAGACCTTCGCGTTCGACCAGTTCGGCGAACTGATACAACTCCTGGCCGCGGAGGATGGCGGGCGCGAATTGATCGCGCGGCGCGCCCCCAGCGACCCGCTGCAAGTAACGCGCGAGGCCGGCACCCGCGAACCACTGCACAGGCCGGGTGCGTTGAATACGTGGCGCATGATCGGCGAGCCACGGATTGTCGAGCGTCAAGAGCGGCACGCCGGGCGGCAACTGGCCGGCGAGCGGGCCGACGAGAAAGGTCCCGACACCGGCCGCATCGGCGAGCATTGGTTCGCGGAGCCGCGCGCGCGGTTGTACCTGCGCGCATCGCGACGCCACGACATCGAACGCCGGGGCACCGTCGACATCGCGCCAACCGATGAGCGCAATCGCCGGGTTGTAGGGTTGAAAATCGGCAACCGCCAGCCAAGCATTCGGGAACACCGCCGCGAAGGTCGACGCAATGCCGAAGAATCCCACCGGGTCGAGCTGGAACAAGGGCAGCCACTGCGCAAAGAGGCCGCCGGGCGCCAGGTGGCCGCGCACCGCCGTGAACTGCTCGCGGGTGTAGAGGTTCGCGGTGCCGGCCTGCCACGGTACGAAGAGATCACCGACGACGACGTCGAACGTATCGCGGGTGGCGCGAAAGAAGAGCCGGCCGTCTTCGACCACGACACGGACCTTGGGGTTGTCGCACAGATTGAGGTTGGCGTCGGCAAAGTGCCGGCACGCGAGCGCCGTGATCTCGGGTGACAGTTCGGCAGCGACGACGGAACGCACCGCCGGGTCATTCAATGCCGCACTCGCCGTGATGCCGGTGGCGAGGCCGATGAAGCCGACGCGGCGCGGCGCCGGGTGCAGGAGGAGCGGAATGTGCCCCATCCGCGCTTGTTGGGCGGCGTTGCCCGTGCCGCCCAAGGAATAGGTGTTGTTCCACTTGATGCGGATGTCGGGGGCTTCGCGGGCGGATTCGGGGCGGCGGGCAATTGCGGCCGCGATGCCGTCGGCGCCGGCTTGCCAACTCAGCAACGTGTCGCCCGGCTGCAAGGCGGCAACCGGGAGTGAACCTGGGAATCCCGCCACCAATGCGAGCGCGGCGGCAATTGCAACCGCCAAACGGGCGCGCCGCCCGAATGCCGGTCCGCGCATCGCCACCAACATGCCGGCGACGGATGCGGCCAGAGCCCAGAGCGATAGCGTGATCCACAACCCGAAGGCACGCATGCAGACAAAGTTGGCGACCACGAGCCCGAGCAACGCGCCGACGGCATTCGCCGCCAGCAAGCGGCCCCACGCGGTGCCGATTCCGTGCGTGGCGCGCTTTGAATCGCCAGCCGTCATTCCAGCCCCGGCGAGTGCCAGCGGAAACACCATGCCCGCAAGCGTGAATGCGGGGCCCAAGACCAGTGCGCCAACGCCGGCGATTCGCAGGACATAGCCGGCGAGCGACGCGACGCCGCCACCGAACGGCTGTAACCCGTGTGTCAGTGCGAAAAAGGCGCGCGGCACGAGTGCCGTCGCGAGGGCGGTGGCCAGCAAGACGAGTCCAGCACGATGCACCGCGGTCTCATGATCGAGCCGCCAGCGCTGCACGATCAACGCTCCGGCCGCGAGCGACGCAATGACCACGACGAGCACCGCGGCAAAAGTGTAAGTCGAGTTGTGCAGCACTTGTCCAAAGAGATGCAGCGCCAGGATCTCGAGCCCGAGCACGTTGGCGCCCGAAAAAAAAGCGAGCGCGGTCCAAGTGGAAAAGTTGCTTGCAGAGCCGGACGCGGCGTCTTGCGCCGCTGGTGTGGCGTTCTGCGGCGCGGGCACCGGCGCCGAGGTGTGTCCTGTGGCGCGGGCCATTCGCAGTGCCGCGATCGCTAGCGCCAGGCTTGCGGCCATCAGCACCGCAAAGGCGCCATGCATCCCGAGATGGGGTGCGAGGACGAACGTCGTCACGACCACGCCCACCGCGCCTCCCAGGGTGTTGATCCCGTAGAGGAGATTGCCGTCGCGACCCAGTTGTCCGGCGCGCACCACCGCCTGGCCCATCGCCGGCAGCGTTCCGCCCATGCAAAAGGACGCCGGCCCGACGAACAGGACCGCCAACAACGTCTTGAGTGCGAGACCTGTGCCGGGGCGGAGCAGCGCATCACCAAACGCCGCCGCCACCGCACCGGCGAGCGACTCACCGAAGAATGCCGGCAGGATGGCCACGAGGATGCACGCCTCGAGCAGCGCATAGAGCCGCCATGGCGAGCGGCTACGCGCGGCGCGCGGACCGAGTGCCCAAGCACCGGCCGACAACATCACGAAGAAAACGCCGACCACGAGACTCGATGCGAGTGCCGTCGCACCGATGACATCGGACAGGCGTCGCGCCCAGAGCACCTCGTACCCCAGGGCCACGAATCCGGAAAGGAAAGCGAGCGTCGCGGCGAGCAGCAGCATCCGTGCAGTGTACCCCAGACGTCTGCCCACGGTCGCCGCACGGGTCCTTGGGCTATCGGACGTGCGCGTGGACGTGATCCACGAGGCGGCGGACGTTGTCGACGGGTGTTTCCTGCAGAATGCCGTGACCGAGATTGAAGATGTGCGGCTGTGTGCCGGCTTGGCGCAGAACAACGTCGGCGTGGCGGCGCAGTTCTTCCCACGGTGCAAAGAGCGCCCACGGATCGAGATTGCCTTGCAGCGGAAGTGCACCGCCGACGATGCGGCGGGCGGCGTCGAGCGGCACCCGCCAATCGACGCTCAGGACGTCGGCGCCGGTCGTGGCGACATCCGCGAGGAGAGCGCCGGATTCACGTGCGAAATAAATGATGGGGGCTACATCCTGGTCGCCGGCGGCTGCATGGATCATGGCGATCATGCGCTGCACGTACGGCAGCGACCACCGCGCGTAGTCGCTGCGGTGCAGCATACTCGCCCAAGTATCGAAGATCTGCACCGCTTGGACGCCGGCGGCGATTTGGGCGGCGAGGTACGCGGCGTTCGTGGCCGCGAGCTTGTCGAGCAATGCATCAGCCGTCGCCGGATCCTCGTAGCACAGGCGCTTCATGCGCGACGGTTCCTTGCCGCCGCCACCCTCGGCCATATAACACGCCAGCGTCCACGGCGCGCCGCAGAAGCCGATGAGCGGCACGTTCGCCGGCAATTCGCGGCGCAAACGCCGGATCGCTTCCAACACGAACGGCACGGTCTCGGTGGGGTCCGGCACGCGCAACGCATCCACGTCGGCGCGCGAACGCACCGGCTGCGGAATGTGGGGCCCGGGGTTGAACTCCACCTGCAAGCCCATGGCGGCGACAGGAATCAGAATGTCGCTGAAGAGAATCGCCGCATCGACGCCGAGCGCGCGCACCGGCTGCAGGGTGATTTCGGTCGCGAGATCCGGCGTCCGGCACATTTCGAGAAACGACGATTTCTCTTTGATGGCGCGGTATTCCGGCATGTAGCGCCCGGCCTGGCGCATGAACCACACGGGGGTGCGCCGCACCGGTTCACCGCGGCAAGCGCGCATGAAATCGCTGTCGAGCCAAGCCGGCGTGGTCATGAGCAAGCCTCCGCGAGTGCGCCACCGACCGCGTCGATGGTGGCGTCGATGACGGCATCGTCGTGCGCCGCGCCCACGAAGCACGCTTCGTATTGTGACGGCGCGATGTAGACGCCGCGCCCGAGGAGCGCCGTGAAGAAGCGCGCGAAGCGTGCCGTGTCGCTACGCGCGGCGCCCGGCCAGTCGCGCACCGGTCCAGCCTGGAAAAAGAGCGTCCACATCGAGCCCACACGCTGCAGACAAAGCGCCGCGCCGCTCCGCGCCATGGCGGCGCGCACGCCGTTCTCCAAGCGCTGTGATTGCCGTTCGAGGTGGGCGTACACGGCGCCATCGGCGAGCAGATCGAGCATCGCGAGCCCCGCGGCGACCGCCACCGGGTTTCCGGAAAGCGTTCCGGCTTGATACATGGGGCCGCTGGGCGCGACGAGTGCCATCACTTCGCGGCGGCCGCCGTAGGCGCCAATCGGCAACCCGCCGCCGATCACCTTGCCGAAGGTCGCGAGATCGGCGCGCACGCCGAACAATTCTTGCGCGCCGCCCGGCGCCAGACGAAACCCGGTCATGACCTCGTCGAGGACGAGTAGCGCGCCGTGCACATCACACAACGCCCGCAAGCCGTCCAGGAATCCAGGTTCTGGTGGCACGAGTCCCATGTTGCCGACGACGGGCTCGAGGATGATGGCGGCAACCTGGTTGCGATGCGCATCGAGCAACGCCGACACGGCGCCGAGGTCGTTGTATTCGGCAACGAGGGTGTCGGCTGCGGTCCCCGGCGTAACACCCGGGCTGTCGGGCAAACCAAGCGTTGCGATTCCCGACCCCGCCTTGATGAGAAAACTGTCGCCGTGGCCGTGATAACAGCCGGCGAACTTGACGACCTTGGCGCGGCCCGTTGCGGCGCGCGCCAAACGAATGGCCGAGAGCGTCGCTTCGGTGCCCGAGTTGACGAGGCGCACCATGTCGAGCCCCGGCACGATGCCGCACAAACGTTCCGCGAATTCGACTTCACGTTCGGTGGGTGCACCGAAACTCGTGCCGAGTGTCGCGGCATCCCGCACCGCTGCGACGATTTTCGGATGCGCGTGCCCGAAGAGCAGCGGCCCCCACGACCCGACGTAGTCGATGTACCGGCGCCCATCCACGTCCCAGAGGTAGGGACCCTCGCCGCGCGCGATGAAGAGCGGTTGGCCACCGACGGCGCGAAAAGCACGCACCGGCGAGTTGACGCCGCCCGGAATGCGCACGCGGGCGCGCTCGAAGAGCGCCTGGCTGTGCGGACCGATCGGGTCCGTAGACGTCACGAGGCTCTCCTTGGCATTCCCGGTTGGATCCCGCGGGCAGCGCGCCCGCTTCTTTTGACCCGGGTTCGTGACGCCCGGTCGCTGGCCGCACTGTAGCGCGGCCTTTGCGCCAAGGTCCAGATTGACGTGGCGGGCTGGAAACCACGCCTGCTAGCATCAAGATGTATCGGAGGAGATTCCCGATTGATCGGCGCTGCGCTTCGCCCGCGGCCCGAGCATCGAGCTTGCTTGCTGCTCCTCGCTGCGGCGAGTCTCCCGACCCTCGCTGTCGCCGGCGACCCACGTTCCGTTGCGGAGCGTGCGCCGGCGAAACGGCATGTGACTGCATCCGTGCGTTCGCGGACGCCAGCCGAAGCACGGCCCGTTTCCCGACTCGACGAACGGCTTCTCTGGATGCAACCTCTGCCGCCCGACGCGGCGGGCGCGTGCGCCGAGCATTCTGGTGATCTGCTCGAGACTTCGGATGCACTCTGGATCGCTTGGGTCGGCGCCGGTCCCGATCATGAATCGACACCCGCGCCCGAATCCTCCCGCCCGAGCGCGACGATCGAGCCGGCGCTCGTTCGTCCTGCGGCGGCGCAGGCACCGGCCCTCGAGACGCCGCTCGCCGCAATCCACCTGGTGCGCATCGCTCACGACAAAACTGCGGCGGCATCGGCACCCGCTCTGGCGACGCTCGCCGGTGACACTCCGGGGCTCGTGCAGTGCGCCGACGGCGCAATCGTCGTGACGGCAATCCTGCCGGCCGAGGGCGGGATGGAAGCCGCTGTCGCCTATCGCACCGATGACGCCGGCATGCACTGGACGGAGCCCGCACTCCTCGTGCGCGCGGCGCGCATTCTGTGTGGGCATCCGGTCGTGCTGCCGGATGGCACACTGCTCGTGCCGCTCGTACTGCAAGACACTCCAGATGCAACTCAGGGTTTCGACGTGGCGCGCTCGACCGATGGGGGAAGGCAGTGGAGTTTGAACGCGGCAGCGATTCCAGTGGATGCCCTTGCAGTGCCAAGTCTAGCCGCGCTCGGCGGCGGTGTTGTCGTGTGCGCTGCGCGCCAAGGGGCTCGCATCGTGCGCGCGGCGTCCAGCGATGCGGGACGCACGTGGAGTTTGTTCACCGCGCTGGAATTCGAAACGGCCGCGGATCCGGTCCTCATCGCCGACGCCGGGCAGTTGCGCCTTGCATTCACCGAGCCCCGGCCCGACACGACGCTTGCCGCGCCGGCCCTGCAGGGACTGCGTCTCGCGGCATCGGCGGATGCGGGCCGCACTTGGACGCGCGCCACGCGCCTGTTCGTGCATCCGGGACGCACGCCCATGCCTGCGGCGCTCGTGTCATTGCCCGAAGGCCTGGCGCTTTTGTGCCAGGAGCGCACTGCGCAGCAATCCGTGCTCACGTGCCGGGCCTGGCCGTGGGGGGCGCCGCGGAATGCATCGAAAGCACCCAGTGCGGTCGATACGTTGGCGACGCGCGATGCGCTGCGCGTTCTCGCCGCGCACACCCTTGGGCGGCCGAAACGCAGCCGGCGTCTCTTTGTCGAAGCCTATGCAATGCGCACACTCGTCGCGGCGCACACGGCGCTCACGGCCTGCGGTGCGGGCAAGACCGACTGGTTCGACTCGCAACGCGGCCTCGAACGAGCGATTGCCTATGCCGACACGCTGGTCGCGATCCAGGATAAATTCGGTTTTTGGCCGCTCGGATATCCCGCCATTTGGATCGCTGACATGGGCGCCGCCGCGGCGCTCTTTGGCGCGGTCGAGAAATACGTCGACGAGCCGCGACTGCAGCGTTATCAAGCCGCCGCCGAACGTTTCCTGCGCGGCGTGGCGAATGAAAAACTGTTACACGAAACCGGCGAGGTGGGTCTCGGCCGCGAGCTGATCGTCGACACCGTGGGTCTGCCGCGGCGCATGAGCCCAGAGCCGTACTTGGTGAGCACCGCGCTCGTCGGCATCGAAACCCGCGCCTGGCTCTTCCACCGGACCCACAAACCGGAGTATCGCGTTCAAGCGCTGCGTTCACTCGACTACACGCTGTCGCAGATCACGGCCGAGGGTTTCAAGGAACCGGCCACGTGTCGCGAAGGATCGTTACGTGCCGCGGCGTACATCGAAGAGGGTTGGATCGCAGCCGATATGCTGCTGGAGGATCCGGCCGTACTGACGAAGCTACGCCGCGCTCTCGGGCCGCATGTCGACTGGCTGCTGCGGACGCAGCGCAAAGACGGCACTTGGGACAGCAAGGAAGATGGGACGTTCGGGCGGACGCCGGGGATCATCAACTTCCTCTTGTGGTACGACCGCCGCTGTCGAACGCGCTCCGATGTTCGCGCCGCGATCGCGCGCGCGAGCGCGGCGTTCGCCGACACCGACCGCTGGCACACGCTGGGAATCCTCCGCGCCAACGACCACCACGAAGTCCAACGCGTCCTGCTCGGGCGCTCGCTCGCCGCCCTCGCCGGCAATCACTGGGTGTATTGAGTTAGCGGAAGCGTTTCTTCAAGTCGGAAAACGACACCGGCGTGACCGGTGTCTGCAAGGCGGCAAGCGCGGCGGTGGCGTTGACGACGCCCCAGCCCACTTGGTTGTCCGGATTGGCGGCGTGGTTGGCGGTGCTGCGGAGCGCATCGCGGATTTGGAGCGGAGTCGCGCTGGGGCAGGCGGAGAGCAACATTGCGGCGACGCCGGCGACCAACGGACACGCGAACGACGTCCCGGCCGAGTAACCGTACGCTGTGGTGCTGCCGGTGCCGGCGATGTATACCGCGGCGCCTTGGGCCGCGACGTCGGGTTTGATGCGTGGCGGCAGGCTCGTCGTCGGCCCCACTGAACTCGTGAAGTAGCGTTCGGATTCGGTGGCGCCCGGCGGAATCCACACGCCGCCCGCCGTGATGACACTGTCCCCGTCGGCCGGCACGAGCAGGGTGTTGTGTCCCTGCGTGCTTGCCCCTTCGTTGCCGGCCGCTGTGACGACCACGATGCCGAGTGCCACCGCATGGTCGGCGGCACGCGTCATGATGGCGGTGTTGCCGTTCAAATCTTGCCAGGTCAGGTTCTGGCCGCTAAACGCATCATCCCACGTCAGGTAGCCGAGCGATGTCGACGTCACTTCGACACCCAAGCTATCCGCCCATTCCATGGCGGCGACCCAGTTGTCTTCCTCGAGCGGCGTTTCGCTTGCGTCATTCTCGGTGCGTGCCAGCAAAAAATCGGCGCCGAACGCCGGGCCGATGAGCTGGCCCGGCCTGAAGCCGGCGATGGTCCCGAGGGTGCCGATGCCGTGGGCGCCAAAGAAATCGGGCGCGGTGACGGGTGGCGCCGGATCCGCGTCGTGATCCACGAAGTCGTGCGCTCCAACGACATGCAACGACGCCAGCGCCTCGTGTGACAGCAAGCGATAGCCATTGTCGAAATGTCCGACGAGAACACCCTGGCCATTGATGCCACGGTCGTGCAGGGCCGGAATGTTCGAGAGCGCGACTTGCGGGAGAGAGTTGCCATAGTTGAAGGTGTGCGTGGTCGGCGGCTGGGCGGCGCTCGAGCGCGGGCCATGTCCAGCACGCGGCGCGATCTTCTCGGGCACCGGCGCGGGCGTCATCTCGGGAGCGGCACGCCGGAAGCGCGTCAAGAGTTCCATGGACCGCACTTCGGGCCGCGCTTGGAGGGCCTGAATCTGCCCGGCGGTCGCATCGACACTGACCGCGTTGAACCACTTCGAGCGCTGGCGAATGTGCACGCCGAGGGCGGCGATTCGCGCCACATAGGCTTCACACACCGGCAGGTCAGCCGCATCCACGAGGGCATTCGCCGGCCGCACCTTGGCGCGCCGCCGCAACGAGCGCGGTGTCACGACGTCGTCAGGCGTGGCCTTTTGGACTGGGCCCTTGTCGGTGAAAAAGACCCAAGTGGCAATCGGCGCCGCGGGTGGCGTCTGTGTCAAGACACGCGCCAGGCGTGGCTGCACCTTGGACGTGCCAAGGGCAGCCTCCGGCCGCAGCAGGAGTGCGAGTGCGAACCCAAAAACGAGGCGCTGGAACACGGACCCTCCGGACGGGGATCGGCACGGCGGCCACCCCAAGTATAACGCGCCGCGCGCCGGGCCGCCCATGCCGCGATTCACCAACCGGCGAGATTTTGGACGATGAGATCGGTCAGTGCGGCGATGTGGTCGGGCCGGTCGTTGAGCGCCGGCAGGTACCGCAAGCGTTCGCCGCCCGCCGCCATGAAGATGTCGCGGTTCAGGATGGCGATCTCTTCGAGGGTTTCGAGGCAATCGGCCGAGAAACCGGGGCAGAGCACATCGACCCGCCGGACGCCCTCGCCGGCCCAAGTCCGCAACGTCGTGTCGGTGTAGGGCTCGAGCCATTTCTCGCGTCCGAAACGCGACTGAAACGTCAACAACCAGCTCTCGTAGGGAAGTTCGAGTGCCACGGCCAAAAGCCCGGCCGTGCGTTGACACTGGCGCGCGTACGGATCGCCCGCCGCTTCATAGCGCACCGGAATGCCATGAAACGAAAAGATCGTCCGGTCCGGCTTGCCGTCGCGCTGCCACACGTCACGCACGCTTCGCGCCAGCGCCGCGATGTATGCCTCGTTGTCATGGTAGTCGCCGAGCATGCGGAGCGCCGGCACGCAGCGCCATTTCTTCAGCGTGTCGGCGACCGCATCGAAGGTCGACCCCGTGATGCCCGAGAAGTACTGGGGGTAGAGCGGGAAGACGAGCATGCGCGTGCAGCCACGGTCGCGCAGCGACTCCAAGCCCGACCGGATCGAGGGATTGCCGTAGCGCATTCCCAGGGCCACGTCCGGCACGGGATCGATGCGGGTGCGGAGCGCTTGCTCGACCGCCGCCACCTGGCGCCGCGCGATGACGACGAGCGGTGCGCCCTCCGGGGACCAGATCCGCTTGTACAGTTTCGCCGAGCGCGCCGGGCGGACGTTCAAGATGACGCCGTACAAAAGCGGCAACCACACGATGCGCGGCAAGTCGACGACGCGCCGGTCGCTCAAGAACTCGGCCAAGTAGCGCCGCAATGCTCCGGCGGTCGGCGCATCGGGGCTGCCGAGATTGGTCAGCAGGATGCCGATCTTCTCGCGGGCCACGTTTCCGCCTTACACGTGATTGAGCAGCATCAGCTCGTGCGGATGCGGGCTCAAATAGACCTGGTCGAGCAAATAACCGACTTCGAATTTGCGCACATAGTGGCGCACGAGCGTCACCGGCACGATGAGCGGCAGATGTCCCAGCCGGTAGGCCTCGATCGTCTGCGCCAGTTCGGCGCGATCGGCGGCGTCGAGATGTTCGGTCACGTAGCCGGCGACGTGCTGCAGCACGTTCGTGTGGTTCTTGGGATTCGGCACCCGTTGCATGATGACGGTGAATTGCTCCAAATAGCGTGCCGCGAGTGCCTTCAGGTCGGTCTTCTTGGCGGCGGACCCCAGCAAGTTCCCGAGCGTGCGGAGCCCAGTCTGACTGTGGGCCATGAGCACATACTTGTGGTGCTCGTGGAAGCGGAACAACTTGGCGCGCGTCAGGCCGTCGTGCTCGAGTGCCAGCCAGCGGCTGTACGCGAACACCCGGGTCAAGAAATTCTCGCGCAAGCGCGGATCGTTCAAGCGGCCTTCTTCTTCGGCGGGAAGGGCCGGGTTGTCGCGCACCAGGGCGACGGCGAACAGGCCACGCCCGTCGCGTGCCGGCACGCCTTCATTGCCATACACCCGCACGCGCTCCAGCCCGCAGCTCGGCGAATCCTTCTTGAGAACGAAGCCGCACAGTTGTTGGCGGGCGATGCTGCGGGCGCGCTTGTCGGCATAGGTTTGCATCGCGGTGGTGACGTCCGTGCCGCTCTTGGGGGCAACGAGACGAATCTCCGCTCCAGATCGCACGAGCCGTAAAGACTCGCGCGGGGTTCCGAGGCCGATGTCCATTTCGGGACACATCGGGACGAGTTCGAACCAGCGGGCGAGCACGTCGGTAACGTAGTTGTCGTGCTTGTGGCCGCCATCGAACCGGACCTTCTGTCCGAGCAGGCACGCCGAAACTCCCAAGCGCAGCGGCTTCGGGCTCATTGCAACACCGCCCGCAACGCATCGGGAAGAACTGCCGAGCGGAAACGGTGTCCAGCGGCCTCGAGCCGGGCCGGCACGACGCGCGCACTCGCGAGCAGCAACGGCTGGGCCATTTCGCCGAGCGCGAGTTGAAGGAGCGTGGCCGGCACTTGCAGAAACGCCGGACGATGCAGGGCTCGCGCCAGGGCCGCCGTGAACTCGGCATTGCGAACCGGCGCCGGTGCGACGCCATTCACGGCGCCGTGCAGCGTGTCATCGTGCAGTGCGCGGTCGAACACCAATACCAGATCCTCGAGTGTGATCCAGCTCATCCATTGGCGCCCGGTGCCGAAGCGGGCGCCGAGTCCGAGCCGGAAGGGCAGCAGCATCTTGCTGAGCGCCCCGCCTTCGCGCGCCAGGACGAGCCCCGTTCGCACCGCGACGACCCGCGCGCCGCGGTCGCGTGCCGGTTGTGCCGCTTCTTCCCAAGCGCGGCAGACGTCCGGCAAGAATCCGGATCCGGCGGGGCTCGCTTCGGTCAAGATGTCGTCGCCGCGATCACCGTAGAAGCCCGTGGCTGAGGCGCACACGAAGACCGGTGGAATTCCCGGGATCGCCGCAATGGCGGCCGCGAGTGTCTGGGTCCCACGCACGCGGCTCGAACGGACGCGCTCCTTGTGGGCCGCATTCCAACGGTGGCCGGCGATGTTCTCGCCGGCCAAGTGCACGACTGCTTGACTCGCAGCAAGGACTTCCGCATCGACGACGCCCGCCACCGGATCCCAGTGCGCGGTGTGGGTCGCGGCGGCGGCTCGCGGCCGGCGCACGAATGCCACCACGTCGTGACCCGCGGCGCGCCAGAAACGCACCAGGGCGGCACCGACGAGTCCGCTCGCACCCGTGATCGCAATTCGCACCCTTGAACTCCAAACGGGAACATGGCGGGGGTCGCGCACCGTCGCGTCGACGCGACGCAACACAACGCGCAGTATGCGCGGCACGGTGCGCCCGGTGCAAGTGAATGCCAGCCCGTCTTGACGTCATGCACGACGTCGCGTTCAATGGGCCCTAGGGGTTGACGCGACGCGCACCTGGGCTGAGGAGGACTGCATGCGCCGGTCTTGGAAGGCCGCACTGTTCGTTTCGATCGTGACGCTCGCCGCCACCGCAACAGCGCGAGCGGAAGGTGCCGGCGCCGATTCGTTACGGGACGGGCGTGAGGTGCATTTGCGCAATGTTCGGCAGTTGACGTTCGGGGGCGAAAACGCCGAAGGCTACTGGGCGCCGGACGGGACGCGGCTCATTCTGCAGTCGAAGCGCGGCGATTTCCAATGTGACCAGATCTTCACACTGAATGTCACGACCGGCGAGACAAAGCTGGTGTCGACGGGCAAGGGCCGGACGACTTGTTCGTACTTCATCCCCAACACCGATCGCATCCTGTATGCCTCGACGCACTGGGCCGATGCGGCTTGTCCGCCGCCCGCCGATTTTTCGCAGGGCTACGTGTGGAAGCTGTACCACACGTTCGAGATCTTCTCGGCGCGCGCCGACGGCAGCGACCTGCGCCGGCTCACCAATCACGATGGCTATGATGCCGAGGCCACGTGCTCGGTCGATGGCCAGCGGGTTATTTTCACGTCGCTCCGCGACAACGATCTGGATCTGTACACGATGCGGCCCGACGGCAGCGACGTGCAGCGCATTACGCACGAAGTCGGATACGACGGCGGGGCGTTCTTTTCGCACGACGGCAAGCAGATCGTCTGGCGGGCATCACGTCCGAAGAACGACGCGGAGAAGCAGCAGTATCTCGACCTTTTGAAGATCGACACGATTCGCCCGACGCAGCTCGAAATCTACACGGCGGATGCCGCCGGCAAGAACGTCCGCCAACTGACGTTCAACGGCGCCGCCAACTTCTGCCCGTATTTTTCGCCCGACGACCGCTGGGTCATCTTCGCCTCGAATGTCGGCGATCCGAAGGGGCGGAACTTCGACCTCTGGCGGGTGCGCACCGACGGCACGGGGCTCGAGCAAATCACCTTCGATCCGACGTTCGACGGGTTCCCGATGTTCAGCCCCGATGGCGCGCGGCTCGTTTTCGCGAGCAACCGGCACTCCGCGGTGCGCGGCGATACGAACCTGTACCTGGCCGATTGGGTCGAGGCGCCGGAAACACCCGCGAAGTAGCTTGAGCTTCAGCGGCTCACTGAAACCTGTACGTCCGGCCGCAGCGCCCGCTCCAAACTGTAACGCAGGCGTCCCAACCCACGGTTGCACCAATGCGAGCGTGGCAGGAAGCGCACCACCGGCGGGCGCCGCACTCCCATGCGCGCCAGTTCGGCAGCGACAGCGCGATTGCGCCGGTTCGCTCGCCAGGCTTGTATGAAGACCTCGTGGGCCGCTGAAGAATCGCCTACGGCGCGATAGACGCGGCCAAGATTCACGAGCACCAGCGGATCGCGTGCTCCGGCCCGGGCCGCGTGCTCGCACAATTGGAGCGCCCGATCGAAATCGCCGCGCTGCGCCAAACACAAACCATACTGCGACACATACAGCGGTTTGCCGGGTTGCAGCCGGATGGCACGATCGAGATCGGCTAGGGCGCCATCGAGATGATTGCGGCGCATCTTCTCCGTCGCCAAGTCGAAAAGGGCCCTGGCATCACGGCTGTTGTCGGTCGCTTCCATGTTGTTCCTCCCACACCCCAAAGCGGCCTCCGATGGGGCCGCGCTGCCGCTCCGCCACCGCGTGCGGCTCCTTCCAGGCAAAGGCAAGAGGCATTCCAAACTGGAGCCGGGCCCGCGGTCGGCCGGGTCGCATGGCGGAACTCCTCTGGCCTGAAGGGGTTTCAAGACGATAAGCAAGCGCGCCGAGGCCTGACTCGCTCTCGCTCGGTGCCTCCTCTATACTGCGCATCCAAGGCAACGCATCCGAGCGCTCGCGGGTTTTCAAGATTGCGCCGCACGAGGCAGGCCGCCGCTCTTCGTCGGCGCCTTGGTTGCTTTTCGCGAAAGGAAGGTTCAGACATGACGCGAATTTCGAACCGTACTACAGGAACCGGTCTCGCGGCGGTGGTCGCGGTGACTTTTGCGGCCGCCGCCCTGCATGCTTCGGGTTCGAGCCCGGAGCCGAAAAGCACGCCCGCGCCGGCCGCGCAGGCGCCGGCCGAGAAGAGCGACACCGACCTCTTCGCCAAGGGTTCGGAGTACGCCAAGAACGAACAGTTCAGTGAAGCGCGCAAGATCTTCGAAGAACTCGCGGTGCAGCAGCCGAAGAATCCGGATGTCCTGAACATGCTCGCCTACACGCAGCGCAAGACGGGCGACATCGACGAAGCGCTTTCGAACTACAAGCAGGCGCTCAAGCTGCGGCCCAAATTCCCGCAGGCGCACGAGTACATGGGCGAAGCGTACCTACAGGCGGCGCTACGCGAGGCCGAGACGCTGAAGAGCTACGGTTCGTCGGGGAACGAGGAACTGACCAAGCTGGCGAATGCCCTCCAGGAGGCCGCGTCGACGCTGCAGGCGAACAGCAGCAAGGATGGCAAGAAGAGCAACTGGTGAAACGGCGGCCGGCAGGCCTTTCGCCATCGCGACCGCTCTGTCTGCGAATTTGCACCGCGGCCTACACCAAGGCGGAACCTGGCGCTTCTGCGCCGCTCTTGGTGGTGGGATGCCATCACGCGGCGTCATGAGCCGCGGCGATCGCATCGCAACTCGCATCGACCAGGGAGTCGCGCCGGCCGGAACGAGTCTTGCGCATTCGGAGATCGGCGCGCGAACGGGCCGCGTCGATTTCCGGAGTGTGCGGATGTGACCGAAGTTTTTCGCGTCCCACGCCTCCGCGTCCGCGCTCAAGTGCATCTGGCCGGGCGCCGGTTGCGCGAAGTAAGCTTGTTCTTGAGTGAGTACTCGCAACTGCACTCGGGGCACGAACGGCCGAGCGACGTGCTGAACGCCGAGCGCACATTCTTGCCGGCGCTGGACGGGGACACCCTCGTCTTTCTGGGCCTCGACGCCATCGCGATGGTGACGGTGGCCTGTGATTCCGAGTACAACGACGACGAACTGTCGCTTCTAGAAATCGCCCGCCAGCAGGAGACCGACCGTCGCGTCGAGGTCGTTCTCGACGATGGAACGGCTCTCTCGGGCGACGTGGCCTACGTGCTTCCAGAAGGACAGCGCCGCATTCAAGACTTCCTCAACGCCCCCGAGCGGTTCTTCCGGTTGCGTGAAGGCGACCACGCCCGGCTCGTGAATAAGGCGCGCGTGCTGTGGGTGCGTCAGGAGTAGCCGCGGTTCCGGCGCTGGCTCTGGCGCGGCACGCCTGCTACGATGCCGCGCCATGACTTCCACCGGCAACGATCCTGCGCGCGCCACGGCCCCGGTTCGCCCCTGGGTCTTGCTGGGTGTTGCCGCGATCGCCGCCGGCGTCGCTCTCGTCCCGATTCCGCACCTCGAACCGCGCGCCCACGGCACTCTCGTCCTGCTGACGGTGGCTGCCGGCCTGTGGGTGAGTGAAGCCGTCCCCATCGCTTGGACATCGCTGCTCATTCCTGCGCTCGCGGTGCTCTTACGCATCGCTGATCCCAAACTGGCGTTCGCGGGCTTCGGGGATCCGATTCTCTTCTTGTTCTTCGGTACCTTCTTGCTGACTACGGCGGCGTTCGAGCACGGGTTGCAGGCGCGTCTGACGCATTCGGTGTTGCGCCACGAGCGCGTGCGGCGCGAGCCGGCGCGGCTCTTGTGGGCCGTGGCAGCCATCGGCTGCGGCATTTCAGCGTGGGTGAACAACACGGCGACAACGGCGCTCATTCTGCCCGTGGCGCTCACGGCCGTCGGGCGCGTCGGGCGGCGGCGGCTCACCGGACTGCTGTTGATGGCGGCCTTCGCGCCGTCTTTGGGCGGCATTGCGACGCCCGTCGGCACCGCACCGAATCTCATCGGGCTGCGGTTGCTGGCGACCGGTACCGGCGCGACCGTCTCGTTCGCGCGCTGGTGCGCGACCTTCGCGCCGCTCGCGCTCGTGTTCACGGCGCTCGCCGCCGCCTGGTTTCATTTCATCGGGCGCAACGAACGCCACAGCGCGGCGGATCAAGCGGCCGTGGCGCCGGACAGCGAATCACTTGGGCCCTGGTCGCTGGCCGAAAAAATTCTGCTGCCGCTCTATGGAACTGTGATCGTCTGTTGGATCCTGCCGGGAATCCTGCAGGCAACCCGCCTGCGAGAGGCAACGTGGCTGCAAGAATGGACGGCGCGCTTGCCGGAAACCTGCGTACCGCTCCTCGGCGGGCTCGCGTTGTTCCTGCTGCCGGCGCGGCGCCGCCTGGCTGCGGAAACGGAACGCGCTCCGCGCATTCTGGCTGTCGATGTGCTGCAGCGCATCGATTGGTCGACGTTGCTGCTCTTCGGCGGTGGCCTGTCGCTCGGCGGCCTCATGTTCGACACTGGACTGGCGCGCGCGTTGGGTGAGGGCATTTTCTCCGTCATGCCGCTGCACGGGACGCTCGGGATCGTGCTTGCATCGACGCTCATGGCGGTCGCGGTGAGCGAGGTGACGAGCAACACTGCGAGCGCCACCTTGGTGGTGCCGGTGGTGCTGGCTCTGGCGCAGGCGGCCGACATGGATCCGGTGAAGCCGGCGATCGCCGCCACGGTGGCCTGCTCCTTCGGATTCATGCTGCCGGTTTCCACCCCGCCCAATGCTCTGGTTTATGCCACCGGCCACGTACGAATCCGTGACATGGTGCGCTATGGCGTGCTACTGGATCTGGCAGGGGTACTACTCATTTCGCTCTGGGTGACCTACTGCAGTTGAACGAGATTTGAGCCCCGCGTTCCAGACTCGAGCCCGCGATCGCGCCTCTGGGGAACGATCACACCTCGTGCGTACGTTCGCCGCAGAACCGGAACGCATCTTGCCGTTTGAGGCCACGGGGAACCGTTACTAGCCATCTCCAGGCGGGGTCATGACTGAGGTGTTTCGAGTTCCACGGGTGCGTATCAACGCCCAGGTTGCGCTCACGGGGCGCCGCACGCGCGAAGTGAGCATGTTCCTGAGTGAACGCGCCGAGACGCATTCGGGCCACGAACGCCCGATCGACGTCCTGAACGGCAGCCGGCGCTTTCTTCCGGTGCTCGAACGCGACTCGCTCGTGTTCCTCAATCTCGATGCCATTACCATGGTCTCAGTGCCGGCCGAACTGGAATACACCGAGGATGAAATGCTGCTCCTGGATATTGCCATCCAGCAGCAAACGCACCGCCATATCGAAGTGTCATTGGAAGACGGCTCGATCCTGGCGGGTGATGTCGCGTACGTGATGCCGGAGGGGCAGCGGCGCGTGCAAGACTTCTTGAACAACAACGAGCGCTTCTTCCGCCTGCGTGATGGCGAGCATGCCCGGCTCATCAACAAGACCCGCGTTCTTTGGATCAACCAAGACTGAGCGGCCTTGGAGGGCATGCAGTGGCTCAAATCGACAAATTCTTGGCGTTGCTGTCGAAGTATCCTTCCGACGGCGTCGTGTTCAGTGCCAACGAACGCGTGGCTCTGCTCGCCGGCGATCAACGGCGCCCGGCATCGGCGCAGCCGGTCACCGCGGCACAGGTCCAGGAACTCGTGCAGGAAATCCTGCCGGTCGACACGACCCAAATCGTCTCTACCGCCACTGGACGCGAATTTCTCTACGACGCACCGGTCGGCCGCGTGACGGTCCGGGTCCGCGGCACGAGTGCCACCATGCAGGTCGAAGTCCGGCTGCAAGGGGTGGCGCCGTCTGCCGCGCCCGTTGCGGCAATGCCGGTGCCGGCCGCGCCGAAAATTGCTTCATCCATGGCGCCACGCGCCGCGGGCAACCGGCCGCGCATTGACGCGCTGTTTCAGAAGATGATCCAAGAGAAATGCTCCGACCTGCATCTTTCGGTGGGCAACCCGCCGCTCTTCCGCAAGGACGGCGAGATGGTGGCACTTGGCGAGACCACGCCGCTCGACAACGACACGCTGCGTGAGATGCTCCTCGAGATCACGCCGGAGCTCAATCGCGACGAGTTCGCGGCGCATCACGACACCGATTTTTCGTACGAAATTGCCAACGTTGCACGCTTTCGATCCAACCTCTTCGTGGACCGGCGCGGTGTCGGAGCGGTGTTTCGGGTGATTCCGAGCAAGATTCCGACAGCGCAAGAACTGGGGTTGCCGAAGGCGGTCCTGGAGCTCTGCAACCTCCAGAAGGGTCTCGTGTTGGTGACCGGCCCGACGGGTTCTGGGAAGTCGACTACACTCGCGGCGATGATCGACTACGTAAACAGCACCCGGTCGGCGCACGTCATCACGATCGAGGATCCGATCGAGTTCGTGTATGCGAGCAAGAAATGCCTCGTGAACCAACGTGAGGTGCGCAACCACACGGACGGGTTCAAACAGGCGCTGCGCGCCGCGCTGCGCGAGGATCCGGACATCGTCTTGGTGGGCGAGATGCGCGACCTCGAAACGGTGGCAATCGCGATCGAAACCGCCGAGACCGGGCACCTGGTGTTCGGGACACTGCACACCAACACCGCCGCCGGCGCTGTCGACCGCATCATCGACCAGTTCCCGACCGACCGGCAGGCGCAGATCCGCACCATGCTGTCGGAGAGCCTGCGCGGCGTCGTCGCCCAGATGCTGCTCAAGAAAAAAGGTGGCGGGCGGGTCGCGGCGCAGGAAATCCTCATTGTCACGCCGGCGATCAGCAACCTCATCCGCGAGGGCAAAACGTTCCAGATCGCGAGCATGATGCAGACCGGCCGAGCCCTCGGCATGGTGACGATGAACGACGCCCTTCTCGAGATCGTCAAGAGCGGCGCTGTCGATCCGGACGAAGCGCTCAACAAGGCGCCGAATCGCAGCGAGTTCAAGGCGATCCTCGACCGCGCGGGCTCGAAGGCGCCGGCGCCGCGCGAGGCCCTTGCCAGCGCCTGAAAAAGCCCACCATTGACGGCTCGCGCCTCGATCGGCCATTTTCAGCGGCCGGAGGTAGGGTCACATGCCATCGTTCGACGTCGTGAACAAGGTCGACAAAGCCGAAGTTCAAAACGCTTTCCAGCAAGTCGTCAAGGAATTGGCGACCCGCTACGATTTCAAGGAGACCGGCACCGAACTCGAGCGCACCGAAGATGGATTCGTGATTCGCTCGAGCACGGAAGGCCGCATCGAAGCGGCCTTCGAAGTGCTGCAGGATAAACTCGTCAAGCGCAAGGTGTCGCTCAAGAACCTCGATCCGGGCAAAGTGGAGCCCGGTGCGAAGTCGTCCTTCCGGCAAGCCATCAAGCTCAAGGAAGGCATCGAGGTCGAGAAGGGCCGCGAGATCGTCAAAACCATCAAAGGCGCCAAACTCAAGGTGCAGGCGCAAATCCAGGACGATCAAGTGCGGGTGAGCGGTAAGAAACTCGACGATCTACAATCCGTCATCCAGATCCTGCGCAAGCTCGACCTGGGTGTCGACCTACAGTTCATCAACATGCGGGACTGAAGAAGGCACGGCGGCGTGGTTGCCGCCGCCGCGCCCCTTGTCGTGGATCAAATCCCCGCGTCGAGCACTAGAATGAGCACGCCGTTGTTGATCGTGAAGTTGGCGGCCAACGCCGTCGACGACGCGAGCGCGTACAGCGTGAACGCACCATCACCCTTGATCTCGTCGAGAAGCGCTTGGCGGCCGGTGAACAATGCCGCCGAAGCGTCCCAATCGATCCGCCGCGTCTCGTTGACGCCGAGACTCAGCGGACCCCAGAGCTGGATCGCAGTGGGGTCGGCGCGGACGGCGGTGGCGTCCGCGAGGTTCGTCGCGCCGGGGGTGATCCAGAACTCGATGCTGGTCGCGGTGTTGCCGTTCGTAACATCGCCCACGAGTGCCAGATCGGCAAGATCCGACAAATCGCCCTTGTGGTCGCTGTAGTCACCGATCGAGTTGAGATCGACCGGCACGCGAATCGCAGTCGTGACGGTGGGCACGGTGATCGGGTTCGTGAGATCGAACGAAATCAGCACCTGCCCCGACGTCAACAAGCAGCCGGTTCCACTCAGCACTCCGGCCAGGGTAGCCACAGCCGCGGCGCGATAGACAGACTTCGAAATACGCATTTGCAGCCTCCCTTCAGGGGAACGAGGTGAGTGTCTTGGTGACACCCAGTGTCACATTGGCGAACTTGCGCGACGTTTCGCCGGTTTTGATGAGATTGAATTCGCCGCGCGCGGTGACATTGATTCCCATCGGCACCGACAACCCGAGCCCGAGACCGGCGGCGTAGCCAACCTCGGTCCGGTCGGTTCCAGGACGTTTCAAGTGTTGCGACATGATGCCGGCATACGGATAGAACGGCAGCCCGCCGACGAGCCCCGCACCGCCCAACGCGACATTGACGCCAAACGTGTCGACATCGAACCCGGAGCGCGTGTACTCGATGCCGCCAAATGTTTGGGTGACGTCACCGAGCCCCGACCGGGCGTAGAACGGCTCCACGGTCAGAAGCGGGATGGGATGCACGGGCACCCGCACACCGAATTGCGTGCCACTTGCAGCGTCGTCTTGAATGACGGGAATGCTCGCGCCGCCAAAGACACCGACGCCCACGCTCAATCCGAGCGCGCCGGCGGGGATGAGGAGCGCCGCTGCTGCCATGCAGAGCAGCAGCGTTCGCCCGAAGTGTCGTCGCATGAATCCTCCTTGCACGAACAATCCCCTGACGGGCCGGCGCCGCCCACGGGGGCGCCGATCAGGGTCAACGCATCGTCCTAGCCGGGAGCGCAACGTGTCAAGAAAACAGAACGGGCGCCCGGTTGGGCGCCCGTTTCCGTCACGAGACTCCGTGAATCTGCCGAGGCTTGCTTACCGGTAGATGGACTTCATGTGCGTCCAGCTGGCCGGCGTGGCAGCAACTGGCGGGCACGAGAGGCCGTCTAACGTCAGCACGTAGGGCGATCCGCACGGGATGCCGTCGAAGCCGTCGGTGCCGACGAACAGCCAGTAGGTACCGGGCGGCAACACTGCCGTGCAGCACACTTGCTGGCCCGGGTCGCCGAATACGGAACCGCACACGAGGGTGATGTTGCCGCAGCCCTGGCCCGCGTCCAGGATTGCGATCTGCGTGGCCTGCGAACCGCAGACGCAGAAGTTGACCGTCTTGGTGGTTTCGCAGGTGAACTCGTACCAGTCGGTGTCGCGGAAGGACTGGCCTTGGAAGCCGTACGTGCCGTACGTGCCGCAGATCTCCACGCCGAGTTCGTTGCATTCGATGTTCGAGAACACCGGCGGGGTGGAGTTGCAGCCACCGTTGGTCGCGTCGACATAGTCGGTCGAGCACGGCGGCTCGCCTTCCGAGATCGCGCCGGGGGGGCACGCCGATGAGCACGGCGGCGGGCACTCGGTGATGGCGAGTTCATAGTCGCCGCACGACAGGTTCCAGCCGTCGACGACGAAGTAGTACGTCACGCCACCGACGAGAACCAGGTTCTCGATCGTCGACTGCAGGCCACAGAAGTCGTCGTTGCAATCCACCAGGTTGAAGCCTTGGTCGTAGACGTGCAGGATCGTGTCGTAGAAGGAGTTGCACATGTCCAAGGTGACGCACTGGTCGGTCGTCGGGGTGTAGGCGTACACCACGTCCGGGGCCGTCGACAGGCCTGCGAAGGCGCAAGGCGGGAACACGTCATCGACGTTGCCGCAGGTGTTGCCGGTATCCAAATAGGGCAGGCTCGGAATGACGGTCGCGCTACCGAAGTTCTCGCCGCCGGCCTGGGTCTGCGGATAGCGTGACGGGCCTGCTTGTGGTTTGCCGTTCTTGACGTCCTTGGGTGGCTGCGCCTTCCCGAAATAATCGCTGCGCGCCGCAAAGGCCTGGCCGGCCATTGCGAGTAAAAGACATGCGGTGAGCGAGATAGCGATCTTCTTCATGATGCTGCGGCTCCTTGTTGGTCTTCGCAGTGAGGCACTCAGCTCTCGCCCGCAGGGTGCAAATTGGGGAGAACCGCGAAGAGGCGGAATGCCAGAACTTCCCACGCCTTGGTTGGACGCGAACGATCCTGGTTTTCCGCTTCGGATACTTAAAGATTACTTCTCTACCCTACGGGGCCGCGTGCATGTGGGTCAAGGACAGATCGCAGCGAGGACCGCGCGGTGCCGTTTTTCGTGGTGGGTTTTTTCGCGCGCTCGGGCCCGCGCGCCCCTCGACTCACCGATAGCGTTGCTTGACCTCGCCCCACGTCGCGGTTCGCACCGCGATCGGCGGGCAGCGGTGGCCGCGCACCGAGAGGAGGTAACGAGTCCCGCAACGGATTCCGGCATACCACCGGGTCGCGACGAAGATGAAATAGGTCCCGGGCTCGAGCGCCGCCTGGCAGGCGATGGGTTCGCAGGCCTCTCCCAAGGCCGGCCCGGCGATCGCGCTCCACCCCTCACAGCCCTCCCGGCCGTCCAAAATAGCCAGTTGGGTCGGCGCGCCACCCAGCACCGAACACTCCAACAGGCCGGGATGATGCAAGTTGAGTTGGTACCAGTCGGTGTCGCGGAAATCCTCGTCGTAGTAGCGATAGGTGCCGTAGGTGCCCGCGACGACGACGGTCGAATCGCCGCACTCGATGGTGGTGAAGGAGTAGGGGTAGTCGTTGCAACCCCGATTGTAAGCATCGTACACACCCGCGTGGCAGTCCGGCTCGCCCTCGTACCGCGCGTTCGGCGGCGTGTCCAATTGACACAAGACGGGATCGATCAGAATTGCCAGCCGATAGCCGCCACAGGTCCCATTCCAACCGTCGATTACAAAGTAGTAATCAACCCCGGCCTGGAGTTCGAGTCCGGCGATGCGCGCCCCGCGCCCGCAGGCGTCGTCATTGCAAGCGACCGGCTTCCACTCCGGACCGGCGTAGACATGCAGCGAGGCGTCGAAGGCCACATCACAGACGTCGACATCCACCACGGCGTCGGCGGGCGGGGTGTACACGTAGACGACGTCAGGCGCCCCGCCGAGAAATGTACACGGCGACGTTACATCGTCTTGGAACCCACACGTCGTGCCGGTATCCGCATACGGCAGGTCCGGAATGAGGAAGGCGTGCGCGAAGTCGTCGCCCGGGGCGCCGCCGGCTGCGAACGTCGATGGAACGCTGAACGGCCGGTCGATCTGGGCGGTACGCGGTGCCGCGTCCGAGAACTGCGAGGGCACGGCGAGGGCGGCGCCCGCCCGGGCGCATTGCGCCGCCAAAACCGCGGCGAGGATTCGAAAGGGCGACATGGGGTCTCCGGCCGGGAGGCGCGGGCGACGGGGGGCCAGGTCGCAAACGAGCAGGGTCTGTGCCCCGCGCCGGACGCCGCGTCGGAGCGGCGCCGGCGCGACGGCGGAGGAGCAAACTGCAACCCGGGTTCACCGGCGGTGTCGCTGCGGGTGACAGGGGAGCGCGGCTGTGGGCGGGACGGTCAGCGCTTGGTTTGCTGCTCCGGCTCCGGCCGGATGCCCTCGATGCCGAGCCGGACGCGATACAAGCCGCCGCGGGCCGTCATATAGAGGGTCTTGCCGTCGGCGTCGCCCCAGGCAAAGTTGGCTGGCAGTTCGGGTCCTTGGAGAGTGCCCAAGTGCTTCCCCTCGGGCGACAAGATCCACACGCCGCCCGGGCCGGATACATAGACATTGCCGCGCCGGTCGACCTTCAAGCCGTCGAGAGCCTCGCTGCCGGGCGCCGGCGTCATGTCGTAGAAGAGCGTACCGGGCTCGAGCCCGCCGTCGCGGCGCACTTCGTAGCGCATCACGACCTTTTTCATCTCGTCCCAGTTGCAAACGTAGAGATATTTCTCGCCGGGTGAGAACGCCAGTCCGTTCGGACCGCGGAAGTCGCGGCTCACGACTCGCAACTTGCCGTTCTCGAGCGCGAACACGCCGTAGAAATCGAGCTCGCGCCGCGGATCGTCGTAGAACTTGGGCAGTCCGAAAGGTGGATCGGTGAAATAGAGCGTGCCGTCGGACCGGTAGACGAGGTCGTTGGGACTGTTGAGGCGTTTGCCCTCATAGCGGTCGGCGAGCACCGTGAGTGCGCCGTCCTTTTCGAGCCGCACGACGCGATGGTTGCCATGCTGGTCGATGGTCAGGCGGCCTTGGGCGTCCAGCGTCAAACCGTTCGAACCCGGCTGGCCGTAGGCGGCGATGTCGGCGCCGTCATAGCCGCTCTTGTCCAGGAAGAGCGACAGGGTGTTGCCGGGCGTCCATTGCCAAATCTTGTTGTCGTTCGGTTCGCTGAAGAGCAGCGTGCCGTCCGGCCGCCAAATCGGGCCCTCGATGAACGAAAAACCTTCCGCCAGTTTCTCGATCTGGACTCCGGCCGGCACGATGGCGTCGAGCGCCGGATCGAGCCATTCGATGTGGGTTGCAACGGGCACCGGTACGAGGGCGTGCGGCGCTTTGTAGAAGAGCAGTTTGGCGTTCCGCACCCAAATGTAGTTATGGGGCGAGTCCGAAATCGGACCGTTGATGCCGAAGACGGCAAGCTGTACGTGCTGGCCCGGCTTGGCATCGGACGTCAGTACGACACGGTTGGGCACGTTCCATCCGGCGACGAGATTGCCGCCCGCTTGGCCGAGTTCACGCGGCAGTTCGCCATCGACCCAGATCTCGGCGTAGTCGTCGACGGTCACTTCGAACACCACCGTCGCGCCGGTGACATCGAAGGTGCCGATGCGCTCCGGCAGCGTGACGTTGATGCGATACCAGTTGAAGCACAGCTTGCCGCCGGCGCGCCGCGCGTCGAGCGTTGCCGGGTCGAGCACTTGCCAAGCCGAGTCATCGAAACCGAGGCCGCCCGCATGCGGCGTGAAATCGTCGGTGCGATTCGGCGCCCCCGAGGGCTTGTTGTCGGGTCCGGCGGCGTGGAAATCGACGCCGGCAATCTGCACGTCGCTGTAGCGCCAGATGCCGTTCACGAGTTGCGCCCCGCTGGCCGTCGCGAGATCGACGGTGGCTTTGGGTGCACCCACCGGAGCTTGGGCCGTGGCCGCCGTCGCGGCCGCGACCGGCGCTGCCGGCGCTGCGGCGGTGAGTGCGACACACACAAGAGTCCGGAAGAATCGCATCGTCATCACCTTTCAGCGCTTCGAAGTCGTGGTTTCGCCGCTGCCGAGCGCGACCGATGCAACCTTCGCGATGTCCTCGTCCTGCTGCGCGGATGCGGCGCCACTGACGCCGACCGCACCGACGACCTGGCCGTCGACGAGAATCGGCACGCCGCCCTGCAGCGGCACCATTTCGGTCACCGCGGTCAGCGACACGCGGCCGTTCTTGATGGCGTCCTCGAAAATGCTCGTGGCGCGGCGGAACTGCGCCGCGGTGCGGGCTTTGCCGGTCGCGACACTGGCTGCCGCGGGGAACGTGTTGTCGAGCCGCAGAACGAGAATGACCGCCCCGCCGTCGTCGACAACGACGATCGCGCCGCCTGGTGCGGCAAGCCGCTTGGCTTCCATGACGGCCGCATCGGCCACTTTCTTGGCGCCATCCAGAGTCAAAGTCTTCTTGTCCATGGTTTGGGCGTTGACGCTGGCCGCAAAGGCCCAGACGGCCAACGAGATGCCGATGCGAATCCGAATTGCCTGGGACATGGGACTGCAGATCCTTTCGCCCGATGGGGTGAAGCCGCGCCTTGGCGGATCGGTGCTGCGTTCCTCAATGTCCGGGTCGCGAAAGGGTTCCCAATGTAAGGGGCGGTCCAGGCGTTCAAGCAAAGAGTTCGGCGAGGATGCGCTGGCGGTAGGTGAAAATCTCCCGCAGGTCGGCGTCGACGAGGCGTGCGACCGGGGTGTGATGCAAGAACGGCAGCGGCAGTTGGAAGTCGACCCGGTCGCGAATGCGGGTGCCACCGCGTTCAGGCTCGAATTCATGCGTGTGATGCCAGATCCGGTACGGACCGCGCACTTGCAGATCCACGAAACGGAGCGGCGGTTCCCAGCGATCGATGCGGCTCGTCCACGCGATCGGCAGGCCGTGCAATCGCAACCGGTAGTGAATGAGAGTGCCGGCCATGATCTGCGGCGTGCTCATGCCGGTGACGCGAAATCGCACCAACGGCGGCGTGATGCGCTCGAGGTTATGCGCGTCGGCGAAGAACGGGAACAGTTCGTCGCGCGGCCGCGCCAACCACTGGTCGCATTCGAGGCGGCCCCGCCCCTTTGCGTGTTGGATGGAGAGCGTCGTCGCGGCCGCCGGCGTCATGGGATTTCCTCGAGCCGGTCGCCGGGCCGGAGCGCCGGATCGAGCCCCGCGCCTTCGCTTCGGCGCAGCCACAGCATTTGGACGTTGTGATCGGGCTCCATCCGCGAACCGTAACACACCAATTGACGTGAATGTGGCGTCCGAGTGGGGAAAAAGCCCCGAAAACGGGCCATTGGCATCGCGTCACACACACGTGCGGCATGTCGAACGCACATTTCTGGTGGATTGCCCGTAGCGCGAATGCGCGTGGAGTGGTAGACTTCGCGCATCCGCGAAGGACACACGAGTGTCCGCCCCCCGCAAGGTTCCTTCGCAAACGCCCCCCAGTACGGTCGATGTCGCGGCCGAGTTCGCGACGAAGCGCTGCTGCTTCGGTCGCCGAGTGTCGTTGTTTGGATGTCGTTCGGAGCAACAGATGAACAATCGTTTCATGCGCGGCAGCCGCAGGGTCCGCCTGGGCATCGCCGCCGCTTGCATGCTCGCGCTCGTCGCGGGTACTGCCAATGCGGCGAAGCTGAGCGGCAACATCATCAACAGTGGCGGCGGACATGGCCTGTACTACGTGTTCGTCATTCGCCTTGGGATCGTCGATCCCCTGGCAGCGAGCGATGTGCGCTCGAACGCGGGGCACTGGGAAGTGGACGGTTTGTCGGACGGGACGTACTTCGTGCTCGCGTATCGTGATATCAACGCGAATCTCATCCCGAGCCGCGGTGAGCCGGTGGGCTTCTTCGGGAGCCCGCTGCCGCAGCGCATCGTCGTGTCCGGCGGCCAAAGTGTCACCGGAGTTGACATCACGCTGCAGCAGGTCAACTTGGCGGCCGAACTCCTCGGCAAGGTCACATACGGCGGTCCGCAGCACGGGCGGATCTGGATCGTCCCGCATCTGGGACCGGATCTCGAATTCCTGAACGTGCGTGGCATCCCGGCGACGATGACGGCGCCTGGGGCCTACCAATCGTTCGCGCTGCAGAGCGGCGAGTACTTCGTGACCGCCTATATGGACGTGAACGGCAACCTGGTGCACGACGATGGCGAACCGATCGGCACGAGCCGCGCCGTCAACGTCGAGATCACGCCCGGCGTGACGTACTCGAATATCGACATTGCCCTCACACTCAACGCGACCGGCGTCGAAGGCAAGACGTGGTCGCAGGTGAAGGGCTTGTACCAGCAATAAGGGCGGGTCCGGTGGGCGTGGACGCCCACCGAAGGCGGCCTCGAAATCTACCAGCCAACGGCGACATCGACACCGCCCGGGGTCCAACAGGGCCCCGGGCGGCGCCATTGTCCGGACTCCAGAAACGCCGTCAACGCCGCGCGCAGCCCACACCTCCCCGGGTTGACAGACCTCGCAAAACGTCGATACGCTTTTAGTCAGGATCTGGCCTGAGAGGTGTCAGCATCCGTTCCGAACCGCAGCCGGATCGACCGGGCGGTTCGACCAAGCTGTCATTCCTCACGCTCGACCGCGACTGAGCCCGTTTCTTGCAAGTTGCCCTTTCAGGCGCCCGCAAGTCCGCGACGCTCGGGTCGCTGGGAGAGCCAGGCCTGACCCCAGTTTGTTCCGATTTGGTTCGTATTCTGTTTTGTGAGGAGATCGAGTTCATGAGCAAGAGACTGTACATCGGGAACCTGCCGTTTACGGCGACCGAAGAAGAAATCCGCAACCTGTTCGAGGGCGACGGCCGTAAGGTCGAGAACGTTTCTGTGATCTCGGACCGCGAGACCGGCCGGCCGCGCGGATTCGCCTTCGTCGAAATGAGTTCCCAGACCGATGCCGAGACCGCGGTTCAGAAGTTGAACGGCTACCAGATGGGCGGCCGCACGATCACTGTCAGCGAAGCGCGTGAGCGTTCGTTCGGCGGCGGTGGCGGCGGCGGCGGTGCTGGCGGCGGTTACGGCGGTGGCGGTGGTCGCAGTAGCGGCGGCGGTGGCGGGCGCTACTAGTCCTCACAGGACAGCAACGACCCTGTAATTGAAGAACCGGTGGGGCCCGCGCAAGTGGGCCCCGCTGCGTTTCAGGGCGCGATGCTCCCCACGCGGCTGTGGTTCAGCGCTTCAGAGCCGGCGTCCCAGGTACGAAAGTCTCCGCGAATCCCGGTGCTTCGAAGGCGAGCGATTGTCCGCCGACGTTCGTTCGCACTTGAAACAACGCGCGCGCTTGCAAGAAGACCAGCGAATCGCCGGGGGCGCGCGGTGGCGTTGCGAGCACGTCGCTGACCTGGGCGCGGATGTCGAGCGAGTCACCGCGCAGCTCGAGAGCTTGCGGGATACGGACCGGCGCCCCCGGCAGCGGTGGCGGTGTCATGTTCCATTCGTACACGATCGTCTCGGGACGGAAGAGCGCCCAGAAGCCGCCGCGGTGGGTGGGCGAACGTGCCTCGGCGACGATCGCGAAGAGTCCGGCGCCCGAGCGCCCGGGCCGCAGTTCGGGATGTTCGACGCGGCCGTAGAAGAGTCCGTACCGCTCACTGCTCGCCGTGCCCCAATCCCAGTGCACGTCGCGCCACGTACCCCAGTTGTGATCGTGGTAGGCCGGCGCATCGCGCAATTCGAGCCGCATCGGGCCGGCCTGGATCCAGCCGTTGGCGCGGGCCCGAACCGCGGCGACGACATAGCCGGAGACGAACTGCGGGTTGTCGTGGATCACGAACGGCGGCTGGTAGAGATCACGCAGCGGTTCGACATCGAGGGCGCCACTCACATGGCCGCGTGGCGTGTCGTAGTCGAGTCTGAGCCGCCACGCGCCACCTTCGAACCAAGCGCGCGTGCCGGGTGTCAGGCGCACGTCGACACGATCGGTCGCAACGGCATCGGTGGCGAGCGGCAAGTCGGCGCCAAAACGCGCCGGCGGTTCTCCGGGCCGCACGATTTGCAAGAGCGGCAGGGCGCGTCCTTTGCCGGCGGGCCAATCGCCGGCGACGATGAAACTCAAGAAAGCGTACTGGCCGGACGCCGGCTCGGTGCAGTTGAAGTACAGCCATTCCGCCCAGCGATCGAGATCGTGCGCGCCGGGGGGCGGGCGGTGGAAATGATCGAGATCGTCGTAGAGCGAATCGACGGGCGGTTCCATCCACATGGAATCGGCGCGGGAATCGCGCCAAGCGAATGCAGTGGCCGGTGCGCCGGGTTGCGGTGTTGATGTGCCGGTGCGTGGGTGTGCACTCGGATCCGCGACCGCGCGGTCGAGGCTGGGAATGACGCCGGTCGCGAGCGCATGCAACGGCGCCGCCCGCGTGCCGTGCCGCCGCAAATAGACGACCTTGCCGGTCAGAAGCGGCGATGCCGCCGCCAAGGGCGGTGGGTTGGGTTCGCCGCGCCAGGCGGGGGCTCGGACCGCTGCCAAACGAGGTGCAAAGCGTGGTCCCGACAACACCTGTCGGTAAATGAAACGCGCCGCGTCGATGGCGAAGAACATGCCGGTCGCGCCACCCACCTTCAGCACCTCGACATCGACGCCTTGCGGCAACACGACGACATCACCGCCGCCCACGAGATCTTTGTCGCGGGCTTGCTCGAGCACCGCCGAGCCAATCGACAACAACGTCACCATGACCCCAACGGCGATGCCGAATCCAAGCAGCAGGAGCGCCGTGCGACGCGGCCGGTCTCCGAGCGTGCGCCGGGTGAGGAGCGCGATCATGAGTGGTCCTCCACGATGCGGCCGTCCCGCATGGTGAGACGGCGCCCGGCGCGCGCTGCGAGATCGATGTTGTGGGTCACCAGCACGACTGCCGTGCCGC
Organism: bacterium; assembly: GCA_031362565.1. Taxonomy (GTDB): domain Bacteria; phylum Krumholzibacteriota; class Krumholzibacteriia; genus JANLSU01. The sequence goes on along the minus strand of JANLSU010000003.1, from coordinate 67,542 downwards.
CCGCATGCACGCGCTCGAGGAGTGCGGCGATCTGATTGCCGGTCGTTTCATCGAGTTCGCCGGTCGGCTCATCGGCAAGCAGAAGCCCGGGCCGGTGGACGAGGGCGCGCGCGATCGCCACGCGCTGTTGTTCGCCGCCGGACATCTGCCCGGGCTTGTGCCGGGCGCGATGTCCGAGGCCGACATAGTCGAGTGTTTCCAGCACCCGCGCGTCGCGTTCGCGCTTGGGGCTACCGGCTTCGCGGAGCGGCAGCGAAACATTTTCGGCGGCCGTGAGCATCGGCAAAAGGAAGAAGCGCTGGAACACGAATCCAAAAGCGCGCAAGCGTAGCGCGGTGCGATCGGCGTCGGTCATCGTCGTGGCGTCACGCCCAAAGAACCGCAGTTGCCCGGCGGTCGGCACGTCGACCGCTCCCAGGACATGCAGGAGTGTCGACTTGCCGCAGCCCGAAGGCCCGATGATCGCGACGAAATCGTTGCCGGCGACGGTCATCGTCACGCCACGCAAGGCATGGACGGTTTCGCCGTCCAGCCGGTAGTCCTTCGCCACGTCTTGTGCCGCCGCGGGCGGCGGCAGTAGCGGTGCGGTTGACGGCGTCATCCCATCACCTCGCGGTGCAACGTCGTCGCGATGCGGAGCCGCGACACGAGCCAGGCGGGATACACGCCCGCCAATGCGCCGGCGACGAACAGGAGCAGCAACGTGCGTCCCGCCGCTCGTGCCGTCAGCACGAAGAAATGCAGGTCACTCGGAATGCTCGGCGCTTGCCGCAGGATGCCGTCCAGCCAGAACGCGATGACGCGGCCCGCGCCGAAGGCGACCGGCAGCGACAACACGACCAGCAGCAGCCCCTCGACCATGACGAGTCCCACGATGCGCCGCCGCCGCACGCCGAGCGCCCGAAGGATGGCCATTTCGCCGATACGCTCGCCGAGCGACAAGGTGATGATGGTACCCACGAGCAACACGCACACCACCAAGCTCACGCCGCCCAAGACCAGTGAGAACAGATTGAAGTAGGCGAGCTGGCCTTGGACCGCATCCAGCATTTCACGCACCGAATAGGCTTCGACTTGCGGGAAGCGGTCGCGGATCCAGACCGCAACGGCATCGCTCGTGGCGCGGTCGTGCAGCGCGATGACGAGCATCGACAGTTCATCGCGCTCGAGAGCGCCGCGCACGGTCTGTGCTTCACGGGTCAGAACGGCGAGACTGCGTTGGTTGCGCAAGTCGAAGCGAAAATCGGCCAGGCCGCGGACCGTATAGGCGCGCGGTGTCTCGAGCATCCCGAGCGCCGCCGAAAAACCCCGCGCCACGTACAGCGTGTCGCCGAGGCCGATTCCCAGGTCACGCGCCAACGCGACGCTCAGCACGGCACCGGCGGGCGTGGCGGCGTCGAGGCTTTGTCCGGCCGTGATGCGCCACAGAGTTTCCGTGGGCGGATCCATTCCATAGATGAAAACCGGTTGCGCACTGCCGCCCGACCGCGCCGCGTAGGCGGTGCCGCCCAAGACCGGTGCGACGCGCTCGACGCGCGGATCGGCGGCGATTGCCGCCGCGATCGCATGACCGCCTGCGAAGCTGGCTTCGGTTTCGAAGGGCAGAGTGCCGCGCGGCGTGACCCGTACCTCGTAGCCGATATCGCGCAACACGCGTTGCAGGCTCACCTGTAGGCCGCGTGAGAGCATTTGCATGTCGAGCAGGAGCGCGCCCGAGATCCCCACCCCGAGGACCGCGAGAAGGGTGCGGGTGCGGTGCCGGAACAGGCCTTTGCGAGCCAAGAAACCGATCATGTCATCTGCCGATCTGACCCAAGACATCGCCGCGAGCGTGGCGGAGCGCCACCAGAAGTCCAGCCAACACACCGAGCAGGAGCGACAGTGCAACGGCCAGGGCAACCACGCCCCAGTCGAGGCGCGCGAAGACGAGGTCGCTGTCATAGCGGTGGCGCGCCAGCGGGTTGATGATCGACACCGCGAGTGCGCCGAGCCCGACGCCGACCGCACTGCCCAAGACCGCGACCGCGGCAGCGATAGTGACGACGGTGCCCAGCAACGTGCGGCGGGCGATGCCGATGAGGCGGAGCGTCGCGAGTTCGCGGCGCATCGCCTCGAACTTGAGCACCATGAGTGCGACGAGAAAGACGAGCCCGGCGAGCAGACTCACGAAGCCGATGGCTTTGTGAAACTGCGACACGACCACGAAGGTCGAGGACGAACGGCGTGCGAGGTCACCGGATGTGTAAGCGCGCAGCCCGAGCCCGGCGGCGTCGACGTCGGCGGCGAGGGCGTCGCTCTGAGATGGATCGCGCAGTTTCAAGACGAACCGGTCGACGCGGTCGTTACTGCCGAGCAGCGATTCGAGATCCGGCAGATGCAGGCGCACGGCGCGGCGTCCAAAGCCGACCTCGTACGGGTCGGCATGCGGCCGGTAGACGGCGGCGACACGAAAGGCGCGTCCACCGCGCATTGCCGCGTCGGGTGACACATCGACGGTGTCGCCGGCGACGACACCGAGAGCTCGCGCGGTGCGATCGGTGAGCATGAATTCCGGCAGCGGTGCTGCCGGCTCGACCGCAACCGCCAGAGCCGTGGTAGCAGAGCAGGCGAGCAGGGCGCACACCCAGGCCATGAAAAGCGCCGGCCGGACGATTTTCTGCTCGGTGCGCGGCGTCGCAGTCTTCATTCCGCCGAGACTAGCGACGATGTGCGTGCACAGCAATGCCCGCGGGGTCGGCGCGGCGCGGCGCCGCGGGACCGGCAGAGTGCGGCGGCCGACGCACCGCGGGCCACTGCGATCGCACGTGGTCAGGGGCGCGCGCGGCGTGTGGAGGGGCACTGCCGCGCGCGCAACATCCGGTGGCGCACATGCACGCCGGCCGGATGCGGGACTCGATGCATTGCGAACCAAGGTCATTGAGGCGAGGTGGGCACCGGCAAAATAATGGGGCAGGGACGGCGGCGCAAGTGCGGATCGGCGCCAGGAACGCCCCTTTTCCTCACCAGAAGTTTCAGGTCCGCCGCCGGCAGCGCTTGCCACCTGCGACGGCACGTCCGCGCTGCCCTCAGGGCTTGCGCGCCCGCACCTTGGCCGAGGCGACCGAGTGCAGGCCGTCGCGGTATTCGGGCGATGCGGTTTCGGTGCCGACGGTGTACGGGTTTTCCTGCACGACTTCGACATCGACGAAGCCTGCGGCTTGAATGGCCGCCAGGTAGTCTTGGCGCAAGGACGCACCGGCGACACATCCCACGTAGGCTTCCACTGAGCTGCGGATCTCGGGCGCCAAGGGGCGCAACAGCACGATGTCGCTCACCAAGAAACGGCCGCCCGGGCGCAGGACGCGCCATGCTTCGCGGAACACCTGGGCCTTGTCGGGCGACAGATTGATGACGCAGTTCGAAATGATGACGTCGACGCTCGCATCGGCAACCGGCAGATGTTCGATCTCGCCCAAGCGGAATTCGACGTTCGTGTAGCCATGCTTCAGGGCGGCGCCGCGCGCTTTTTCGAGCATGGCGTGTGTCATGTCGACACCGATGACGTGGCCCGTGGGCCCGACTTCGCGGGCGGCGAGGAATGCGTCGATGCCGGCGCCCGAACCCAGATCGAGCACGGTCTCGCCCCGCTGCACGGCGGCGAATGCAAGCGGATTGCCGCAGCCCAGGCCGAGATTCGTGCCTTCGGGAATCGCCGCCGCTTGCGCGTCCGTGTAGCCGATTTGTTCGAGAACGGTTTCGGGGGCTGCAGCGCCGCAACCGCCCTGTGGACCGCAACACGACTCGCCGCCCACCGCGATGGCGCCGTATTTCTCCCGCACCATGGTGCGGATTTCGTTCGGACTCGTAGCCGGTCGAAGAGTGTCGGACATGAGAGGCCTCCTGTGATCGGAGCGCAACAGTGGCCCGTCACGCGCCCGGTTCGCTCGGTTGAATCGCGCCCGGCAACAATGCGAGCGCGAGATCGTGCACGCGGCGCACGGCCGCGGGGTCGGCGCAGTAACAGACGCGCGGCCCTTCGATGGTGCCGCGCACGAGTCCCGCATCCTTCAGCACCTTGAGGTGCTGCGAGACGGTCGACTGGGCGAGCGGCAGCATCCCGACGATGTCACCGCAGACGCACTCGCCCCGCTGCAGCAGGTGCCGCAGGATCGCCACGCGGACCGGGTGGCCGAGCGCCTTGGCGAGCGCCGCCAGGTCCGCATCCGCCCCGGAGGGCGATGCAGACGCGGAAGCGCTTGTTCCACAACAGGTTTCGTCGCCGCTCGGGCCTCGATCTTGGATGTCATGTTCAGTATTCATCGTTAATCGACGATAAACGATAGAAGCAAGTCTGTCAACCCCTGGGGCAATGGTTGGGGGGCCGCGCCGGGGCCCGCAACACCTGGGCTCGCACCCCGGCGCCACGCCTGGTGTTAGGCTGGAGGCCGAATTCAACGCGGAGGCTCTCATGGCTCGACCCCTCGAACTTGTCTTGTTGCTCGCGCTGCCTGCATCCGGGAAGTCGGAGGTCCGCTCGTACCTCGCGACGCTGTCGGGTGACGAAGCGCTGAACGGCTTCCATCTCGGCGAGACGGTGCAACTCGACGACTACCCGTACGTGCACATGATGCGCCGCATCTCGGAAGAACTGCGGGCGCGCGGCCAGGAGGGAGTGTTTTTCCGGTCGAGCGACGAGCCGATGATCGACACCAAGGATTGGGGCACGCTCATCGAACTGGTGAACGAGGACTATGAGGATCTGCGGCGCCAGCCGCGGATTGCGCCGGCCGCGGCGGCGGCGTGGCTGCTCGATCGCTTCGACGCGGCGCGCGCGAAAGTCGGCGCCGAGCCGAAGTTCGCGACACTCGATTCACGCACGCGCGCCGGGCTCGTGGATGCACTCGAGGCCGATGCGCGCAAGTTGTTGGACGACAAGGTGGCCGAAATGCAACGCGGGCGCGATCTCTCGAACAAGACGATCGTGATCGAGTTCGCGCGCGGCGGGCCCGATGGCGCGACCCCGCCTCTGCCGGCACCGCTCGGATACCAGTATTCGCTGGCGCAACTCTCGGACAGCATCCTGGAGCGCGCGTCGATTCTCTACATCTGGGTGACGCCGGAGGAATCGCGCCGCAAGAACGAGGCGCGTGCGAAGCCGGGCCCCGACGGTGATGCGTCGATCCTGCACCACGGCGTGCCGCGCCGTGTCATGCTCGAAGACTACGGCACTGACGACATGACCTATCTCATGGAGACGAGTGACCGCTCCGGCACGGTGGGGGTCGCGACGCGCGGCAAGGCATTTCATCTACCGGCGGCGCGTTTCGACAACCGCGTCGACAAGACGTCGTTCGTTCGTGACGACCACGGGGATTGGGCGCCCGCCGACGAACGCGCCCTCCACGACGGCCTCAAGGAAGCCTTCGGACGCCTGGTGGCGACATCGCGCTGAAGTCGACCAAGACGTCGTCGCCGCATCCAACGCGTTCAGAAACAGAACGTTAACCCAGCGCGTAACTCGTTCCAGAACGAGTTGTGAAAAGATTCACAAACTCTCGCGACGTCAGTGCTGCAAACCTCAGTGCTGTTGCTGTCGACGCGAACCCCTCGCCCAACGGAATCCATTCGCCCGAGTGTCAACGCGATTGACAGTTCTCCGCTACGCCGATTGACGAATGGCGCCCGGGGTTGCTGCTGCGACCACGGGAGCGTGGTGCAGGAGGACAACGCACGTTGCGAAGGAGATGAGCATGCCGGCCAAGGGGAGCGTCGTCAGTGCGACCCACGGGCGGTGATGCAGTGCGGTTCCCCACAGCACCGGCAAATGCGCCGACGACAGGAAAAAACCGGCGCATGCAGCCCAAGTGGCGTGCGGCGTCCATTTCCAGCGCTGCGCGGCGGCGCGCGCCAGAACGAGCATCTGCACCGGCCACACGAACAACAGTGCGGCCATCGTGTGCACCCAGGTGATGGGGGTCACGATGAGGATGGCAAGGACGATCAGGCTGCACTCGAGCGGTAACATTGCTGCGGGGCGTGAACGAATGCGCACGCAACTCCAGGTCGAGACTGCGACGCCCGCCGTCAATGCCCACACGAGGACTTGTTGCAACAGCGGCGCGCGCACCGTCACGCCATCGAGCGCCGCCGGCACGCAGAGCCGCAACAGGGCCGCATTCAAACTCTGATTATGAGCCCAGCCGCTTGGTACCGCGAGCCTTGCAAGCACGCCGTGCTGCAACCAATCGCCGATAATCCCCGGGCCCCACACCCACACCGCCGGCACGAACGCGAGCCCCAACCACGCGACACTCCAAGCCGCCGTGCGGCGCGCACCGCGCCACGCCACCCACGCGATCAGAACTACGGGCGTCGTCTTGGCGAGCGCTGCGAGTGCCAAGACGAGTCCGACCCACGGCGACGGCCGCGCTCCGGCAAGTGAACGCCAGGCGATGATCGCCGTGCAGGCGCCGAATAGCACTCCGACGGAACCGACGCGAATGTCGCTGTGCACGCTCGCGGAGTTGAGCGCGGCCGGCGCGAAGGCCGCCATCACGAGCCAGCCGGCGAGAGGACTCGTGATCTCGAGACGGGCCGACAACGCTCGCCCGAGCCGCCAGGTCGCGCCAAGCATGCCGAACAATGCGACCGTAGTGAGCAGGATCCAGATTCGCCGCGCGGTTTCGAAAGGCAATGCGGCGAGCGCCCGCATCGCGATCGCGAAGGGGGGTGGATACACGAACGGATAGGTGCTCTGCCCGAGCCCCAGTGCCTCGGAGCGCGCCACGAGCGCCGCGGCGTCGTACGGCGATCGGTGTTCGCGCGCCAACACTCCGGCCATGTAGTAGGACGCAAAGTCAGTGTGCGCGGGGGCCGGTTGGCGCAGCAACACGCCGGTCGTCGCGACCACGAACTCGAGGCTGGTGAGTGCGATGACCGCGATGCAGATCCAACGCACCACGCGCCCGGCGCCGCCGGTCGAATCGGCGTTCACTTCGGCAAGACGACAGCCGCTAACGGCTCGACGCCGTCGTCGCGCACAACGACCAGGATCGCATCGTGCGGCACCACGAAGTAACGTTTGCCCTCGAACGTGATGTCGACGCTGGCGCGCCGGAAGAAGATCGCGTAATCGCCGACGCGCACCTGCATCGGCATATAGCGCGGCTGCGGCCGCTGCCGCTTCCAGGGTTCTTCGTCATTCGCGTCCGGAGCCGAGACGGGAATGCCGGGGCCGAGTGCGGTGACGCGGCCGCCCTGCACCTGCCGGGCGTCGATCGCAGTCTGTGGCAAGTACAGGCCGACCTGCGTGCGCTCCTCGCCCTCTTCGGGCACGACGAGAACTCGGTCTCCGACAACGATGAGTTCCTTCACGGCGGTGCCTCCACGGTTCGCCGCAGTGTACTACGGCGCTCCCAACAAAAAAGCGAGGCGGCTTGCGCCGCCCCGCTTCGTCTGCCGTGGATGGGGTCCCCGGCTCGTGCGCCGTCCGTGCCGCGCGGTGGTTCTCCACCGGCGTGCCCGGTCCGGCTGAACTCGTCCGGCCGTTCGTTGCCGGGGGACTCGACCCGGCGCCTCCAGACCGCACGAGGTTTACATGTGAAGTATACGCCCGAACGGCTGACCACGGCCTGAATCATCGCCGCCGCCCGAGGGGCGTCGCATTCGTTCGTCGCGGAGGAGTAGACTCCTTGGCGCGCGCCGGGCACGGCACGGCGCGCTGAAATCTCCCCCCGAGAACGCGGCCTCCCGTGAAGGGACCGAGCTTCGATGTCACCAGCATTTTCCCTGCGGACGCGCGTCGTCCTGTGTGGTCTCGCAGTTGCCGCCGGCATCATCGGCGCGTGCGCCGACAAGACGGTGGCCCCGGTTGGACCGCCGCCGGCGGTGAGCAGCGGCGTCCATGTCGACGCCAATCGTATCTTGTGGCAGACCGACAAAGCGGCCCGTGGCAGTGTGCGTTACGCGTTCAGGTTTTCGAACCCGGTCTTCGACCACATGGCGTACCCGGATGCGGCGCAGCGCCTCGACCGGGCGTCGACGCGCGACCATTCGGTCGCGTTGCTCGATCTCGCGCCAGGCCGGAAGACCTATTACCAGGTCGTGAACCAAGTGAGCGGCGCGCCCACCGGCTACTCGCCGGTCGATAGTTTTATCGCCACGACGGCCCCCACCGCAAATCTCTTGATCTCGACCATGATCCACATCGGTTTCGGCGACAGCCATCTGCTCACCATGCCGTCGAGCGGGCGGCATATTCTCATCGATGGTGGAACGCGCCTCGCCGAACAGTCGGTGAAGACCTACCTGCGCGACCATAGTGTCACACAGATGTACGCGATGCTCGCGACCCACACCCATATCGATCACCTGGGTGGAGAGCTCGGGTCGTCGGGATTGATCACGGATGGGGTCGCCGCCGCGTTTCCCGGCGCCGTGTTCTTCGATTCCGGGCCGAAGAATAGCCAGTCGCAGAATAGTTTCGCGTATGACGAATTGTTGCGGACGCTGGCGGCTCAGGGGCGGATACGCGTCGTTCTGCACCGGTTCGACAGCTCCTCGAACGTCTTCGAGCTGCGCTGGGACGACTTGGTGACCATCCGGGTCTTGAATGCCGGCACCCCGGCGGGCTACAGGGCAACAACCGATATCGGCGGCACGGATATCAACAACGAGTCGATCGTCCTGCAATTCACCTACGGCGACGTGCGGTTCGTCATCGGCGGCGACTCCGAAGTCGCGGCCGAAGCGAGCATGCTCGATGCGTTCCCGGCGCCCGAACTGGAAGTCAATTTCGCGAAGCTGCACCACCACGGGTTGTCGAACGCGACCAGTTTGGGGTGGATTCAGACCCTGAGTCCGCGCGTCGCGTTCGTGCCGAACACGGCCTATAGCTGGGATCCGGCGGATGGTCTCGCGGGTGCCGTGGCGCAATCCATCGGCCGGGCCCGTGACGTGGGCGCCGACGTTTTCGTGGTGGATGACGCGCCGGCACTCGGCCGGCCGCGCGATCCGGAGCATCCAGAACTCTCGAAGCAGTACAACACGTCGTTCGTATCCGATGGGCGGAGCTACGAAGTGCGAGTCGAACAGGCCACCCAGTCGGCGCCCGCCAAGGTCCAGGACCCGGATTGTGGACCGCACGGCGAAGCGGTGCGAGACCTCGGCGGCCCGGCTGTCGAGCCCACGTCCGGACACAAGAGAGAGGTGTCATGACTTGGATTTCGAAGACACTAGCGATCGCCGTCGTCGTGAGTTGGGGCGCCGGCCGTCCTGCCGTCGCCGCTGCCGCCGGCATCGCGACCACCGCGGCCGGACAGCTGACAGCGGTCTGCGCCGACTATTGGAACGCGCATCAGCAAGCGAATCCCGTCGATGCGACATCGCTCGGCGACCGGCGCTTCGACGAGCGGCTTTCCGAGATCACCGCCGCGGGCCGCAAGAAAGAGCGCCTCCGGCTCGAAGCACTGCAGAACCGCGTCGGCCTGATCGCGCCCGAAGTGTTGTCGGAAGCCGACCGCGTCAATCGTGACATGCTGCACCAGGCGATCGAAGACGATCTCCACCGGCTCGCGTGTGACCTCGTCGCCTGGAACGTCGATCCGCTCGATGGCCCGCAGGTCGCGTTTTTCAACATCCCATCGCAACAGCCGCTGCGGACCAAGGCCGAGGCGCGCGCGCTCGTCAAGCGCTGGCGGGCGATGGGACCGTGGGTGGACGATCTCATGGCGAACTTGCGGCGTGGTATGGCCGAGAAGCGTGTGGCGACCGCATCGCAGGTCGAACGCGTCGTGAGTGAACTGGATGCGCTCGCGGCCCAACCGACATCCGAATGGGCGCTCATGGAACCGGCGCACACCTTGCCCGCCGAATGGAGCCCGGCAGATCGCGAGAACTTTGCCAAGGACTTGCAGGCGGCGATCGATACCGGCGTGCGGCCGGCGTTCGCGAGGTACCGCGAGTTCCTCCACGCCGAGGTCCTGCCCGTGGCGCGCCCGCAGGACAAAGTAGGGCTCGTCAATCTGCCCGGTGGGGCCGAAGCGTATCGCACTCTCGCCCGGATCCAAACCTCGCTCGATCTCGCCCCCGACCGCATTCACAAGATCGGCCTGCAGGAAGTCGAGCGCATCGATCGCGAAATGACCGAACTCGGCGCCAAAGTGCTCGGCACAACCGACCACGCCGAGATCTTGCGGCGGTTGCGCACCGACCCGGCGCTCCACTTCAGCAGCCGCGATGAAGTCGCGGCGAAGGCGGCAACGACGCTAGCGCGGGCTCAGGCGGCGGTCCCGAAATGGTTCAACATTCAACCGCGCACCGCGTGTGAAGTGACGCGCATCGAAGCGCACGAAGAAGTGAACTCGACGATCGCCTACTACCGCCAGCCGGCGATCGACGGCTCGCGCCCGGGGCGCTACTACATCAATACCTACGCGCCCGAGACGCGGCCGAAGTACGAGGCCGAGGTGCTGGCGTTTCACGAGTCCGTGCCGGGGCATCATTTGCAGATTGCCATCGCGCAAGAGCTGACCGGCGTACCGGAGTTTCGCAAGCACTTGGGATGCACCGCGTTCGTCGAAGGCTGGGGACTCTATTCCGAACGGCTCGCGAACGAGATGGGTTTGTATTCGAGCGACTTGGATCGCATCGGCATGTTGAGCTTCGATGCCTGGCGCGCTTGCCGGCTGGTCGTCGACACCGGCATGCACGCGATGGGCTGGAGCCGCCAGCAGGCCATCGATTTCATGCTGGCGCACACCGCACTGGCCGAGAACAACATCGTCAACGAGGTCGATCGCTACATCACTTGGCCTGGACAGGCGCTGGCTTACAAGCTCGGGCAGTTGGAAATTCTGCGCCTGCGCGAGCGCTGCAAGGCCTCGATGGGGGAGCGCTTCGACATCCGGGCCTTTCATGACACGGTGCTGCGGAACGGCGCCGTGACGTTGCCGACCCTGCAGAAGCTCGTGGAAGCGAGTTGCGCCACCTCCCCCTGAGGGCGGCGGTGGACCCCCGCGAGGTCAGAGGTTATACTGACAGGGTCCAGTGGTCCGGCGCCAAGCCGGCGCGGGCCGCAGACGTTCCGTAGCCGATCGAGGGTCCACCATGCACGCCACGTCGACCCAGCCCCGGACGCGCTCCTTGCGTCGCATCGTATGGCGGACGATCGCCGGCGCCGGTCTCGCGGCGTTGCTTCTGGCCTCCGGCTGCGGGAGTGGACCTTCAGGCCCCGCAGTCGACAATGGCATCTGCGGCCATATCGAATTCGCCGGCGGCGTCGACTTGGTGTCGAACGACAGCGAAGTTTTCTATCAGTTCGGGTTCCACACCAGGGGCAGCATGTCGATCGTCAAGGACGCCGCGCCGCAAGCGATCGAGGTGACGTTTCTCGATCAGAACGCCGTGCCGCTTCACATCGCCAACGACTGCGACATCATGCGTTTCGAAGTCGAGATGCTCGACCCGACGCTGGCCACCGTGACGCGTGACCCCGCTTTGCGCTGGCGCTTCAACATCACGGGCAAGAAGGTGGGGACCACGAGCATGACCGTGGCGATGTGGCACGAAGTGCACGCCCACTTCACGTCCCAGCCCATCACGCTCACCGTCGTCGCGCCCTGACCGGGGCCCCCGGCGCACGTCCTACGCCCGCGGTGGCACCTCGCCGCGCAGATAGACGTTGCGGGTCGGAAATGGAATGGCGATGTTTTCCCGCCGCAGGCATTCGATCAACCGCTGGTAGATCTCGTTCCAAGCGCCATACTGGGACTCGAAGTCGTGCGCCCGTACCGTGACGTTGAACTGCACGCCCGACTCCCCGAACGCCAGAAAACGCACCACGGGTTCGAAGTCGTTCACGAGCTGCGGCAGCTCGGCCACCAGCCGCTCGGTCTCCGCCAGCAACACCGATTCGACCCGCCGTAGGTCGGAATCGTACGCGACCGTGAGCGGCACGACGATACTGACCGGCGGATCGGGCAGATTGAAGTTGGTCATGATGCTGTCCGCGAATTTGGAATTCGGAATGATCACCAGGTGGTTCGTAGGGGTGCGCAAAGTCGTCGTGCGCCAGGCGATGTCCGTGACGTAGCCCTCTTCACCGCTCGCCAGGCGAATGCGATGCCCGACCCGCACCTGCTTGGTCACGGCGATCTGAAAACCAGCAAAGAGATTCGACAGCGTCGGCTGCAATGCCAGGCCGGCTGCCAGGCCGCCGACGCCGAGCGCGCCCAGAATCGGCGCGATGTTGATGCCGAGTGTCCCCAGCATGACCAGGATCCCGACGATGACCGTGCCCACCCGGACGATCGTGCGGAGCAATCCGGTCGAAGCGATTGCGAGGTGCGGCGGCAGGTCGTTGCGGGAATTCTGGACCAGTTCGCCCAGCAGGCGCGCCAAGCCGATGGTGACCGAAAGCTCGAGCAGCGCCTCGAGCCCGCGCCGCACCGCCATGTCAGCCTGCTCGCCCGGGAGGTCGATCGTGTGCAGCGCGGCAATGGTCGCCAGGATCAAGATCCAAAGGTACGAGGGCCAACGGATGGCGGCGACCACGAGATCGTCGGCGCGCGTCGTCGTGCTCTTGGACCAGCGGTCGAGGCCGCGCATGGCAAGGGCGCGCAGCAGCACGCCGACCACGAGCACGGTGGCGAACAGCACCAGGGGCACGAGCCAGCGCGCGGCGCCGGTCCACTCGTTGTGCGGCATTTGTCCCTCCAAGAAGCGGCGTGGCTCGAGGAGCGCGTCATTCGGACCAGTGGATCTCGAACTTCGGTAGCGGCTGCGAAAAATACAACCGCAGTTTGCAGCGCTGGACAGCGAAGTCGGCGGTTTCGAGTGCCGAGCCTACGACGGCCATTCCGGCCCGGTCGAACCGGGTTACGATCGCCGATGGGCCTTCGACATGCAAACCGGTGTTGTGCGGTACGGTGATGCGCAAGCGCTTGGGTTCGCCCTCGAAGAATACCTCGCAATCGCCGGTGAACGGCGTGCCGGTGAAGTCGAGTGTGCAGTCGGAGTTGTCGAGTTGCAGCGTCGTCGACTTGGCGCGGGCGTTCAGAAAAGATTCGAATTGCACCTTGCCGGCGCGCACTGTGAGCTTGAAGCGTTCGAGTACGGTGGGATTCGGGCGCTTGAACGCCACCTGCACGTTTGTCGTGTCGGCCATGAGCTGGACCATTTGCACCGGCAGGTCCGTAAAATCGAACACGCCCTTGCCGCCGTCGCACTGCAATACATAGTCGCCGCCGCAAGCCGGCGCGAGCTGCACTTCCCACACTTGCGACAATGGCGGTTTGTCCATCTGATCATCGTGGATGCCCAGTTCGGCGTCCTCCGCGGCGCGCGCCGAATCGATCGTCGCGACGTCGAAGAGCGACAAATCGCGTATTCGCAGCACGACTACCTGGTTGGCGTTGGTGAATTCGATGCGCGGATAGAGCGTGTTGACCGGTTGGATGTCGGCCTTGAGGAGGTACTGCGGATCGCCTTCGTACACGAGCACTTCGTCTTTGACGCTATGCAATTCGAAGGTGAACGAGTTGTGCATTTGGTTGGGGATGACCGCTTGCGCCGCGGCACGGCCGGCACAAGCCAAGACCGCAGCGGCGAGCGCGGCGGCGAATCTCAGACGCATGCGAATCGACTCCTGGCGCGGCGAGGCCTTGGTTCGCGGGTGCGGAGGCCGTGGGCCCTGGACGGCGCGAGCGCCAGTCACCCCTTGGCCAAGCGAGCGAGCCCGCGGCGCATCTTACGCCAGGCCGCCGCCGGCGTCGCGGGGGTGCATCAAGAGGCTGCATGCCCAAGGCGCGGTGCTCGCCGGGATCACGGCCGCGCAAGCCGCGGCGCGGCCGATTCCAACAGCGCACTCGATTTGGGAGATTCTCCTGCACATGAACGCCTGGCAGGGTGAAGTGCTGCGCCGCCTGAAGGCCGGTGCGAAGCCCGCGTTGCCCGCCGAAGGTGATTGGCCCGAGGTGCGGGATGCAAGTCCGGCGGCTTGGGACAAGATGCTCGCGGCGCACGAAAGCATCCACGCCGCACTGATCGGGGCGTTGCAAGAGTTCGATCCGGCCCGTCTGCCGCAAATCGTCGGCGGGCCGCCGGATCCGGCGCTCGGCACGGGGACGGCGTTCGCGACCATGCTGCACGGCATCGTCGATCACGAGTTGTATCACTCGGGGCAGATCGGCGTGCTCAAGAAGGCCTTCGGGCCCTGATCAGAAGAACCCGCGCTCCGGCGGCGGTGCCTGGCGGGCCCTCATGACTTTGATCAGGATCATGCCGGCCACGAAACCGCCGATGTGCGCCCACCAGGCAACGCCCGTTTGTTCACGGGCGCCAAGGCTCAAGATGCCACTGAAGAACTGCAGCACGAACCACATTCCCAGCACCAAGATCGCCGGCAGCTCGCGAATCTGCGTGAAGAGACCGAACGGGACGAGGGTCAGCACGCGGCCGTGCGGGAAAAGCAACAGGTAAGCGCCGAGCACCCCGGCGATGGCACCGCTCGCACCAATCGCCGGCACTTGCGACGACATGGCGGCGAAGCCATGGGCCAGCGTCGCCGCCCAGCCGCACAGGACGTAGAACACCACGTACTTCACATGCCCGAGCCGGTCCTCGATGTTGTCGCCGAAGATCCACAGGTAGAGCATGTTGCCGATCAAATGCATCCAGCCGCCATGCAAGAACATGGACACGAACACCGACCGCGCGTCGGCGACGACGTTGCCGGGCTGGAAGAAATCCGCCGGTACGAAAGCCGCGGACTGGATGAATCCCTCGAGGTTGCGCCCGAGCGACATCTCGTACAAGAAGACGCAGATGTTGATGGCGATGAACGTGATGTTGACGATGGGAAACGACTGGGTCTTTTGCGCGTCGCGCAGTGGAATCATCGCGGTTAGACCTCCCTAGCGGGCGCAGGTCTGGGCGCGGCCGCCATCGATGGCGATCGTCTCGCCGGTGATCCAACCGGCCGAATCGGACGCCAAGAAGCCGATGAGCTGGGCGACTTCCTCGGGCTCGCCGATTCGCCCCATCGGATGGGTCGTCTTGCTGTGCTCGAGGAACGCTGCGTAACGCGTTTCTTCCATGCCGCCGTTGCGGTGCAAGTTGGTGCGCACGACGCCGGGATTGACGGCGTTGACGCGCACCCCGAGCGGCGCGAGCTCGAGCGCCAAACAGCGTGTCAGTTGATCGACGCCGGCTTTGCTGACGCAATAGGCGAGAACGCCGGGAAAAGCCCGCGGACCCGTCACGCTGCTCACGTTGACGATGGCGCCGCGCGACTCGATCAGATGCGGCAAAGCGTGTTGTGTCAGCGCGAAGACGCTCCGCAGGTTGATATCGAACATCCGGTCCCAGGATTCGAGCGTGGTGGCTTTCCAGTCGGCGCTCTGAATGATGCCGGCGGCATTGACCAGCACGTCGAGCCCACCGAACTCGGCGATGGCGCGCGTGATGAGGGCGGCGCGAAACGATTCGTCGGTGAGGTCGCCGGCGCAAATGGCGAGGCGTCCGGACGTGCCGGCCGGCTCGCGCATCAGGTGATCGAGCGCTGCGGCGCTACGGCCGGTCGCCATGACCGTGCCGCCGGCCCGTGCGATGGCGAGCGCGGTCGCGCGGCCGATGCCGCTCGTCGCGCCGGTGACCAACGCGCGCCGGCCGTTGAAATCAGGAAACGTCATTGTCCTCCACTTGGCAGGCTAGCAGGCCTGCCAAGGGTGCGCCAGCAGGACGCCGGGAACGGTGACTCGTCACTTTCCTGCAGCCGGCGCGCTGGCTCTCGCGCGAGTGAAGTACGCCTCGAGAAGATCCACAAGGCCGAGATCGATCTCTGCCGCAAACGCTGCCATCGGTGCGTCATGGGCGGCGATAGCTTGCGTCATGCCGCGGAAGGTCGCATCCACGACATCTTGCAATCCATGATCCTTGACGCGATTGCGGACGCTCGCCCAAAGCGTATTGGCTTCTTGCCCGGTGCGCTGCATTGCGACCCAGTCGGGCGATGCCGCACCGGCTTGGAGGCCCAGCTCGAAACCGACCCAATCGAGCAAGGCGACAGCTTTCGGCACCACCAAGGTGCGTTCATCCAGGCCATCGACCAGGATCCGGTAGGCGGCAGCAGCGGCAAACGCCACCGAGCTCCCGTCGTGTGCGCGGCGCGCCGTATGGATGACCGCCACGAGCGAATCGAGACCGGCGCGACCGTGGTCACCCAGCGCAGCCCGGGCCCGGGTGGCATAACGCCCGTACGCGGTCAGCGCGCGATCCATGCCCACGGTGTCGGCGGCGACCGCAAATTCGATCATATCTTCGAATGGCGAGGAAGCTTCCTGCAACGCTGCATTGTCCGGCGTGCGGGCCCCGCGCACCGAACTGCCGGCCTTCGCGACCGGCGCCGCCGTTGCGCTGCCCTGCAGCACCAAAATCGCGACCAACGCAGCGCAGAAACGTGTCATCTGTGAGGCTCCCCTCGAGGTACGAATAGGCTCCCCGATCCAAGCGTCCCGGACGGTGGGAGACACGCGGTGGAGGACCGCTTTCAGAGCGGCTCGATTATAGTACGATGGCGTGTCCCAGCGATCGTTGCAGTTTGAATCGGAGGGCCTTGTTGAGCGCCAGCACCCCCAGTGCGCCCCAAGTGGAGGCTCGTGTCGCCGTCATCGGCGCCGGGCCGGCGGGTTTGTATGCGGCGCAGGTGCTTGCGGCGCGCGGCGCGCACGTCGCGCTCTTCAATCGCGACATCAAGCCCGGGGGCCTGGCCGAATACGGCATCTTTCCCACCAAGCACAAGATGAAGGACGGCCTGCGCAAACAGTTTCGTCAGATTCTGTCGTCGCCGCAAGTGGAGTACTTCGGCAATGTCACAGTCGGACGCCACGGCGACTTGCGGCTCGACGAGCTGCGCGCGCTCGGTTGCGACGCGGTGCTCGTCACCGTGGGCGCACAGGGCACCAAGTGGCTCGGGCTGCCCGGTGAGGATCTGGTGGGCGTGCACCATGCGAAGGATCTCGTCTACCACTACAACCTGCTGCCGCCGTTCGCCGCCCGTACATATGCCATCGGACGCCGGGTGGCGATCGTCGGTGCCGGCAACGTCATGCTCGACATCGCGCATTGGCTGGTGCGCCATTTGCGCGTCGACGAAGTGGTTGCCGTGGTGCGGCGCGGCCCCGCCGAAGTGAAATTCGACCGCGCCGAGATGGAATACGTGGCGCGTAACTTGGATGTCGCGGCACTCGATGCGGAAATCGGCCGGGTGCGGCCGGCGATGGAAGCCCTGGGGCAGGATGTGGCCGCCGCGCGGGCCTTCATCGTGGCGGCTTTGGCCAAGGCGCCGGAGCCGAATTCCGCGACGCGCTTTCGTCTCGAGTTCCTGGCATCGCCGGCGCGCATCGTCGGGGAGTCGGGACACGTCGTTGGGCTCGAAGTTGAAGATAACGTGCTCGTGCAGGGTGCGAACGCCGTGCAGGCAAAGGGCACCGGCCGGCGGCGCGTGATTGCCTGTGACACGGTGGTGTTCGCGGTGGGCGATAGCGTCGACGCGGACCTGGGGCTCGCGATCGAGCGCAATGCGTTCGCGGTGCATCCCGCGCCGCGGTACCCGGTCGAGGGAATTTCGTACGAAGCACTCGATCCCGGCACGGGCGCCCCGCTCGACCAGGTTTTTCTGGCCGGATGGGCGCGCTCACCGAGTACGGGGCTCGTCGGGGTGGCGCGCAAAGACGGCAACCAAGGGGCGTTTGCCATGCTGCAGGCCTTGGCCGCACGCCCGGCGCAGAATGGCGCCGGTGCGGGTTGGGCCGAGTTGCAGGCGCGCTTGGAGCGCACCGGCAAGCCGGTCGTCGGAGCCGCGCAGTGGAACGAACTCGAACGCCTCGAACGGGCCGCAGCCGAACGCCTCGGACGTGACGAGTTCAAGTTCACGACCAACGACGAAATGTTGGCGGCGTTGAATCTCAATACTCCGGAGTCGCGATAACATGCCGAACCACGCAGACGAGACCGGCGGCAGTGCGGTTCGCCGTTGGACGGACATTCTGTACCGCACCACGACGCTGGTTCTCGCCGGACTCGCTTTGGCGCCCGCGGCGCATGCCGCCGATCGCCTGACCGACCGCCCCTTTGCGATGCGCTCGCCGGTGATCGCCGAGCACGGCATGGTGGCTAGCGCCCACCCGCTCGCGACGCAGATCGGAATCGACATTCTCAAGGCCGGCGGCAACGCCATCGATGCCGCCATCGCGGTGAATGCCGCGCTGGGCCTCATGGAGCCGGTGTCGTGCGGGGTGGGCGGCGATCTATTCGCGATCGTCTGGGACGCCAAGACACAAAAACTCTACGGCTTGAACGCCAGCGGCCGCGCCGGACGCCTTCTGACGCTCGACGAGCTGCACAAACGCGGCTTGCAGAAGATGCCGGAACTGGGCGGCGTGCCGGTCACCGTTCCGGGCGCCGTGAGCGGTTGGTTCGCGCTGCACGATCGCTTCGGCAAGCTGCCGATGTCCAAGGTGCTTGCCCCGGCGATTCGCTATGCGCGCGACGGCCATCCCGTGCCGCCGGTGATCGCCTTCTATTGGCAGCGCGGCGTGCGCCGTTACGCGGAATATCCGGAATGGCAGCGCACTTATGCCCCCGGCGGCAAGACACCCGCGACCGGCGATATCTTCAAGAACCCGGATCTTGCCGCCACCTACGAGGCCATCTCCCGCGGTGGACGCGATACCTTCTACAAGGGCGCAATGGCCGGGCGGATTGCTGCCGCCGTCCAAAAATACGGCGGTGCGATCACCGTGGAAGACTTGGCGGCCCACACCGCGACCTGGATCGATCCCGTGTCGACGAATTATCGCGGCTACGATGTCTGGGAACTGCCGCCCAACACCCAAGGCATCGCTGCATTGCAGATGCTGAACCTGCTCGAGCCCTACGACTTGAAGACAATGGGGCACAACACGGCCGCCACCCTGCATTTGATGGTCGAAGCGAAGAAGATCGTCTACGAAGACCGGGCGCGGTACTACGTCGATCCGGCTTTCGCCCAGGCACCGCTCGAACGGCTCTTGTCGAAGGACTATGGCCGTGAACGCGGCAAACTCTTCGACCCGGACCGCGCCGCACGGAAGATTCCGGCCGGCGACATCGACTTGCGGGCCGGCGATACGACGTATCTCACCGTGGTCGACGCCGACCGCAACTGTGTGTCGCTCATTCAGAGCAACTACATGGGATTCGGATCCGGTGTCGTGCCCGAAGGCGCCGGGTTCTGTCTGCAAGACCGCGGCACGCTGTTCAACCTCGATGCCGCGCATCCGAACGCCTATGCGCCGGGGAAACGGCCGTTCCACACCATCATCCCGGCGTTCGTGACGCGGGACGGCAAACCGCTCTTCAGCTATGGCGTGATGGGTGGCGACGTCCAGCCGCAAGGCCACGTGCAGGTCTTGTGCAACATCGTCGACTTCGGCATGAACGTGCAGGAGGCCGGCGATGCGCCGCGCTTCCATCACGAGGGTTCGAGCGAGCCGACCGGCGAAGTCATGCAGGATGGCGGCGTGCTGCACCTCGAAAGCGGCGTGCCCCAGGATGTCGTGCGGACGCTCATTCTCAAGGGCCATCGCATCGCGGAGTCCTTCGGTACCTTCGGCGGCTATCAAGGCATCTGGCTCGACGCCGAGCGCCATGTGCTCTTGGGTGCGACGGAATCGCGCAAAGACGGCTGCGCGATGGGGTATTGATGCGGCCGCGCCAAGGCCACGGAGGCGGAATGTGACCGCTGACGTCGCGGCGCTCGAGCGCGAGCACTACAACGCGACGCTCGTCGCGGTGCGCGCGGTGCATGCCGAACTCGCCATCTTGCACGTGCGTCCGGACGCACCTCTGCCGCCGTACGAAGCCGGCCAATGGATCGCGATCGGCGTTGGACGCTGGGAACCGCGGGCGCCGGGCTTTCGACCGGAAGAGACCGAGACGGAGGCCCCGCACATCCTCCTGCGCCGGCCGTTTTCCATCAGCTCGGCGATCCTGGCGGCGGATGGTTCACGTTTGCTGGCGGCGAACGACGAAACCGACTACGAGTTGTACGTCGCGCTCTGGCGCGACACGCCGCGTGGCAGCGCATTGCCGGCGCGGCTGGCCGGCCTCGCGCCCGGCGCCCGGCTCTGGGTCGACGACATGCCACACGGCCGCAACACTCTCGCAGCGGTGCGGCCTGACGATTCCGTACTGTTTGTTGCGAGCGGCACGGGTGAGGCGCCACACAATCGGATGATCCTGGAACTGCTGCGCCGTGGCCACCGCGGTCGCATCGCATCGGTGGTCACGACCCGGCGGCGCATCGATCAAGCGTATCGTGCCGTTCATGAGCACCTGGCGCAACTGTTCGAGAACTACCGGTACGTGCCGGTCACGACCCGTGAACCCGGCGAACCGGGCGGGCGCATTCAGGATCTGTTCACGAGCGGGGTGCTGGAAGAACGCGCCGGGTTCCGGCTCGATCCGGCCCACTGCCGCGTTTTCCTTTGCGGCGGCAGCGACATGATCGGCGCGCCGCGGCTCGTGCACGGCGAACGGCGTTACCCCGCGCCGCCCGGCATGATCGAACTCCTGGAGCGCCATCGGGGGTTCCGTGCCGACTCTCCCGACGGTTCCGTCAACATCCACTTCGAACGCGAATAGTTTTTCGCGCCGTACCGTCGCCGTACGCCTACCGGAACCAGTACCGGAACCCCAGCGACGCATTGAGCGACACGTCGGTCTTTGGCGCCACGTCGAGGATCGGTACGAACTCGAAGAAAATGTCGAGCGGCTCGCGCGCGAACAAATAGTCCAGGCCGACCGGAAACCGAATGCCGAAATGCGCATCCTGATTGCCGTTGTTGTGGTCGGAGAATTTCACCCGGCCACCCAACCCGTAGTACAACGGCAGCTTGCCGCGATCGACGTGAATGACGTCGAAGCGGTGCACCAAGAGATCCATGTGAAGGTGGAACGCCGCATCGTCGACGAAGGACCACGCGGCACCAAAGTCGAGCGCCGTGGACCGTGTCTGCCACAGCTTGGCCGAGAGTCCAGTCGGTTCGCCGATGATCACTCCGAGTCCGAATCCCTGGCTCTGGGCCCGGGCGATGTTGGTTGCGCTCGCGAGCATTGCGAGCGCTGCGATTGCCGCGATCCGTTTCATCTGCACCTCGCCGTCAAAATGGAGTAGCGCCAAGGCGACTCGCGCCACGGGGCACTGCCTGGACACTACATCATAATGGCGCGCGCCGAGCCCGTGGCGGCGGGCGTTGCCAAGCGCCGCAAGCCCTTGGTCCGGCGCACGCAAATTGCGACTGGACCGCTACCTCACTGGCCCTTGTGGTATCGCAACGTGGTCCAGACGTACGCGGCATGTGGATTGCCGGTTCCTCGCCCGACTTTCGATGTGCGTGGGTCCTGACGCCCAGACGCCATCGAAATCGCGCTGCCTTGGATGAAGGCGGCAAGCTCGGAAGGAGCCAACATGGCGGACAAGGTGTATCTCCTCGACGTGCCGAACATGCGCGAGGACATCGGGACGACGTCGCGAGTGCACGCACCGGGTGCGTCACATCAGGCGCCGCGCATTCCGAATCTCGACGACGTGCCGGAGGCGTGGGTCCGGCAACCGGCGACACCTTCACCGGCGGGCCGCCGTCCCTTCAAGGCAATGCGGACCCTCGTCGCCGTGTACACGCTGGGTGGTATCGCACCGCTGGCACTGCGCGTCGGACCGCGGAAGTTCGCATGGGCGGCGCTGTCGACATTGTCGCTCGCCGGTTGGGCGACGCTCGTTTGGTATTGGTCGACGGTGCGGGCCGCGATGCAGAGCGGCCGCCTGCCGATCCTGCCGTTCCTGCTGGCGCTTGGAATCGTCTACGTCGTGGGCGCGATCGCCTGGAGCCGCGCCGTGAAACACGTCGTGCGCGACGAACGCTTTCAGCCGCAGACGCTGCCGCGCTGGCTGCGGCATCCGTGGGCGGCGGGTGTGGCCGGTGTGTTGCTGCCGGGCTCGGGCCTGGCGCTCGCCGGGCGCGCCCTGCGCGCCAGCTTGGCGCTTTGGAACGCCGCCAGCGTGACGTTCGCGGCGCTCGTATTGGCGAATGCGAGCTTGCTGTGGAATTGGAACGTCAAGACCGGCGCCGACGCCATGCCGAAGGCGTTCGTTGAGTCACTGTTCATGATCGCGGCAGCGGTTGTCGCCGGCGGATCGCTCCTGTGGATCGGCACCGCGCTGGATGGCGCGCGTCTCGCCGAGGCGAAACGTGGTTCCTTCCGCCGCAACCGGGCCCGCACCACGCTCGTGCGCGGCGACGCGGTCACCGTGGCGTTCGTCGCGGCGCTTGTCACCTTCGTCGTCGCATTCCACCCGGGGCAGATGGCGCGCGACCTCGACCAGTTCGCGGGCTCCATGCGCTTCACCGGTTACCGTGTTATTCCCCTGACGTTGGAATCGGTCGCCGCGCGGCTCGATCCGGGGAGCCCCGAATATGCGCTCCGCGTCGCGGAGTTGCAGACCGATATGGGACACCCCGAGGCGGCGCGCGTCATTCATGACCGCTTGCGTCAACACTGGGAAGCGTACGCGCAGATGCTCTTGCAGACCGCGGCCGCGGCACAGCCGACGGCGCCGTCGCGCCCGATCTCACCGGCGCGCGACCTGGTGCCGCGCTCGCAGGATTTGGCGCGGAGCCTGGCCGTGGAGCCACAGTCGTCGCCCGCGCAATGATACGGGCGTGACGCGCGCGTAGTGCGGAAGCGCGTGGCACATGGATTGCCGGTGCCGCGACAGGCCGTGTTCCACGGTTCTCTCGCGCGGTGGAATCGTTCCGCATCGGATCGCAAGGAGGCGCGCCGTCGTGACCAAGCCGGATCGAGCTCGCATTCTCGTCGTCGATGACGAGGAGAATTTGCGAAATATTCTCGTTTTCCAACTGCGTGGCGAAGGTCACGAAGCGCGTGGGCTGGGGCGTGGCGAGGAAGCGTTGCCGACCGCCCTGACCTGGAAACCGGACGTCGTGCTGCTCGACCTCATGATGCCGGGCATGGACGGCTTCGCCGTGGCGCGGGCTTTGCGCGGCAATCCCCAGACGACGCATCTGCCGATCATCGTCATTACGGCGCGCGGCGATGCGGCCACGAAACTCCAGTCGCTCGTCGCCGGCGCACACGACTTCCTGGTGAAGCCGTACTCCTGGGAAGAATTGCTGCTGCGGATCCAGAACGTATTGGAATTGGCGCACCGGCATCACGGCCAGCGCAGTTTCACCGGCCTGCCGGGCTCGGCCGAAATCGAGGCCGAGATTACCCGTCTCATGAACAGCGACGACGACTTCGCGTTCTTGTCGATCGACATCGATCACTTCAAGCGTTTCAACGAGAACTTCGGCTACGAAAAGGGCGATGAAGTCCTGAGCATGCTGGCGCGCTTGCTCACCGACGCACTCGACGAAGAGTCGGCCAAGGTGCGTTTCGTGGGCCATTTGGGCGGTGACGATTTCGTCGTTCTAACGACGTCCGACGTCGCGCAGCACATCGGTGAGCGCATCACGCAGCAGTTCGACGCGGAATCGCGCGGCTTCTTCGTTCCACACGATCTGGAACGCGGCTACTTCGAGATGGTGAATCGCGGCGGGCGGCGCGAAATGGTGCCGCTCTTGGCGGTCACCATCGCGGTCGTGGACAACGTGCGGGGGCGCGAACTGCACGTGCGGCGTCTGGCGGATGTCGCGGCGGAATTGCGCCGCTATGGCAAGAGCCGGCCGGGGAGCATCGTGGTCACCGAGCGGCGCCGTTGAAGGGCGTTGGCGCGGCGGCCGAGGAGCAGGGCATGAGCGGATCGAGATCACGCCGCACCGCGGCGACGCCCGCGGCCCGGAACGGCGTCACGGCGCCGCCCGCCCCCAATGCGGTGGCGGCTCCGGAAAGCGTCGCCCTCGAGCTCGAAGTGCGCGAACTGCGGGCGGAGATCGACTCCATGCAACGCGCCGCGCGTCTGAAAGAGCAATCCTTCTGCATCATGGCGCACGAGTTGTCGTCGCCGCTCGCCGGCATGAAGGCGTATGTCGAAACCTTGCTCGAAAACTATGGCGATCCGTCGTTCGCGGAAGGTGCGGAGTTCCTCGGGGTGCTCGATCGTGAGATCAGCCGCTTGGCGCGCGTCGTCGAGCGGACGCTCGAGATCTCGCGACTCGCGCGCCGCGACACCGGGCTGCGGCTGGAACCCGTACGCCTGGAAGATCTGGTTGGCGAAGTACGCGCCGCCCTGCAGCCGGCACTCACGGCGCGGCGCACGGACTTCGAACTGCAAATCGACGCCGCGGTGCCGGTGGTCGCGGCCGATCCGGATCTCCTGAAGCAGGTGTTCCTGAATTTGGTGCAGAACGCCGTCAAATTTTCGCCGCCCGGCACCCGGGTCCGGGTGCGCGCCATGCCGACACGCGACGGCGTCCGCGTCGAAGTCAGCGACGAGGGATATGGGATCGCGCCCCAGGATCTGGAACAGGTGTTCGAGCCATGGTTTCGCAGCGCCGACGAACGGGTGGCGCGTGAACGCGGCACCGGCCTGGGTCTGGCGATCGTGAAGACCATCGTGGAACAACACGGTGGCCGGATCGAAGTCGAGAGTACGCGCGATCGTGGTACGACGTTCCGCTTCGGACTGCAGCCGTATTGACCAAACACGCCGACGCCTTGCAAGCCGCACGGGCGGAGGCGTCCGAGGGGGAGAGTGCATGCAGCGACGAGTCTTGCTCGTAGATGACGACGAGCCACTGGCAACCATTCTGACCTACGCCCTTCGCAACGAGGGCTTCCAGGTCGATTGGGTGAACGACGGAATGAAGGCACTGAGCTATCTGGGTGTGAATCGCCCGGACCTCATCGTCATGGACATCATGATGCCGAATCTGAATGGGCTGGAGACCATGCGGATCACTCGCCAGAACGAACTCATGGAGGGCGTGGCGATCCTGGCGCTATCGGCCAAAAAACTGACGGAACGCGAAGCCCGCGAACTCGAAACGCTGTGTGATGCGTACATGCCCAAGCCGTTTGGAGTCGAGTACCTGCTCAATACGGTGAATCAGCTGCTGGCCCCGGCCGTCTGAGCGCGCGTGGACAGCGTCAGGATGCGCGCGGAGCGTGGGTGGCCCCGGACTTGCTGATTGCCCGCCTGTCGCGACCGACGGACGCGGCACCAGAGAGCCAAAAGGCCAACACGCACGGGGCGACACAAGCGCGAGTCGGGGGGCAACACGGATGTACAACGGCAAAGTGCTTGTAGTCGACGATGAGGTGTACATTCTCCACATCCTCGATTTCATCCTGGGTGCGGAAAACTACGACGTCATTACTGCGACCAACGGTGAGCAAGCGTTGCAGAAGGTTCGCGACGAAAAGCCCGACCTCGTCGTGCTCGACATCATGATGCCGAAGCTCGATGGTTACGAAACCTGCCGGCTCATCAAGGCCGACCCCAAGACGAAACTGATTCCGGTCATCCTGCTCACCGCCAAGGGCCGTGAAGTCGACCAGAAGCTCGGCAAGGAAGTCGGCGCCAGCGACTACATCACGAAGCCGTTCAGCCCGAGCAAACTCATCGAACGCGTGCAGTCGATTCTCGCCACCGCGAAACACTGACACGTTGCCGCGCGCCTGCCTTGACAGTGCGCCGCGCGCCTGATTGAATCGGGGCGTCTTCCGATCCCCGTTGCCCCCGAAGGCCCCAAATGGAACGACTCGTGGACGTTGCGGTACCGTTGCCGCTGCGCGACCTTTATACGTACAGCATTCCCGAAGCACTCGTGAAGACGGTCGCACCGGGCGCGCGCGTGCAAGTGCCCTTCGGGCGGCGCAATGTCGTCGGCTATGTCGTCGGTTTTCCGGCGGCGGCGAAAGTCGACAAGATCAAGCCCATCGAGCGGTTGCTCGACGACCCGCCGCTGTTGACCGAGCCGTTGGTGGAGTTGGCGCGTTGGATCGCGTCGTACTACGCCTGTTCGCTGGGCGAGGCGCTGCGCGCCGTGCTGCCGGGCGGTCTCGATCGCAAGCGCGCCGCGCCGCGCGGCCACAAGAAAAAGACCGAAATCCAAGGCACCCTCGTCGAAGCCGCGCCGCCCACCCAACTCAACGACTGGCAGCAGACGGCGCTCGACCGCATTGCGGCGCGGATGGAGTCGGGCGGCTACGAAGCCTTTCTCTTGCACGGCGTCACCGGTAGCGGCAAGACGGAAGTGTATCTGCATGCGATCCGGCACGCCCTGGCGCGCGGGCGCGCGTCCATCGTGCTCATTCCGGAAATCGCCCTGACCCCGCAAGCCGCCGACCGGTTTCGCGCTCGCCTGGGAGCGCCGGTCGGCATTCTGCACAGCGCCATGACGCCGGCCGAACGCCACGATATCTTGGTGGCGGCGGCGCGCGGCGACATTCAGGTCGTGCTCGGGGCGCGCTCCGCGATCTTCGCGCCGTTCCGGAATCTCGGCCTCATCGTCGTCGACGAGGAGCACGAGTCGTCCTACAAGCAAGGCGAGAAGCCGCGCTATCACGCCCGTTCGGTGGCGCTCGTGCGGGCCACTCTGGAAGGTGCTGCGGTCGTCCTGGGCTCGGCGACTCCCAGTCTCGAGAGCTACCACAATGCCGAGCGCGGCAAGCACACGCTGCTGACCATTCCAGGACGCGTCGACTCGCGGCCGCTCCCGCAGGTACATCTGGTCGACATGCGAGTCGAAGAGGAAAAGGGCGCCATCGTGTCGCGCCCGCTGCTCGACGCACTCGCGGCGCGGCTCGAGCGGCGTGAGCAGGCCATTCTATTGCTGAATCGCCGCGGCCACTCGAACTATGTGCAGTGTTTTGCCTGCGGCGAGATCGTGCAGTGTCCGTACTGCGATATTTCGCTGACCTATCATGCCACCGACCGGCGCCTGCGCTGCCACTATTGCGATCACTCGCGGCCGGTGCCCAAGGAATGCCCCGCGTGCAGCAATCCGTGCCAGGTGTTTCGTGGTTTTGGAACCCAGCAGCTCGAACAGGCGCTCGGCGGTCTCTTGCCGCAGGCGCGCCTGGCGCGCATGGACTTCGACACGACGTCGCACAAGGATTCGCACCGCCGCATTCTGGAAGACTTTGGACGTGGTGATGTCGACATCCTGTTGGGGACGCAGATGGTGGCCAAGGGGCACGATTTTCACGGCGTCACGCTGGTCGGAGTCGTGAACGCCGACGGCGGTATTTCGTTGCCCGATTTCCGCGCCGCGGAACGCACCTTCCAGTTGTTGGCGCAAGTGGCCGGACGCGCCGGACGCGGCACGCTGCCGGGCGATGTCTATGTGCAGACGCTTTGCCCCGAGCACTACGCCATTGCCTTCGCGGCGGCGCAGGACTTCGGCGGGTTTTTCGCCAAGGAAATGGAACTGCGGCGCGCGCTTCGCTATCCGCCGTTGGCCCGCCTGACGCAAGTGACCGGCCTCGGGCCCGACCGGCCGGCGCTGCGCGCCGCGATGCTACGGATCGAGGGTGTGCTGCGAAAACCGGGTGCCGCCGGAGCGGAGCCGTTGCAGGTCCTCGGGCCGGCACCGAGCCCGATTCCGCGTCTGCGCGGCAGGTACCGCGAGCAGCTCCTCCTCAAGGGAACGCTGGGGCCGGAAGCCAAGCACAGCATCCTGGAATTGCTCGAGCGCATCGCCCACGACACCGCGGGTCTGGAATTCCAAGTGGACGTCGACCCGGCCCACATGTTATGAAAACGCCCTGTGGGCCCCCACTGGTCCTGGATTCTGTTGTGGCCCTTTGGGCGACGGCCTTGACAGGTGGCCCCGGCGCGGTTAAATACAGCAGGCCACAGATCGCCTTGAACCAAGGCCCCCTTTGGGCTCTGCGACGCCTGCGCTTCGCTTATCGCGTCACAAGCCCTACTCCCGCCAGGGCCCGGAGCTCTGGGATTCCGTTCCCACATCTCGGCGAGGCCATGAACGACAGCGTCCGCAGCACCGTCACAGGAGGCTTGAACTGAATGCGTAAACTGATTCTGGGGCTGGTTGCCCTCAGCATCCTCGGGCTCGTGGGCTGCGGCGGCGGTGCCGGCGGCGTCAACAAGACCAGTATGAAGATCTATGTGCATGAGAAGCTGTTCGACAAGGCGATCGCCCAGGGCGTCAAAGCGCTGGCGTTGAATGCCGCCGATGGCGACACGCACTATTTCCTGGGCGCGGCCTACTTCGGCAAGGACAGCGAACTGAAGCCCGAGGCGCCGGCCTACGGCGATTCCGCGGAGCTGTTTCTGAGCAAGGCCTACGAGCACTTCGGGTCCGCCAAGAAATACGCTGCCGGTGCCTGGGGCAAGAGTGCCGATGACAATATCGTGTCGTTGTTTGGGCGCCACTACAACCGCGGGGTGATCGCCACCAAGAAGGGCGACAACGCGACTGCGGCGCTCGAGTACCGGCTGGCGACGATCGCCGACCCCGAAAACTATGCCGGTTACTACGCCCACGCGGCGGCGATCTGGGAACTCGCCAAGGTCGCCAAGCGGGCGAAGGATGAAACCCATTTCACTGAAATGACCGATGCCGCGCTGCGCGACCTCGAAAAGGTCATCGAGCTCAAGCCGGCGGAAAAGGACAAGGTCGTCAGCGTGTGGCAGACCAAGGGTGAAGTGCTGTGGCAGAAGGGCCAGAAGAAGGAGTCGCAGGAGGCGCTCGCCCGGGCCATCGAGCTGGACCCCGAGAACTACGAATTGCCGCGTGTCATCGGCAGCCGGTTGTACAACGACGGCGACTTGGAAGGCGCGATCGAGTACCTGACGCTGTCGCTCTCGGTCAAGGAGCGTCTGGCCCAGATCAGCCCGGACGACGCCGAGACCTATAGCGTCATCGGCTTGATCTATACCAAGCAAATCAAATTCGATGACGCGCTCGCGTCCTATGACAAGGCGCTCAAGCTGACGCCGGAAGGCCAGCCCGCGTACGAGGAAGCCCTGTATGCGCTCCTCGTCACGCACTACAAGGCGGGCGATGCATTCGAAAAAGACGGCAAGATGGACGAAGCCAAGGCGCATTACAACGAAGGTATCAAGGTCGGTACGCAATTGGTCGGGATCAACCCGAACAAAGACACCGCCTACCAGGTGCTGGGATATTGCCAGCGTGGCATCGGCGACACCGCCGCGGCTGCACGTTCACTGAAGAAGTTCAGCGAGCTACGGCAGAAAGCGCAGTAAAACCGTGGGCGCGCGGCCTTCCGTGCGTTCAGAAGTGGCGCCGTGCACGAGGCGGATCGCCTCGCCCGAATGATTGGCATGGGCGATGCAGTCTCGTGCACGGCAACCCCCCGATGGCCAATAGGACGCCACCGTGCTTGACACGGCAAGGCCACCGGGTGTAGAGTCGCGTTCTGAAAAGAGCACTCCACACCGACCTCCGCACTCCCCCGCAGCTCGACGGTCGCCTTGACGCGGCGAAGTACCGTGTTCAGGACCCAAGGCTTCCGGGGATCTCCAGTGCAGGCAGGCGAGCGATCTCCACGCGTTGGGGACCGTCCTCCGCCCGAAGGAACGAAGGTCGGGTTCGTGCCAAAAGGAGTCCGTGCGAGCCCTTCGCGCGGACTCGGGAACCCTCCAATCCACAGGATGAGACAAGTGCCTACCAAGCAAACACGCCGGCCTGCTCCGGATCCCTCACTGCCCCTCGAGCAGGCGGCGCAGCCCAACGGTAACCACGAAGATTCGGACACCGTCTCGCGCGAATCGAACCAACGCGACCCGGTGATGGATATCGCCGAACTCAAGAACAAGAAAATCGACGACCTCATTGGCGTCGCGAATGAACTCAAGATCGCCAACACGAGCGGCCTGCGGAAGCAGGAGCTGATCTTTGAGATTCTCGAAGCGCAGACCAAGAAGAACGGGCTCATCTTCTCGGAGGGTGTGCTGCAGATCCTGCCCGAGGGCTATGGGTTCTTGCGCTCGCCCGACTATAATTATTTGCCCGGCCCCGACGACATCTATGTCTCCCCGTCGCAGATCAAGAAGTTCGACCTGCGGACCGGTGATACGGTGTCGGGCCAGATTCGCCCCCCCAAGGACACCGAGCGCTATTTCGCGCTGCTGCGTGTCGAGGCTGTGAACTTTGAGAATCCGGAGGTCGCGAAGACCAAGACGCTGTTCGACAACCTGACGCCGCTGTATCCCGAGGAGATGGTCAATCTCGAGACTTCGGCCGAGGAAGTGTCGACGCGCATCATCAACTTGCTGGCACCGATCGGCAAGGGACAGCGCGGGTTGATCGTGTCGCCGCCCAAGGCGGGCAAGACCATCCTGCTGCAGAAGATCGCCAACTCGATCACCGAGAATCATCCGGAAGTCGTGCTCATCGTGCTGTTGATCGACGAACGCCCGGAAGAAGTGACCGACATGCAGCGCTCGGTGAAGGGCGAGGTCATCAGTTCGACCTTCGACGAGCCGGCCGACCGCCACGTGCAGGTGTCGGACATGGTGCTCGAAAAGGCCAAGCGTTTGGTGGAGCATGGCAAGGATGTGGTCATCCTGCTCGACTCGATCACGCGTTTGGCCCGCGCCCACAATGCGGTCGTGCCCCACTCGGGCAAGATCCTGTCCGGTGGTGTCGACTCGAACGCGTTGCAGAAGCCGAAGCGCTTTTTCGGCGCGGCGCGCAACATCGAGGGCGGCGGCAGTCTGACCATTATCGCGACGGCGCTGATCGAAACCGGCAGCCGCATGGACGAAGTCATTTTCGAGGAGTTCAAGGGCACCGGTAACATGGAACTCGTGCTCGAGCGCCGCTTGGCGGACCGCCGCGTGTTCCCGGCCATCGACGTTTCGAAGTCCGGAACGCGTAAGGAAGAGCTGCTCATGGCGCCGGCCGTGCTCAACAAGGTCTGGATCCTGCGCAAGTTCCTGGACGAGAAGCCGTCGGTGGAGGCCATGGAGTTCCTCATCGACAAGCTGTCCAAGACCAGCAGCAACCGGAAGTTCCTGGAGTCGATGAATACGCCTGGCTAGTCACGCGGGCCGAAGTCGCGCCGGCCGAAGGCCGGTGCAATCCGGTTCCGGGGCCTGGGCAGCCACGCAAGTCCCGGCCACGAACGGGTTTGGTCCGAAACGCCTGCGGATTGCGGCCCCGGAAACGGGCCGCCCCTGGCGGCCCGTTGACAGGCCCTTGCTATCTTGTTAACGTTGTCGTACTTACGGGCGCGGGCATCGCGCCACGGGCCCCTGGTGGCCCGGCGCAATCCGAGAAGTCCAAGGTCCCCAGTCCGCAGTTTCCTCCGAGGAGTGTTCGCAGATGAAACCGGGAATCCACCCGCGCTACGTCAACGCCAAGATCCATTGCGTGTGCGGCAACATCATCGAGACCCGTTCGGTGACGTCCGAGTTGCACGTCGAAATTTGCTCGCTGTGCCACCCGTTCTATACGGGCAAGGAAAAGAGCCTCGACACCGCCGGCCGCGTCGAGAAGTTCCGTCGCAAGTACGAGAAGGCCGGTATCGCGCGCCCCGTGAAGGCCTGATCGCCGGCTGAAGGATCCCATGAAGCCAAGCGCTGAAATCGTCCCGTCCTTCAGCATCGGCGGCCAAGCCGTGCTGGAAGGCGTGATGATGCGCTCGCCGGCAGCCGTCGCGACCGCCGTTCGCAAGCCGAACGGTGAGATCGTCGTGACCCACAAGGCGTTTCGTGGGATCGCTGCGCGGTACAAATTCCTCAACCTGCCGATCCTGCGCGGTGGGATCAATCTCATCGAAACGCTCATCCTGGGAATGGAATCGCTCAACTATTCGGCCGACCAGGCAATGGCCGAAGACGAGCGTCCCAAGGACGCGCCGGCATCGTGGAAGCAGCAGGCCGGCATGATCGCGACGCTGATCGTGGCTTTTGCACTCGGGCTCGGCATCTTTTTCTATTTGCCGCTCGTGTTGACCGGCCTGACCGGGGTGAAGAACAGCATCCTCTTCAACCTCGTGGACGGCGCTTTCCGGATCGCCTTCTTCTTGGCCTACATCTACGGGATTTCGCTGTGGAAGGACATGCGGCGGATTTTCCAGTACCACGGCGCCGAGCACAAATCGATCTACGTGTTCGAGGCCGGACTGCCGCTCGAACCCGAGCAATCGAAGAAGTTCACGACACTGCACCCGCGGTGCGGTACCAGTTTTCTGTTGCTCGTCATGCTGACGAGCATCGTGGTGTTCAGCTTCCTCGGACGGCCGGAGACTCTCGGCGACCGCCTGGAGCGCATCGCGTTCGTGCCGCTGATCGCGGGCATCGCCTACGAGCTCATCAAGCTGTCGGGCAAGGCCGCTTATCAGCGCTGGATGATGCCGCTCATTCTGCCGGGCCTGTGGCTGCAGAAGATCACGACCAAAGAGCCGACGCTCGACCAGGTAGAGGTGGCGATGGCCGCCATCAATGCCTGCTTGGCATACGAAGGCGACGAAGCTCCGGCGGCCCGGCGGCCGGCGTTGGTGCTGTCGAGCGCCGGCGCTTGACGCGCATTTTCAGGCCACCCAACCGAGCCTCACGCCAACTCCGGTTCCGCCCATGCTGACTCCAGAAAAACTCCAAGGCATCATCGACAAGTTCGAGTCGATCGAGCGGCAGCTCGGCGACGCCGACGTGCTCCGCGACCAGAAGCGCCTGCAAGACCTGTCGCGGGAACACCGGCGGCTGCGCGATATCGTCGACGTGGCACGCCTGTATCAGAAGGTGCACGCCGAGCGGGCGAGCGCCAACGATCTCTTGCGGACGAGCGACGATCGCGAAATGAAGGAACTGGCGCGCCAGGAAGCCGACACGCTGGCAGCCCGCGGGGCCGAGCTCGAAGCGCAACTCGAAGTCATGCTGCTGCCGCCCGACCCGCTGGCGGAAAAGAACACGATCGTCGAAATCCGCGCCGGCACCGGCGGGGAAGAGGCGGCACTCTTCGCCGCGAATCTGGCCCGCATGTACCAGCGTTACGCCGAACGCCAGGGCTGGAAGATGGAACTTCTGTCGTCGAATGCGACCGGCATCGGCGGGTTCAAGGAAATCATCTTCTCGGTGAACGGCACGGGGGCGTACGGCAAGCTGCGCTTCGAAAGTGGCGTGCACCGTGTGCAACGCGTGCCGGAGACCGAAGCCAGTGGGCGCATTCATACGTCGACGGCGACGGTCGCCGTGCTTCCCGAGGTCGAGGCGGTGGAAGTCGACATCAACCCGGGCGACCTGCAGATCGAGGTCTGCCGCGCCGGTGGCCCCGGAGGCCAGCACGTCAACACAACCGATTCCGCGGTGCGCATCGTGCACTTGCCGACCGGCCTCGAAGTGCGTTGCCAGGACGAACGTTCGCAGCTCAAGAACAAGGACAAGGCGCTCAAGATCCTGCGTTCGCGCTTGTTCGAGAAGCAGCGCGCCGAGCGCGATGAAAAGCGCGCCGACGAACGCCGGTCGCAGATCGGCAGTGCGGAGCGCAGCGACAAGATTCGCACTTACAATTTCCCGCAGTCACGTTTCACCGACCACCGTATCGGGTTGACGGTGCACAATTTAGCGGGGATCCTGGACGGCGACTTGAGCGATATCATCCAAGCGCTCGTCACCGACCATCAGCGGGCCTTGCTGGCAGCGGATTGAGCGCCGCATTGGGCGTCGCACAGGCAAGGTAAGCGAACGTCAAATGATGCACTCTTCCATTGAACGGTCCCCGCAGCTCTACGCGCGTCTTGGCGGCGTGTTGTATCTCGCCATCATCCTTCTCGGCCTCTTCGGAGAGATGTTCGTACGAGGCACACTCGTCGTTTCCGGCGACGCGGCCGCTACTGCAAGTAACATTTCGGGTTCCAATGTTCTTTGGCGCGCCGGCATCGCCGGCGACATCCTGATGCACGTCTGTGATGTACCGGTGATCGTGGTCCTCTACTTGTTGCTCAGGCCGGTCAGCAAGAGCCTCGCGTTGTTGGCAACTTTGATGAATCTGGTGCAGACCGCGGTCTTGGCCGCCAACAAGCTCAACCTTTTGGTTCCCATTTTCCTGCAAGAAGACGCCGGCTTCTTGAAAGCCTTCTCGCCCGAGCAGCTGCATGCGCTGTCTTCTGTGGCAATCAAGGCGCACGGCTTTGGCTTTGGCATCGGGCTCATATTTTTTGGCTTCGCATGCTTGGTTCGCGGCTATCTGATCTTCAGATCCGGATACTTCCCAAGAGTCCTTGGTCTTCTGATCTTGATTGCCGGCCTGTGCTATCTGACGAACAGCTTCGCTTTGCTTTTAGCGCCTTCCTTCGCGGCAGCGATGTTTCCCGCCATCTTGGCACCGGCCTTCGTCGGCGAGCTCTCTCTCTGTTTGTGGCTCATCATCAAGGGCGTGAACAGTGAGCAATGGAAGCAGCGGGTGGCGCTACAGCATTGACCGCTTTCCAAGGGAACGATCGAACGGAGACCCACTTTTGTCTTGCCTCGGGACTTGTCGATACACCGATCAGCGTGCCATGGTGGAATGGGCGGTCGCTCCGGATCACCGGTCGAAAACCCGAGCCGGTTCGGACGCTGTAGGGCTCCTCGCCGCGGTGCCGACGACGGCGGGCGGTCAGGCACTCACGCACCGTTCGGAAACAAGTTCAGCGGTACCTGTCTGGGGAGTGGTTTGGGAGAATGACGGGCATGGCGACGCGGACCTGGACGAGCCTCGAACTTCTCAAGACCACGACCGCCTACTTCATCGAAAAGGGCCGGCCGGCGGCGCGTTTGGCCGCCGAGCGCCTCTTGGCCCACGCCTGGGGCTGCCGCCGCGTCGATTTGTACCTGCGCACCGAGCAAGTCATCGACGAGGCCGTGCTTGCGGCCTTTCGGGCTTTGGTCCGCGCCTATGGCAGCGGCCAGCCGCTCCAATATGTGGAAGGCGACGCCGAGTTCTTGGGCCTGACGTTCGCCGTCGATCCGCGCGTCCTGGTGCCGCGTCCGGAAACCGAGCTTTTGGTGGACGCGGTCGAGAAGCGCTTGGCGAAGTTGGCCGGACGGGGGACCGCCGCCGTTCTGGAGCTCGGAACCGGCAGTGGAGCGATCGCGGTGGCATTGGCTGTGCACCTTCCCCATGTCGAGGTCTGGACGACCGATGCGAGCCCGGGCGCGGCGGCTGTCGCCGCGGGGAACGCCCGCCGTCATGCTGTCGCCGAGCGCGTCCACGTCTTGGTCATGGACCGCTTCGAGGCGCTGGCGCCGGATCTCGCGGGCACGATGGCGTGCGTCGTGTCCAATCCGCCGTACGTGACGACGGACGAAATGATCGGGTTGGATCCGGTGGTGCGGGATCACGAACCGCACCAAGCGTTGCACGGCGGCGATGACGGACTCGATTTCCATCGCTACCTGTGCACCCGAGGCTTGCAGTTTCTGTCGCCAGGAGGGATGTTGGCGGTCGAGATCGGCCACCGGCAGGGGGCGGCTGCGACCGAACTGTTCCGTGCTGCAGGCCTGCAGGACGTGACGTTGTTGCAGGACTACGCGGGACTCGACCGCATCGTGCTGGGAACGCGCTGACGCGCGGGGTTGGACGACGACGAGGGGGAGCGCGGTGGATAGCTTCGTAATCGAAGGACCGGTTCGGCTTCAAGGCACCGTCGAGGTGAGCGGCGCCAAGAACGCCGTTCTGCCGGTGATGACCGCAGCGCTCTTGTCCGAAGGCGTGAGCACGCTGCAGCGCGTTCCGCACCTGCGCGACACCGAAACCATGGCGCATTTGCTCCGCGTGCTCGGTGCGCGCGTCGATCACGAGCGCGGCACCATGCACATCGATGCGCGCGATTTCGACTTCTGCGAAGCACCCTATGAGCTGGTCAAGACCATGCGCGCTTCCATCTATGCGCTCGGGCCGCTTCTGGCGCGCAAGGGCCGGGCGCGCGTCAGCTTGCCGGGCGGTTGCGCCTGGGGCCCGCGGCCCGTGGACTTGCACCTGATGGGCATGGAGAAGCTCGGCGCCAAGATCGACATCGAACATGGTTTCATCGACGCCAAAGCGCCGAATGGGCTCAAGGGCGCCGAGATTTTCTTCGAGATCCCGAGCGTCGGGGCGACCATCAACGTGATGATGGCGGCCGTGCTGGCGGAAGGCACGACGCTGCTGGTGAACGCGGCGCGCGAACCCGAGATCCCGGATTTGGCGGAGGCGCTCAATCACGCCGGCGCCAAGATCGAGAATGCCGGCAAACACACGATCAAGATCGAAGGCGTGAAGGCGCTCCGGCCACTCGAGCACGTCACGATGCCGGATCGCATCGAGGCCGGCACTTTCCTGATCGCGGGCTTGATGACGGGCGGCGACGTGACGGTGACGCACTGCGTGCCCGAACACGTGAAGTCGCTACTCGACAAGCTCTCGCAAGCCGGCGCCGTGATCGAAACCGGCGATACGTGGGTCCGGATCCGGCGCGCCAACGGACTCAAGGCTGTTGACGTCATCACCGCCCCGTACCCGGGCTTCGCGACCGACTTGCAAGCCCAGTTCATGGCGGCGATGGCGGTGGCAGATGGTGTCAGTCTCATCACCGAGACGATCTACCCGGATCGCTTCACGCACGTTGCAGAGTTGCGGCGCTTGGGTGCCAAGATTCGGCTCGACGGTAACATCGCGGTGGTGACCGGGGCGTCCAAATTGTCGGGTGCACCGGTCATGGCAACCGACCTGCGCGCCAGCGCGGCGCTCATCCTGGCCGCCTTTACGGCCCAAGGGCGCAGCGAGATCTCGCGCGTCTACCATATCGACCGCGGGTACGAGCAGATCGAAGAGAAGTTCGCGGCGCTCGGCGCACCGATCGAACGCAAGAAGAACGCCGAATAAAACCCCTCTGGCGCCGTCGGGCCGCTTCCGGCTATCTTCCCCGGACCTGTGGTACGGGGAGGGATCTTCGACATGAAGAATCGTACGTTTCAGCCGGTGGGCCGACGCGGTCGCAAGCGGGAAATCCTGCACGCCCGCGTGATTCTGCCGGTCATTGGGTTGGCAGCCGCATCGACAATGCTGCTCGTGAACACCGCGACGGCGCAGCCGGCCAAGGCACCGGCTGCCGCGGCGGAGGCATCCGAGGGCTTCAAGAATTTGCAAGTGCTGCCCAAGGACATCTCCGAAGAAGCGCTGCATGACACGATGCGCGGCTTCGCGGGTGCGCTTGGGGTGCGTTGTCTCGCGTGCCACGTCGGCGACGAAACAAAGCCGATGCAGACCTGGAACTGGGCGTCCGACGACAAGCCGGAAAAAGCCACCGCCCGCGTCATGATGAAGATGACGCAAGATCTGAACAGCAAGTGGATCACTCAGGTGAAGCTCAAGGCGGGCGAAGAGCGCGTGCAAGTGGCCTGCGCCACGTGCCATCACGGCAAGATGCAACCGCGCAGCCTGCAGGATGTATTGACCGGGACGATGGCCGACAAGGGTGTCGACGGTGCGGTGGCGCGCTATCGCGAATTGCGCGACAAGTACTACGGGCGTGATGCGTTCGACTTCGGCGAGCAGCCTTTGAACCAGATGGCCGAGCGGCTCGCGAACGACAAGAAGATGGCCGATGCGTTGACGCTGCTCAATCTGAACGCCGAGATGAACCCGAAGTCGGGACGGGTTCAGATGATGATCGGCGAAACACAGTTGGCAGCCGGCGCGAAGGACAAGGCGATCGAGGCCTACAGGAAGGCCGTCGAGCTGGATCCGAAGAACGAGCGCGCCAAGCGTAAGCTGGATGAATTGCAGGGAGCTGCGAAGTAGTTTTCCTGTCGAGAGCATTGCGCTGCGCGCTGCGGAGTGCAGGTCACGAAACGCCCCTCCAAGGGGCGTTTCGCGTTTCAGGGGGCGCCGGGTGTGAACGCTTGCACGAGCGCCGCTGCAAGCACCGGCGCCTGATTGTCGTGCTTCAGATAGCAGTAGACGGGGACGGATTGCGATCGCATCCAAGCGGCCCAATCGGCGAGTTCCCCGGGCGCATAGAGGCCTTTCCGGAGCCGCATGTAGACGAACGGCCCGGTCACGAGGCGGGGGCGTGGCAGCGTATCGCCCTCTTCCATTTCGACGACCGCGAACCCGGCGTTGTGTGACCGCAGGAGCGTATAAACCTCATCGTCGAACCAGGAGGCGTGCCGGAACTCGAATGCCAAGTTGACGCGCGGCGCGTGCTTGGCGAGAAACGCCGCCAGCCGTTCGACGTCTTTCTTGAAATTGGGCGGCAACTGCACGAGCACGGGTCCCAACTTGCTTCCAAGGCCGAGGGCTGCGGCCGCGAACCAACTCATCTCTTGGTCGACGTCCTTGAGGCGCTTGATATGGGTGACGCGCTGCGAGAGTTTGAGCGTAAAGCGAAAATCATCCGGCACCGCCGCGGCCCATTGTTCGGTCATGGCGAGGCGAGGGATGCGATAAAACGTGTTGTTGATCTCGGTGGTCGGGAAGCATGCCGCGTAGAAGGGCAGGAAGCCCTTGCTGGCCAGCTTGTCGGGATAGAAGAAACCGCGCCACTCGGTGTACGAAAAACCCGACGTACCGATATAGAGCGGCGGCGTGCCGGCGGCGAGCGCCCGGGCTGCAGGCGCCAGGCGCTCGAGGTCGATACGAGCCGGCGCGGGCGCGGCCGCCGGGGACGAGTCATCGACGCTCTCGGGTGCGGCCGCGCGCGAGCCGGCTGCCGCGGGGCGGTTCCGTTTCCGGGACGCTTCCGGCTCGGCCTTCTTGGGAGCAGCTCTACGCACAGCCATGGGTCCAGTGTACTGCCGCTCCCATGCCGCGTGGGATGCTGCCGACAAGTGGGCAGGAGCACCACCGAGCCGACAGGTCAATGGCAGCCGTCCATCGAGACGCGGCGGGCGTCGAAACGTGATCCCGGTCCGCGCGCGAATGGGAAGGCAAGGGCTGAGAACACGGGCCGACCGTCTGCCGCACCGCGGGGAGGGAAGCGAGTGGGTAACGGGGCAGGAGCGTCGCGAGCTGGCGCAGGTCGAGGTTGAGATCGAGCACCGCTCAGCGTTGGGGCGGCACGAGGGCGCGCCGCGTGGCCTCGAGATCCTTCGTGCCGATGAGATCGACGCCGGATTCGAGAAGGACGCGGTAGATCTCTGCATTCGGCGGCACGTTGTAGACGCGTGCGATCCGGCGGGGGCCGGCGCGTTTGGCGCGCTCGAGAGCCTGCAACCACGCTCGACCGCTCGCCGGGAGCGGCGAGCGGCCCGACCAGCGGATGGTCTTTCCATAGTTGAGACTGACGAGGCGCACGACGGCGCTCGAGTCCGGTGGCGTGGATTGCGACATGACTTGCTGCTGCACGCCTGCGCAACGACCCGGGTCGCGCTCCAGCACCGCAATCGGCGGATGCCATCCGACGAGAACGACCTCGACGGCTGTCGACGGCTTCGTGCCGCGATCGACCGCGCTCAGAAGGTCCGGATAGCGCCGTAATACTGCAGACAGCGTGTCATACGCCGCGGGTGATGCCTCCTTGATCTCGACGTTCAGGAGAAAGGGCACCGAGTCGGTGCACACTCGACCGCAGTGGACGACAATGTCGCGCAACGGGTCGAGGTAGAGCGACTGCAAGGTACGGCCGGCGCGCGTCCCGCGCCGGTCGTGGGCGACTCGGAGCTCGCCGTGGACGAGAAACACGTCCGCCTCGACGCCGCGGTATTCCAGGCGCAGCGCGTCGAATAGCGGCCGCTGATTTTCATAGTCGTTGTGGGCGTAGGCCGGCAAGACCGGAGATGGACAAGGCTCTTCGGCGGCGACGCCGGTCGCCAGGGCGAAAAGAACGCATGCCGCTGGCAACTTCATGGTGGCCAGTCTAGCAGCGGAGAGCCTCAGGGTTATGGCGGCAGGGAGGGCCGATCAAACCCGCTTGACCCCGGAACCCGTTCCAGGGTTTCTCATCCTCTATGGCAACGCACCGTGAACCAGGACCGGGCTGCTGGTCCGGAGAGCTCGCACAAAGGACCGGCGTCAGTGCCGATACGCTGCGCCACTACGAGCGGCTCGGCATTCTGCCGCGGCCGCCGCGGACGGCAAGCGGTTACCGGATCTATCCGCCCGAAGCCGAGCAACGGGTCCGGTTGATTCAGAACGGCCTGGCCGTGGGCTTCACGCTGCGTGAGCTGGCCCGGGTGCTCAAGGTACGCGACGCGGGCGGCACGCCATGCCGCACCGTGCGCGCCTTGACGGCCGGGAAGTTGCGAGACGTCGAGGAGCGGATCGAGCAACTCGAGCAGTTCCGGGCCGGTCTCCGCAAGTTGCTGCGTGACTGGGACCGGCGGCTTGCGGGACTACCCCGCGGCCAGCGGGCAGGGTTGCTGGATGCGCTCGGCGAGACCGAACGGCAGAGCCTTGGGAAACCGCAGCGCCGGGCGGTCGCCAAGGGTCGCAAGCAGAACCCCGATCGATGGAGAAAACCATGAAGATCGTCCGACTGGATCACGTTGTATTTGCCGGCGCGATCGTGTTCGCAATCTCGGTCGCGGCAGCCGACAAGCCGCACGGCACCGCTGCATGTCCGTTGATGGGCACCAAGGACTGCCCGATGAATGCCAAGGCATCCACCGGCAGTACAACCGACAGTCACTTCGATGCGGTCAACCAGCACGGCGATGCCGTGATGGGGTTCGACCACCAAAAGACAACGCATCACTTTTCGCTGTCGAAGGACGGCGGCGAGATCCGCGTCGAAGCGAACAGTGCCGACGACAGCGCCAGCGTTACGCTCATTCGCGATCATCTCAAGGCCGTGGCCGAAACATTCGCGAAGGGCGATTTCAGCATGCCGGTGCAGATTCACGGCCAGCTCCCTACCGGTGCCGCGACCATGAAACGGCTGCGGTCATCGATCGTGTATCACTGGGAGGCGACCGACCGCGGCGCCCGGGTCTTGATTCTGACGCGCGATCGCCAGGCCCGCGACGCGGTTCATGAGTTTCTGCGGTTCCAGATCACCGACCATCAGACCGGTGACCCCGTCACGGTGGGTTCCTGAAGTCGGGCGGAGTGCGAACCACGACGCGACGACGGGCTTAGTCGGCTCGCCCGCTCGAGCTGCGTTGGAATGCTGCCGCGACGGACGCAAGAAGGACCGCCCCGCCGGTGGGGCGGTCCGCTTGCGGAGCTGGGAGCACCAGTTCGACCGCTGCAGGTAACACCTCGACCAGGACGGGCGTGGGTCCTACCATCTCGCCATCCAAGTGGATCGGGTGCGCGGGATGCGCGGTGATGCGCACGCGCTTCGCGCTGAACTGAATGACCTCGGCGTTGTGGGGGCGGCGCAGGAGTGCCGCCACCAAGACACGCAGCACACCCCACCAGTTGCGCGTCGTCATGACCGTGATGTCGAGCCGGCCGTCATGCGGGTTCGCGCTCGGCAGCATGGGGATTCCAAGATCGACGCTGGTATTCATTACGACCACGGTGTGGGCGCGATAGACGCGGCGGCCGTATTCGGTTTCGATCTCGAAGCGCTCGGGCCGGACGACGTGACCGGCGTTCCGCAACGCGCCGATGAGATAGGCCAAGAACCCAAAACGCTTCTTCAGCGCCCGCGGTGCGTCGCGAACCAGCGACGCCGGGTAGCCGATCGCGGCTGCGACCAGAAAGTAGCGATCGCGTTCCGGAAGCACTCCGACGTCGAAAGGTACGGCGACGCCGGTTGCAACGGTTTCGACGGCGGCATCGGCGGCGCTTTCGATCCCCAGCGCGCGCGCCGCGAGATTGGCGGATCCGGCGGGCACATAGGCGATCGGTACCCGTCGCTGTGCCTTGCACATGCCACCCACGACCTCGGCCAGGGTCCCGTCGCCGCCGACTGCGATCACCAGATCGAACCCCTCCATGCCGGCACCGGCAGCCCAGGCGGCAGCGTCGCCTGCCCCCGTCGTCAAACGTTGCACGCAACCGCACCCGTCGCTTGCGAGCCGGTTCCGCAGCAGTTCTTGGATGCGTGCGCCGTTATCCCGTCCGGAGGCGGGATTCACGATCACCAACGCGTTGGAAGCGTGCACCTTCATGGCGGGAGCGTAACAGAAATGCGACAGTCGCGTTGTCGAAGCTGCCGTACGGTCGCCGCTGGCGGCCTGCCCCACGCGAGGGTATCCTCACCGTGATGGAAGAATCATTGGATAAGAGGATCCAGGAAGTGGACGCCTTCTTCGCCGGCGGCTCGAAGGTACATCGGACGTTGGCGCGGGTCGAACACGCACTGCAAGAGCTCGGCGTCGACTTCGCCCTGGTTGGTGGTTTAGCCGTCTACGCGCATGGGCATCAGCGGTTGACTGGGGATGTGAACATCTTGGTGACTTCACAGGGACTCGAGCGATTCAGGACGCACTTGCTTGGCCGCGGCTACGCCGAGAAATTCCCCGGGTCACGCGGTGTCCGCGACGCCGAAACGGGTGTGCCAATCGATTTTTTGATTGCCGGTGACTACCCTGGTGACGGGAAACCAAAGGCGATTCGATTCCCCGACCCCAGTGCCATCCAAAAACCCGAAGCCGGCATGCGAGTGGTCGACCTCCGAACGCTCCTCGAACTCAAACTCGCTTCTGGAATGACGGCGCCCGATCGTCTACAAGATTTGGCGGACGTGATTACGCTGATTCGCGCCAACGAATTGACACCGGATTTCGGGGCGCAATTGGATGCTTCCGTGGGCGACAAGTACACCGAGCTTTGGCAGGTAGCGCAGACGCCTCGCGACTAGCGCAACGGCCGGCCGCACGCTGCCGTCAGCGGTGGTTCGATCTTGACGGCATGCGACGACCCGGCGACGGCAAACACGCGTTCGCCACGCCCGGTGAGTTCGAGCAGCAGCTGAGTCAAGTGCTCGTCGCGCATCGCATTCGAGCGCGCGGCAATATCGCTCAGCACTCCCGGCCAGCCGTATTCGTCCGATGTCTCACGCCAATCGGGAAGTCCCGCCAAATCCTGCCTCCAGATGGAATCGATGACCGCGATCGACGGTAGTTGGCCCTCGAGTCCTTTCCAGCGGGTGCGCTTCTTGCGGAACGGTTCAACGAACCCTGCCGGATCCGCGGGTTTGCCGAACCGCACTTGCCCGAAATAGGGGCGCAAGACGTAGAACATCGCGACGTGCGCTGGCGGGAAACGGGTCAGCTGTGCGGCGATCTCGGCCTCCTTCGAGGGCTCCCACGTCCAGATCCGGCATCGCGCGCGCCGCGCGAGGCGTACGGCCTCGCCCATCTCGCCGAACTGGGCCACGGGATCGCGCAGCCCGGCGAGCGGCCCGCCCGGGCGTCCTTCCACCAACACGACCGTCGGGTGGAACTCGACGAACTGGCGCCGGAGATCGGCGATCTGCGGGTCATTGCGGTCGCGGGTGTGGCTCGCGCCATACACCAGCAACTGCGCCGCGCCGCTGTCGCAACGCAGGACATAGGGCCGCGGGAAGAACGCATGCACCGAGTCGTACTGCGCCTGGGTCAGGATTGGAGCGGGGAGCGGAGGACTCTGCGTCAGCTCGTAGAATGGCGGCGACCGCCACGAAAGGCAGCCCGCGAGCGTGAGGAGACCACTTGCTGCCGCCCCGCATACGATCAGAATGAGCGAGCGTTGCTTGATGCGCATCATTTTCCGTCGTACGCCGGAACGGTGCCGGTTGTTGCGGGATTCGCAGTCTGCGACCGGGGCGCGCCGCCTTCTCATGGCCCGACGAGTTCCTTGCGGACGAACACCGGAACGGGCACCGACCGCTCTTTGCCGGCGCCGCGCGGGATGTAGCGCACGTCCATGACACTGCGCTCGTAGACCTGCGGAAACTCGGGGATCGACAGCAACTCGCGATCGCCTAGCAGGCGCGGTTTGAAGGTCGAGATCGGAATGCCGCTGACGATGATGACGTGCGGTCGCCGCGAGAAAACGTAACGGCCGTCGCCCTTTTCGTGCCCGGCCGCACCCTCGCCCATGTTGCGGATGGTGCGCGACGCAATGTGCGCGTCGGTAAGGCCGAGTGTGTCGAGAAACGGCAGTTCGCAGTAGAACGCGATCACACCCGCACCGGAGTGCGCGACGAGGGCATCGGGCGGCAGGATCCGCTTGAGTTCGAGTCCGACGGCACGGAACAACCCCAAGAGGTCGGTCTCTACCGCGGTGTCGAGCACGCGCACGCGCTCGCTTGCA
Source organism: bacterium (assembly GCA_031362565.1). Classification (GTDB taxonomy): domain Bacteria; phylum Krumholzibacteriota; class Krumholzibacteriia; genus JANLSU01. Next base: position 23,416 of record JANLSU010000003.1, on the reverse strand, counting down.
CGGTTCGCGGCACCAAGTCCCAAGGTCGCCACGAATGCGATCCCGAGCGAGACGGCGGGGCCAGACCGGCCCATGGTCGAGGCCGAGGCGAGTGCGTACTGCAGGAGTAGACACGCCAAAGGCAGCACCACGAGAAAGAGCCGGAATGCCGGGAAAGCCTCGCCGCCGATGCCGACGGTGTAGGCGGCATACGCGCCGATGGCAGCAAGGAGCAGCCACGGTCGCGGATCGCCGTCGCGCCGCGCGATGAGCCAGATCGCCACCGCGACCGGGACGATCCCGACGATCGGCAGGCCGGTGACGACTTCTCCCAAGTTTCGCAGCCCGCGGTCGAGCGCCGCGGGTGTCAGTCCGACCTTGGCGCGAAAAGTGTTGGGTAACACGTGGCCGTAGTAGCTCAACTTCCACGCGATGTAGGGCACTCCGATCGCGAGAGCGGGCACGACCAACGCGATGGGGCGGCGCAACGAACGCGAGCGGACGACCGTTGCAATGGAATGCGCGCCCACGATGAGACCAAACAGCGCGTACGAAGGATGGGTGAGTGCTGCAAGTGTCGCGAGCAGGCCCGCTGCCGCGGTCGCACGCAGTGAATTGCCGGTGCCGAGCGACCGGAAGTAATAGAGGAACATCGCCGCGACAAGGAACGCACCCAGCGGGTTCTCGAGCCCCCCGACCGCCCAGGCGGCCCAGGAGTCCGTCAGCCAGAGCACCACCGTTGGGATGACGATGAAGAGCGGCCGTACCCTGACGCCCGGAGTCCCTGCCGGCAGCATGCGGAGCGCGAGAAGCAGCAGTCCCGTTGCAAGGGCGAACGTGACGCCCATCGCCCGAGCGCTTTCAGGAAGCGGCGCGCCCAACTTGTGCGCACCCGCAAGCAAGATCGTCCAGAGGAAATTCGAGTACCCCTCGACACGTTCGCCGACGTTGTAAACGAGGCCGAAGCCGCGCGCCAGGTTGCGCGCATACCGATAGGAGATGAATGCGTCATCGTCCATCCACGGGGCGTAATAGTGGGCCCGAACGATGAAGGACACGAGCGCGAACAGCACAGCGGCGATGGCGGCGGCGACGGCAACGATTCGCGGGTCTCGTCTGATCATCGGCACATTCTAGCTCAGACGCGGCCCTGGCGTCACGACACCGATCGCGGCGGCACAGTCGCATTGCACAGCCGCGCAGATTTCACTCGTACGCGAGTGCCGCAGCGGTAGGAATGCGGGTGGCACGAAAGGCCGGCCAGGCGCAGGCGACGATCGACACTGCGATGACGACTCCCAGCCACTGCAAGACAGCCGACAGTTGGGGCAGGTAGATCACTGGCACCGGGAGCATGATCCGGCCGAAGGCTTTGCCGAGCACGACACTCATTGGAATCGAGAGCGGCAGCGCAATCGCCCAACTGAGAATGCCGACGACGAGCCCCTCGATTTGCACCATGAAGAGAATGGAGCGATGGCGAGCGCCGATCGCGCGCAGCACGCCAATCTCGCGGGTGCGTTCGAGGACGCCGAGACTCATGGTGGAGCCTAGACCCAATCCGCCGACCACGATCATGAGCTGCGCCATGACGCCTAGGAATCCGGCGACCATCAGTAGGTGATCTTCCATGACCCGGCGGGCGGGCTCCATGTGTTGGCTCGATTGCACGGCGATGCCGTGCGCTTCTCCAGTCGTGCGCAGTCGCTGAATCAAATCGAGGCGGGTTGCGGGTCCACTTGCGGTCGCCGCAACCACGACGCGGTCCATGCGACTCTTTCCGGTGATGCGGGCGAGGGTTTCGCGACAGGTGTAGGCCACCGGTGACGGCCCGGTGTCGACGACGCCGACGATTTTCCATTGCACCGCCTGCCCGCCGATGACGAGCGTCAGCGTGTCCACTTGGCCCAAGCGTGGTTCATCCGACAGTAAACGGCGATTCACCACGAGCGCGTTGCCATCGCCGGGGCCCGGCCACCGGCCGCTTCGGAAGGACGGCACGAACATTTGCGTTGCCGCGGGTGGTGCGCTGATTGGGAATGTGCTGCCGAGCCGGCCATCCGCCTCGCGGAACGCGGCGCGGGCGGCGCCCCACGCTTCCGTGCGCGCCACGCCCGGGACCGCGGCGACGATGGCTTCCAAGCTATCGGGTGGCTGCGCGGCTGCGAAGCGCAACGCCATGTCGTAACGATTCGCAGCGAAGAGCAAGTCGACCGAGCCACTGATCGCCGCCCGCAAATCGAGCGCGCCCAGGTACACGGCGCCGCCCGTGGCCAGTGCGATGAGTGTCAGAAACATCCGCTGCCGGCGCCGGAAGGCGTTCCGTAACGCCAGCAAGATCGGGCGCGACAGGCCGCCTGCATGCTGCAGCAAACGGCCGCCCGAGCTGCCGGAAGTGGCATCGATGCCGATGTCGCGCAGTGCCTGTGCCACCGGGATCCGGCAGCCGCGTGCCACCGGAAACGATGCTGCAACCACCGGCAGGAGGACGCCTACCGCCAGTTGCACCAGAAACACCACGGGTGGAATGCTGAAGCCCGCCACATCGAAGTTGAGGATGTTGGCGGTGAAGTTCGCATACATTCGCCCGAGCACGGCCGCGGCTGGAATTGCGATCACGCAGGCCACCAGACCGAGCACGGCCGCCAGGCTCAAATACAAAATGGCGATTTGCCGGCTGCCGGCTCCAAGCGTTTTCATGACGCCGATTTCGCGCACTTGGCCCGCCAACATTGCCGCAATCAGGTTGACCACGAGAAGGCCGCTCAAGAGCATCGCCAGAACGCCGAACGCACCTTGCGTAAACAGCAGGGAATCGATTTGCGCCGCATGGATGTGGCGGCCCGGTACCGGGACGTCGACATTCGATACCGTGCGACCGGTGCTTTCGACGACGTCGCGGACGTCGTTCGCAATACGGCGCACCGCATCGCGGCCGAGGGTCTTGTCGGCAACGACAATCTGTAATTCGTCGCCCGCCGGTGCTCCGAGTTGCGCCAACGTGGCACGAGTCACGAAACCGTAGACGACATGCTCCATCCAGCCGGGGGCCAAGCCGACGTCACGTGCGATGCCCGCCACCCGGAGGAAGTGCGGCGCGGCATCGGCCATTTGAATGAACATCGAATCGCCGACCGCCGTGCCGGCAAATTCCACCGATGACGTTTCGACGACAATCTCCCCGTCACGCGGCGGCCAGGCACCGGACTCGGGCTTGACGATGCCGATCCGGATCGCATTGAAGTCATCGGCCGCAAAGAGAATCGCGGGACGCATGCCCTCCGGCACACGCGCCATACCGGCAGCCGTGCGCCGTGTTTGCACGTCGCGGATGGCGGGCATCGCACGAATGCGGTCCAAGAGGGCCGCGTCCGTGGAATCGATCTTGAGCGTTGCGGCGGCCGGATTGCTGGCTTGGTACTCGCTGCGTGTTCCACGGCGCACCAGCGACCAGGCGTCGAGCACCGCGCCGGCCCCCAGAATGCCGATCGTGATGGCGAGCACCACGAGCAGCGTGCGCGGCTTGTGCCGCCAGACGTCGCGCAACACCTTGCGCCAGCGTGGCGCGAGCGCGTCCGGGCGCCGAGTCTTCACGCTACGCATGCGCGCCCTCGATGCGGCCATCGGCCATCGTCACGGTGCGCGATGCATAACGTTGCGCGCTGTGTTCATGGGTGACCATCACCACGGTTTGCCCGTCCGCAACCAGGCGTGCAAAGAGTTCCAGCATGGTTTCCGAGGTGCGCGTATCGAGGTTGCCGGTGGGCTCGTCCGCGAGCAAGAGCGCCGGCGCATTCGCGAGCGCTCGCGCGATGGCGACGCGCTGTTGCTGACCACCCGAGAGGGTCGCCGGAAACTTGTCCGCTTGATCGGCGACACCACAGCGATCGAGCAACCCGAGCGCCCGGCTGCGGCGTTCGCGCGCCGGCCACGTGCTGCAGAAGTCCATCGGCAGCATGACGTTTTCGGCCGAAGTCAGCGTCGGCAGCAACTGAAAGAACTGAAACACGATGCCCACGGCACGGCCGCGCCACGCCGTCAGGTCGCGTTCGCGCAGCGTCTGGAGGGCAGCCCCGCAAACCTCCACTTCGCCATGTGTCGGCCGGTCAATGCCGGCCAGGAGTCCGAGCAGGGTGGATTTGCCGCTGCCCGACGGGCCTACGACGGCGACGAACTCGCGTGGTTCGATGCGCAGGCTCACGCCTGCAAGCGCCGTGAAGCCGCCGGCCGCGGTCTGGTAGGTCTTCGTTACATCGCGTAGAACGATCACTGATTCACTCATGCTGAGAACATACGCGACTCGGGCGTCCAGGGTGCCGTTTTGCGGCGCCGTTCGACGGCCTCGAGCAACCGTTGGGCGAAAAAGGCGCCGTTTGCCGTTGCTGGAGCGCGTACGTTGTGTCGTGGCGATCCCCCGTTGGAGGAATCATGACCATCCGTTCGATCATCATCGCATCGGCACTTCTTGTGACCGCTCTGCCCGCGGGCGCGCAGCATGGTGCTCCGCCCTCATACACCGCCCCGACCGAAGTTTCGCAGTTCGATTTCATGGTCGGGCAATGGGAGATCGTGGCCGAACCCTACGTCGCGGGCCTCGCGGCAAAGATCCACGGCACTCCAAAGTTCCCGGGTATTTGGAAGGTGTGGCGTGGGTTGGATGGTTGGGGGATCGAGGACGAAATCCGGCTCACCGATGAATCCGGAAATCCACGGGCGTTCACCCAGTGCGTCCGCGTGTACGATGCCAAGGCACGGCACTGGAACTCATCATCCGTGGATGTCTACCGGGCGACCTTTCAGACCGGGACAGGCGAATGGCGTGACGGGGAAATGCACCAACAAGGCCACGGGACCGACTCCGAGGGGCGCGCGTATGTGTCGCGGACGCGGTTCTACTCCATTACGCCGACCAGCTTCCGGTTTCAGCAGGACCGCTCGTACGATGACGGCAAGACCTGGACCGAGGGCATCATGAAGATCGAGGCCAAACGCGTCGCGGCGATCGCTCCGCGGTGAGCCTTGTGAAAGGGCCGGACGCCGGCTTGGGGATTGCCGCCCATGATACGACGCTGGATTTGGCTGCAATTGCTGATCGGTTGGACGCCGGTCTGGGCGTTGTTCGTGACGCTCTTGCTGACCGCGCATCCTGGGATCGGGTTCCTTTCCGCAGTTCTCATCGGTTTCCGCATGATCGCGATTGCCGCAGTACTGGGGTTGGGCGTCCAACGCTTGACACTTCGATTGCCGTGGCCGCATCCGATGCGGCCGGGCTTCGTGGCGGCGCATCTGCTGGCTGCGGCGGTCTTCGCGACCACGTGGTTTCTGACCAATAGCGCCATCGAGAGCATTCGGCAGCGCGCCTTGGTCCTCGTTCTCGGGCCGGGCGCCGGACCGTATCTCGTGACGGGTGTCTGGCTGTACGTGATCGTAGCGGGTGTGACCTATGCCCATCAGGCGGCGGAGCGGGCGGCGCGCATCGAGGCGATCGCGGTACAGTCGCAGCTCGCCGCGTTGCGGGCGCAATTGAATCCGCACTTCCTGTTCAACGCCCTGCACACCGTTGTGCAACTCATTCCTCGTGAGCCGCGGCAGGCGGCGCATGCTGCGGAACAGATCGCGGCATTGCTCCGCACGACGATCGAGGAGAACCGCGACATGGTGTCGCTCGGCGAAGAGTGGACGTTCGTGGAGCGCTACGTGGATATCGAACGGATTCGATTCGGTGACCGCCTGCAGGTGCAGGTCGACTTGACCGACGACGCACGCGCTGCACTCGTGCCGTCGTTCGCAGTGCAGACGTTGGTCGAAAACGCCGTGCGGCACGGTGCAGCGCCGCGTGTGGAGCCCACGACCGTGACCGTGCAGGGCCGCATGTCGGACGACACGCTGACGGTGACGGTGCACGATACCGGAGCAGGTGCGAGTCCGGCAGCAATCGCCGCGAGTGGCGGCACCGGCCTCGCGCGCTTGCGTGAACGCCTGGCAGCGCTGTATGGCGGCCGGGCACGGCTCGACGTGGCGATGGCGGACGGCGGCGGTTTTACCGCGGCGCTCGTCATTCCGCATGCGTCCGACGGTGACCGCCCGGCGCAGAGTGAGCGGAGCCGGGGAGTGCTTCCATCATGAAGGTGTCGGTGCTGATCGCGGACGACGAGCCCGTGGCGCGCGCCGGCCTGCGTGACATGCTGGACGCCGTCGAGTGGGTGGCGTGCGTCGGCGAGGCGGCAAGCGGACCGGCCGCGGTCGAAGCCATTGATACACTGCGCCCCGAACTCGTGTTCCTCGACATTCAAATGCCTGGGCTCCTGGGCACGGAAGTTCTCACACGGATTCAGCATCGGCCGTTCGTCGTGTTTACGACGGCATTCGCACAACACGCGGTGACGGCGTTCGAACTGGGTGCGCTGGACTACTTGCTCAAGCCGTTTGGCCCCGAGCGACTCGCGAGTGCTCTCGAACGGGTGCGCGCCGCCCTCGGTGAACCACAAAGTGCGACGGCCTTCGATCGCTTGCGTGAGGCACTGAGGAATGGCCCTATGAGCCGGTTGTTCGTGCGCTCGGGCAGCGCGATCATCCCGGTCGCGGTCAAAGACGTCACATGGTTCGAAGCCCAAGGCGACTATGTGACCGCGCACGTCGGAGCCGCGCAGCACGTCCTGCATATCGCCCTCCACCAACTCGAAACCCGGTTGGACCCGGAGCGCTTCGTCCGCATCCATCGCACCCACATCGTGAACTTGGATTTTGTGAAGGCGTTCCGGCGTCAGGGCAAGGGCCAGATGGCGGCGGTCTTGACCGACGGCACCCGGCTCGCGGTCAGCCGCAACCGGGCGAAGGACCTGCGCGGGCTGGGCGAATGAGGGTCGCGCGCCATCAGGCGACGCGGCGCATTGAACCCCGGTTGCGGCGTAACAACTCGAGTACGGCGGTCTCGACCGCCGACAGCCCATCGACTGCACGTACGGATCTAGCGCTTTGCCCTTCGATGGCTTCGGTCAGCGAGCCGTCCAGGTAGCAATCGACGATCACCGGGTTGACGTAGTACTTACGACAAACGGCCGCGGTATTGCCGAGCTGCTTCGCAACCCGCTTGATGCATTCGACGACCCGCTTGGCGCCTTCCTCGGCGGTGGACGCCTCGCCGAGTTCGTGCAGCACCTGCGCGGCGATTACGGTGCCACCCCAGGTTCTGAAATCCTTGGCGCTGAAGGTCTCACCGGTCAGCTCACGTAGGTACAGGTTGACGTCACCCGAATCGATGCTTTCGACGGTTCCAGATTCGTCGATATATTGGAAGAGTTCGCTGCTCGGCAGATCGCGGCAACTCCTCACGATGCGCGCCAGCCGCCGGTTGCGGAGATCGATGACGTGATCCTTGCCGCTTTTGCCGCGGAATCGGAAGCGCAGCGTCTCGCCTTCGATCCGGACGTGTTTGGAGCGCAGTGTTGTGAGTCCGTACGAGTCGTTGTCGCGGGCGTATTCGGCATTGCCGACGCGGATCAACGTGTACTGCAGGAGCTGCGCGACCGTCGCCAAGACCTTGGTGCGCGGCAGGCCAGCTTGCTGCAGGTCGGCTCGAACGCGTTGGCGTAGCGCGGGCAGCGCTTCCGCGAACTCTACGGCGCGTTCAAACTTGGTCTCGTTGCGGGATTCGGTCCAGCGGCGGTGATAGCGGTACTGCTTGCGATTCTTCACATCGCGCCCGGTCGCTTGCAGGTGGCCCGTCGCGTAGGGGCAGATCCACACGTCGACCCAGGCGGGCGGGATCGCCAGCCGGCGGATTCGCTCGACGATCCGCTCTTCGCGTACCGGCCGCCCATCGGCGCCGACGTAACAAAACCGCTTGGGCCCGCCGATCCGGCGAATACCGGGCTGGCTATCCTTCGCGTATCGCAGCCCGGCGTCACGCGCCGATTGCGCGGCGCCGAGCGCGATTTGAGGCGTCGCCTCGCCCGTTCGCATCCTTGCCAATTTGTAACACTCCAGAAACAATCGTCGCGATGCGGACAAGCAACAGTGGTGCGCTCTCGAGGTCATTACTTGCTCTTGGAGCGCTGCTTGATTTCGGCGACCACCGCCTGGAACTCCGGGTCGCCCTTGAGCGATGCAAGATCCGTGTCCCCGTCGATGGAGGTGCCGTCGAAGCCCATGTTCGCCATGTGGTGCAGCGTGTCGAGTGCTTCCCGGCGCTTCCCGGCGCGAGCCTGAACACAAGCAACCGTGTATTCGGTCTCGAGTGTGGAAGGATGCTTCTCGCCTCTCACCTTGCGGTCGAGTGCCAGGGTTTCCAGAAGCATCTTCTCGGCGGCGTCGTAGCGGTTCTGCCGCATATACAAGAAACCCAAATTGTACATGGTGATAAGCGTGTGCGTGTGTTGCACTCCCAACACGCGGCGCTGGCCCTCGAGAGTCTCCATATAGAGTGCTTCCGCCTCCGGAACACGCCTCTCGCTCATGTAGACGTTGGCCAGATCATTCATTGTCTTCAACGTCTCCAGGTGATCGTCGCCAAGCACTCGGCGCTTGATGGTGAGCGTTTCGTTGAAGAGTGTCTCTGCTTCGCCCCAGCGCTCTTGGTCTTGGAAAGCGCGCGCGTAGTAGTGCATTGAAATGAGCGTCTGCGGATGCTCCGGGCCCATGATGCGCCGGTTGAGTTCGACCGTCTCGCGGCCAAGTGTCTCGGCCTCCTTGGCGCGCTTCTGGTACACCTCGATGCTGGCGAGGCTCGTCATGGTTGCGAGCGTCTGCGGATTCTCCGGACCGAGCACCCGGCGCCGGATGTCGAGCGTTTCCTTCAAGAGCGCCTCGGATTCATCGTAGCGCCCCTGCTCGCGATGCACGTCGGCCAGTGCCACCTTGGATCGCAGCGTCTCCGGATTCTCGGGTCCCAGCTCGCGCGCCGCGACTTCGATGGCGCGTTTCAAATTCGACTCGGCCTGGTCGTACTCGCCGAGGGCGAGGTACGTCTTGCCGACGGTGAAGCGCAGTCGTGCCTCGACGCGTGGCTGGCCCTTGAACTGCGTTGCCATCTTGCTCGACGCGTCCTCGAGAACCTCACGCACCGTTGCGTCCCGGCCGCGCTTGTTCGGATCGGCGGAAGCCAACAAGTCTTCCAGCGAGGCGATCACCAGTTCCGCCTCGTCCCGCGCGATGCGCAGCTTGCCGCGCTGATGGTTCGACTCGGCGAGCGCGAGACTGAAGGCCAGGAACACCGTCCCCACGAAGGCCAGCGGCACGCGGTTGCGCTTGGCGTACTTGCGCAATCGATAGGTGGTGCTCGGCGGGCCGGCCAGGACGGGTTCGTCCTTCAAGTAGCGCCGGAGATCGGCGGCGAGATCGGTGGGCGTCGCATAGCGACGCGTGCGGTCCTTCTCGAGCGCCCGCATCGTGATCCAGTCGAGATCGCCTCGCAGTTGTTTGACGTGCGCCTTGCCATCGAGCCGGCGGTTGGAGGCGGAGGCTGTGGCGTCCGCTCCCAACGTGCCGGCCTTGGTGCTCGGACGCGGCGGCTCCATCTCGCGCAGCTTGCGTTGAATCTCGCGGATCGGCGTCTTGCGGAGTTCCTTGGCGTCGAACGGCTGCGCGCCCACGAGCAACTCGTAGAGCAGCACGCCGAGCGAATAAACGTCGGTGCGCGTGTCGACGTCGAGGTTCGTCATCTCGGCTTGTTCGGGGCTCATGTAGGCCGGCGTGCCGACGAGCTGGCCGACCTGGGTGAAGACACTGTGCTCGGTGAGCCGTTGCGAGGTCGCTTTCGCGATGCCGAAGTCGATGATCTTCGGCGCCGGCCGGCCATCCTGCACCATCACCAGAACGTTCGCCGGCTTGATGTCGCGATGGATGATTCCTTTCTGATGCGCGTGCTGCACTCCCTCGCAAACCTGAATCACGAGATCGAGCCGCTCCGGAATCGTCAGGCGATGCTTGTCGCAGTAGTCGGTGATGGGGATCCCGTGGATGAACTCCATCGCGAAGTACGGGCGGCCCTGTTCCGTCGCTCCGGCGTCGTAGACGCTCGCAATGGCCGGATGATTCATCAACGCCAGTGCCTGGCGCTCGGACTCGAAGCGCGCGATGACTTCCTTCGTATCCATGCCCCACTTGATGAGCTTGAGCGACACCGTGCGGCGCACCGGCTGCAGTTGCTCGGCCTCGTAGACGACGCCCATGCCGCCCTCGCCGACCTTGCGGAGGATGCGGTACGGGCCGACGCGTTCGGGGATCTCTTCGGCTGCGATCGGCGCACCCATGCCATCGTCGTTGTCGTTGCTCCACGCGCCGAGGGCCTGCCCCATCACGTCGCGAACGCGGGAGGCGCGCAGGATTGCCGGCAGCGGCTCGCCGGACGCAAAGCCTTCGTCCGCTTGCAGCAGCGCGTCGACTTCGTGGCGGAGATCCGCATCGTCGCCGCATTCCGCGCCCAAGAATGCGGCGCGTTCTGCGGCGGCAAGCTCGACGGCCTGGAGAAAAAGTTCGAAGGCGCGGCGATCGCGCTCTTGGGGGTTCATTCCTTCGCCTCGCCGAGTTCGCGTGCCAGCCAAGCGCGCGCGAACTGCCAGCGGCGGCGCACGGTCATCACGCTAATCCCCATCGCCACCGCGATCTCCTCATACGTCATGCCGCCGAAGTACTGGCACTCGACGACCTGTCCCGCCTGGGCGTCGATTTCGGAAAGGCGTTTCAAGGCATCGTGGAGATCGAGCAGGTTTTCGGCGCCCGAGTCGGAGAGCATGGATTGAACAAGCTCGATGGGAACGGCTCCCTCGCCAGACCCGCGCTTGGCGGCGCGCCGTGCGCGCGCATAGTCGACCAGAATGCGCCGCATGGCGCCAGCCGCGGCGCCAAAGAAATGGGCGCGATTCTGCGGCGTGAGATCGCGTTGGTTGACGAGCTTGACGAAGGCCTCGTTGACCAGCGCGACAGAATCCATCGTGTGGCCGGCGCGTTCCGAAGCCAGCTGGCGGTGCGCGATCTTACGCAACTCGCCATACACGAGCGGCATCAGCTCGTCGAGCGCCTGGCGGTTGCCACCGCCCAGCTCCTGCAGCAGATGAGTGAGATCAGGCGTCGCCATCGCTCGAAATCCACCAGTCTCTCCGGGGGGTGCATCCATTATCCCTGCTGCCGGGCTCGCCTGGAAACCCATCCCCAATGCACCTCTGCAGGGGGCCCCCAAAATAGTCTGAACACCTGCGCCGTCTTCCTGCGCCATGAACAGGTGAAGGGGCCACTACGGCCCAGGCACCGAACCCTTCGGGATCCGCTCGAAACGCAGGAGGAAACGCCATGTTCTCGATCCGCACTCAAATCGCGCGCCGCCTCGTCGTCGCCCTCGTCCTCGTCCCCGGCGCCGTCATGACCGGCTGTAACCCCAACCCCACGGCGCCGCAGCAAGCACCCGCTCCGGCTCCGGCGCCTTCGACCGGCCGCGATCAGGGCCCGCGCTCGACCACCGTCACCGGCCGGGGCTACCTCCGCGCCGGGTCCGCCGGGAATCTCGGCAATTCGATGGCGGCCATCTACCGCAGCTATCAGGAATGGGCCAACTACATGCCCGTGGCGTTCGTCCGGGTCAATGGCGACGGACCCGAAATCTCCTTCAGCATCGACGATCTGGTGGCCGGGACCTACTACCTGGATGTGTGGAAAGACGTCGATAACTCGCAAAACTGGTCCGCCGGCGACTTCGTCGGCTGGTTCGGAAACGGTGCCTTGGGTGCTCCCGCCCTCACCCCGTTTCAGGTGCGTGACGGGCGCACGTTCGATGTCGGCGACCTCTTCATGTACCTGATCCCCAATGCGGCTCAGGCGAGCAAGACCGGTGGCAACGATCGCTGAGCCCGATCGTCGCGCAGGCACCAGGCACCGAGCACCAGGCGAGAAGCCCCCCTCGAGGGGGCGTTCTCGTTTTTTGCGCCGCCGGTGATTTTGTCTGAACACCTTCGCGCCAGTCCTGCGCCATGAACAGGTGAAGGAGGCCACCACGGCCGAGGCGCCCAGGCCGAACTGGGATCACATCGAGGCTCGGAGGAATCACAATGTTCACCATCCGCACTTCCATCGCCCGCGGCCTCGTTGCCGCCATCGCCCTGGTCCCCGCACTCGTCCTGAACGGCTGCACCAACAGCGTCACCGCGCCGCAAACGACGGCACCCGCACCGGCGCCCGTACCCGTCCGCGAGCCGGAGCGTGCCACACAAGTCACCGGGCAAGCCACGTTGCGCGCCGGATCCAATGGCGATCTCGGTAACTCGATGGCGGCCGTGTACCGCAGCCTCGACGAGTGGGCCAACTACATGCCGGTCGCCTTCGTTCGGGTGGAAGGCAATGGCGCGCAGACGTCCTTCACGCTCTCGGATCTCGTCCCCGGCGTCTACTACTTGGACATCTGGAAGGACGTCGACAACTCGGGGACCTGGTCGGTCGGCGACTTCGTGGGCTGGTTCGGGAACGGCGCACTGGGTTCACCGGCGCTCACGCCGCTCATGGTGCGCGAGGGGCAGACGAAATATGTCGGTGACCTGCCGATGTACTTGATCAACGGCGCGGCGCAGGCGAGCAAGGTCGGTGGCACGGATCGATAAGCTCGGCCGTTGAGCACGGCCGATTCGAGTCAGGCACCAAACGTCCAACTGGAAAAAGTTATCAATCAGGAGGTCTTCCAATGTTCTCGACACGTACGCACTTCGCCCGTTGTCTCGTCGTTGCTCTCGCCGCCGTTTCTGGGTTCGTTGTGAATGGTTGCAAGAGCGGCCCCACGGCACCGCACCCGGTCTCGACTCCGGAGCCCGTGCCAGCGCCCACGCTCGATCCGCAACCGGCGCCCGTGACGCAGATCCGCGGTACCGGCAGTCTCCCGGCAGGAGCGGGCGGCAATCTCGGCAACGCCAGGGCTGCCCTCTACCGGAGCGTCGAAGAGTGGCGCCACAACCTGCCGGTCGCTTTCGTGCGCGTCACCGGCGAGGGCGCGCAGGTTTCGTTCGCTTTCGTGGATCTGTTGCCGGGGACGTACTACCTCGATGTGTGGAAGGACACCGACAATTCGACGGCTTGGACGCCCGGGGATTTCGCCGGCTGGTTCGGAAACGGCAGTTTGGGATCGCCGGAGCTGACTCCGCTCCAGGTTGGCGATGGCGAGACACTCGACGCCGGCGACCTCTTCATGCGCCCGATCATGACGCATGAGGAAGTGGGCGGCCGTTAGTGCCGGTCCCCGCCCGACCGGACCGCAAAGGCTTGGATGGCATCAAGCGAGAAGGCTCCAGCGAGGGGCCTTCTCGCTCGCTATACTGCGGCCATGGCACGACCGAACCGGCACGTCATCATCGGCACCGCGGGACACGTCGATCACGGCAAGACCGAACTCGTGAAGGCGCTGACCGGCGTCAATACCGACCGGCTCAAGGAAGAGCAGGAACGTGGTATTTCCATCGAACTCGGCTTTGCCGAATTGAAGCTGCCGAGCGGTGACCGCGTCGGTCTCATCGACGTTCCCGGGCACGAGCGTTTCGTGAAGGCCATGGTGGCGGGCGCTGCCGGCATGGACCTGGGGATGTTGATCGTGGCGGCCGACGAGAGCGTCATGCCGCAGACCCGTGAGCACCTGGAAATCCTGCAACTGCTCGAACTCAAGGGCGGCGTCGTCGTGTTGACGAAGGCCGACCTGGCCGATGACGACACGCTGGATGTCGTGGACGCCGAAGTCGAGGATTTGGTGCACGGCACGTTCCTGGAACATGCGCCGCGGGTGCGCGTCTCGGCCAAGACGGGCCGCGGGCTCGACGACCTGCGCCAGGCGCTCGACACCGTGACTGCCAAACTGCCGCCGCGTCCGAGTGATACCTACTTCCGTTTGCCTATCGACCGGGCGTTCACGATTGCCGGCGCCGGGCTCTTGGTGACGGGTACTGCTTGGTCCGGCCGCGTGCATGAAGGCGACACGGTCGAAGTGTTGCCGGTGGGATTGCAAGCTCGCGTCCGCGGCATTCAAGTCCACGGCGAAAAGCGCCAGACCGCATTTGCCGGTGAACGGGTGGCGCTCAATCTGCATGGGCCGAAGAACGACGAAGTCGAGCGCGGCATGGTGGTCGCAACGAGCGGCATGATGAAGCCGACGTTCATGCTGGATGTGACGCTACGCGTGTTGCCGACCTGGGAACGGGCGCTCTTGAACCGGACGCGGGTGCGCATCCACCATGGCGCGAACGAGCTTTTCGGACGCGTCGTGTTGCTGGATCGCGATGAACTGTTGCCGGGCGATTCGGGGCCGGCGCAACTGCGGCTCGAGTCGCCGCTCGCGGCCGAGCGCGGCGACCGCATCGTGCTGCGGCAGTATTCGCCGATGCGGACGCTTGGCGGTGCGGTAGTGCTCGATGCAGCGCCTAGCAAGCACAAGCGATTTCGCGACGACGTGCTGGCAGCGATCGCCCTGCGCGAAAAGGGTGGCGCCGACGAGTTGGTGCGCGATGCGGTGCGGCGCGCCGGAGTCGCCGGGTTGACGCAAAACGAGCTGCGCGCGGCGCGCATCGTTCCCGAGGAGGCGCTCGACGAGGCGATCGAAGTTTCAGTCGCCAACGGCTCGATTCTGCGCTGCGGCGACGCGTACTACGATGCGATTCGGATCACCGAAACGGTGCACGAAGTCCGGCGCATCGCTGCGGAATATCAGAAGGTGAATCCACTCACGTGGGGGATCGGCCGCGCCGAACTTCAGGAGCGGCTCGGGCACCGCGGGACCAAAGGGCGGTTCACGGAGCTACTCGAAGCGGTGGCGGCACGGAGCGGGCGCGACGCGGCGCCGGACGAAACGGCCGCGGGCGAGCCTGCGATCCACTTGCGTTCCGACGCGGTGCGGGTAGGCACACCCGATCGGCAGCTCGCGGCGGCAGATCGCGCCACGCTCGAAAAGTTCGAATCCCTTCTGCGCGCCGGCGGTGCGTCACCGCCGACCCCGAATGACCTGCAAACGCAGCTCGGGGTGGGACCGCGCTTCTCTGCCTTCGTCAGCTTGCTCGAGGAGGCCGGTGCGCTCGTCAAGGTGGGAGATTCGCTCTTCTATCATCCCGTGGCGCTCGAAGAACTCGATGCCAAACTGCGCACCTATCTCGCATCACACGCCGAGATGACGATGACGGATTTCAAGGATCTGACTGGTCTGTCGCGCAAGTTCGCCGTGCCGCTGCTCGAGTACTTCGATCGCAAAGGCGTCACGGCCCGGGCCGGAGACAACCGCCGGCCGGGGCCGTCGTTGGTGGCGGGGAACTGACGCGTCGCGATCTCGATCGCGCCTTGCCCCGCACAAAGGACGCCGTCGGCGGCTCCGCCTACGCAGAGGAGGTTCCAAATGCCACGTGTGAAGAAGCCACGCGTTGCACGGCTCGACGAGGTGAGCATCACGCGGGAAGCCGAAGCCGCACTCATCGAACATCACGATCCAACAATAGGCTCGACAAGCCTGATTCTCGGTGCACGGGTGCACACCATGACCAAGGCCGAGATCCTGGATGAATACAACGATACCGTTCGTGCCCGAGAGCGTGCGGCGGCAGAGCACGAGAACGTCGTTCTCGAAGTAGCACCAGGCTTCCCTCAGGTTGAGTACTCGAAGAGGAGTGATCAATGGGTTCCGCGCGGCGAGGTCTTGCGCTGCGTCATTGAGGACGGCGGTCCACGAGGCGAGCCAACGATCTGGATCGATGAGCGCGAGTTCAGCCTGCAAGAGTTTGGGCGCATGCTGACCACCTTCGCCGGCTGGGGTATGCGAATCGCGTTCGTGGCCGAGGAGCGGCTGGACGAGGAGCCGAGAGTCAACGTCGGCGAACCGCCGGAGTGACCCTTGCGGCAGTCCTCTGGAATCAGCAGACGATGTCGGCGTTCGGGCGGTGTTTTTCCGTTCGAAAGAGAACAGTCGCCCTACCACCGTGCAAGCGCGGGAAGGAATCCCGTCCCGGCCTGTTGCGCCTTCGGTGGCGGACGTCTTTGCTCCCGCCTTCGGTTCGCTTGAGTGAACGCCTCTTCATGAAGTTCGCGTCAGACTGTCCGCGCGCGAGCGCCGATTTGAAACTGGGACCGGTGCTTGTGCTTGATGCCCGCCGCTCGTGGCTCTACACTGCCGGCAGGATTACACGCCTCGGTCAATCGAGAGACACTGGAGGTCCAGAACATGCGAAGATCAATCCACAAGAACATGTTTCGCCTGATGCTCATTGCCATAGGGCTCGTTGCGCTGCAACTCGTCGGCTGCACGAGTGGTGCGAAGAAAGGCGGCGCGATCGGTGGTGCAGTTGGAGCCGCGACCGGTGCGGTCATCGGCCATCAAGGCGGGCGTACCGGAACGGGAGCGGTCGTCGGGGGCGCGGTCGGTGCGGCTGCAGGCGCGATCATCGGTGACTACATGGAACGGCAAAAGAAGGAACTCGAGAAAATCCCCGGGGCCGACGTGCAGCGCGAGGGGGACCGGCTCGTTGTAACCTTCGCGGCGCCGATTCTGTTCGATTTCGATTCGTCGGCGTTGAAGGTCGGAGCCAAGGACAACTTGCAGCAGATGAGCACCGTCCTGATCGAGTATCCGGACACGAACCTCATCGTGATCGGGCACACCGACAATGTCGGGAGCGATGCATACAACCTGCGGCTGTCGGATCGGCGTGCGACCGCGGTGAAGAGCTACCTCGTCAATCGCGGCGTCCCCGGACGAAGGCTCTCGGCACGCGGCTATGGTGAAACAGCTCCCGTGACGAGCAACTCGGACGAAGACGGCCGCGCCAAGAATCGGCGCGTCGCGGTCCACATCGCCCCGAGCGAAAAGCTGGAGCGCCAAGCGGAAGAACAGGCGCGGACATCGGCGGCGCGGTAGGGGACGAGGCGACGAGCCGATGCCCCGCTCATCAAGGCCGCGTAGAGTCGCGCGGCGGGGAGTCGCCTGCCTGTGCTACCCTCCGCCGTTTGGCGGAGGTGACCCGTGGACGTAAAGAAAGTCCGGATGGCGGGGCGGAAGCGCATCGCGTTGATCGCCCACGACAACTGCAAGGCGGATCTGCTCGAGTGGGCGCGGTTCAACGTCGGGACATTGAGCCGCCACGAGCTGTTCGCGACCGGCACTACGGGAGGGCTGCTCGCCGCCGAGCTCGGGCTCGGGGTCACGCGCTTCTTGAGTGGGCCGATGGGCGGCGATCAGCAAGTCGGCGCCGCCATTGCGGAGCGCCGGATCGACCTCGTGATTTTCTTTTGGGACCCGCTGGAGCCGCATCCACACGACGTGGACGTGAAGGCGCTGCTGCGCATCACAGTCGTGTACAACACGCCGATCGCGTGCAACCGGGCTACCGCCGACTTCCTGCTCTCGAGCCCGCTCATGGACACGGAGTACGAACACATGCTCTCGGAGCGCGGCGCCGGGCGGCCGGAGTAGTCGGCGCATCGCGCCGGCTCAGCGTCCGCCGCGATACAACGACTTGAGCTGACCCCAGGTTGTGCTCTCGACTCGCACCGGCGTGCAGGCAAATCCGAAGGCGCCGATGACGCCGCAAGTCGCTCCACCCGGATGATTGCCCGGCAGGCACGGCGAGTTAGCCCACAAATGTAGAACACCGGTGGAAGTGTCGCAGAATCGCGGGTCGGCGCCAAAATTGCCGTCGCCCGCCATTTGGGCCGCGATACTTCCGGACCAATCGCCGCCGGCGTTGCCGTAGACATCGCTACAAGAGAGCGTCGCTGTGCCGCCATCGGTGCAGGCGACGGCTTCGCCTTGGGGCGAGAACGCGATGATCGTCGACTCCACGACGGGTGCTGAGTCCAGCCAAGCGAAGATTCCAGCAGCCACCGGCGCGTGGTTGCCGTAGAGCGTACAGCGCGAGAGCTGCGGCGCGGCGAACACACAGAGCAGTGCCCCACCACGTTCGGAAGCTTCGTTGGCGGCAAAGAGGCATTCCGTGAACACCGGCGACGAGTTGGCGCACCACACCGCACCCGCTTCGTGGGCCGAATTCTGCACGAACCGCGTCTGAAACACCTTGGGGTTCGACGCATCGCGGCAGGCCATTCCGGCGCCGACTTCGGCGCGGTTGGTTTCGAACGAGCAGCGCTCGATGGTGGGATTCGAGTTCTGTTCGCAGAGCAGGCCGCCGCCGATCTCGGCGGTCAGATTGTCCACGAAACGGCAGTCGACGATCTGCGGCGAAGAGCCGCGGCACGCAGCGGCGCTGCCGAAATCGGAAAGATTGCCCATGAACGTGCAACCCTGCACTTGCGGATTGGCGCCGTTGAGACACGCGAGTCCGCCACCGAAGTTCGAATAGTTGTCCGCGAACTCGACCCGCAGCAGCGTTGGCGACGCGGCCGTGCAAAGCACGGCGCCGCCTTCGGCCCAAAAGTGGGCGCTTTCGACCCGCACGTCCTGGAGGACGGATCCCGTGCCCTCGCCCGACTGGAAGAGGAAGCCGCGATGCGGGGTCATTGGTTGTCCGCCGCAGTCGACGACACAGAGAGAAGCCTGACCGCTTCGCGACCGGATCGTGATCGCCTTGCCGAGATAGTCGATGTCCCGGTTGCCTGGCCCGTGAAAGGTGCCATCCAACAGTTCGATGACATCACCCGGCTGCGCGCCGTTGACTGCCGCCTGAATTGTTGCGTAGGCACCGGCGCCACTGGGCGCGACTTCGATCGTCGCGGCGCGCGCGGTGAATGTCACCGCGAGCGTCATGAGTCCAATTGCCCATCGGGTCACCGGTGGCGGCAAGGCACTGGGGCGGTGGTGCCGGAGAACACGCATGGCGGAGACTCCCGGTGGTCGAGGGGATTGTGCGGGCGGAAGGACTGGCGGCCGATCGAGGCGAGCGAGCCTTCTCTATTGTACACTGCGAAGGCGTTCGACCGCATTGTCAGCCGGCGAAGAACACACAAAGATCACACCGGCGACAACAACGGGAAACAACAAGGAACGGCGCGGAGCCCAGCGTTCAGGCCGAAATGACGGCGGCAGCATTCCCCAGCGCAAGCGGTGTGACCGCGGGAGAATTGTGCGACGACTAAGAGTTGGCGCGGAGTGGCTGCCTTTCGCCTTCCTGCTCTTGCGTCCGCGCGTTTGGAGTTGTCGAGGTCGAACGCGGCCGCCATCCACGGAGGGTGAACGTTCTGCGCGGCTTTGCGACTGGTGTCGTGCTTGGGGTCGTCACCGGCGCGATCAGCTACAAGATTCGCTACGGCGACTGCCACGGCGAGCTTTGCGGATTCGGTGCCCTGTCCTATCTCGGCGCCGGTGTTGGAATCGGGTGCACGGTCGGAGCGATGGCCGGCGGCGAAACAATGGCTCATTGTACAACGTACGTGACCGTAGTGGTTCCGCCCACGGGCGCTCGCTGGCCCGCGCGGGGCCTTCGGTGGTAGGATCGGCCCCCAAACGCGGAGCGTGGATTGATGTCCGACGAAGCGACGGAGCAGCAGTGGTGGTACATCGTCGCCGACCGCCGCGTCGGGCCCGTGACTTGGGCGGCGCTGCAGGAGCGGGTGCGCGAGGGACTGCTGCTCCCGGTAGATCCAGTGTGGAAGACCGGGTTCCCATACTGGGTCGCGGCGGGACACGTCGACGGCCTGTATGCGCCGGGAACAACCGTCACTCCGCCACCGGTGCAAACGCCCGTGTATTTGACGCCAAGCGGGAAGAGTCGAATCTCCGCCGCGCTCTTCGCCATCCTGCTCGGGAGTTTCGGGGCCCACAAATTCTATCTCGGTGACACTGGCCTTGGTGTCGTGTACCTGATCCTGTGCTGGACGGGGGTTCCCGCCATCGTCGGCATCGTCGAGGGAATCCTCTACCTCGCGATGTCGGACGAACAATTCGCTCGCAAGTACCGGTGACCATGGCCACCGGGAGTTCATGCACGACGGTGGTGTTGACGGCACTCGTCGCGGTTGCCGTGGCGACTTTCCCCGCTGGCGCGATGGCGACAACCACCGCAGCGGCAGCGTCGCCGGACAGCACGCAGGTCGTTCTGCTCGGGACGGGGACGCCGCGGCCGGATCCGGCGGCGTCGGGGCCGGCGACGGCGATCGTCGTGGGGCGGCGCGTTTTCCTCTTCGATGCGGGCGCCGGCGTCATGCGGCGCATGAACGCGGCGGGGTTGCCGATTGACGGCGTGACGGCGCTCTTCATCACGCATTTGCACAGTGACCATACGCTCGGCTATCCCGATCTCATCCTTACGTCCTGGGTGATGGGGCGGCATGCGCCGCTGCAAGTGTTCGGGCCGCCGGGGCTGCAGAACATGACGGATCACTTGCTCGGGGCGTGGGCGGAAGACATCGACATCCGCACGTCCGGTCTCGAGCATGAGACGGCCGGCGGCTACTCCGTGGCGGTCCACGAGATCGAAGCCGGCGTCGTATACGACAGTGCCGGGGTGCGCGTTACGGCAATTCCGGTGCAGCATGGCGATTGGAAGCACGCATACGGGTTCCGCATCGACACTCCGACCCGATCAATCGTGATCTCGGGTGACACGCGGCCATGCGATGCGCTGGCGACCGCCGCACGCGGCGTCGATGTTCTGATCTTCGAAACCTATCCGGCGTCCAAGCTCGGGCCCGAGAATCGTCCGGGAGGCGAGGACTGGCCACAATACATGCGGGAATTTCATACGTCCGATGTCGAACTCGGCCGCATCGCTGCCGCGGCGCAGCCGAAGCTCCTCGTGCTGCATCACATCGTGCGAATGCATGCGAGCGACGAGGAACTACTCACGGGGGTGCGCGCCGGTGGATTCACGGGGCGCACTGTCATCGGCCATGATCTCGATCGGTATTGATTTCGAACTGCTCGCCGTCCGAATCAGCGCTCGCCGCCAAACCCCAGCAAAAGCCGCACGTAGGGCCCGGTGAGCGGCGCATCCGGGCCGCCGCTCAGGCCGCGATTGTCGAAGCTCCAATCGCCCTGCGCCGGCGCGAAGACATAACCGGCGCGAACGCCGAACGCGGGTCCGCTCTGGCCTTGCGACGATTGCCAAGTGCGAATGTAGGTATCGAGCGTGCCACCAAGATCGATCAAGAATGCCGCCCGGCGGATGGTCATCGAGAGACGCGGATCGGCAATCGCGCCGTCGAACGATGTCGTGCCGCGATCGACGACGTCGAGTACCGCGGATCCGCCGCCCAAACCGAGAAGCCCGGTGAGCGACGTACGCCCGCGCCGCAGCGCCACGACGCCCAAGTCCAAGAAGCCCGCGCCGCCGCGCAAACGGCTGCGGAAAGGCCCGCTCACCAGACTCACATCACGGTCGCGGGTCAAGAGGCCATAACCCTGCGCGCCAATCACGAAGCGCCGAAAAGTCGAATGGCCTTCGCCGCCGATCGACAAGAAGTCCGTGCCGAAGCGGTCGTAACCATGGCTCGCGAGCGCGTCATTCAACCCAGTGACATCGATCCCCGCCCAACCGATCATGAAATAGGCTTTGCCTTCGCGCGGCCACCACGAGTTGTCGCCCGCGGCCGACGCCGTCGACGGGTAGGCCGCCAGCAGGGCCGCGGTTGCTGCAGCAGCCATCCAAAGTCGTCGCACGGCAGATCCTCCAAGGTTGGCGCGCCCGCTTCAGGCAGCGGCATTGTCGCCCCAGCAGGACTCGGGTATTCTTATCACATGGATGCAGCCATTTGTGTGCAGGGACTCGAGCTGCCTGGCAACGGCGTCGAAGTGCGCCGTTTCGACCTTGCTGTCGAGCCTGGAGAGGTCATTGCCATCGCCGGATCGCCAGGCGTCGGAAAGACCACCCTTCTGCGCCTGCTCTCGGGCCGGCTTCCAGCCCGCGCTCGCAGGCTCGAGGTGCTCGGCATCGATGTGCAATCCGAGCCGCGCCGGGTGTGGGAGAACGTCGGGTATCTGCGCGGCGATCAGGAATCGTTTCTGGGGTCACTCTCGGCGCGTGACAATTTGCGGCAACACGCCGCAATGAAAGGGTTGCCGGCGGCGACTCTCGACCGCGAGGTCGCGCGGCATCTCCAGCGCGTCGGCCTCGATACGGGTGCCGCGGCGTCGCTCCGCGAATTCGCGCCCGATGACCGCTTTCGCCTGGCAATGGCGCACGCCTGGCTCGACGATCCGCTGCTGCTCCTGCTCGACGACCCTCTCTATGCGGCAAGCCCAGGCGCAAGCGAGGAATTCCTCGCCACCTTCGCAGAATGGCTGGACGGCGATCCGAATCGCACCGCGGTCATCGTCGGGCGCAGCGTGCGGGCGTTTGCCGAACTCTGCACGCGCGCGTTCCTGCTGCGCGAACGGTGGCTCGCACCCGTGTCGCCACGCGATCTGCCCTGAACGATCCGCGCCCCTTGCCCTCAGCCCGGCGCGCCTTCAAAGAGATACTTGCCGACCAAGACGCGGAAACCGTTCGGGGTTTGCAGCGCCGCTTCGTTCGGCTTGTCCTTGGCACCCCAGAGTGCCGCGCAACCGGCCTCGCCATCGCGGCGGAGCGCCACGAACTTCACCTGGAACTTGGGATGATCGCCCGACCAGCGGACGATGCTGCGGCACGCTTCGAGGCACGCCTCTTCCGGCGCCAGGCCGCGCCGCATTGCTTCGACGATGGCGAAGCTGCCGCACGTCTTGATGACCTCTTCGCCGCGCCCCGTCGCCCCGGCGGCGCCTGTTTCGAAGTCGACGTACAGACCCGCGCCGACGATCGGCGAGTCGCCGAGCCGACCCGGCAACTTGTAGGCGAGGCCGCTGGTCGTCGTGCAGCCCGAAATGTCGCCACTCGCATCGATTGCGAGCACATTGATCGTGCCAGTCGGCCGGCCGGCGTGATCGAGATAGATGCCGTCGGCGGGCGGGTTCCAGTCGTCCGCGGGGCTCAGGTTTTCCTTCCACTTGAGCCAGGCGAGGCGCGATTTCTCGGTCAGCAGTTCTTCCTCTTGGAAACCGTGCGCGTGTGCGAATCGGAGCGCACCTTCACCGACGATCATCACATGATCGGTGCGCTCCAACACGAGCCGCGCCACGGCGCTCGGTGTCTTGATGCGCTCGAGCGCCCCGACTGCACCGGACTTCTTGAGCTTGCCGGACATGACGGAGGCATCCAGTTGCACGACGCCTTCTTCGTTTGGAAGGCCGCCATAGCCGACGCTCTGATCCTCCGGGTCCAGTTCGACGATGTTGGCGCCCGCCACCACGGCATCGAGCGATGAACCGCCGGATTGCAGCGCTTTCCACGCCGCCTCGTTGACCGCGCGGCCCCAGCGCTCACCGCGGCTGCAGAGCACGGTGGCTTTGGTTGCGTCCTTGCTGGCAGCGGTCGCGGCCGAGGCCGCCGCCGCATTGCGCACCGGATTCGAGCCGGCACTCGCCGGCGTGGCGCCGAATCGCGTCGCGAGCGTCGCTCCGAACCCTGCCAAGCCCGCGCCCAGAAAATCACGTCTCGACCAACGCATGCCTCTGCCCCCCCGTTTTGGT
>JANLSU010000023.1:0-20358 GCA_031362565.1 bacterium | reverse complement strand
TGGCACTGGGAGGTGCATCATGAACGCGACGATGGCGACGGCGCCGGACTGCCGGCGCATTCTCGCGGTCGCTGCGGAGTGGCGACTGCTGGGACTCTTGCTCGAGCGGCCGCGCCCCGGCTGGCTCGAAGAGGTCACGGCCCTCGAACGTGAAGTCGAGGCCGCGGACGTGAAGGCGGCCGCCGCCGAGGCCTTGCAGCAAGCCCGTGAGGCCATCCATCTCGACGTCTTCGGCCCCGGCGGGCTCGTGTCGCCGCGCGAGGTGGCATATCGCGGCCGCGAAGACCCGGGTCAGATCCTCGCGGATTTGAACGCATTCTATACTGCCTTCGCGTACCGGCCGCAGGCGGAGGATCCGATCGATCACGTGGCGGTGGAGGCGGGATTCGCCGGCTACTTGCTGCTCAAGGAGGCTTTCGCGCGCGCCCAAGGCGACATCGAAGCCGCACAAATCGCCGTGTCCGGATTCGGACGTTTCGTGCACGACCATCTGCAGTGCTTCGTCGAACCCATGGCCGGGCGGGTCGAGTCGGGCGCTGCGGTGCCGTACCTGGTGCTCGCGACGCAGGCGCTCGCGGCTCGCACTGGTCCGGCGCCTGCAGCCTATCGCGGTCTCGCCGCCGAGGACGACGAAGGTGAGTTCGAGTGCGGCGCGGGCGCCGACTGCGGCGGCTGTCCACCACCATCCACATGAAGGGAAATTCAATGTCCGCTTCGAGGCATGGCGCACCGCGCCGGCGCGTTGCGATCGCGAAGCACGCGGTTGCTTCCGCAACGATCGTGACGTTGCTGGCCGGCCGAGCGGCGGCCGCCGAGACGGTCTGGAGTGGCTCGATTCGGGTCCGCTCCGAAGGCTTCGATAAATCGTTGCACGGTCAGACGGCACAGTGGGATTTCTTGCAGCGCACCCGCCTCGGTGTTGCGGTGACCGTGGCACCGGACGCACGAGTGTTCGTTCAGATGCAGGATGCGCGCGCTTGGGGTTTGGGTGCCAGTACGCTGGCGAACACCCGCAATCTGGACGTGCACCAAGCGTACGGCGAACTGACGCATGCCTTCGGCGCCACGAGTCTGAGGGTGCGGGCGGGGCGGCAGGAACTCAACTGCGGCGATGAACGCATTCTGGGCCCGGCGGGCTGGGACAACGTTGGCCGCGCGTTCGATGCTCTGCAGGTGCGTTTGGGGCGCGGCCGGCTGACATCGGACCTCGTCGCGGCGCGACTCGCTGACACTTCGGAAGGAGCGCCGTCCAACGACGACTTGCTCTTGTGCTACAACCGCGTCGTCAACGCGACAAACGACCGTGGCCTCGAGTTTTACGGGATGTACCGGGCGACACCGGCTTTCGGGAGCGCTCCAGCCGTGACCGACGCTTTCGAGACGACGCTCGGAGAACGGTTGTTCGGCAGCCAGGGCCGCTTGCGGCTCGAAGAAGAGTTCGCCTACCAGTTCGGCAGCCGGGGGCGGCAGGACTTGGGTGCGTTCCTCTTCACCGGACAGGTCTATGTGCGACTCGAGGGTGGGTTCGCGGCGGGTGCGGGGTGCGACATCCTCTCCGGTGACGATCCCGCCGACGCCACTTTTCAGCTCTTCGATGTGAAGCGCATCTTCCACACCGGCCACAAATTCTACGGCATGATGGACGTTGCGGAAGGCCTCGCCGGCAGAGCCGGTTTGCTCGATCCGTACGCCGTGCTGCAGACGCCCGGACCGCACGGCGGCAAGGGACATGTCGACGCGCATTTCTTCCGCGTCATGCAATCGGATCAACCGCAGAACCCGTTGCGGGTGCCATCGGGGGCCGGCGAGGCGGCTCTTGGAACCGAAATCGATGCCGAAATGTCCGTGCCGGTTCTCACGTCGACGCGTTTGGACATGGGCGCCGCGGTGCTCTTTGCGGGCCAGCGGCTCGACCAAGATCAGAACGCCTATTGGGGATACCTGCAAGGCGTTCTGACGTTCTGACAGCCGCCGGTAGCGGCGCCGGGGAACTGGGGCGGACGCTGCTCACCGAATCTTGGAATCAACCTCGGCGGGTGCCGTCAGCTTGCCGATGACATCGCATGCGCTGTACGAGTCCGCGCCCGGGGCCGTGAACTCGGTGACCACTTGCAGATCGCTGCCGGCTGTCAGCATCGGCTTCTCGACGTAGCCATCTTCCCGGTGTTGTGCCAAGCCGACGTTGGCGAGAAGACAGTTGCAGAGGCACTTGCGCCCGACGGTCTCGGCCGCGTCGCCGCCTTTGCGGACGTAGGCGTCGACCGGCTCGGCCGGGCAGCGATATCCGACCGTACCGTCCGGCTTGCGATAGGCGCGGCGTAGGTATCCGAGGTCACAATTGCGTCGCCGCGCCTCGTAGACTTCCCGTTCTGAAAGCGACCCGGCGAGCGGTACGACCTTGAACGGAAAGCCGGTCGGTGACGCGTCTGGATCTGTGAAGACCCGCACCGGGCCTTGGCGCAGCGCTGCCAGCACCGCGCTCCTGAGGGCGGGCGTGAGTCCGGACTCGCGCGCGAACGCGAAGGCCGTTCCGACTTGGATGCCGGTGGCGCCCACTTGCTCCGCTTCTCGCAGCCGCGCCGCCGAGGCGTACGACCCCGCCAGCCAAAATGGCAGTCCCAACTGTCGAATCGCGGCGAGGTCCACAGTATTTCGCGGCCCATACTCGGGTTCGCCAAGCGCCGTGCGCACGGGCTTGCCGCGCGGCGGTGCGTTGTGCCCACCGGCCGACGGTCCCTCGATGACGAAACCGTCGGTGCGCCCGGTCGTGTTCTTGGCCATCAGGGTTGCGAGCGTGTTCGAGGCAACGATGGCGACGAAGCGCGGCCGCTGCAAACGGTTCGGTGTGGTGCCCATGACGGTGCACGGTGAAAAATTCGCGTGGAAATCGTCACCCGGCGTTGCGCCCTCCACCTGGAGCGGCAATTGGACGTCGAGTCCTTCGGCCAGCCGGTCGAGGATGCCGGGGATTTCGCGCGGCAAGCCGGCGCCGATCAAGACGTAATCGACATCTGCCAACATGGCGCCATACAACGAGGCCAAGAGCGGCAATTGGATCTTCGCCAGATAGTTGATGCCGACGATGCCGTCGTGCCCCTCCTTGGCGAGGGTCACTTCGACGAAGTTTGCGACGACCGCAAGGCGCTGCAGGGCGAGACAGGGCGTTGTACTCCACATCGAGATCGGGCGGAATGGCGCGGTGGCTTTTTTGCCGCCGCGAATCTCGTGACGCGTCAGAACTTGTTGCGCGATCGAGGGAACCGGAAATCGTTCCAGCGCACGGTGGATGTGGCCACCGGGGTCACCGGATTGCAGCAGGCGCGACACCAAGAGATCAAGCCCGCTGCCCGACACCACTCCCAGGTGCCCGAGGCGCGACACACTACGTGCGAGTGTCCAGCCCGAGACGGCGAATCCCATTCCACCCTGGATAATGCGCGGTACCGTCATGCGCTCCTTGGTTGCTGCCGGAGGGACGCAGCAAAACCCTCGCCCCTCTATCACGCTACATGCTGCCCGGCCAGATCTCAACGAACACAAACCGCCCTATGAGCTTCGATTCCGAACGGTAGCGGGGTCGACAGAACCGCCTGGACTATTCCGCCGCTCCCGAAGGGGCGTCGATGGAACGATGAGCCGCACCGCGTCCACAACCTGGATCAACCCACCGGCGGTCGTCTGCGGTACTCCGGAGGTTGCGCCGCAGTTGCCGTCACCGGGGACCACGAACTCTTGGGTTGGATCGGATGCCAGCTTCGACTTCGCAGTGGCGCTCCCGCCGGGCGGCAGTTGTGGTGCGCCGGGTCTTTTGGGCCGGCATGCGCGGCTCGAAATCGACACGGGCACGGGCTTCCACGCCCTCGACCCCCTGGGCGCGAGCGCCACCGGTCCGTCGCCCGGGCACCGGTACTGGTACCGCGTTCAAGGTCACAATGCTCCGGTGCGTGTTCGATGGGTACAGCCGACGAACAGCAACAACTACGGCAAGTTCTCGCTCTTGATCGAGGAGGCGAACCCGAACGACGTTCAGGAGACCCTGGGCCCTGGAGCGCGGCCGCTCGCGAAGCGAATCCCGGTGACGAACTCTCCGGACCCGTTCAATCCCAGCACCCGCATCGACTACGAGCTTCAGGAGCCCGCGGCGGTCACGGTGCGGATCTACGACATTCGCGGCCGGCTGGTGCGCGACCTGGAAAACGCCGCGCGCTCACGCGGCGCGCACACGCTCCAGTGGGATGGGAGGAACGACCGAGGCGTCGCCGTGCCGAGCGGCGTCTACGTCGTATGGGTGCAGTCTCCGGCCGCGAGCGGTGCCGAACGGCTGACGCTCCTGCGGTAGGACGCGACGGCGCGGTGTGCCGCGCGAATAGACTATGATGCGCCGTAGAATCATTCAGCGCGACGGCTCGTCGCGGCATTCAACTCTCGTGCAAGGAGGACGGCATGAACATGCGGCGCAATCCGGCGGCGGCTTTTCTGGCAGCAGCGCTGGCGTTCCCGGCGGCCGTGCACGCTGACGCGGCGCCCAAGAAGGCATGGACGGGCAGCGTGTCCGAAGAGCAATTCAAGGCGATGCACGAACTGAAGACTGGCGCGGTTCCCGAACTGCACGGCACCATGATCGAACTGTCCGGCGGCAAGGCGTATCTCAGCTTGCCCGCGAATGCCAAGCCACCGTTGCCGGCGCTCGTCGTGATTCAGGAATGGTGGGGCCTGAACGATAACATCAAGCACTGGACCGACCGCCTGGCCGCCGAGGGCTACGCAGCGCTCGCGGTCGACCTGTACGACGGCAAGGTCGCGACGACCCCCGACAAGGCGATGGAATACATGAAGGCGGCCGATCCGGCGCGTTCGAAGGACATCATGCTCGCGGCGCAAGCCTTTCTGGCGCAGGACAAGCGGGTGTTGGCGACGAAGCGCGGCTCGATCGGCTGGTGCTTTGGCGGTGGACAATCGCTGCAACTGGCGATCGCTGCCCCGGATCTGGACGCTTGCGTGATGTACTACGGCTTCCCGGACATGGATCCCAAGAAGCTGGCCGGCATCAAGGCGCCGATCTTGGGCGTGTTCGGCAACCTGGACCAGTCGATCACACCGGCTGTGGTCGACGAATTCGACAAGGCGCTGACCGTGGCGCGCGTGCCGCACGAATTCCTCAAGTACGAAGCGCCCCACGCCTTCGCGAATCCGTCCAACCCACGCTACGACGAGAAATCGGCGGGCGATGCCTGGACGCACGTGCAGGCGTTCTTCGCGGCGAAATTGAAAACAAAATGAGCCCTTGGCGCGACGCCGGCCGGAAGACACTGCCGAGACCGGCGGGTCCGCCGACAACCTCGTCGGCACGTACCCGACGACACTGACGGTCGACGGACCGGGAGCGCTCGCGAACTTCACCGGTGATCCGTCGAACTGTGTGGTGCAGCCGGACCGGATTCCGCGCGGGCAAGGCCCGCGCGGGACGGGGCTCAGAACAGCCGCTCCGGAGGGCGCGCCGGCAGCCCGACGCGGGCGCGATACAGGGTCTCGAGACGGCGCACGGTCGCGGGAGCGTGACCGGCGTAGTGGTTGTTGGCGAAGACGAAGGTCGGAATGCCGTTGCTCGCAAAGGTGGCGAGCAACGCCGCCCAGCGTTCGAGGCTGGCCGTTTGGTCGACCACTTCGCGGTCCCACGTCGTCGTGATGGCTTCGATGCCCTTGCGATCACCGAGCAGCCGCACGTAAGCGAACGGCCCGGTGACCACATCGAACCACTGCGCCACCCGGTCGCCGTGCGGCATCCATTCCTGGTCGACGATCACGAGCGCCGCGCCGTGCCGGCGGAGAATGTTCGCCAGCGGCACGCCCAGCCAGTCGGCGTTGCGCACTTCGACGGCGTACGTGTGTTCGTGCGGCAAGGCGGCGAGAAACCCGTCGAGGCGCTCCAGAAAAGGCTCTGCCGACGGAAACGCACGGTGCGAGAAGTACGGAAACTGCAGCACGAGTGGCCCGAGGCGCTCTCCGAGGCGGGACATCACACCCAGGAAGAGATCGCGATCGGCATACGTCGCATCCGGCTGCAGGACCCGCTGCGCATCGGGATGCGGCGTATCGCCGCCGTGCACGATGCTGCGTGGGAACTTGGCGGCGAGCCGGAACTGCGGCGGCGTCTTGGCCTTCCAGCCGTCCACGATGCGTTCCGAGGGGATGGCGTAGTAGGTGGAATCGACCTCGACGACATTGAACTGGGTCGCGTAGTAGCGCAGGAAATCACCCGGCTGCGTCCCGACCGGGTAGAACGGCCCCACCCATTCCTTCCACGCGAAGGACGAGGTGCCAAACCGCACCATCGCCGGATCGATCGCCGCCGGACCGGGCATGCTAGGATCCTTGGCAGATGAAAACGCGACACCACAGCGCAACCCCAGGGGTTCCGCCCCATCGGCCGGAAGTACTGGCACCGGCAGGCGACGCGGCGAGCCTCGCGGCAGCGCTGCATTCGGGCGCCGACGCAGTGTACTTCGGCCTGCAGGAAGGCTTCAACGCGCGAGCCCGGGCCGGCAATTTCACCCTCGATGGATTGCCCGCCACCGTCGCCGAGATTCATGCCGCCGGGGCGCGCGCCTACTTGGCACTCAACACGCTCCTCTTCGAACCCGAGATCCCGTTCGTGGAACGCCTGTTGCGGCGCGCCGCCGAAGCGGCAGTCGATGCGATCATCGTGCAAGACCCGGCGGTGGCGCTCGTGGCGCGCCGGGTGGCGCCCGAAATCGAAATCCACGCCAGTACCCAAATGACGATCTCGAGTGCCGATGCGGCGGTCTTTGCCGCCGACCTGGGCGCGACGCGTGTCGTTCTGCCCCGTGAACTCTCGGTGAGTGAGATTCGCACCTTCATGCAAGGCTCGACGCTCGAAGTCGAAGTGTTCGTGCATGGCGCCCTCTGCGTGTCGTGGAGTGGTCAGTGCCTGACGAGCGAAGCCTGGGGCGGCCGGTCGGCGAACCGCGGCCAGTGCGCGCAGTCGTGCCGCATGCCGTACGACTTGGTGTTGGACGGTGTCGTCCACGACTTGGGCGATGTGAAATACTTGCTCTCACCCAAGGATCTCGCCGGCGCGCGCGCGGTGCCGGAATTGGCGGCGCTCGGCGTGCACGGCTTGAAGATCGAAGGGCGGCAGAAGGGCGCGCAGTATGTCTCGACCGCGGTGCGCGGCTATCGCCATTGGGTGGATGCAGTCGCCAGTGGCGCGGCGGGTTCACCCGCCGCGCAACAAATCCTGCACGACGATTTGTTGGCGATGTCCTTGTCCTACACGCGCGGCTTCAGCGATGGCTTCCTCGCCGGTTCCGATCATCAAACGCTCGTCGAGGGCCGCTTTCCGAAACACCGTGGCGTGTACGCGGGCCGCGTGGTGCGCGTTAGCGCCAGCGAAGTCGAAATCGAAACGACCGGCACCGGCCGTCCTTGGACCGGCGGCGCGACGCTCGAAGAGCAGCTCGACGGAGCCGCCAACCTGAAGCCGGAAGGCACGGTATCGTCGCCACTCGTTGGACTCGGCAATCGCACCGACGCAGCGGCCGGACCTGCGGTGGCGCGCATCGAATTGCGTCCGGGGCTCGGCGTCGTCTTCGATGCCGGGCATCCTGAAGACAAGAACGAACCCGGCGGCCCACTCTTCCGCGTCGAACGGCGCGGCCAGCGCACGGTGTTGGGATTCGGCAACCCGGGGCCCGACTTGCGGCGCGTGGCGGTGGGCGATCGCGTCTGGGTGACGAGTGATCCGGCGCTGGCCCGCGCCACGGAAAAGATCCTGCGCGAACCGTCGCCGGTCGCGAAGCAACCAGTGGATCTCGCAATCGAAGGCCGGGCCGGCAGTGTGTTGCGCATCGAGGCGCGTTCTGCGGGCCGCGTGCTGCACGGCACCACTGCGAGTGCTGCCGCGACGTCCTCCGGTTCCGGTCTCACCGATGACATCGTGCGCGACAAACTGGGAGCTTTCGGCGACACGGCGTTCGTGCTCGGGCAGCTCGACACGTCGCGTTTAGCGCCAGGCCTGCATGTGCCGGTGTCGGAACTGAAAGCGGTGCGGCGCGATATCGTGGCGCGCTTGTTGGAACCCGATGCGGAGACCGCCCCGAGAGAAGGCAACGGCGAGCGCGCTGCGTTGCGGGTCCGGGCGGCAGCCGTCGCCGGAACTCTGCGGCCACGCTTCGAACGCCCGCCGGTAGCGGCCGATGGCGCGGCGGCGCCGGCGGCACTTCTGGCGCTTTGCCGCACCGATGCGCAGCTCGAAGCCGTGATCGAAGCGGGCCTTCCCGAAGTCGAACTCGACTGGATGGAAATGGTCGGGCTCGGGCACGCCGTCCAGCGGGCGCGCGGTGCCGGCCTGCGGGTCACGGTCGCGACGCTGCGCGTCCAGAAACCGGGTGAGGAAAGCTTCGACCATCGCTTGGCACGGCTCGAGCCGGACGGGGTGCTCGTCCGCCATTGGGGCGGCATGGTGCACTTCGCGCAACTGCGCGCCGAGCACCCGGAAGCGCTCGTGGGCTTGGGCATTCACGGCGATTTTTCACTCAACGTCACGAACTCGCTGACCGCCCATCACGTGCTCGATTGGGGCCTCGATACCTTCACGGTGGCGCACGACCTGGACGAAGTGCAACTCATGGCGCTCCTTGGCGCCGTGCCGCCGGAACGCGTCACGGTGGTCGTGCAGCATCGCATGGCGACGTTTCACACCGAGCACTGCGTGTACTCGCACTTGCTGAGCAAGGGACGTGATTTTCGCACCTGCGGCCGCCCGTGCGAGTCGCACGAAGTGGCGCTGCGCGATCATTTGGGTCTCGTACATCCGGTCATCGTCGATGCCGGGTGCCGGAACACCGTCTTCAATTCGCAGGTGCAGAGCGCGGCCCGCCTCGTGCCGCGGTTGCTCAGCCGCGGCGTGCGGCGCTTTCGCATCGAATTCGTGCGCGAGACCACTGCCGAGGCGGGCGCCATGCTGGCCGCGTACCAGGGGCTCGTGGCCGGCACCATGACGCCGGAGGCGTTGCTGCGTGATCTCGCGGTTGCCCCACAGCAGGGTGTCAGCGCCCGGCCGATGCAAATCCAGAGCTAGCGCCAACCGGAGCCGCGAACCGATGCGCACTCTCGAACGTCTGCAGGCGCACTATGAGATCGAGAAGGATCTGGCATCGCGCTTGCGCCAGGCACCCAGCGCCGAACGCCGTCGCCTCTATGCGGCGGTTTATGACGAACTGTTCCGGCGCGTACCGGATCATCCACAATTGCAGGCCAAGACTGCACCGGCCGCACGCCAGCTCGACGTCGCGTGGCAGCTCGGCCTGTTCGCGCGCTTCTTGACGCCCGAAACGCGCTTCCTCGAAATCGGAGCGGGGGACTGCGCGCTGACCCTCGCGGTGGCGCCGCGGGTTCGCACCGCGTGGGCCGTCGACGTCTCCGACGAAATCACCCGGCATGAGACGCTGCCCGCGAACGTGCATCTGGTGCTGTCGGATGGCGTCACGGTGCCGGTCGCGGCCGGGAGCGTCGATTTCGCCTACAGCAACCAACTCATCGAACACCTGCATCCCGACGACGCTGCCGAGCAGGTGCGTGGCGTGTTCAATGCCCTGGCGCCCGGTGGCCGCTATCTCTGCATCACACCGAGCCGGCTCACTGGGCCGCACGATGTCTCCGAAACCTTCGATCGAGTCGCGACCGGACTGCATCTGCGGGAGTACACGACGGCGGAATTGGCGGCGCTTTTGCGGCGTGCCGGCTTTGCAAGCACGCAAGCGGTGGTCGGGCCCGTCCGGCACTCCAGGTACGCGCCCGTGGCGCCGGTTGCCGCACTGGAAACGCTGTTCGCATTCCTGCCGCATGCCGCCCGCCGGGCCCTCGGCAAGACGCTGCCGTTTCGGATTGTCCTCGGGGTCCGTGTTCTGGCGCGGAAGTAGGAACAGTCATCCGGCGGTGCGATTGCGCCGCGCCGCGCGGCTACTTGCGTGTTTGCCAGCTGGCGCGGCGATAGTTGCGATTCATCGCGGCGATGAACGTGGCGCTGATTTCCTTCGGGCAAGCGGCTTCGCATTCGAAGTGATTGGTGCAGTTCCCGAACCCCTCTTGATCCATGCGCTCGACCATCGCCACAACTCGCGCGCTGCTTTCCGGTTCGCCCTGTGGCAAGTGTCCCAGGTGCGCGAGCTTTGCGGCCACGAAGAGCATTGCCGACGCATTCGGACACGCGGCGACGCAAGCGCCGCAGCCGATGCACTGCGCCGCATCCATGGCGATCTCCGCCGCCGTCTTGGCGACCGGCAGGGCGTTGGCGTCCGGAGCGCCGCCGGTGTTCACGGACACGAACCCGCCCGCCTGAATGACCCGGTCGAAGGCGCTGCGGTCGACCGCCAGATCGCGGACGAGCGGGAAGGCCTTGGCCCGGAACGGTTCGATGGTGATCGAATCGCCGTCCTTGAAGGTGCGCATGTGCAGCTGGCAGGTGGCGGTGCCCTGGAGCGGGCCGTGCGGCACGCCGTCGATGACCATCGAACACATGCCGCAGATGCCCTCGCGGCAGTCACTGTCGAAAGCGACCGGCTCCTCGCCGCGCTCGGTGAGCTGCTCGTTCAGCACGTCCATCATCTCGAGGAAACTCGACTCGGGGCTGACGTCGGCGAGGCTGTACGTGACGAGCCGGCCCGGTTCGCGCGCGTTCTTTTGACGCCAGACGTGCAACGTGAGCCGCATTATTTGTAGCTCCGGGTCGAGGGCTTGACGTTCTCGAAGACCAGCGGTTCCTTGTGCATCACGGGCTTCGATTCGGGCCCGGTGTATTCCCACGCACTGACGTGCGAATAGTTCGCGTCATCGCGCTCTGCTTCGCCGTCTTCGGTTTGGAACTCTTCGCGGAAATGTCCGCCACACGATTCGCGACGTTCGAGCGCATCCATGCACATGAGTTCGGCGAACTCCAGGAAGTCGGCGACGCGCCCGGCGCGCTCGAGCGATTGATTGAACGACGCGCCGTCGCCCAGCACGTTGAGATTGTTCCAAAACTCGTCGCGGATGGCGGGGATTGCTTGCAACGCCTGCCGCAGGCCGGCGTCGTTGCGTGCCATGCCGCACGAATCCCACAGGAGCTTGCCGAGCTGGCGGTGGAACGACATGACGGTGCGTTTGCCCTTGACGTCCAGCAAGCGTTGCGTCCGGGCCGCGGCTTCGGTGGCGGCGCGCGAAAATTCGGCATGCGTCGTGTCGAGCCCGCCCGGCTTCATTTGCGCCAGGTAGTGGCCCAGCGTGTACGGCAGAACGAAGTACCCATCGGCCAGGCCCTGCATGAGCGCCGAAGCACCCAAGCGATTGGCGCCGTGATCGGAGAAGTTCGCTTCCCCCGCTACGAAAAGCCCGGGCACCGTGCTCATCAAATCGTAGTCCACCCACAGCCCGCCCATCGTGTAGTGGACGGCGGGGTAGATGCGCATCGGCAGCTTGTACGGATCTTCGCCGGTGATGCGCTCGTACATTTGAAAGAGATTGCCGTAGCGCTGCTCGATCACCGGCCGGCCGAGCCGCTGGATGGCGGCGGCGAAATCCAAGTACACGCCCAGGCCGCCATCGCCGACACCGCGGCCCTCGTCGCAGACGTTCTTGGCGGCACGCGATGCGATGTCACGTGGCGACAAGTTGCCGAAGCTCGGATAGCGCCGCTCCAAGTAGTAGTCGCGGTCACTGTCCGGGATGTCCTGCGGGGCGCGTTTGTCGCCCGCCCGCAGCGGCACCCAGATGCGGCCGTCATTGCGCAGTGACTCCGACATCAGGGTGAGCTTCGACTGATGCTCGCCGTGCACCGGAATGCAGGTCGGATGGATCTGGGTGAAACACGGGTTGCCGAAGAAGGCGCCCTTCTTGAAGGCGCGGAACGTCGCCGTGACGTTGCAGTTGATGGCATTGGTCGACAAATAGAACACGTTGCCGTAGCCGCCGGTCGCGAGCACCACGGCATCGGCGACGTGTGATTCGATGGCGCCGCTCACAAGATCACGCGTCACGATGCCGCGGGCCCGGCCGTCGACGACGACCACGTCCAGCATCTCGGTGCGCGAATGCATCCGGACAGTGCCCAGGCCGATCTGACGCGAGAGCGCTTGATAGGCCCCCAGCAACAGTTGCTGCCCGGTCTGGCCGCGGGCGTAGAAGGTTCGCGACACTTGCGCGCCACCGAATGAGCGGTTCGCCAAGTGGCCGCCGTATTCCCGCGCAAACGGCACGCCCTGCGCCACGCATTGGTCGATGATGTTGGCCGACACCTGCGCCAATCGGTAGACGTTGGCTTCACGGGCCCGGAAATCGCCGCCTTTGACCGTGTCATAGAAGAGCCGGTACGTACTGTCGCCGTCGTTCTGATAGTTCTTCGCGGCATTGATGCCGCCCTGTGCCGCAATGCTGTGGGCGCGGCGTGGGCTGTCTTGGTAACAGAAGCAGTCGACGTTGTAGCCGAGTTCGGCGAGCGAAGCCGCTGCCGAGCCGCCCGCCAGGCCCGATCCTACGACGATGACCCGGTACTTGCGCTTGTTGGCCGGGTTCACCAGCTTCATCTCGAACTTGCGCGTGTCCCATTTTTTTTCGATCGGACCGGATGGGACGCGTGCCGCGAGCTTGCTGGTCGCGGCCCTGGTTTCGACAGCCATCGTCACGTCCCTTCCGTCACGGGTGAACGGTGCCCGAGAGCACCGCAAAGGGGACGGCGATGAATCCCAGCACGATGAGCGCCGCGAAGAGCGGCCCAAAGAATCGAATCGACGGGCTGTAGCGCGGATGGTTCAGCCCCAGGGTGTGCAAGGCGCTCGCGACGCCATGGCTCAAGTGCAGTCCCAGGAGCAGCATCGAGACCACGTACACCGCCACGATGCCCGGCTGATGAAACGCATCCGACAGCATCGCGAAGATGTCGTGCCGGCCTTGCGAATCTTCCATCGTTTTGTAGGCCGGAACCACCGAACGCACCGTGAAATGCAAGATGTGGAAGACGACGAAGGCCGCCACCACGAAACCCGAGAGCACCATGGCCCGCGCCGCCCAGGTCGTGACCCGGTACCGCTTCTTCTTGTAGGGCTGGGGGCGCGCGGCCGCATTGATGCGCGCCAACCGGCCTGCCGACGCGATGTGCAGAACGATGAGCGCCAAGAGCCCGGCGCGCACCACCCATAGCATCCACGGGATGATGCGCAGCAGCGCGCCATAGCGGTTGATCGCCTCGGCGCCGCCGAAGATTTCCAAATTGCCGAGGACATGCGCGACGAGGAACAGCGACAAGAGGCCGCCGGTGACCGCCATCACGATTTTCATGCCGATCGAAGAAGCAAGGAGACGGGAAACAGGCGTCATCGCTTTTCGCGTGCCTCCGTCATCGGCTGGCTCCGGAGCCAGCGGTCGATGCCATGCGCGGCATGTTTGCCCTCCGCGACGGCGTTGACGACTTCCTTGCCGCCATTCGCACCATCGCCGCCTGCGAAGAGTCCGGGCACCGTCGTCATGGCGGACGCCGGATCGGTGACCACGCGGCCGCCGTCGAGCGTCAAGCCGACGATCTGCGACAACCACTCGCGGCGTTTGTCCTGGCCCACGGCGCCAATCACCATGTCGACCGGCAAGGTGAACTCACTGTCCGCGAGCGGCTCCGGGGTGCGGCGCCCGCGCGCGTCGCGGCCGCCCAGCCGCATGCGAACGCAGCGCAATCCCTCGACCGCGGTCGTGCCTTCGACCGCGACCGGCGCGGTCAGCCACTCGAACTGTACGCCGTCCTGCTTCGCCAGCTCGTATTCGTAGTCGTAGGCCGGCATCTCGTCGCGAGTGCGGCGGTACACGATATACACCTTCTCAGCGCCGAGCCGCACGGCGGCGGTGGCGGCGTCGATGGCGGTATTGCCGGCGCCGATCACCGCGACGCGGCGGCCCACCGGCACCTCACCGTAGGCGTGTGTCTTGTAGGCCCGAATGAACGTCAGAGCTTCGAGGACGCCATTCAATGTGTCGCCTGGGATCTGCAGTTTCTGGGTCGACCCGAGGCCGATGCCCATGAACACCGCGTCGAAATCGTGCAACAAGGACGCCAGCGTGACCCGGTCGGGGGACGGCACCGGGGCGCCCGTTTCGACTGCGATGCCGGTGCGGATTTCGACTCCGAGCGAACGCACGTAGTCGATTTCCTCGAGGCTCGTCTCGGGCGTCATCTTGTATTGCGCGATCGCGTAGGTGTTGAGCCCGCCCGGCAGCGCATCGCGTTCGAACACAACCGTCGCGTACCCCAGCTTGCGCAACTCGGCCGCACACCCGAGCGACGCGGGTCCCGAGCCGACCAATGCCACCCGGCGTCCGTTGTCGGGCCCGAGGCGCACTGCCGGCCGCATGCCGCGCGCGAAGAAGGCGTCGGTCGCGAAGCGCTGCAAGCGTCCGATGGCCACCGGGCGCTCCTGGTTGTGATTGACGACACAGGCGCCTTCGCAAAGCGCTTCGACGGGACACACCCGGGCGCAACTCGCGCCGAGCGGATTCGCATCCAGGATGATGCGGGCGGCGCCCTGGGCGTTGCTGTGGCCGATCTTGCGAATGAAGCTCGGGACGTCGATATGGGTTGGGCAGGCGGTGATGCACGGCGCTTCGAAGCAGTACAGGCAACGCGACGCCTCGAACGTGGCCTGCTCGCCGGTCAGCGGCGGGCACAGGTCGGCGAAATTGTCGGCGTACTGGGCGGGTGTCAGCCGCGGGGCCGGGTTCTCGGTCGGCATGCGCCTCCTCCAACGTCCTCTGCCGTGATCGTGCGGTGCGGCCCAGAGTAGCGCGGTGTGGGGTCATGAGGCAAGCGAGGGGGCACTTGCCTTTGCTACAATGCCGGCGCGCGCCGCAGGCCATTCGAACTCGCCACACGCCTGCCCGTGCCCGATCTCGAACCTACGAGGATGGTCCCATGATGCACGCACGGCTGTGGCGGTCGCTCGTCGCCGCTCCTTTGGCGATCGCGCTAGGGACGGCACCCTTGGTGTCGACCGCCGCGAAACTCGATTACCCGAAGGCCAAGACGGTCGACCAAGTGGACGACTTCTTCGGTACCAAGGTGGCCGATCCCTACCGTTGGCTCGAAGACGTCGACGATCCCGAAGTGCAGGCCTGGGGCGACGCCGAGAACACGGTCACCCAGGCCTTCATCGGCAAGATCCCGTACCGCGCCCAGGTCGAGAAGCGGCTGACTGAACTGCTCGACTATCCGCGCGTCGGCTTGCCCACCAAACGCGGGCCGTGGGTGTTCTTCTCCAAGAACACCGGGCTGCAGAACCAGGCGGTCATCTACAAACAGACCGGCACGAACGGCGCACCGCAACCACTGCTCGATCCCAATACGATGTCGAAGGACGGCACGGTGTCGATCGCGGCGCTCTCCTACACCGACGACGGCAAATTGGTGGGCTATGGGCTGTCGCAAAGCGGCAGCGATTGGGAAGTGCTGCACGTGCGTGACGTCGCGACCGGCAAGGACCGGGCCGACCACCTCGAGCGTTGCCGCTTCACCGGCATCGCGTGGGCGCCGGACAATTCGGGGTTCTACTACTCGCGCTACCCGGACGCCGGCACCGTCCCCAAAGGTGACGAAGAGTTCTGGCAGAAGCTCTACTTTCACAAGCTGGGCGACGCGCAGAAAAAAGACCGTTTGGTCTACGAACGCCCGGATTGCAAGGAGTGCGGCACCTCGCCCGGCGTCACCGACGATGGCCGCTGGCTCGTGATCCACGTGTGGCGGGGCACCGCGACCGAGAACGAGATCTTCGTGCAGCGCTTGGGCCAGCCGGCGGCGCAGATCGAACCCGTGTTCACCGGCTTCGACGCCAGTTGGTCGTTCGTGGAATCGGTGGGCGACAAGCTGTACTTCGAGTCCGACAAGGATGCACCTCGCCACCGTGTGGTCACGGTGGACATGGCGGGCGACCGCCAGCCGGTGACCGTCGTGCCGGAAGGCACGGACGTGATCGGCAGCGTGCTCATCGCCAACGGCCAGTTGGTCATGAGCCGCATGCATAACGCCCAGAGCCGGCTCTTCGCCTTCGGACTCGACGGCCAGATGCTGCACGAGGTCAAACTGCCGACCATCGGCACCATCGGCGGCCTGTCGGGCCGGCCACACGACCCGGATCTGTACGTGTCGTTCACGTCGTTCCTGTTTCCGCCGCAGAGCTACCGCTACGATTTCACGTCGGGGGCGCTCGATCTGTATCAGGAGGCCTCGGTCGACTTCGATCGCGCCGCGTTTGTCGCGCGCCAGGTGTTCTTCGAGTCGAAGGACGGCACCAAGATCCCGATGTTCCTGGTGCACAAGAAGGGCCTGAAGCTGGACGGCAACAACCCGACGCTCCTGTACGGCTACGGCGGTTTCAATATCAGTATGACGCCGGCGTTCTCGACGTCGCGCCTGTTCTGGCTCGAGCAGGGTGGCGTCTATGCAGTGGCGAATCTGCGCGGCGGCGGCGAGTTCGGCGAGGAATGGCACAAGGCCGGCACCCTCGACCGCAAGCAGAACGTCTTCGACGACTTCATCGGCGCCGCCGAGTGGTTGATCGACAACGACTACACACGGCCGGAGAAGCTCGCCATTCAGGGCGGCAGCAACGGCGGGCTGTTGACAGCCGCGTGCACGTTGCAGCGGCCCGAACTGTACGGCTGCGTGCTGTCACAAGTACCGGTCATCGACATGCTGCGTTACCACAAGTTCACGATCGGTGCCTATTGGAAGCCCGACTACGGGGATCCGGAGAATGCTGCGGCCTTCAAATCGCTCATCCAGTATTCGCCGGCGCACAACGTGAAGCCGGGAACCAAGTTCCCGTCCATGCTCATCACGACGGCCGACACCGACACGCGCGTGCATCCGATGCACGCCAAGAAGTTCGCAGCGGCGGTGCAAGCGGCGAACGTGAGCGACAACCCGGTGCTCTTGCGCGTCGAGACCAAGGCGGGGCACGGTGCGGGCAAGCCGACCTCGAAGCAGCTCGAGGAGTCGGCCGACCTTTATAGCTTCGTCATGGACCGCTTAGGGATGACCTACGTGGCAAGCGAGCGGGCGGCAAAACGCAGTTCGAAGTAACGGTCGTGCGTCAAATGTGAGAACCGTGAACGGGCGCCGGGCAGTAATCCGGCGCCCGTTTTTTGCGCTCATTTTGCCATCACCAAACGCCGTGTGAGGGTCGTGACGGGCGTTCGAAGCCGATACAAATATACGCCGCTCGCAACGGCGCGCCCGGCGCGATCGGTTCCGTTCCACAGCACGCTGTGATAGCCGGCGTCCTGAGCGCTGTCGCGAAGGAGAGCCGTCACGAGTCCACCGCGAACGTTGAAGATCTCCAACGTCACGCGGCCCGGTGCCGGCAGCCCGAAGCGAATCCGCGACGCTCCGTTGAAAGGGTTCGGCGCGTTCTGGTCGAGGATGGTGCGGGTCGGAACCGCCGCGAGCGCGAGAGATTGCTGCGCGACGTACTCCTGCGTCCCGGCGACGATCGCCAATCGGTAGGGCCGTTTCGGTCCGTAGGCAATGAGGCGATAGCTTCCCAGTGGAGTGCCTGCCGGCGCGTCGTGGAGCCGCTGAAGGGCGATGGTCGCCGACTGCTCGACGTCTACGAGCTGGACTGCCGGATCAGACGAAGCGATGCCATCCGGAACGAGCTCGATCACCACTTCCTCGCCTCGGGTGCTCGCCCGAACCTCGATATCCCAACGGTGTCCCGCTGTCCCTGCGGCGCGAATGTCGGATCGATCGTCGGAGACGGCATCCGTGGCGTCGTGGTTCACGAACGCTGCTCGCACCCAAGGCCCCGGCAGCGACGGTGGCTTTTCGGCATCGAACGCGTCGCGGCCGTCGCGGGCTTCCGGGTGCACGCCGAAGAAATTACCGGCATCGCGCGCCTCCTCCGTGCGCGCGGTGAGCTGGGCACGCCACGCCGCAGCGGTTTCGCCTCGCCCGGAAGCGCCCCATCGAGCGAGCGTCGGTTTTGCTTGTGATGATCCCGTCGCCTCCACCGGTGGCACCCACAGTGTTTCGGGCACCGCGGCGGAGTTCTTCACGAAGTAACCCTCGAATGGCAAGAGCACGGCGGAAGAATCGTTGTATGTCCCGGCCGCGGGATCGTAGGCCACGGGGGCGCGCACGCGCGACGAATGCGTCGTCGCACTCCACGCCACTGGGAAGTTGAACGGATCGCTTACGAGGTTCCAACCCGGCGGAAGTACGACCGCATACGGACGGTTGGCCGGCGCCGTGACGCCGCCCAGTGGCCCCACATCGAGAGCCGTGGACGACTTCGCGATCAGCCAGTAGGCGTGGCCCGCGTCGAACGGAAAAAGGGACTGACTGGTGAGTTCGCGGTATGCGGAGTCAGCTGACGCGTACTCGAACATGCGCCAGCGAGCCGGATCCAACTGCCCGAGATCGTCGACCAGATTGTCGAGTGCCGATCCACTGCTGACGAGAGGCATCGAGACGATCCGGTAGCGCCCGGCCGGCTGCGACGACGGAAACGCCTGATCGGTGACCTTCACCCGCAGAAGACGGTTCGGGCCTGCCGACGATGCGGTGGCGTTGTACACGACCCCGTGGTACTCGATGCCGCGCAATCCCACGAGCTCCGGCGCAATCGTGCCCACGTACTGATCGTGGGGCGGGTCCGATACCAGCTGCAGTCGCAGAATGCGGTACTGTGCTTCGCCCGCGCGCCGGTAGAAAACGGCTGCAGAATCGCTGCTTACTGAGTCTGTCAGCGTCAGCGAGACGGCGAGGTCTTGGCCCTGGCGGATCTCGCCGCTTGGATAGAGGTTCGTCGTCGCGAAATCGATGCCACGAACGCGCCCAAAGACGGGCACCGTGTGCAACGAATCGAGCGGGTCGGAACTCGAAATGCGCAACGAGCCCGAGAAAGCACCACCGACCGGAGACTGGAATACCAACCTCAAAGACTGCCCGCCGCCTGCCGGCACGGTGAACGGGGCTACCGGAATGACCCGCATCCTGTTGTCGGAGGCACCGACATCCGAGACCACAAGCGGTGCCGTCCCGGCGTTCGAGACTGTGAAAACCGCCGCGGCGCTATCACCCGAGGTAACAGTAGGAAGCGCAAGGAAGCTCGACGAAACTTGAATCCAAGGGCGAACCGGGTCGATTCGACCGACATCTTTGAGATACACGGGAATTCGCTGCACGACGCCCACGTGCGAAGGGTTCGAGATCGCCCGAAGCCGGAGGACAACGGGCCGAGCGTCGCGCGGGAAACGCGCCGTCGACCACTCGAATTCGTGCGGAACCCCCGCCGGAGATGTCGTAAAGGGACCGAGGCGATTGCTGTTTGGTCCGCCTTCGATCGGATTCCAGTGCGCGCCCCGGAACTGGTATTCCGCGATGACCCGGAGAGGATCGCTCTCGCGATCGGTGGCGGTGAATTCAATTCGGTACGCGAGCCGCGTCGGATCTGTCGCAATCGCACGTACATGCTGAACATAGGCATCTTCGTTGGGGGTAATGTTCGCGCGTGACGAGAGATTCGATCGATACAGGGTCGTCGGTTGACGAAAGTTCCCGCAGACGAGGTCGAGATCCCCATCACCATCGACATCGGCGACGGCGACGCTCAGAGTCGGGTCCGCCGGTCCCGACGACCACGCGAGCTGGCTCTGGAACGTGCCCCCAACGTTCAAGTACATCGTCGTGGGTTGACTCTGGTTCCCACAGACGAGGTCGAGATCCCCATCGCCATCGACATCGCCGAGTGCGACGCATTGGGTATTGTCCGCTTGCCTCGAGGACCACGCGGGCTGGTTCTGGAACATGCCCCCAGCGTTCAAGTACAGCGTCGTTGGTTGACTTAAGTTCCCGCAGACGAGGTCGAGATCTCCGTCGCCATCGACATCGGCGAGGGCGACGCTGGTGGTCGGGTTCTGTCCCGAGGACCACGCGGGCTGGTTCTGGAACGCGCCCCCAACGTTCAAGTACAGCGTGGTCCTCGTCGCGGGTTGAGCGTAGTTCCCACAGACGAGGTCGAGATCCCCTTCGCCATCGACATCGCCGAGTGCAACGCTCTTAGTCGGGTCCGCCTGGACCGAGGACCACGCGGGCTGGCTCTGGAACGTGCCCCCAATGTTCAAGTACAGCGTCGTGGGTTCACCGCCGCTCCCCGTGTTCCCGCAGACGAGGTCGAGATCTCCGTCGCCATCGACATCGGCGAGGGCGACGTGCCTGGTAAAGTTCGTCTGTCCCGAGGACCACGCGGGCTGGCTCTGGAACGTGCCCCCAATGTTCAAGTACACAGTCGTAGGTTCATATGTATTCCCACAGACGAGGTCGAG
>JANLSU010000017.1:0-74533 GCA_031362565.1 bacterium | reverse complement strand
ATCGCGAGCACGGAAGTTGCAGGCCCCCCCCCCCCTGCCTGTATACAAGGAGTCCAATCACAATGGTACTCAGGAGATCGAATAGAACACCCGCGGTTTGTGCAAGGTGGATCGGAATCCAAGGATCCGCCGGGACGAGTTTGTAGAGCGCCGTAAGAAGCACCAAATACAGCGGATGAAACCCGTTCGTAGGTGCCAATCCGTCGAAGGTCGGACCTTGCCCCATCGCCATGTGGCGCCCAATCTGAAAATAGTAGAACGCGTCGTCGGCCAGCGTTCCCTCGCTATCGAGCCACCCCATCCAAACCGCGAGAATTCTGACTCCAGCGATCGCTGTCACGAATGCGACCATGGCCAACGTGATGCGCCGATCGCCAAGCAAGGTCCACCCGCGCGAGCGAACGACCGACATCAGCCCGGTTGCGGACTCGCCGTGTTGGCTCTCGTCGCGCACGCGCCTCCCCAATGCTGCCCGTTACCTGGGAGCTTAGCAAAGGGCCAGAAATCGCCCAAGCCAAACGACCCAACTTCGCTGGTTG
This sequence comes from bacterium, assembly GCA_031362565.1. Taxonomy (GTDB): domain Bacteria; phylum Krumholzibacteriota; class Krumholzibacteriia; genus JANLSU01. The sequence continues at coordinate 73,994 of JANLSU010000017.1, read as the reverse complement.
GGTGGCTCGCAATCCTCGAGTACGACGGCGTGTCCACACAGCGCGAATCGTGCTAGAGTAGTACAAGATGTGCGGGATGCGAACGCGTGTCGCGCGCAACTGCTCCACCTCGCCTACCTTTGCGTCGCCGGAACCGTCTTGTTGGCGTTTGTTCGTCCAATCGCTGTGCAAGGCTGCCGCCGGATCAATCGCTTGGAGGCCCTCACCATGATGCCGAAATTGACCCGCGCCGCCGTGCTACTCCTCCTCGGTGCGCTCGTGTATTCGTGCAACAAGGATCCCGGCCCGGTGGCCCTGGTGGGGGAACCGAATCCGCACCCGGTGCCGGTTCCGGTCGCCGACACGCGGGTCCTCTACATCGGCAACAGCCTGACTCAGGCCAACAACCTGCCGGATCTGGTGGCTGGCATTGCGGCCGCGGTGAATGTGCCGTGGGCGTCTCAAGTCGAGGCCGCGGGCGGGTATGGGCTCGAAGATCATTGGGTGTCGACCAGTCTGCAGCGCACGATCGCGAATGGGAACTGGGACTGGGTCGTGTTGCAGCAGGGACCTTCGGCGTTGCCCGAGAGCCGCGTCAACCTCGTCTACTGGACGCAACAGTTCGATGTGAAAATCCGGGCCGCGGGCGCTCACACGGCGCTCTACATGGTATGGCCGGACGCGACGCGATACAGCGCCTTCGATAGCGTCAGCGCGTCCTATCGCGCTGCTGCGACGGCGGTCGGCGGTACGATTCTGCCGGCGGGCGACGCCTGGATAGCGGCTTGGCGGCTGGATGGGTCGTTGCCTCTCTACGGGTCCGACAATTTCCATCCCGACATTGCCGGTTCCTATCTCGCGGCACTGACGATTTTCGGCGGCCTGACTGGCCGTTCACCGCTCGATGTTCCGTTGCGGCCGGCGGGGCTCGAATACGTACTCCAAGGACTCACGGACGGGCAACTTCAGGACCTGCGTCAGGCCGCCGACACGGTCATCACGCTCGCAGCACACAGCGGCCTGGAGTGACGTCGCATCCAAGGGCGGGAGCGCGACAACGAACTCAGGGCTGCGGGCTGCGCGCTTGGCGCAAAACCTCGAGGTTCTTCTTGGCACGCTGATTCCCGGGGTCGATCTCCAGCACCTTCTTGAACTCGCGTTCTGCGAGGTCCAAGAGCCGCATCGTGCCGTAGATCGATCCGAGTGTGACGTGGCCGTTGGCATAGGTCGGTTCGATGGCAACCGCCTGCTCGGCATACTGGCGCGCCGCCTTCAGATCCTTGCGGTCCATGTAGACGATGGCCAAGTTGTTGAGCGCGTAGACGTCTTGCGGCTTCAGTGCCAAAGCCTTCTTGAATGCATCCTCCGCCTTCACCGCATCACCGAGCTGCAAGTAGCAATGCCCGAGGTTGTTGAGGGCACTCGGAAACTTCGGCTTGAGGGTCAGCGCTTGATTGAACTCATCGACGGCCTTCTTGAACTCACCCTGCTGCATGTAGCGCAGTCCAAGGTTGTTGTGCGTGTCCGGTGTGCCCTGTGCGAGGTAGCCGAGTGCCTCCAGCTTCTTGATGGCATCTTGGGCGTTGGGGTCGTCTGCAACGGCGGTATCGGCGGCACGTTGGCGCTGCAGCGTCGTGACCGCTGTCGTATTGACCCGCGCCGCGAGGCTGTCGTCGAACGCGCTCTCGAGGACCTTGCCCGGCATATCCGTCGGCTTCGGCAGGCCCTGCAACGCGAGGAGCGTCGGGGCGATGTCGATGACCGAGGCGCCGTCGATGCGTTGCCCCTTGCGGATGCCGTTGCCGTACAGGCAAATGATCCCGTCCAGCCGGTGCCAGAGAGCCGCCTTGCCCGCGGCGATCTCGGCGCTGGCGCTCAGGCGCGCCCCACCGCTCAAGAAGCCGTGGTCGGACACCACGACCACGACCGTGTTGGCGTCCAACCCTCCGAGATACTCGCCAATCATCTCGTCTTGCAAAACGTACGCCTCGTCGACGGCGGTCTTGAATTGCTCGTATTTCGCCGGATCGGTGCCGGGACGCAGCGGTGGTGCGTACGGCATGAACAAATGGCACGTCGCGTCGACGAGTTCGAAGTAGACCGCCAGCAGATCCGGATGGTCGGTCGTGGACAGATGCCGGGCGATGGCACGGTAGCTCTGCGCCGAAGCGTACAGCATGATCATGTTGTTGATCGGGTTCCGAACGTCGAACGCACGATCCCGCGCTTGCACGAACGCCGGTTCGTCCAAGCGCATGAAGCGTTTGAACTCGCCGTACTGCACCGCCGACGACTTGACGAGGTGCGCGGAAATCTCGGCGGCACGAGCGGTAGGGGAGATGTTGCCCGGTGTCGTCGCATTGGTTTCACTGGCGCCTGCATAGGCCAAGTACCCGACGCGGTCGGTGACCATGACGCCGTTGATGCCTTCGGCAGGGTAGGTCGCGAGCCAGCCAACAACGTCGACTTTGCGTCCGTAGTCTCCGAGCATGTTCCAAAAGGCGTCGACGCGGCGCGCGGTTCTGCTGATCGGTACTTTGGCGCCGGTCTTGGGATCGTAGGCGGTGAAACTCAGGATGCCGTGCTCCTCGGGCAGCTTGCCCGTCGCCATCGTGGTCCACAGAAGCGGCGAGAGCATGGGCTCGAGCGATCGCAACGTGCCCGACGCGCCGTCCTGTACGAGGCGCGCGAAATGCGGCAGGCGGCCCTTGGCGATGAGCGGGTTGATGATGTCCCAGTCGCCGGAATCGACACCAATCAGGACGACCCTGCGGAGCGGCGCCGCGCCGACGCCGATGGTGTTCGCAGCCGCGTTCGGAGCGGCCCGTTCCGACGCCTGGTCGCGGCAGCCGGCACCGAAGAGAATCGCAAACGACACGACGCCTATCGCGAACGCAACGGGTATCGGCCGCTTCATCGGAGGTTCCTCTGCTAGTGGTGCGGATTCGCCGTCATGTACGCCGCCACGAACTCGTTCACGGCGTCCAGCAGGTCCTGGTGCAAGGTCTGCACGCGCCGCCGTCCCACCGATCCAAAGCGGTGCGAACTCCAAGTCCCGACCGAGCCGCAGATCTTGGGATCGCGCTCGAGGCATGCCCGTTGTTCCAGGTCGAGACGGATCGACCACGCGTAGATCTTACTGTCCTGCGACTTTTGCAGCGTGAGCGAGGCGTACAACCATGGGACGCCAGGTTCCTTGGCAGAACCTTCGGGTGTAAGAATGCGCAGTCCGGTTGCGGTGAGCCGCGATTCGATCTCGGGAACCAGTGCCGCCTCGGTCAGGTGATTGCTCTCGAGATCATCTCCCTCGAGCATGAGATGCAGATGCACACCGCCCACACCGGCGAGCGAGCGACGCTGCGTTTCTTCGTCGGCGGACGCCGGAACGGCGCGCAGCAGCAGGGCGCCAATCAGGCCGATTGCGAGTGCGTGGCGAATCATGGCGGGCTCGATTCGGTTCGGAGGACCTCTTCCGGCTGCAAGGCTCCAGTAGCCTTCGTATCCGTAGTATGCACAATATCGCGCCTTGTCGTCACGCTGTAGCGCCATGATGTGCCAGGCGCGGCTCGGGCTAGCGACTGGGCGTGCGCGCGAGTTCGTCGCGGGCGCGAGTCAAGCCCGGATCGAGTTCGAGAGCGCGCTCGAAAGCCGCCCGCGCCGCGTCGATCGCTCCAAGGCCTCGTACCGACTGCCCGAGCGCGACATAGGTCTCGGCACGGTTTGGTTCCGCGGTGCGTGCCGCGCGGAGCGCCAGGTAGGCGTCGATGGGCCGGTTCGAAAGCGCCTCGAGTTGTGCCAGCTCCAGCCAACCGTCGGCGCGCGCAAAGTCGCGCGGCTCGACCTGCGTTTGCGAAATTTTGATTCCGAGGTACGGACTGCGCACGGCGGCAGCCGTGTCGCCGGATTTCAACGCCGCGTCGAGCCGCAGCGCGATCGCCACGGTTGCAGCCTGGGCGCGCGTCTTCGCTTCGCCATTCGTCGCGTCGATCGAGCCCAGGGCGCGATAGAGCACCAGCGCGCCCGCCGGGTCCTCCAGTGCATCGAGGCAGCGCGCCGCGATCTGGGTTGCCGGGCCGCGAATCGCCGCATTGTCCGTCTGGCGGTACGCTTGCACGAACGTGCTTGCGAGACCGAAACCGCGGGGTGGATCGGCCAGCAGTTGATCGGCGCCAGTGCGCCCGGCCGAGTTCGAGGCGGCGAGATCGAGTTCCGGCACCGCGCCGTCCGAGCCGGTTTTCTTCGGCAGTTCAGCAATCAGCCGGGCAATGACCCGGGACTCCGGCATGACCCCTTTGGCGGCGAAGAAGCGTTCCCGCATGGCATCCAAGTTGCGGAGGTGGCGGTATTCCGCAGCCTGCGCCAAGAGGGGCGCGGCGCGCTCCGCGCCATCGACCGCGGCGAGCAGCGCCGTCCCGCTCGCATCGGCCGCCGGGTCGATGAGCGTCCGCAGCGATTCACCGAACAGCGGCAAGCCCGAGGCGATGGTTGGCCGGTCGTCGACTTCGAATAGATCGCGGCGCAACGAGAAAAACTCCATGATCGGGTGATCATCGGTGTTGAGTTCGCCGTCCCGGCTGAAGAGGCGAACGTGATTCTCGCCCATCAAGAAGCCGCCCAGAAACCCGATCTGGTCGAGATCGAAGGCCGCGAGGTCGGCCTGCACTTCGGGGCGCGCCAAGCGTTCGGCATAGCGCGTGAGGTCGATTCGGAGCGGCATCTCGGTGCCAACCAAGACACAGTTCTCGCGGTAGACCGGGTCGGTCCACAGCGTGGTGTGCGGGAACACCTCCTGAAAAGTACGGACGATCATCTTGAACTCGCGCCAACTCACGTTGGGGCTGACATAGGCCGTCACCATGCCCCCGGGTGCCAGGCGTGACTTGCAGAGCGCGAAAAACTCGCGCGTGTAGAGCTTGCCGACGCCCGCGTTCAGTAGCTTGCCGGAGTTGGCGTCCAACGCGATCAGGTCGTAGGCGGTGCGATTGGCCAGCAGATAGCGCCGGCCGTCTGCAACGATGGTTCGATAGTGCGGGTCACCGCGCCCCGCGATGTTGCCGTTCAGCAGCGCAAAGGACGGCGCCGCCGCCATCACTTCGGGGGAGATTTCGACGCAGTCGTTTACCGTATAACCGAGGGTGGAAACCGACTGCGAGGTAATGCCGACTCCGAAGCCCAGAACGAGGGCGCGCTCGGTGCGCTCTTGCAGGAGTCCGGGGATGTGGGCCAGCAGTTTGTGCACGACGCCGTGGTCGTCGAGGGCGACGTTGTTGATGACCAGCACCGGGCGCCCGGCCTTGGCGCTCGTGTAGACGCCGGCCGTCGTTTCCGTGCCCTCGCGATAGAACGACAAGGGCTGCCGCAATCCCGACTCGAGCAGGCGGCGGAACTGGCCGGGCGCGAAGACGAGCGCCGCGCACGCGACCGCCGCGCAGACCCCACCCATAACTCTCGACGTCTGCACCCGCGTCGCAAGATGCAGCCCGGAGACGGCGGCGAGGACCGCGACGAGCGCGATCGAACGTTCGATCCCCAGCGCCGGGAGCAAAACGAATCCGGCAAGCAGGCTCCCCGCGACCGCACCCACTGTGTTGAGGGCGTACACCCGGCCGATTCTTCGCCCAATGTTCGTTTCGCGCTCCGCCACCAACCGCGCCACGACGGGAAAGCAGGCCCCAAGCAGAATTGCGGTGGGAAGAATCAGTAGCACAGTCAACGCATAGGTGCTGAACGCCTGCGCCGCAAGGCCATGTGGGGTGGCGCGCTCCGATAGGGAACGGAACGCGGGAGTGGCCACGAGTCGCAGCAGGAGCGGACTCAGTCCGGCCGCGAGTCCGATCGCCGATTGAAGGTTCGAGAGTGTTGCTCCCGGGGCCCGCAGCCGGTCGACCCGGAGTGACAGAAGCGCACTGCCGAGTGCAAGCCCGAGAAGGAATGTCGTCAGGATCGTCGTGAAGACATAAATCGTGTTAGCGCCGATGAGGAGCACACTTCGCGTCCAGAGAATCTCGAGCGCCAAGCCCACGAGGCCGTTCATGAAGTAGGTGATCGCCACCGCGTGCAGCACGCGATCGGTCGCCTGGCTCTTGCCGGCAGCTGGTTGCGCCCTCTTGGCCGGCACACTTGTCCCCGAACCGCCGTCATTGCTTGGCTGCACGTCGCCACGCGCGAGCAGCAGTCCGATCACCGCGATGCCGATGTTGGCGGCCGCCGCGATCCAAGTCGTGTGTAGAATTCCGAACGCACGAATCAGCACGAATCCGGTCAGCGCCACGCCGACGATTGCACCGAGGGTGTTGACGCCATAGAGCGCACCAATGAGTCCGCCCTTGTCACGCAACCGCCGCTCGGCATACCGGCTGAGAACCGGCAGCGTTCCACCCATCAGAAAGGTCGGGACGGCGAGCAACAGCGCGGCTAGTCCATAGCCCACGGCGACCGGCAGCGCCGTGTGTGCGAGGTGGGATAGCGCCATGCTCACGCCGAGTGCCGAGAGCCCGATCGCCCCCTCCAAAAGCGCGTAAAGGCGGATGGGCGAGGCGCCCCGATCGGCCAGCCGCCCGAGAAATTCGCTGCCCAGTGCAAGGCCCGCCATGAAACAACTCACGACCCACGAGATGGCGAGCACGGTGCTGCCGAGCGACAACGACAGCAACCGGATCCACAGGATCTGATACAGAAGCGACGTTGCGCCGGAGAGAAAGAACAGGCTGAAGAGCACCGGGAGCACGCGGGAGGCCGCGCCTCCCTGGCCGCTGGGTGCATCGCGTCGGCTCGTAATGGGCAGCTCCAGGGTGGCGATTCCGTCGGGACCACGCGTCGCTCAAGGACGAATTCGGGCGCGACGCCGCGATCTTAGTCGATGCGCTGGGGTGCATCCAGCCTGGACTGGCGCCGCGCGCTTGTCCGCGCCACGGGCCGCGGCCGGATTGCTTGCACCCCGACGGATGGCAGGATTGTCATGATGGCGCTTCCCCCCGATCCCGCGTTTCCGATGCCAATTCGCTGCCGAGGGCGAGACCGCGGCGCCCCTGGGGATCGTCGCTCACGTTCCGTGGACCGTGCAGTTGGTCCCCGCCTGAGAGCACCTTGTCCCAACGGACCGCACATTCCTTCCTCGGCTGCGAACCACCGCGGCCGTCAATGCGTTTGTCATGAGTCCAAACGGGATGTCAGTCTTCACTCGGGCCTGCGGAGACTCCAATGAAACTCGGACGAATGGCGACCTCGCTCATCGGCATCTTGTGTCTCGCCGGCTGCCAACGACAGGAAGTGGGCTTATTCACCGGCTCACCGCCGCAGCTTGCCGAGGATCTTTCATTGTTGCGGACAGCTCTGCAGGAGGGCCATCCCGGACTGACGCGATACACGCGCCAGACCACGCTCGACTCGGCGTTCGCCTCGGCTGCGGCCGAGGCGAAGCGCCCCATGAAGCTTCGCGAGTTCCATTTACTTGTCTGTCGGCTGGTGTCCAGCGTTCGCGATGGCCACACCGTTGCGGTCCTGCCCAAGGCGGACCAGGACAGCCTGGATGCCGGGCGGACGGCGCTACCCTTCCGAGCCTTCTTGAGCGAGGGCCAGCTCTACGTGCGGCACAACTACTCGGATCTTCCCGACAGCGTGTTCAGCGGTTCCCGCCTCGTAGCGATCAACGGCCACCCAATGGCGGAGTTCCTTGCCACGTTCCACCGCTTCGCTCCAAGGGACGGCGCGAACACCACCCACGAAAAATGGACCGTCGAGAGGACGCGGCTCCTGACCCGCTATTTCACCTACGTCTACGGGCGTTCCGAGTCCTACCAAATTACCTTCGTCCCGCGCGGCGCCGATCGCGAGCGCACTGAGACCGTTCCCGGCCTCCTCTTCGACGACGTGCTCGCACGCTTCCAGCAGCGCTATTCACACAAGTCCAATCAGCCGCCGGCCGACTTCCGATATGTCACAGCAGATCAGGTCGCGTTGCTCCGAGTGAGCGATTTCGACAAAGATCAGTACGCCGATGCAAAGCTCAATTTCTCCACATTTCTCGCGGACACGTTTCAGCGGCTGCACACGCAAGGTACTCGGAATCTGATACTCGACCTCCGGGACAACCGTGGCGGTACCGACGAATACGGCGAGCAACTGGCGTCCCACCTGATCGATCATGACTACACCTACTATTCGAGTCTCGAGATGAACGCGCTTCAATACCGGTTTTTCGCGTTCACGACCAATGCAACGGGATTCAAGGCGCCCAAGGGATTCGCACAGGCCAACGCGCACGGCGGCTTCAACCTGATCCGGCATCCAAACCTCGGCACGCGGCACCCGGCGCGCGAAAACTTCCGCGGAAATCTGATTGTCCTGATCAACGGCGGATGTTTTTCCACGGCCAGCGAGCTGCTCACCGTGTTGGCCGAGAACACGCTGGCCCGCTTCGTTGGCGAGGAGAGCGGCGGGGCCTTCGGCGGGAATTGCTCGGGGCCCACACCGACGCTGCTGCTCCAGAATTCCCGCATCCGGGTGGAAATTCCGCTCGTACGTTACAACATGGCGGTCTCGGGGCGCCGGCCACTCGATCGCGGTCTCGTGCCCGACGTGGTAGTGACCCCGACCCTGGACGATGTGTTGAACGGCCGCGACCCGGTACTCGATGCCGGAATGCGATTGCTCGGCGAGCCATGAACGCCTCGGAGGGTGCGGGTTCGATCAATCCCCGTCCGGCGCTAGCACCACGCCGGCGCGGCGCGAGCCGTCGAGCAGCACTTGGAGCGGATGCGCGAGGCGCAGGTGGCGGACCTTGCCGTCCATTTCGCTCGCCTCGACGTGGCGTGCTTGCAACCACGGCCAGCGGATCTCGCCGCCGCCATAGCGGCGGTGCACGGGCAGGAAGGGAATCGCGGACGAGGTCAGATTGTGGAAGAAGTGTGAGCCCTGCGACGGTTCGATGTCCAAATCATCGAAGTCGGTCTCGACAATAGCGGCCGCGCCGGCAATCTGCGACCAACCGACGGGAATTCCGAGCCATGGATCACGCGAGCCCCAGCGCCCGGGGCCGATGAGCAAGTACGGGCGTTTCTCTTCGCGCAGCCGGGCATTCAGCCGGTCGATCGCCTGCGCGGCCTCGCGGGTGCGGCCACGGTCGAGATCGTGCGCCACAACAACAATATCCAGAATCCCGTCCGTACGTCCGTGGCCGAGCGCCGCCGGGGATTGCACCACGACCTGCTCGGGCGGTAACGACTCGAGGTCGAGCGTTTGCACCGCCCGGTCGACGATCATCGGTCGCACTTGCAAAACGTAGAACACGGGTGGGCCACCCGCCTGCGCTGCATCGGCCGCAAACTCGATTTCGACCGGAATGCCCATGCCGGTCTGCGCGATGGCGAGCACGCGTTGCAGGACTTGCGGCAGCGGCAACCCGCGGCCCTTGAGGACGCGCGCAAAAGACACCAGAGGCGCGCCGCCGCTCACGACGCCGTCGACCAACGCATCGTTGGCGCGCATGTAGGTCGAAGCAACGAGCCCCGCGTCCGGGCGCTTGAGTGCCTCGGTCACATCTTCCTGCACCAGATTCGCATCCGATCGCAGGCCCGGAATCACGTCCATGCTGGTCAGGTCGAGCGCCCAGAAATTGCGTTGCGCATTGCGCAAGATGTCCGGGATGGCGGAGAACTGCGGCAGCACTTGTGGATGCGCCGGGCAGAAGCGCAGCGCCTCGAAGCCCTCGACGACGGTTTTGCCGAATCCTAGTGCCACCAACGCCACGCCATCCTCGGGCTTCATGGCCGCGAACGGATAGAAGTTGTGCGACGAAGCCACACCGGCAAAGAGCGGATAGAACCGGCTGCCGACGCGGCTTCCCACCAAGCGCTGCAGCACGACGCCCATGCGCTCTTCTTCCATGCGGTGCGGCGTCGTCGACAGATATTCGCGCGCCCCCTTCATGTAGGTGGAGGCGTATACGACCTTGATCGCTTCCAGAAGCTGCGCCAGGCGCACGTCCAAGCTCGGGTGGTTGTTGGGCAGGAACACGGTCGAATAGACGCCCGCGAACGGCTGATAGGGCGAATCCTCGAGCACGCTCGACGAGCGCACCGCAATTGGCACGCGCAGGACTTTGAGATAAGCGGCGAGCTTGGAGCGGATCGAGCGGTCGAACCGGCCGGGGCGGAACGCATCCAGAATCTCTTCGTCTTCCAGGCTGGACAAACGCTGCAGCACCGACCGCAGGCCGTTCGTTTCCAAGTAGGCCTCGAAGACGTCGGCGGCAATGGCGACGGTTTGCGGCACCGCCACCTCGACACCTTCCAGAATCGGATGCTCTTCGGCTAGCAAGCGCTGCACGAACGCCAAGCCGCGGCCCTTGCCGCCCAGCGGCCCATCGCCGATGCGCGCGAACGAGACCAAGTCGTCGAAACGGTTCTCCTCGAAATCAACCACCACACTGCGTTGGATGTCGCGCAAGTAACGCGACACTTCGTCGACCAGGAATGTCCGCAGCCCGGCCACCGACCCGAACTCCGACACCTTGCGTGGCCTGACCATGGCCGCCAGCTCGAACTCGGTGCGCGCTGCCAGCCAACGCGAGAATTCGTTGTGGCTGGCGTGATGCTCCAGGCAGGCTTCCGGCACTCGCTGTAGTTCAGTCACGAGCTGGCGCAGGTTCGCTGCCCGGCCGACTTGCGAGCCGTCCGCCAAGCGGAAGGCGAACTCGCCGAAGCCGCACTTGTCCTTCAAGAAGGTGCGCAGGGCATCGACCGGCGCCCCGCCTTCCTTGGGCGTGAAGTTCAGGCCGGCGGCGTGCGCCGCCTCCGCGACACTCGCGTCGGACGACTGCAGGAGCACGGGTAAGTCGACAACTTCCTGGCGCACGCGCCGCGCCAGTTCGAGCCCGGCGTGTGGGGTGAGCGTGCCCTCGTGCGGGAAGCCGACGTCGGCGATCAACGCCAGCACGTGGTCCGAATAGCGCTGCCACAGTTCCCAGGCCCGTTCGAACGTCCGCGCCAGCAAGATCTTGGGCCGCGCTTGCAGGCGCAGGAGCTGGTCCGACAGGTTGAAGGCATCGGCGACGACTTCGGCTGTTTGGCGGGTGACCTCCGCGTACACACGCGGCAAGTAGTACGACAGGAAACGGAAGTCGTCCTCGACGACGATGATCACCTGCACGCCACCCTTGCGCACATCGTGCTCGACATTGCGGCGGTCCTCTTCGAGGACGATCATCGCGAATAGCGTCTTGACGTCGCCCTGCCACAAGAAGACGTGGTCGACGGTGCCCGAGTCGCGTAGGCCGGCAAGGCGCGGCAGATCCCAGGCATGCGGTACCAGCACGCCCAGCCGCAGCTTGGGCGCCACCGCGTCCAGCTTCTCCGCGAACTCGACCAGGGACATGTCTACGAGACGTGTCGTGGCGACGACGAGATCGAACGAGGTCGTGCCGACCAGCTCCAGCGCCTCGCGGCCGCTTTCCGCGGCCACGAGACGCGGCACATCGCGCAGGTTGAGGTTGAGCGCCCGGTACTCGCGCGCCAAAAGCTCGGCGAGTTGGCCTTCCTCTTCGAGCAGGAACGAGTCATAGCGTGACGCGACCAGCAGGATCGTGTGGACGCGGTGCGCCATCAGCGTCGAGAAGCGTTCGGAGCGGACGCCATAGCGGCTTGGGACTTCGCGCACGCTCGCCATCCACGCCTCCACGGTGCTGCGTTGCCGGAACGCGACCGGTCAGACCACGCCTTGATCGATCATGCTGTTCGCCACTTTCATGAAGCCGGCAATATTGGCGCCGAGCACGTAATTGCCCGCGTCGCCGTATTCCTTCGCCGTCTCCACGCAAGCGCCGTGGATGTCCTTCATGATGGTGTGCAGGCGCTGGTCGACCTCTTCGCGCGTCCACGACAGGCGCAAGCTGTTCTGCGACATTTCCAGGCCGGAGGTCGCAACGCCGCCGGCGTTCGCCGCCTTACCCGGGCCGTACAGAATCTTGCGCGCCAGGAACACCCCGACGCCGTCGAGGGTGGTCGGCATGTTGGCACCCTCGGACACCACACTGCAGCCGTTTTTTACCAGCAACTGCGCGTCGTCGCCGTCGACTTCGTTCTGCGTCGCGCACGGCAGCGCGACATCACAGGGTACGAACCACGGGCGCTTGCCGGCGTGATACTGGGCCCCGAACTTCTTGGCGTACTCCTCGACGCGGCCACGGCGCGTGTTCTTGAGATCCATCAAGAACTGCCACTTTTCGCCTTGGATGCCTTCCTTGTCGATGACCGTGCCGTTGGAGTCGCTCATCGTGATGACTTTGCCGCCCAGTTGGTTGACTTTTTCGATGGCGTATTGCGATACGTTGCCGGATCCCGAGACCGCTACCGTCTTGCCGGCCATCGACTGGCCGCGGGTCTTCAACATTTCTTCCGCGAAGTACACGCAGCCGTAGCCGGTGGCTTCCGGCCGGATGAGCGACCCGCCCCAGTTCAGACCCTTGCCGGTCAGCACGCCCTCGAACAGGTGCGTCAGCTTCTTGTATTGGCCGAAGAGATAGCCGATTTCACGCCCGCCCACCCCGATGTCGCCCGCGGGTACGTCGATGTTGGCACCGATGTGGCGGTGCAGTTCGTTCATGAAGCTCTGGCAGAAGCGCATGACTTCCCAGTCCGACTTACCCTTGGGGTCGAAGTCGGAGCCGCCCTTGCCGCCGCCCATGGGCAATGTCGTGAGACTGTTTTTTAGGATCTGCTCGAACCCGAGAAATTTCAGAATGCCCAGGTTGACGGTGGGATGGAAGCGTAAACCGCCCTTGTAGGGTCCGATTGCATTGTTGAACTCGACCCGGAAACCGCGGTTCACTTGCACGTCGCCGCGGTCGTCCTGCCAGGCCACCCGGAACGTGTAGATGCGATCCGGCTCCGTCATTCTCTCGAGGATCTTCTGGTCACGGTATTCAGGGTGGCGGTCGAGGCACGGCTCCAAGGTCTCCACCACCTCGCGCACCGCCTGATGGAATTCGGGTTCGGCTGGGTTTTTGGCGATCAGGGTGTCCATGAACTTCTGCACGAACGGGCTGCCGCTCATAACGATTTCTCCACTCGTTCAGATCGTTGCCGCAAGGCCGGTTCCGCCGGCCCACACGAGGCGCGCTCCCGCCAGAGGGGTGGGAACGGCGCTGGTTCTTGGCTTTGGCACGCGCCGCCTGGCATTCGACCGCAGCCGCCCCCGGAAGTCAATGCGCCCACCGGAGCCACCGAATCCTAGCGTCCGGCGGAGGCTGCCCCCCACACATTTCAGCAAGTTCAGTTTTCCAGGTTAGAACGCGGCGGGTCCATCGATGGTCGGCCGCGGCCTGCACGGTGGGGACGATTCGGACGTGACTCACCGGCCTCGCCTGATACACTTCCCGGCACGACCAAGCCGCCTCGCGCCGCTCGAGGCGTCGGCTGAGTGTCAATTGACATCAGCAACGGGCATTCCAGCGGCTTGTTACCGCGACTGTGCGGAAATCGGCTTGGTGGTTGCAGTTCGGAAAAGCAGTGCAAGCGCACCAGAAGGACTGCCGGCGAGAAAGGTTGTCATGAAGCCTTTTGAGAAGAGAAGCCTCGCCTCGTTCTAGACCGGAGCATGCAAAGGAGAATGTAGGCGACCGCCTTGTATTTCTTCCGATTGAACCTAACACTCCTCATGAAGAAAAATCGCGCGTACCGAAATCGATTCCACATGTAAAATGCTTTTCCGAGGTTGAAGAATATATTGGAAACTCCGGCAGTATTCCCCGATTTGCTCAAATACGTTCTGTAGATGTACATCAAGCCCTGGACGCGCGAACGAGGGTTGCGGGAGATTCTGTCGTTGCCGTCAACGTAGTAGTTGACCATCATTTCCTTCACGAAGCCAAACTGAGTCACCCGAGAGAGTCTGATCCAGAGATCCCAGTCCTGGCAGGATTTAAGCGAACTGTTGAACCCGCCGACACTGGTAAACAGGTCCTTCCGAAGAAGAACGGAAGATGTTGAAGACACGACGTTTTGTATCAGTAGCGCGTCGGAGAGTCTGCCGGCGAACATGGGTGTATTCACGTCGACAAGTTTCTCCCCGCGCAGTCGATACATGCCGGTGTAGACCACGCCGTATTCTTGCTGGCGTAGCACCGCGACCTGGGCGGCGATCTTGTTGCGATTCCACCGGTCGTCGCTGTCCAGGAAGGCAATGAACTCGCCGTGCGCATGAGCCACGCCGACATTCCTCGCCTCGGCCCCTCCGACGTTGTCCGGCAGCGTGACGAGGCGGATGGTGTCACCATATTGTGCTTGTAGAGACTGCGACGTGCCGTCGGTCGAAGCATCGTCGACAACAAGGATTTCGAGCCGGTCGTAGGTCTGTGCCAGCGCACTGTCGATCGCGCCAACGACTTTCTGCTTGCGGTTATGGGTCGGGATGATCGCGGAAACCAGCGGGTGCTCGTTCATACCGGTATCCCATGCCGCCGCGGAGTCTTGTGCATCCCATTGCTCCAGCAGTTCACCGGCGACAGTAGCGCACCACCGCGAGCATCTCCATGATGCGCACCCAAGGCGTCAGGCGCCGGCGGCGCCTGCAAGGCGTTTTTCGAAGTGCTGCCGCCAGCCTGCACCGAGCGCCGTGACTCCAAGCACGCGGCGGATCGCGGCCAGATCGCCGCGGTCGCGAGTGTAAAGGCGGAGGATCTCGGAGACGGGGACGCGCGCCGGATCGGGGTCCGTGACGGCAAACGTGTCACCGGCGCCGACTTCACCAGCCTCGAGAACCCGGACGTAAAAACCCGTGCGGCCGCGCTCGAGGAAGGTCTTGATCATGCCGGGATCATCGAATTTGATCCCGAGCTTGTAGCACGGCAGGCGAGGTTCGGTCACTTGCACGAGCGCTGTGCCGGCGCGAATCGTGTCACCGAGGCAGATCTCGTTTTCGAGACATCCGTCGACATCGAGGTTCTCGCCGAAGGCGCCCCACGGGAGTTCGCCCCCGAGTTCGTCACACCAGGCAGGGTAGTGGTCGGCGGAGTACACATAGACCGCCTTGTCGGGCCCGCCGTGCACGGTCAGGTCCGCCTGCCGGTCGCCGTCCAGGTTCAGGGTCCGCAACGGCACGCGCCCGGCGACCGGGGTCTTGAAAATGCCGGTCGTGACGACGGTGTCACCCACCACGATCTCGCGTGGGATGCCGACGTTGACCGAGACGATTGCCAAGCAGCCACGCTCCGATCCAACTTGCACCGTTCTAGTCGGACTGCTAGAACCAACCCATGTTTCGAGCCCACCGACGCGAGTCGCACACCGCGCGCGCCGCGCTCGCTGCCGCCGGCCTCGTCGCGGTGGCGTGCGACCGCTTGCCCCTGCAGCCGACGGTGCCTGCATCATACGCCGTGCGCGGCATCACGCTCACGAGTTTCACGCCTGCGGGCTATGAAACCACGGCCGCTGCGAATGCGCTCGCTGGAATTGCCGCGACCGGTGCGAACACGGTGATCCTCGTCGTGACGGCCTACCAGGGCGCGGGTGCGTCGAGTGCGGTGCACGAAGATCCGGCGCATACCCCACAAAAGGGCAGTGTGCGGGCCGCCATTCAAACCGCCCGCACGCTTGGACTGCGAGTCGTCTTGAAACCACACGTCGACGCCGACGATGCCACGTGGCGCGGTCTCTTCACACCGGCCGACCCCGCTGCCTGGTTCACATCGTATCAGGACTTTGTCGGGTCATGGGCGGCACTCGCCGATTCGGCCGGCTGCGAAGGGTTCATCGTCGGCACCGAACTCGCGAGTACGATTGGCCACGAGGGCGAGTGGCGCGACACGATCCGGCGGGTTCGCGCCGCATTCCATGGCATGCTTCTCTACGCGGCTTCCTGGGACGAGGCCGGGCGGGTGCCGTTCTGGGACGCGCTCGATCTCGTGGGCGTGGATTTTTACTACCCGGTCGCTGGGCGCGCCGATCCATCCCGCTTCGAACTTCGTGCCGGCTGGCAACCGTGGCTCGAGCGTTTGGCGCTCTTGAACCAACAGACGGGCCGCCGCATCTTGTTGACCGAGATCGGCTATCGAAGTGTCGATGGTGCCGTACTGCGGCCGTGGGATTTCACGCGCGTGGCGCGTATCGATTTGCAGGAACAGGCCGACGCGTATGGCGCCGCACTCGAGGCTGTTGCGAGCCGCGACTGGATTGAAGGTCTTTGTTGGTGGGATTGGAGTGCGGATGGTGGCGGTGGTCCACTGGACGCGGGCTACACGCCGCGCGGGAAACCCGCCGAACGGGAGTTGCGAAGCGCATGGCGTCCATGAAAACCATTGGCGTAATCGCCGTCATTGCAGCCGCGATTCTTGCTGCCGGCGGGTCGTGCCCGGCCGCGACGCTTGGCGCGCAGACAATCGCCCCCGGTGCCATCGAGATCGGTGCCGGTGGCGCCCTCGTTGCAGTCGAGGGTTCGACGCGCGCGTCGCTCGCTGCCCGCGCCGGGACCTTTATCGCTGCGGGTCCGGGACGCCTGGGCTTCGAGATCGAACCCGCGTGGTCTCACGTCGGCGAGTTGGATGGCCTGGAATGGGGTGGCGCAGTCTCTTGGCAGCTCGCCACGGGGTCGAGCGCCGACGCGTTCTTTGTGGCGCTCGCCGGCGGCTGGCGCGAGGAGTGGCTCGGTAGCTTTCGCCAAGCGCGCTTCCCGGTGGGACTGAATTTCGGCTGCCGCGCCCTGTTCAGCCGCCGCGGCGGCATCCGCACCGAGTACCGCTATCGGCGTCTGCTGCACGATCCCGTCGCGGCATTCTCCGAGCATCAGGTTCTCGTCGGCGTGTCGCTGCTTTTCCGCAACGACACACCAGCAGCTCCGTGAGGCATCCCGGCAGATTCAGCGGAGCAGGTGTTTCTCGATGCGCCGGTCGGGGACGAGCCACATGACAGCGACCGAGATGTACAGCGCGGCGGCGAGCCAGGTTTGCACGAAGGCCAGTGGAATGGCTGCGAGATAAATGGCCATCGACACCTTGCCCTTGACGTCCCGGCCCATGGCGGTCGCCAGAACCGAATCCGTGCCGTGCAGCACGATGAGGGCACGAGTGAGAATGGTATAGGCGATCGCTGCGAGCAACAGCACGACGCCGTAGAATGCCACCGGTACCGGGGCAAAATGATTCTCGCCCATCCAGGCGGTGACAAAGGGGATCAGCGACAACCAGAACAAAAGATGCAAGTTGGCCCACAGGACCTTGCCATCGGCATGCTGGGTCGCTTGCAACAAATGGTGGTGGTTGCTCCAATAGATGCCGAGGAACACGAAACTCAGCAAGTAACTCGAGAACACCGGGATGAGCGGGACGAGTGCGGCTGCGGTCGGTTCGTGAGGTACCTTCAGTTCGAGCACCATGATCGTAATGATGATGGCAATCACGCCGTCGCTGAAAGCTTCCATTCGGCCCTTGGTCATGGTCCCTCCGTGCGCACTGGTCGTCGTTAGCGTAACATGTCGACTGCCGCGTGGTCTGCTGATGCCGTGTGCTCTGTCTGGAGGTCCGCCGTGTTGCCACAGGTGTTGCGCCGTCTCGTGCTCGCCGGGCTCGCCGTTGTCGCCGTGCCGGTAGCGGCCAGCGCCCAATTCGCACTGGATCAACCCGTGCCCAGTGATTCGGCCACCACGGTGGGGACGTTGCCCAACGGCTTGCGGTACTACATTCGCGTCAATCACGAACCGCAGAAACGCGCTGAGTTGCGCTTGGCGATTCAAGCTGGTTCGGTGCTCGAAGACGACGACCAACAGGGCCTGGCCCACTTTGTCGAACACATGGCGTTCAACGGCACGCGTGACTTCAAGGCGCAAGAACTTGTCGATTACATGCAGCGCATCGGCATGCGGTTCGGGGCCGACATCAACGCCTCGACGAGTTTCGACGAGACCGTGTACCGGCTGACCGTGCCGACCGATGAGGACTCGACATTCGACAAGGCGTTTCGAGTCCTGGAGAACTGGGCCCACGCGGTGACCTTCGATGACAAAGAGATCGATCGCGAGCGCGGCGTCGTCGTCGAGGAGTGGCGCTCGGGGCGCGGCGCCGAGCAACGGATCAACGACAAGGAATTTCCGGTGCTGCTGAACGGCTCGCGCTATGCGGCGCGCCTGCCGATCGGCAAGAAGAACGTCCTGGAAACCTGCGATCATGAAGCGCTGAAGCGTTTCTATCGGGAGTGGTACCGGCCGGATCTCATGGCGGTCATTGCGGTCGGGGACTTCGATGCCGCGCATGTCGAAAAATTGATCCGCAGCCTGTTCGGTGCTATCCCGGGCGCAGCCAAGGAACGCCCGCGCCCGCGCCCGCGCCCGCGCTATGACGTGCCCGAACACGAAGGGACGTTGGTATCTATTGTCGACGACCGTGAGGAAACGGAGAGCAACGTCACCCTCGTCAGCAAATTTGCCCGGCGCGACCCGTCGCTCGTGGCGGCTCTGCGCCGATCCTTGGTGGAATCGCTCTACTCCGGCATGCTGAACGCCCGGCTCGACGAGCTGACGCGCCGCCCGGACCCGCCCTATGTGAACGCCTTCTCAGGCCGCGGCAGCATCGTCCGGCCGCTCGAAGCATTCAACCTGAGCGCGACCGTGCGCGACGAAGCCATCACGAGCGGCATGGAAGCCGTGCTGACCGAGGCCGAACGGGCAGCGCGGTTTGGATTCAACGCCACGGAACTGGAACGGGCCCGTAAACGCGTCCAATCACGTATCGAGAGACAGTACCGCGAGCGCGACAAAACCAACTCCGCGGCTTTCGCGCAACAGCGCCTGGCAAACTTTCTCGCGAACGAACCGTACCCCAGCATGTCGTACTACTACGCCGCCGTGAAGAATTTGCTGCCCGACGTCCAACTGGCGGAAATCGACGGCGTGGCCCGTTCGTGGAACAACGATCGCAACCGCACCTTGCTCGTCTCGGGACCCGCGAAGCCAGGCGTTACGATGCCCACCGAGGCAGACCTGCGTGCGGCGCTGGCGCGTGTCGGCGCCGCGAAGTTGGATCCTTACCAGGATACCGCAACCGATGCGCCACTCATCGCCGTGTTGCCGGAGCCCGGCCGCATTGCGTCCACGAAGGAATTCCGGGACTTGGGGTTGACGCTCTGGACGCTGTCGAACGGCGCGCGGGTGTATCTCAAGCCCACCGATTTCAAGGATGACGAGGTTCTGATGCGGGCCTGGAGCCCGGGCGGAAACTCGCTTGCTCCCGACTCGACATGGCTCTCGGCAAGCAACGCCAACTGGGCCGTGTCGGGTTGTGGTCTGGGCCCGTACAACCTGACGGATTTGCAAAAGTACATGGCCGGCAAGCAGGCCGGAGTGAATCCGCAAATCAACGAGCTGAGCGAGGGTTTCAACGGCCAGGCGCGGCCCCAGGATCTGGAGACGATGTTCCAGATGCTGTACGGCTACTTTACCGCGACGCGTTCCGATCCGACGGCGTTCGAAGCCACCCGGACGCGCTTTCGCGGCATCCTTGCCAATCGCGCCGCCGACCCCTCCACTGCGTTCTTCGACACGCTGACGGCGGTGTTGTTTCAGCATCACCCGCGGACCGCACCGCTCACCGCCGCCGGTCTCGACGCGATCAAGCTGGACACGGCCTTGGCGTTTTTTCGCGACCGGTTTGCGGACGCCGGCGACTTCACGTTCGCGTTCGTCGGCCGCATCGATCTGGACACGATCCGACCGTTGATCTTGCGCTACATCGGCGGCCTGCAGGCATTGCCGCGTAAAGAGACCTGGCGCGACACCGGCCGCGCGCCGGCCACGGGTGTCGTCGAGCGTACCTTCCGCAAGGGCGTCGATGACCGGGCGCGCACCGCGATCGTGTTCACCGGGCCGTTCGCGTGGAAGGAATCGGAGCGCTATACCCTGGAGTCGCTGGCTGAAGCGCTCCGCACTCGCCTGCGCAAGGTGGTGCGGGAAGAGCTGGGCGGCACGTATGGCGTGCAGGTGAGCGGCACGAGCGCCCGCGATCCCAAGCCGCGCTACCGGCTCCAGATCCAGTTCGACTGCGACCCGGCGCGGATCGACGAACTCACGAAACAGGTTCTTGCGGTCTGTGATTCGATTCGCACCCACGGAATCGACACGGACGAGGTGACGCAGGTGCGTGAGATTCAACGGCGTGGCTACGAGGTGAACTTGCGTCAAAACGGCTACTGGGCTCAGGGCATCGAGTCCCGGGACGCCAATGGGCTCGACTTGCACGCCATCGTCAACGGTGAAAAACTGATCAAGAGCCTTTCCGCCGGCCAGATTCGCGATGCGGCGCGCAAGTACCTGCGGCAGAACAACTACGTGCACATCGAGATGCTGCCGGAAACGGTATCGACGAAGCCGTCCGGCGGGTGAGCGGGAATCGCCGCCCGGGTGGTCACTCCACGGCCTCGATGGCGGCGACGTCGGTGCGGTCCAAGACGCGCCCGAGCGCCTCGGCGGCGAGCCAGCACTCGACCGCCATCGTCGCGGCGGCAGCAATGGCCGGCAACAGAACCGCGACCTGGTGAGTGATCCAGTACCCGGCCAAGACGACGAGCGCCGCGACCACGGCCGCCGGCAAAATCGCCACGAGCAGCGTCAACCAGATGCCGGCCATCATGAGCATGCGCTGTCCCATGACATCGAAGCCGCGGGCCCGTGACGCACCGACATTCGCCCACGCCGGAAACAGCACCGCCATGCCGTTCACAGCCACCAGTTGACACAGGATGAGGGCGGGTGCGAGCAGCAGCGCCGCGGCCGGGTATGAAGGATTGCCGAGCGCTGCTTTGAACGGTCCGGCGGCACTAGAGGAGAGCTGAGCGCCCAGTGCGACAGCGCCGAGGGCGAGAACGATCGCCACCGCCGAGAGCACGACCGCAGGCGCGAGAACCTCGCCGCGAAAAAGTGTCGCGCCGCGGATGGGCCAGGTCTTCAGCACCGCCAGGTTGGCAAGATCGCGCCGCAAATCATTGCGCATCATTTGTGGCCCCGCGAAGACCGTCATGAAAAAGAACATCATGCACATCAGCGCCGCCGAAGCCGCGATGCCGCCGTGCCCAGATCGGCCCAGTACGAGAGCCAGAGCGAAGGCGATCGCCAGCAGCCGCCCCAACATGCGAAGCGACGCATAGCGGCCGAGCAAGATCAAATTCTTCCACACGATCGCCGTCTCGACGCGGCCTTCCGCGGCCAGGGAAAACGGCGCCGGTGCCGCTTTGGCGTTCACCATGCGCGGTGCACCGCGGCGGCCGACGTTCTTCTCGGCACGGGCGGCGACAGCTTCCTCGAACGCGGTGTCGGTCGCCATGACCCAGACATAGTTGAGAACGACCAGCAAGAGCACTGCCGGCAAACAACGCAGGAACGCCGCGCCCGTTGCCGCAAACGGCAGTGCGACGAGGGTCCGGAATGGCCACAGCACTACGCCGCCGAGACCCGTAGTCGTCAGGCGCCGCAGTTCACGAAAGAAGTCGGGGGCCGTCTGGCTCGAAGACAAGGTGCCCGACGCCATCAGAAAAACGGCGATCAAGGTCAACGCGCCGCCGGCGATGAGCGCCGCCGGCAGCCAACGCCGCACGAGTCCGGCCGCACCCAAGCGTCGCGACGACGCGCGAGTCAACGACGCACCCATGAAATGCAGGGTCAGCACGCTGATCAGCAGGCCGATGCTCGCCGCGAACCGCAAACCGCTCCCCAGGCTTCCCGGCCGGATCATCACGGTCATGATGACGCTGCTGACGAGGCCGCCGAACGTGCTGCGGAGCAGTTTGTAGTGCACGAGATTGCGGCGTGAGATGGGCGCCGTGAAGAAGAACTGTACCTCGGCACGCGAAAAAGCGATGGCGCGTTCGGATCCTGGAATGAGCCAGACCAAGGCGACCACGACGAATAGGACCAAGCCTCCGAGCCCCGGTGCCCACTCGCCCGCGAGTTCCAGGAGCGAACTCGGGGCACCGGCGGTGTACGCCCGGCGCCGGAAGAAGACCGAATAGAAATACACCAGGGCAACGAGTGTGCCGAGCAAATAGCGCGGCTGGCGGAGGCGTTTCAAGCGCACCCGGACGCGATTGCGAACCGTACAGCTAAGCACGTATGCGAACGTCCCGGCAATCATGAATCGCGCGCCGTGACCTTCAGGAAGATCTGCTCGAGGTTCGAACCGGCGCCGGCGACCTCCGCCTGCGCCGAAAGCTCGGCCATGGTGCCATCCGCCACCTTGACACCGCGATCGATGATGACGATCCGGGTGCAGATCTCTTCGACCAGGTGGAGCAAGTGCGAAGAAACGACCACCGCCGCGCCATTCCGCCCGCGGGCGACGATCGTCTCCTTCATATGCCGGATGCCGAGCGGGTCGAGTCCGGTGAGTGGCTCGTCGAAGAGGAGCGCCGCGGGCTCGTGCAGAAGGCCGCAGGCGATGGCCACCTTTTGCTTCATGCCGCGCGACAGTTCGCTCGGCAATGCGTGCTCCTTGCCGGTCAACTCCAGCTCGCGCAGCAGCGTCGCGGCGCGAGCTTCGACCTCTCGTACGCCGTAGATGCGCCCGGTCAGGCGCAGGTGCTCCAGGACCGTGAGATACTCGAACAGTTGCGGCTCGTCGGCCATGAAAGCGATGCGGCGTTTGGCTTCGGTGGGCGCCTTGACGATGTCGTGTCCACCGATCGTGATCGTGCCGGCGCTCGGCGCCTGGATGCCGACGATGCAGCGCAAGGTCGAGGTCTTGCCGGCGCCATTCGGCCCCAAGAGCCCGACGATCTCACCCGCAGCGACGTGCAGCGACAAATCGCGGACGGCCTCCAGATCACCGTACCGCTTCGTCAGGTGCGAGATGTCGATCATGCGGCCCCGCTTCCGGAATGACGTGCAGAGGCCTACCGATACAGATGTTTGACGCGCGACCAGCTGTCGGCCGTGACCGCAACCGAGCATTCGCCGCGCACCGGTCCATCGAACGAACAGCCGTTCGGCTGATTCACGGCGAACGTCAGCGTCTGCGGGGCGCAAATGCGCGTCAACGTCGGTGCATCGCAAAGCACGAGTGTCGGACACGGGAACGCAGGGTTGCTGGGTATCACCGGTGCCAGTACTTGCAAGAATCTGGGAGTGACCGGCCCCAGCGCCAGCACCTCGATCGATTCCGCGTGCGCTGAATTCACGACTAGGGCGAGAAGCATCGGTGCGATCAATCGCAGTGGATGCATGGAACGCCTCCTTCGAGCCGGTGCGACCCCGACGGGGGATGGATGGTCGCATTGTACCCGACTCGAGGAGGACGCCGACAGCACCAAACCGTGGGCGGTCCGAGCGGCGGTGCCGCCGCCTATTTCACCATCACGAGCCTGCCGTGCGCTTCGAATACGCCGGCGTCAACGCGGTACAGGTACACACCGGTCGGGAGTGCGTTGCCACGCGCGTCACGTCCGTCCCAGTAGAGCGCTTGTGGACCTGCCGGTTGATCTTCGTCCGCGAGCAATCGGACTTGCTGGCCGCGGACGTCGTACACCGCAACCCGCACGCGCACCTGTTGCGGCAATTCATAGTGCAGCGTCGTCGACGGATTGAACGGATTCGGATGCGGCCACGTCTCGAGGCGGTGGCGCCCCGGGCAAACCGGATCCGAGACGGTGGAGTCGTACACCTGGCCGTCGTCCTTGCATGCACCGCGGTGCCCCAGTTCCATCGGCACACACACCCAAACCTGGCCGTCGCAGGTGCCACCGTGATTGTCATCGGCGCGGAAGTGAATCGCGTAGACCCGGCCGTTGCCGTGTCCCCAGCGGTAGGCGGCGTGCTCGGCACGCACTTGCGCCAGCGAAGTGCCGACGCCAATGCCATCGGGCTCGCGCCGCCCGCCGTGGCCGCGCCGCGCGACCGGCTCGTCTTGCGTGATCCCAGTGATCGTGATCGCAACGGGATCGCCATCGGGATCTGTCACTCCGAAGATCGGCACCGCGACCATGCGCCCATTCGGCGGCCAAATCCGCTCGATCTTCGCCTGGGCAGTGGTGCAATCCGGCGCGCGGTTGGCCGTTCCAGTCAGCGAAAGATCGCCGAGAACGGGTGACGCGTTCACCGCCGGGGCAGGCGTGAAATGAACGCGCAACGCCGCGAATCGTCCGCGCAGCACCCCAGCGCCGAGGCCCACACCGTTGCCGGCCGGAATCCAAGGCAGGGCATCCAAATCAGCCGGCGATTCGGCAGCGCGTGCTTCGACCGTGAGCTGCGTGCCGGCGGGCTCGTCGCCATGCCAAGCGATCGCACTCCACTCGACCGCGGCGCGGCCCCCGTCATGCACGACGCTCCAGGTGCCTTCCGGTGCGACGACCGACGCGGTGATTCGGGCCGCCATGTCGCCGAACGTCTGCGGCCCCGCGCCGGCGCCGAGAGCGACGGTCAGGTCGACCGCTCCCAGTCCATCGCTGCCGGCATTCGGATCGATCCGCAAGGCGGTGTTCTGGGTCTGTGACGTGACCCACACTTTGCCAGCGTCATCCAGGCTCAAACCACTCGGTGATCCGGTTACCGTGATGCGCTTGCGCAGCCCGCCGAGCGGCCCGAGCCGGGATACGGCGTTGGTGTTGGTGTTCGCGACCCAGACGTCGCCATCCGGGCCGATGACGATGCCGAGCGCGCCGCCGCCGAAGCTGGGCACCGGGAAGCCGGCGATCTGCACCCCTTGCGCATCGAGTTTGGTGACCGTGTTGTTCGTCCACATGGAAACCCACAGCGATCCATCGGGGCCGCGTGTGAGGCCGGACGACAGACGGACCGGAATGGACGCCGCGACGTCGGTTGTCGTGTCGTAGCGCAACAACAGCCCGTTGGTCAGGTGGGTCGACCAGAGCACGCCCTGGGCGTCGATGAACCCGCCGTAGCCGCCCGTGCCGAGCGGCAATGACCGTTCGATCGCACCCGTCGTGCCATCGAGAACGTCGAACATGGCGAGCGGGTAGGCACCAACCCACAGGTGGCCACCGGCATCCAGGCTCACCTGACAGGCGTTGGGTGCGCTCGTGCGTTGGTAGACCAAGATGCATTCATCGTCGGCATCGGCCACGACGCCGTCCGCGCCGCCTGCGCCGTCGGTGACATCGGGCCAGGCCAGCACGTCGCCCAAGCCGCGCGAAGTGCGAATGAGCCCGTCGTGGTCGCGGTCGACCGCAGTGCAGATCTGAAACGGCGGCGCGACATAGTCACCGAGCGGGTCTGGTGCGATCGTGCCGTCGGGCAATTTCGCGACCCGCGTGCCGCCGATACAGACGCCCACTTTGACGACCGATCCACGCCCCATCGCATTTTCGCTGCGATTCGCGGTCCACACGTTGCCGAGGGCATCGATGGCGGTGCGCGACGGATTCCGGAGCCGCCCGAGCGGCGCCGTCCGGTACTCACCCAGAACTGCACCGGTCGTAGCGTCGATGCGCACCAGCGTGCCGCGCGCCGAATTGGCGATCCACAGGATCGAGAAGGAAGGCGTCGCGACATCCAACTGCAACTGATCGTGCACGGCCGTGTGGTTCACGGTTTCGAGAACGCCCGTGTCAAAATCCGCATCATCCGTAAACGTTCGCGTTTGCGCCGCGGCGGCGTGCGCGCACATCAGACCGACGGTCGCCAGGAACGCGTTCCGGCCGTAGCGGCGCGGAGGCACGGTGGATTGCATCGCGAACATCTTCGGACCTCCCCTCGGGGCTTCCCAGTGGATGAGCCCGGAGTCGAGAGGCAGTACTGCATAGATCCGACCGAAATCGTCTGGAGCCGGAGGCCCTATGTAGAACGCGGGGTTGCGAGGTTGTGGCGGAGGGGGTGAGGGGGCACGCCGTGCGTGCAGAATGCCAGTTGTGATGCAACTGCAAAAGGCCGTGTCGTGGACGGTGTCGCCGCCCAGCGCCACTTCGTTCAGGGACGGACGCTAAATCGCATTTTGATCGTCGCCCAAACGCCATCCCGGCCGGCCTTGGATCCGGGCGACTCGTAGATGTAACCGCGCGCCGCCGCGACCGCACTCTGGGTGCATTCGTCGCAATCGCGCGCGGCGTGCCGGACCCGCACTTCGCGCACGCGGCCATCGGCGCCGACGTTTGCCGACAGAACGACGGTTTGATCGATCTTGCGCTGCCGGATGATCTTCTCGGGGATCTTGGGGTGCACGAGCCGGCGTGGGCGGAGCCAAGAATCCGCCGAGTCGTCGCGCAGCGCGTCGGGAGAAACCTGGAGATTCGGACCCAGGTCGGCCGTTCCGGCAACCGTTGGGGCCGGCGCATCCGCAAATGCCGATTCGTCGACGGCAGGCGGAGGGGGATAGGTCGGGATCACGTGGAACGCCGGCGGCGGCGGTGCGATGGAGAGCGGAATCGAGCCCGGCCCGAGATCCCGGATGTTGAGCGCCGATGCCGGTGCCAAGGGCGTGAAAGGCGCCGGCTGCAGCGTGCTGTCCTGGGCGGCAGGGCGGCCGTTCTCGGCGTGCGCCAGGCACACGACCGTTACGCCAAGCAGTGCCGCCTGGAGCGCCGCACCGCGCGGCCAATGCCACTGCCGGGTCGCAAAGGGAACGCACATTCGAAGCCTCGCCCGAGAAGCCGCCGCCGAGTCACCGTCTAATCTAAAGCAAAGGCCTGTAGCCCACTAGCGCAAGGCCAAGAGCCCGTCAGTGCTCGACGAACAGCAGGCTCAGAGCGGGCACATACGTGATGACGAGGGTGCCGAGCGCCAGGATCAGGATGAACGGCAGCGCCGCACGCCCCACTTCGAGGATCGGTTTGCGGAACCGCGAGCTGGCGAGGAAAACGTTGAGGCCGGTGGGCGGCAGCACGTACGCCAGTTCGAGATTCGCCAGGAAGATGATCCCCAGGTGCACGGGGTCGATGCCATATTGCTTCGCGACCGGCACAATGAGCGGCACCACGACGAGCGCCGAGAAAATCTCCATCACCATGCCGACCAAGAGCAAGAACACATTGAGGGCGATCAAGAACACCCAGCGCGTGGCGCCGGCGCTCTGCAGCAACGCGAAGAGCCGCTGCGGCACTTCCTGATCGATGAGCAGCCCCGACAGTCCCATGGCGACCGCCAGAATCATCAGGACGGCGCCCACCAACATCATGCTCTCGGTCATCACATGCGGAATGCCTTTCCGCAGGCTCACCTCGCGGCGAATGACGGTTTCGACCAAGAAGGTGTAGAAAGCGGTGACGGCAGCGGCTTCATTGGCGGTGAACCAGCCCGCATAGATGCCGCCGATGACGACGAAGGGCAGAGGAATTTCCCAGCCCGCGGCGCGAATCGCCCGCATCGCAACTCCGGCGTCGAATTTGTGGCGCGGCATGCGCGCCCCCTGCCGGACGCCGAGCAACGCAACCGCCACGATGAGCAACGTGCCGGGAACAATCCCGGCCCGGAAGAGCGCGTCGATCGACGTTCCCGAAAGCGTGCCGTACAAAATGATCGGCAGGCTGGGCGGGAACAGGAGCCCCATGCTCCCCGACGACGTCACCAGCCCAAGCGAGAACTTTTCGGAATACCCTTCGGCGCGCAGGATCGGAAACACGAGGCCGCCGAGTGCGACGATCGTGATGCCGGAGCCACCCGTGAAAGCGGTGAAAACGGCGCAGCTCGCCAGCACGACGATCGCCACGCCGCCCGGCAGCCAGCCGATGAGGGCTTGTGCGAGTGCGACGAGCCGCTGTGGCGCCTTGCTCTCCGCCAGCATGTAACCGGCAAACGTGAAGAGCGGGATGGCGAGAAAGACGGGCTCGCGCGTCAGACGATACAGTTCGATGATCACGGTCGACGGATCGATCCCGTGCGACGCGAACCCGTAGAGCGCGATGGCGCCCAAAATTGCGAACACCGGCGAGCCGGCGAGGAAAAGCGCCACGAGCCCGAGACAGACGAGAACGAGAATCATAGGACTCGCGTTTCGCCGGGGCCCGCCATGGCGTTGCGGCGGACCTCCGGACTGCCGGCGACGATCTCGACCGCCCGGACGATGAAGCGGAACCCGATCGCGGCGTAACCCACCGGTACGACGATGGCAAACACCCACGCCGGCAGGCCGATCATGGTGGTGGTCGTTTCGGCCCGCTCGAGGTGCACGAAGGAAATCGCCGCCCGCAGGAGCACGATGCAGATGGCCGCCGCAAAGAGATTGGCGATGACGGCGCACACGACCCGGGCGCGCTCCGACAAGACGAGTTCAACGACCTCGATGCGCAGATGCCGCCGGTGCCCGGTCGCAATGATGGCCCCGAAGTACCCGACCCACAGGACGAGATGCCGCAAGAGGACGTCGACGCCCGGAAATGCGGAATGAAAAATATTCCGCATCAAGACCTGCCCGAAGGCGAGCAGGATCATAACGCTGAGCAGGAGCACGATGGCCCCGACCGCAACTTTTTCGATCCAGTGATCGAGCACGAGCAGCGGCTTCACGGCCCTCCCAGGGCATCGAGCGTTGGCCGGGCGAACTTGGACCCCGGCCGGCGCTTTGGGGAGGCAGCCTAGCACGACCGCCGCGAATTCGGTGTGCCTCAGAGCGCCGCGACGTTGCAGTAGACCTTGATCGCACCCTTGGCGTGGGTCAGCTTGTCGAGCAACTCGGCGTAGTTCTCGAGGCCCTCGACCGGATGGGTCAGGAACTGGTCGAGCCAGCCGGGGAACTGCGCCTCGCACTGCGAGAAATCGCGGACGCCAGCCTCGAAGTATTCGCGGTTGGCATTCACCGAGCCCACGACGACCTTGTTGCCGAGGACGAACTCCAAATTGATCCTGTCGGCCGGGATTTCGACCATCCGGTCGCCGCCGGTGACGCTCGTCAGCACGAGCACGCCATTCTTGCCGAGCGCCTGCATCGCCTCGAACACGATCGGTGAGAAACCCGTGCACTCGAAGATGAGGTCGAACGGCCCGTACTTCTTTGACGCCTCCAATAGCGTCGTGTCGGTGGTCGTGATGTAACGGGCGCCGATCTCTTCCAGCAGATTCGAATTGAGGTACGGCTTCGGCGTCCGCCCAAACGTTGTCACCTCGAGACCGCGAAGGCGCAGCGACATCGATGCCATGAGGCCGATGGTGCCGGCACCCACGACCGCCACCCGGCGCGGCCGCCAAACCTTGAGGCGTCGCTGGATCTCGTACGCCTGCGCGATGCCCTTCTCGACGACCGAGGCCGGCTCGAGCAGCACGGCGATGTTCTTGAGGCCCTGCGGCACTTTGACGATGTACTCCGGATCGTCGACATAGTATTCGGTGAGATAGCCATGGCGCAGATTGATGCCGCGCTCGAAATACGAATCGTCGGTCGTCATGTCATACGTGCCGATCGTGTCATACAAGCTCGAGCCCGGCCGGCGCACGGTCGCAACGACATAGTCGCCGGGTGCGAACTCGGTGACATTGGGGCCCACGGCTTCGACGCGCCCGAAGCTCTCATGCCCGATGACCAAAAAATCGTATCCCGCGGGGGCGGCGCCGTACTCGGCGGCGTTGATTTCCTTGTCGGTGCCATCGACGCCGACGCGCAACACCTTGACCAGCACACCCCGGCCATTCGGCACGTCGTCGAGCGCCGGCTTGGCCAGTGCCGCCAAGTGCACACTTCCGGGCTGGCCCGGGTGAACCGCGACGGCCTGCATCATCGTGCGCGTCATTTCGTGCTCCCGCGCCGGGCGGTTTGCGGGCCGGGTGCCGAGTTGCGTGGCGTCTGCCATGAATCCGTGACCTCCAGAATATGTCCATCGGGGTCCCGGACTTGAAACCCCTTGTTGAAACCTAGGAATTCATCGCGCACGGAAACGGTTCCCGGCGAAACAAATGACGCCCCGGCGGTTTTGAGGCGGGCGGCGAGCGCTTCGACGTCGCCGGCGACCAGCGTTGTTTCCCAGTGTGAAATGTCGTCGTCGCGCCCATCTTCCAAGGCCGGGCGCCCGTCGCGCGGCGCCAGGTACTCGAGGAACTCGATCCCCGGCCCGGATGCGGCCCGCAGGCCGGTGATCCAAAGGCGCGCCCCGAAGACGTTGTTCAGATGTTCCTGCTCGGTGCCGTAGTTTTCGCTGTGGCCGGCGACACGCATCCCGAGGAGCTGGGCGTAGAAGGCCGTGCTCGCCTCGGTGTCGCGGACGACAATCGCCGTGTGATCGATGCCGAGGAAAAGCCGGCTGGGAACGGTCCTGTCTTGCGGCCCCACGGCATGGCTTTGCGCCGCCAATGTCTGCCACTTGGCGTCGCCCTTGCCGGGCGGGAAAAAGATGACCTCCAAATTGTGATCGTCGGGGTCGCGGAAGTAGAAGGCCTCGATGCCGCCGGCATTCGGGTTCCAGTCCGGCAAGCGTTGCGGCCCGGTGGACGCGTGTACGACCTTGTGGACTCGCAACCACTCGTACGCCGGCTGCATGTCGCGGACGACGATCGCCACGTGCTGGAACGAGCGGTCGTTGCTGCGTGCATCGGGCGGGATCGGCCGGCCGCCGGCGGTTAGATAGTCCGTGAGGACCAAAGTCTCCGCTCCGAGGTTCAATTGCACGACGCGCTTTCGCAATCCAAAAAGTCCATCGAGGTGCTCCACGTCTTCGCCCCAGACCTCGACATCGGACTGCTTCGTGCAACCCAGCACTTCGGTATAGAAGGCGAGCGACCGGTCCATGTCACTCACGGTCATTCCGACGGCGGCGACGCATTGGACCGGTGACTCCCCGGCCGTCGCCGGTGCCGGTTGCGCCAAGGCGGGGCTCGAAAGCACGGCCGCCAACCAAAAGGCGAGGTGTGTCGTTCTCACGTCCGCATCCCCAGGCGTTCCTTCAAGTGGTCAGCGACGCGGAGCGCATTCGCCATGATGGTGAGCGCCGGGTTCACGGCGGCGCTCGACGGGAAAAAGCTCGCGTCGACGACATACAGGTTGTCGACTTCATGTGCCCGGCAGTTGCGATCGAGCGCCGACGCCTTGGGATCCTCACCGAACCGGATCGTGCCGTTCTGATGCGCCACGCCGCCAAGTGGGATCCGCTGGCCGATGAAGAGATTGCGCGGCACGAGCGAATGGCAGCCGCACTCGCTCACGAGCTGCTTCAATTTAGCAGTCAACCGCTTGTGGCCCTCCTCGTTGTTCGGGGAGTAGGCGAGCACGATCCGCCCCTCGCGGTCGAGCGAGACGCGGTTGTTCGGGTCCGGCAGGTCCTCGGACGTCAGCCAGAAGTCGAGCGAATGGCGCGCCATGATGTCGAGCGTCATGCCGGGCACGAGTGGCGGCGCGCCGGCCGACAGGGTCACGGCATCCAACTTGCCCACGAACGAGATATGGCCCATGGGGAAGTCCCAGTCGTCACTGCCAAAATAGAAATCGTTGAGTGCCAGCGTCTTTTGAAAGACGGTCGGGTTCGGGGTCTTCGAAATAGCCATCACGACCGAGTTCACATGGCCCATATAGTGCCGGCCCACCATGTCGGAGCCGTTCGCGAGCCCGTTCGGATGCTTGTCGTTCGCCGACCGCAGCAGCAACGCCGCCGAGTTGATGGCGCCGCACGACGACACGACGATGGCGCCCTTGTAGACCTCGTTCATGCCGTCGCGAGTCACATGCACCTCGGTGACCTCGCGGCCGCTGGCGTTGGTCGCGAGCTTCGAAACGTAGGCATTCGTGATCAGCGTGACGTTGGGATGCGCCAGCGCCGGGTCGACGGCGCAGACCTGCGCATCCGACTTGGCGCCGACGACGCACGGATGCCCGTCGCAGGTGTCGCAACGGATGCAGGCGCTCCGCCGCGGATTCTTCTCGTCGAGCATGATGCCGAGCGGCACATGAAACGGCTGGTGTCCGAGTTTGACCAGATCGTCGTGCAACTGCTGGATGCGCGGCTCGTGGGTGACCTTGGGGAACGGATAAGGGCCGCTCGACCAGGGCTCGGTAGGATCCGCACCGCGCTCGCCGTGCACGTTGTAGAGGTGCTCGGCGCGCGTGTAATAGGGCTCGAGTTCATCGTAGGTCACCGGCCAGGCCGGCGAGACGCCGCCGTGGTGCCGCAGCGTGCCGAAGTCTTTCTGGCGCATCCGGAAGAGTGCCGCGCCATAAAACTTGGTGTTGCCGCCGACATAGTAGTTGGTGTGTGGGTGCAGCGGCTTGCCGTCCTTGTCCTTCCACTCGTCCTTGGTGTTGTACTTGGCATCGACGTTGACGGCGCGGGTGCTCCAGTTGTCCTTCTCGCGCGGCACGTAGCCGCCGCGTTCCAGAATTAGGATCCGCTTGCCGGTGGGCGCGAGCGCCCAGGCGAGCGTGCCGCCCCCAGCGCCCGAACCGATGTTGATTACGTCGTACGAATTGTTCGTGTCGCTCATCTTCGCATCTCCGGGTCGTTCAAAGGGGGTGCGGCGCAGTGCGCCAGGCCTCTCAGGGCACTGGCGCACGCGCCGCTGCAAACACCAAGGGGCCGCGCCTCAGCGCGCCGCCATGCTCTTGTCGTTCCCAACGCTGATCGTCACGTGCAGAACATCCTTCGTCGCCGGGTACGCGAAGCCATCCTTGACGCCGGCGATCTGCTGCACGACACCATTTTCGGCTGCACCCGTGTTGGTCGCCTTCTGGCGCGGACCTTGGTCCGAGCCCAGGCCTGGTTCCTGGTTCACTTCGGTGCCCGCGTCCCACAGCAGGAGCTGCGACGTGATGTCACCGGTGACCGGAGCGCCCTTGGCGTCGAAGAGCTCGACGCCCTTGTCGCTCATCGAATAGAAGAGATCGTTCGACTGGCCGAACATCGTCGTCAACGACAGCTTGCAGCCCGGAGCCGCCGTGAAGGCGAATTCGAACGCTTTGCCGGGGCGCGCCGGGCCGGGCATCGTCTCGCCGACCGGCACATTGAAGAGACCCGTCGAGAGCACGCCGGCCAAGCCGGGCACGTTCTTGGCGAGTTCGCCCGGGTTGCCGTCTTCCGCTTGCCACTCGAGTCCGGCCGGCGCCGGCTTGCCGGCAGCGAAGAACGGGTTGGCGCCGGTATGCACCGCCCACAGGCCAGGCGAATTGGGGTTCGGTGCCGTGGTGCCGTTCGAGAGCTTGAGCGTCATGGGCGTCGACACATTCTCGACGCGGACGACGAAAGTCGTGGCCTTGGTGCCGAAGCTGGGGGCGACGGTTGCGAGCAGCGCCGCCATGCTGAGGCCGATCACCGAAACTCGAAACATGAGCCCGATCCTCCCGTGAAGATGCCGCACGCCGGCGGCGAGTGATTGTATTGCCAATGCAACGCGATGCGAGGTGCGCGGCACTGCCGCGCGCGACTACGACTGCGGAATGAGCGGGGCCGTACCAAAGTTGACGCCGAAGCGTGCACACCAAATCGTCACGGCACGGTGTGAAACCAGGTCGAGGTCGGCGGGTACGTCGTAGTTCTGATCGCCGACATTGCCCTTGAGCGAGCCGAGATCGACGAAGCCGGCCTTCTTCACGGCGTCGTTGTCGGTCGCGTCAGCGGCGTTCACGAGATACACGTGCACGTCGGGGCCGTTCGAGGTTGCGAAACCGGTGAGGCGCAGCACGCGCTTGCCATCGGCAAGGCGAAACACGGTCGCGGCGCCGGATGTCTCATGCGCGCCCTTGTGGAAGCGGCCGGCGGCGAGCGCCATCGGCGACGTCACCGATGCCATGGTCACGTCGGCAGTGGACGGCTTGGCGCCTTCCAGGCCTTCGTTCACCGTTTGGTTCACGAACAAGCGCTCGGGCCGAAACGCGGCCCATCCGCCCACCAGGACAACGAGACCGGCGATCATCAGAATCTTGCGTTGCATTTGGAAGAACCTCCTTCTGGGGTCGAGAGCCGCATTTGGGCTTCGGGATCTGCAATGTCCCGGGGTGGGTGGAGGTTCCCTGTTTGGTGTGCATGGCAAAGAAAAACGGCTGGCCGGCATTGCCGGGCCAGCCGTTTGGGTCGTAGGGGCGGTCGCCCAGCCGCGACCGGAGGGGCCATGGCGGAGGCGAAAAGCCCTGTCTTTCAGCGATAGAGTTGCTTCACGTCGCCCCATCGCCGCTGCTGAACGGACACGACCTGCGGCGGCACGAGGGTCCCCGTTGCGAAGACGGAGAACGGATTCGGGCCGCCGGCGACACCCGCTTTGCCTGCAGCGCCTTCGATCAGAATCGGCCGGAAATAGTAGTCGAAGTTCCCGAACAGGTCATTTGTCGCCTGGCAGTGCACCGGCTCGTCGAATTGAATCGTGCTGTTCGTGACGTCGAAAAGGCCAGTGGCCGTGCCGCCGTCCGGCGCGAGCGTCATCGCCGTCGCCCCGGTGGGGTTGCCCTCGAAGTCGAACGAGGTCATCGCCAGGGTCAGTGCCGTGACATTGACGGCAAACGAGTCGACGCCCGTCGCGGCGCCAATCGCCAGCGTCATCGAACCGGTGAAATCGCCGCTGTCGGTGAACTCCTGCGCGTTGGTAATCGCGCCGGCATCGATGTCGACGTTGGGATAGATGACGAGGGCGTTGATCCCGGGTGCAAGCGCGATGGTCACATTGCCGCCCGGCACGGCTGCACCACTGGTCACGACAGCCGTCCAGAGCCCACCGGTGCCATAAGAGAAGTCATCCGGATCGTGCACGACGGGCAAGCATTCGCAGGTGCTGTACGGCACGATGCCGCCGTACGAAATCGTCTGGCACGCATTGCCGGCACCGCATGTCGAGCCCTCGGCGACACAGTCCCAGAAGAGATTTTGGTTCGGTGGGTTGCGCTTGCGGCGGCAGGCCCCGGGTGCCGTGGCGCCGGCCACATCCACCAGCAAGAGACCCAGAGCCAGAGATCCAAGAACAGCGGTTCGAAGCGAGAATCGCATGCGGTCCTCCCCAGAGCACGAAGTCATTCACACACCTCTCGCAGCGCGCTCTCGAACGCGCACCACGAAGGACCACTTCGCACGCTAACACCAGGGACACGGCGCTGTCGATGGATGGAAAGCATCGACGGGCCCAGGAGGTATTCCTGGACCCGTCAATTGGAGCCGCCGGTGGCTTGCGAGCCGTTTCGCCGTGATGCCGCCGGACGAATCCGACGACTCCGTCTTCCTTGCATCGAAAGCGTCAGCGCGGGGTCTTCGACCTCGCAGGCGCCGTCGACGCAGCCGTCGTTGCCGGCGGGGTGTGCGTCACGCTCAGCTTGGCGAGCGTTGCGTCATCGGCCCAGCCGGTGACCTTGAGAGAGTTGGCCTTCTGATACGCCTTCAGTGCCTCGACCGTGGACGCACCGACCACGCCATCGGCCGTGCCCTTGAACACACCGGCTTTGCTGAGCGCGTTCTGGACCGCCATCGTGTCGTCCTTGGACAAGCGTGCGTGATGCATTGCGCCCTTGTGATGCATTGCGGCGGCCGTTGCGGGCTTCGCTGCGGCCTTGGCATCGGTTGCCGGATCGGTGGCGAAGGCGAGACTGGCGGTGGTGAGTACGGCGCAAATCGTCAGTGCGAACGTTGTCCTGGTTCTCATATTCAGATCCTCCTCGGATCTGCTCCGTCGGCTCGGGCGCCCCGATGGCTGCCGAACCTCGACATCTCAGGGTCTGTGAACCAGACCGGCAGGGTGGGGTGGGGTGAACCGGGACACCCTGCCGGTCCGAAGGGCAGTCCAGGCCCCTCCGCGGATCGGGGTTCGGAAGGGGGCTGGTCTGCTCAATTTTTCTCGACTGCGAGTGAGCGGCGACCGACGGCTCGTCTCGACGCGCCAAGCCGCCGTTCGTCCAACGCTCATTGAACCGTTGGCTCCGGTTCGGCTTCGGACGATCAGGCTCCACCCCGCTTCGTCCTCCACCGCTCGCGGCCGATCGCCGCGAACGACACGGGATGAGCGAGAACGGCGCCAGGTGGGCGAGTCGATGCAACACGCTGTCGAAATGCAAATTGACTTCGTGAATGTACGGTGGCGGCAACGGCGCGTTTTGTCCCGTTTCGCCGCGCCAACCGTGCGTGCGCTGCAAGTCGCGGCTTCACAGCGGCATCCGCGCCACTGGGGCGTTCTGCCCCGGCGTGGCATCCTGGGTCACCGCCGATGTGGCAACGCAAACCTAAGACTTGTCGTCGGAGATGAGATCCCCCGCGGGACCGATCCTCACGAGCGGGACGCGACGGAGCGGAATCGTGAGGTGATAACGCGTATGCCGGAGGTTGCCGGTGCGGCGCAAGGCGCCTTGCGCGACGAGTTCGGTGAGATCGCGCGTCGCAGTCGACGCCGAAGTCTTCGCGATTCGTATGTAGTTGCTCGCACTCAACCCACCTTCGAATCCCCTTGGCCCTTCCCGCAGCATGCGCAGGACGACCGCTTCTTGGCGAGCATTCAAATGTCCGCGCAGACGGTCGAGCAGTTGCGTCTTGTCGATCAGAAACTCGACCTCGGCAATGGTTCGCCGCTGTGCTTCGATGCTCGTACCCGCAAACCAAGCGAGCCAATCCGTGATCTCGATGTGTTTGTTCGCGGCTTCCAGCGCCTCGTAGTAGGACCGGCGCTTGGTGAGCAGCGTCGCAGCCAATGCGGTCAAGAAGGGCCCACCGAGACTCTGCGCCAAGGCCTTCTCGGCGATCGCTCTGCCTACCCGCCCGTTTCCATCCTCGAACGGGTGAATGGACTCGAAATACAGATGCGCCGTTCCGGCACGGGTCAACGCCGGTAGCGCGGCGGTACCGGTTGGAGCGGTGCGATTGAACCAATCGATGAACCTGGCCATCTCGGCAACGACCTGGGTCGAAGGCGGCGCCTCGAAATGCACCTTGGGGTCGTCGACCCTTCCGGAAACGATTTGCATCGGCTCGGAATGGGTGCGATAGCGGCCGATGTCACGCCGGTCGCTCCGCCCGCTGAACAGCATGCGTTGCCAAGCGAACAAAGTCAGGTCATCGAGCGGTGCGGAGAAATTCCGATAGAGGTCGACCATCATCTCGGCGATGCCGCGCTCGGCAGGGCTCACTCGCCGGTCGTCGGCGGGAAATCCCAACTGGCGACGGATCGAGGCTTGGACGCTGTCTCGATTGAGGATCTCGCCTTCGATCTCGGAGGTGGTCAGGGCCTCGTTGCTCAGCACCTCGACGATCAGACGATCGTGAACTTCGGCTCCAAGGTGTTTGGCGGTGCCGAGGAAAACCCCGGCACCGAGCAGAAACTGCTCCTCGGCCCTAGCCAGCCGGGCGGGGTGCCACGCGAAGTCCGGCCAACCCGGTTGCTGCCAATTCCAGCCCATGAGCGATAGACCGCCTCTCTATAGCCCATAATAACAAGAATTATGAGCGATAGAAAGGGGCGTCGGTCCAGACGGTGGTGTCGCCACGCTGAGGCGATTCTCGTCTCGGCGGCTCCGCCGTCAGTTTTTCCGCGCCGTCGCCTTGCGGTAGATCCAGGTGAGCAGCACGGCGCCGAAGACCGCGACGAGCAGCGTGTAGACGAAACTGCCCTCGGCTCTAAAGCCGACCAGCTGCATCACAAAGCCGCCGGCGAGGGCACCCAGCAGGCCGATGATGATATCCATCAGCGCGCCTTTGCCGGGTCCACCCATCAATTTTCCGGTGATCCAGCCTGCCAAAAGCCCGCAGACGATCCAGGCAAGAAATCCCATTTCAACGTCTCGATGAGATACGGCTCATGAGCAACGCCAGCGCTCCGGCACCGACCGCTTTCACGAGCGCCGGATGTTGGGCATAGAACGAAGCTGAAAGGGCGGCGTCTGGTCGGAATTGAAGGCATGAATGAGTCCGTCCGCGAGACTTGCTTGGGGAACCGCGGTTGCGACTTGATCGAAGGCGGCATGTACATCGGCAGGTGCCGCGTTGTTGTTCGTGGCGACCTTGAGCAGGTCACCCAGATTGTCCAGGATGCCCATTTCAACCTCCGCTGGAGCCGCCGGATCGATCGGCACCTTGTCGAGGTTTCCGGCCGGGATGCAGCGATACTGGCGCCTGCAGTGCACCGCAACAAGCCTACTCGAGAATGCCGCCGGGGACGCTTTCCGCCGCCAACGGATCCACGAGACGCGGTGCGTGGTGCAACTTGCGGCTGAACTCGCGACGCAGGAGCAACAAGCTGAGCGCCACCTGCACGGTCACGGCCGCGATCGACAGGAACCAGACCCACCGCAGTTGGAATCCCGGCTGGCGCGACAGAACGAGTGTCGGCACGACCAGGATCAGGATGCGGACGAACGAACTCAGCAGCGATGGAATCGTGTTGCCGAGGGCTTGGAACATGCTCGAGGCCACGAACACCACACCCGAAGCGACGAAATTCCACGACACGATGCGCAGATATTCCGTCCCCACCGCGATGACCTGCGGGTCGTGCGAAAACAAACCGATCATCGCGGCGGGCGCGATGTGACACAGGAGCGCAAACAGCGCCATCAAGGCGATCGCCATCAGGACCGCCGACCGGAAGACCTCGCGTACCCGGTGGTGGTGCCGGGCGCCGAAGTTCTGTCCCGCGACCGGCGCGACCGAGAAGCCGGGGGCGACGACCGGCATGAAGCCGGCTTGCATGACGCGCATGCCGATCCCGAAGCCGGCTTGGGCGGCGGCGCCAAAGGGCCGGCTGATGGCGTAGATCACGAACAGGTAGACCGCCATGAGCGCGAATTCGGCGCCTGCGGGCAGGCCGATCTTGAGCATCGCTCCCATAAATCGACGCGTGGCTTCCAGTCCGAGCAATGAATCGCAGGTATGAGTCCTTGGGGCGGAAGTAGGTCAGCAGCCAGAGCGTTCCGACGATGGTCGTGATGAAGGTTGCGAGCGCCGCACCGGCGACGCCCATCGGCCGGTGCGTGAGCCATCCGAAAATGAGAAACGGCGCCAAGATCATGTTCAAGAGCACGGTTGCGGACTGGACGATCATCCCGGGTTTGAAATTGCCGGTGCCGCGTAGCGCCGCCGCCATCGCCACCATGGCGAACTGCAAGGCCGTTGCGGGAAGAAACCACAGCAGGTACTGGCCGGCGAGGCGCGCCGTTTCGGCATTGGCACTCAGCTTGTTGACGTACAGCGTTCGCGCTGCCATCGCGACAATGAAGAACAAGACCCCGACGAGCATCGACAGCAGTTGCGACTGGTTGAAGAGCAAGAGCGCCCGCTGGTGTTCTTTACGGCCGGCAGCATGTGAGATCAAGGTCGTTGTGCCGACGCCCAGCATTTGGGTGATCGCGAGCACCACGAACATGAGATTGCCCGCGACCCCGACCCCCGCGACGGCTTCCTTACCCAGGCGCCCGACCCAAAAGAGGTCGACGAGAAAATAGAGTGTTTGGAACAGCATCGTGACCAGCATGAAACTGGTGGTCTGCAACAAGTGGCGCGAGACCGAGCCGCTGGTGAGGTCCTTCACGACGCGCCGTCCTCTCTTCGACCGAGTGAGCGGGATCTGATGCCCGCCACGGCTGCCGACTTCCGGCCCATCCGTATCAGCAAGGACTTCGACCGGTTCGCCTCGCCGGTGTGGTCCCCCGACGGCGCCCGCCTGGCGTTCGCCTGGGAGAAGGTGTCCTATTACTCGGGTCGCGTTCGCGGCAGTGTGTCCGTGTACGACCTCGCGACCGGCGCCGTGACCGCTCCACTCGGGCTCACGATGATCCCGAATTTGACCTCCAGCTCGATCGTCAACGCACCGAGTTGGACCGACGATGGAGCGAGCGTGTTCGTCCTGGCCAACAACGTGCGGTGGCGCGCGCAATGTGACCAGGCGATCGCGGAAGCCGTACTCGCGCTTCCAGAGGGCGCCCGCTCGCCGTCCGCATGGTCGCCGAACGGCCGCGACTTCATTGTCTCCTCGACGCGCGGTGGGCAGCCCGATCTCTGGATCCACCGTGATGCAACCGACGAATGGTGGCAGCTCACGAACGATCCGGAGAACGAAATCAGTCCTGATTGGTCGCCGGACGGCACCAAGATCGCGTACGTATGGATTGGATCTCTCGACTACGCGATCAATCGTCCCCGATCCGCGTACGGTCGGCATCAAAGGCCAATCGTTCTCGGACGTGAAGGTACTCTTCCGTTGAAGAAGGGAACGGCGGCTTTCAACTGCGGACCGTCACCCCGAGGTCGCGCAGGAGTCCGTCTTCCACGTGGTAAATCCAGCCGCTCACGGTGAGATCCCGCCGCCGCTTCCACGCGCCTTGCACGATTTGCGTGCGGCTGACGTTCAACACTTGGCGCATGACGCTCAACTCCGCCAGGCGCTCAAGCTTCGCCTTGCGGGTCCGCAATGCGCCCAGCGTGGCGGCATTTTCGT
The DNA here is from genome assembly GCA_031362565.1 of bacterium. Classification (GTDB taxonomy): domain Bacteria; phylum Krumholzibacteriota; class Krumholzibacteriia; genus JANLSU01. The sequence continues at coordinate 33,794 of JANLSU010000017.1, read as the reverse complement.
GTGCGACATCCTTGACTTGGTGCAGCCAGGCCTCGACAACCGATGGATTCCGTCCGCGCATGGCCGCCGCGATGCCGCCGCAGCCGTAATGACCACAGACGATGATGTGGCGCACGCGCAGAACATCCACCGCGAAGTGCAGCACGGCGAGCGCGTTGGGGTCCGCCCGGTACACCAAATTCGCGACATTGCGGTGCACGAAGATCTCGCCGGGGAGAAGTCCGACGATCTGATTTGCCGGCACCCGGCTGTCCGAGCACCCGATCCACAAGTACTTCGGTTTCTGCTGATGCGCGAGGTTCGAGAAGAACTCTGGATTGCGCTTGCGCACCGCACTCGCCCATTCGACGTTGTGGGCCAAGAGCCGGCGCAGCGCCGGCGGCACGCGATCCTTCGAGACGGGCATCAGTCCTCCGAGGCGGCGCGATCTCCAGACACCGGTCCCATGGCCGGCAAGCCGTCAACTTACCGAATCGCGATCACATCCGCATAGGGACGGCCCGCGAAGGCGCGGGCTCAGTTCCGCCGCCGCACCTTGGATGGACGCGACGATGCTGCGCAGACGGTTGCAGCCGGTGTGTATCTGGTTCGCATGCACACCGCGACCGGCGTGGCTTCGACTCGAATCACCGTGCTGCGGTAACGCACCGGCGCGTTTTCGCTTCGATGGCTTGCCGAAGCGCCGCGGAGGGCTTGGCTCTCCGGAGTGAGACTCTTGACGGGCACGGACCGCGCTCCATTTGCGTCGATCGAGGTGGAACGGACGATCGCCCTAGAAGGATACACAGGGGAACCCGCCGGCCAGGGTGCGATGATCAGGGAGTGTTGCCGTCCCTTGACAAGGCCTCGATTAATGAGTAAGTATTCACTCAAATAGGCCTCCCCGAGGCCCTAGCGTGGAATGGCGGCCATGTCCCGACCGGCGACGATCACCACCGAGCAAATCCTGAACGCGGCGCGCGTGGTATTCCTCGAGAAGGGGATCCAAGCGACCACTGCGGAGGTCGCACGCCGGGCCGGAATCGCCGAGGGTTCGATCTTCAAGCACTTCCGGACCAAGCACGAACTCTTCCTGCGCGCCATGGAGCCGGCACTCCAAGACGCCGATTTCTTGCGCGAATTGCCGCAGCGCGTCGGCAGCGGCGACATCCGTGAGCAGCTGTTGGAATTCAGCGCGGGAATGTTGGAGTTCTTCCGGCGCATGATGCCGCTCCTGATGATGTCGTGGTCGAACCGTGATTGCGGCCTGCCGCCGCACTTGGCGGCACCGGACCCGCCGCCCATCCGCACGTTGCGGCGGATCACGGCGTATCTGGCGGCCGAAATGCAACTCGGACGCCTGCGCCCCGTCGACCCGGAAGTCCTGGCGCGGATGCTCCTGGGAAGCGTTCAGAACTACGCGTTCTTCGAGCTGCTCCTGAAAGCCCACGATCGTACGCCGATGCCGGCGGACGTCTATCTCCGCGGCCTCGTGGATGTGTTGTGGGACGGTGCAGCGCCGTCGGTTGCGGCGGTGCCGCCGGCGCGGCGCACCGCCAAGGCAAGACCCGTATCGAGGAGGCAACGCGTTGACAAGTAAGCAGGGCCCACGGCGCGGCCTCGAACCGCCGGTCGTTGTGGCACTCGCATGCCGGGTCGTTTTGGCCCTCGCTCTGGTGCCGGCCGTTTCGTCCGCGATCACGCTCGACCGCTGTCTCGAGCTTGCCCGACGGAACGCACCGGGACTGCAAGCCGCGGCTGCGGACGTGTCGCGCGCCGAAGAGGCCGTACGAGCCGCACGCGCGGCGCTGCATCCGTCGCTGCGTCTCGGCGCCTCACTCTCGCAGGCCAACGAAGCGCCCAAGGCGGTCTTCGACATACCCGGTGGGGCTGGGCGGCAGGTTCTCAGGCTCGGCAGTGCGACGACGCTCAGCGTCAAGACCGAGGCGCAGTACAACATCTATTCCGGCGGCCGTACCGCGGCACTGGTGCGAGCCGCGTCCGCCGATGCCCAACAGGAATCCAGCGCTCGCGAGCAAGCGGCCGCCGACTTGGTGCAGCGCGTGTCGCAAGCGTACTACCGCGAGTTGACCGCCGGCCGTTTGCTGGCCGCGGCGGACGAGGCGCTCGCCACGGCACAGAGCCATCTCGCCATCGCGCGCGCTCGCGTCAATGCCGGCGTCGTGCCGAAGCTCGAGGTGCTGCGCAGCGAAGTGGACGCGTCCAAGCGCCAGATCGCCGTCGTGCGCGCGCTCGAAGCGCAGCGCATGGCACGGGTCGAACTGGAAACCGCGATCGGTGTCGCGTTGGCACCGGGAGATTCGCTCGACGAACTGGCTCAACCAGCGGCCATCGAAGCGGATTCGAGCCGCGCCATGGCGTCGGCGCTGGAGGCGCGACCGGAAATCGCCGCCGTGCAGCGCCAAATCGCAGCGACGTTCGAGCGCGTCGATGCGACGCGTGCCGAGCGCCGCCCGCGTGTCGATCTCATGGGTACCGCGGAGTACCGCGCGCCGAACCGTTTCGAGAACTACGCGAACTTTAGCGATGAAGGTTTGAAGACGTACAATTTGTCCGCTGGTGTCGCGATGACGATGCCGCTCCTCGACGGCGGCGCCGTGGATGCACGCGCCGGTGAGTTACGGGCCCAACGCGCCGCACTCGAAGCACGCCGGCGGGGTCTCGTTCTCGAGGTTCGGCGCGAGGTGCAACACGCATTGTCGGACTTGCGGGTCGCAACCGCCGTATGGTCGTCGAATGAGGCGCGGATCTCTTCCGCCCGGGAAGCATTGCGGCTCGCGAACGCCGCGTACAAAGAGGGCACCGCCACCGGCACCGACGTGCGCGACGCCGCCACCGCTCTTGCCGACGCGCGTGGCGAGGAAGCCGAATCTCTGCGCGACTACTGGTTCGCGCGTACCGAACTGGATCACGCGACTGGCGCGAACGTGACGCGGAAGGAAGACTGATATGGCAGACAAGCCGAATGGTTCGCGGCTCCGGTTCCTCCGGCCGCTCCTCTTGCTCGTGATCTTGAGCGGCGGCGGCTACGCGCTGTGGCGCTACCAACACCGGAGCGAAGGCTACGCCGGTGGGGATGTCGTGACCACCGGAACGATCGAGGCGGTGCATGTACGGCTCGGCTTCAAGGTCAACGGCAGGCTGGCCGAGGTCCCGATCTCCGAAGGCAACGAGGTCAAAGCCGGACAACTCCTCGGCCGCATCGAATCGCAGGATTTCGAAGTGCAGGTCCAGGCGGCGAAAGCCTCCCTTGCGACCGCGCAGGCCGGATTGGCGCAAGCGGTGGCAAACCGCGAAAAGGCGGCTCGCGACTTGGCGCGCATGACGACGCTCATGGAGAGCGACGCGACGACACCGCAGCAAATGGACGCGGCGCATGCAACGGCCGATGTGACGAGCGCCCAAGTCTTGGCGGCCCGGGCGGCAGTGCAGCAAGCGGAGACCGCCCTTGCACAGGCGGAACTGCAGCTTTCCTATGCCGAGCTGCGCGCTCCAGAGGCCGGCGAAGTGTCGGAAAAAATCCACCGTCCGGGTGAGATGGTGATGGTGGGGACGCCGATCGTGACTTTGGCCCAACTCGACACCGTGAAGGTGCACGCCGCAGTCGACGAAACGCGAATTGGTGCGGTGCGACCCGGCGACAAAGTCAAAGTGCGCGTCTACACATTCGACCGCCAACTATTCGAGGGTTTCGTGACGGAAATTCGATCGGCCGGGGACTTCGCGACTCGCAAGGACTGGGGAGCGCAGCGGCGCGACATTCGAACTTTCACGGTCACGGCGCGGGTGCCGAATCTCGAGCATCTGCTCAAAGACGGGATGACGGCGGAAGTGACCATCCAAGTCGACCCGGCGGTGCAGCGAATGGCTGGAGCACGGCGATGACCGTTGCAGAATCGGCGGACGGTGCGCCGAAAGCCATCGTCGTCGAGCACCTGACGAAGAAATTCGGGGATTTCACCGCCGACGACGATATCAACTTCACGGTCGACCGGGACGAGATCTTCGGGATCCTGGGGCCGAACGGCGCCGGCAAGAGCACGCTCATTCGGATGCTGACGACGCTCATTCTGCCGACCTCGGGCAAGGGCCTCGTTATGGGCTACGACGTCGTGCAGCAAACAACGCGCGTGCGTCACGAGATCGGCGTGATCCCGCAAGCCAACACCGTGGACGGCGACCTGACCGCGTGGGAAAGCCTCGACCTTTACGGCAAGTTCTACGGCATGGGGCGCGGCGAGCGGCAGACGCGCGCCAAGGAACTCTTGGAAGCCGTGGGGTTGTGGGAATGGCGTGACAAGGCTGCCGGCACGTACTCCGGCGGCATGCGGCGGCGGCTCGAAATCGCCCGCGGCCTGATCCACCGGCCGCGCGTCTTCTTCCTCGACGAGCCGACGACTGGGCTCGATCCGCAGAGCCGCCGGACGATCTGGGAGTTGCTGGAGAAGCTGCGCGCCGAGGGCGATCTCACGATTCTCCTGTGCACGCACTATATGGATGAGGCGGACCGGCTCTGCAATCGCCTGGCGATCGTCGACCACGGGAAGATTGTCGCGCTCGGGACACCGCGCGATCTCAAGGCGACGGTTCCGGGGCAGGACATCCTGACGGTGCAGTTCTTTCAAGAAGTGAGCGACGAAACGCTAGCCGCGTTGAAGAAACTGCCGGAGGTTTCCGAAGCCGCGCGCGAGGAAGCGCACACGGCGCGCCTCATCTTGTCCAGCGACGTGGTACCACTCGACGGCATCACGGAAGTCGCGCGCGCGCAATCGAACAAGATCAAGAGCATGTCGCTCTTGGAACCGACACTCGAGGACGTCTTCATTCATTACACGGGGCGCGCGATGCGCGACGCCGCCGCCGGCGAGTATAACTATGCCATGCCAACGATAATGCGCTGAAGGCCGAGTCCGCCACGGGGAGCCACGATGCTCGATTTCAATGTGAGCCGCTTGCTGGCAGTCGCGGAGCGCGACTTGCGCCGCTTCCGGCGTAACACCAAACTCTTTGTCCCGATGACGCTCATGCCGATCATCTATTTGGTGATTCTCGGCAAGTCGATGGGCGGCGACTTGCACGACCTGCCGATTGCCCTCGTCGTTCAGGACCACGGCCAGGGCACGGTGCAAGTGCGCGACCACATCTTGACCCTGGCGCAGAGCCGCGACCTCTTCGTGATTCACAGCGAACCCGATCCGGAGACCGCGGTGCATGAGCTGCGGGAGGGTCGATACAAAGCGGTCATCATTGTGCCACCGGACTTCAGCGAAGACTTGGCGCGCGGCGAGCCGGCATCGCTGGGAGTCGTCGTGGACAACACCGACAACACGGCGGCCGGCGTGATCGAGGGCGAATTGCGGCGCGCGTTCGCGAGCGGTGGCGGTGCCAACACCGGCGACCGGGCGCAGCCAGGCATCCAAGTCGAACGCGTGAATGTCTACGGCCACAAGGAATTCATGCAGTACTTGGTGCCCGGCGTGATCGCACTCGCGATCTTCTTCGTAGCCATGTTGGCGGGTGGCATCATTCTCGTGGACGATCGCGCCCGCGGCATTCATGAAGGCTATTTTGCGACGCCGCTCACCGCCCTCGACCTGGTCGGTGGGCTCACTCTGTCCGCCACGACGCTCGCGACCCTCATCGGCACGGTCGTCTTGGCATCGTCGGTTCTTATCGCCCGCCTGCCGATCCTGGGTGGCCTCCGCACGTTGTTGCTAATGGAAACCGCGATCGTGCTGCTCGCGGTCGGGCTCATCCTGTTCATGTTCACGTTGATGGCCCGGGTCTCGAACCCGCTGACGCCGCGCGCCCTGTTCGGCATCCTGAACGTGTTGACCTTCTTCCCGAGCGGCGCCCTCTATCCGACCGAGAGCTATCCGACGTGGCTGAACGCGCTGTCGGTGGCGTTTCCGATGCGCTACGCAGTGCACTCGCTGCGGAATCTGTTGCTCAAGGGCGTCGGATTCCAGGCCGTGATGCCGGATTTCCTGATGATGGCGGGCTTCGCGCTGTTGATGCTGATCCTGGCGTCGACGTTCTTCAAGCGGACGTTGTAGAGGACGCCGCGTCAGGCCTCTGCGAGCCCGACACTGCCCCACAACATGCGCCTGGAAATCCCATCGGCGGGGACCTATAATTGTGCAGTCACTTCCGAGGCAACCTTCAGGCGAGCCGCGCCCCGCGGACCGCTTTGTTGCCGTCGGCAGGGGAGGGCATCGCATGAAGCTTCGAGCCAGTGGTTCCGTTGCAGCGGTGTTGATGACGGGCGTCGCCCAGGCGTCCTCGATCGGCGTGTTCTTCGCGCCGGATGGCAGTGATTGTGATGGTGTGGCGACTCCGCTCGTCCCGTTCACCATTTACGTGGGCGCGGTTCTTGGCGGCGACGCCGCTGCGGCGGGCATTGTCGGTGCGGAGTTCTCGCTCGCCGGAGCGGATCCGGCGTGGATTACAACCGTCACGCCGAACCCAGCAGCCGACATTGCCATCGGCAATCCGGTTCTCGTTGGGAACGGTGGTTGCGACATCGCCTTTCCGGGGTGCCAGCCGGGGCCGTACGTGCCGCTGTACACGATCCAATTCACGTCGCCGGTCGCAATCGCGCCCCGTACCTTCGCGATCCGTCGGCACCTCGTCGTTGCCGATCCGATATATGCCTGCGTGCTGCTCAGGTTGTGCGGTGGCAATTTTACGAAGCTGTGTGTCGCGGGCGGGCAGGCCTTCCTGAACGATCCCACCCGCGCTTGCACGGTCGGCGTTGAACAGCAAACGTGGAGCACGGTCAAATCGATGTTTCGCTAGTACTCACCTCGCGCGGGCGGCGAGGTCTCGAGAGGAGGACACCGCATGAAGTCTCGAGCAATCGGTTTCGTCGCAGCGTTGTTGTTCTTTGTGACGGGCGTCGCGCGGGCGTCGTCGATCGGCGTCTTCTTTGCGCCGGATGGCAGTGATTGCGATGGCGTAGCGACACCGCTCGTCCCGTTCACGATCTACGTGGGAGCGGTTCTTGGCGGCGATGCGGCTACGGCAGGCATTGTCGGTGCGGAGTTCTCGCTCGCCGGGGCGGATCCGGCCTGGATTACAACCGTCACTCCGAACCCAGCCGCCAACTTGACGTTGGGCAACCCGGTTGTCTTCGGTTGCAACATCGCATTTCCGGGGTGCCTGCCGGGGCCCTTCGTGCCGTTGTACACGATCCAAATGACGTCGCCGGTCGCAATCCCACCGCACACCTTCGCGATCCGGTACCACCTCAATCCGCCCCACGGCCCAGAGTTCCTTTGCCCGTTGCTGTTACTGTGCGATGTACATTTCACGAAGTTGTGTGTCGCAGGCGGCCAGGCCTTCCTGAACGACCCCGCCCGTTTTTGCGCGGTTGGAGTGGAACAGCAAACGTGGACTAAGGTCAAATCGATGTTTCGCTAGACGCCCTTGTCTGGGGTGCTCGTCGAGCGTCGGGCGGTGGGGGCCTCGAAGGGAGGACACAGCATGAAATCGCTAGCCGTCGGTTCCATTGCAACGGTGTTGTTCTTGATGGCGGGCGTTGCGCAGGCGTCCTCGATCGGCGTCTTCTTCGCTCCCGATGGCAGCGATTGCGACGGCGTGGCGACTCCACTCGTCCAGTTCACGGTCTATGTGGGGGCAGTTCTTGGTGGCGACGCCGGCGCAGCGGGCATGACCGGTGCGGAGTTTAAGCTGACAGGGGCGGATCCTGCGTGGCTGACAACCGTCACTCCCAGCCCTGCCGCCAACTTGGCACTCGGCAATCCCGTCTCCGGCGGTTGCAACATCGCGTTTCCGGGGTGCGAGCCGGGGCCATTCGTGCCGCTGTACACGATCCAATTTACGTCTCTGGTGGCAATCGGGCCTCACACGTTCTCGATCCAGAGGCACTTCAATTCTCACCACTTCCCGTGCCCGTTGGTCACACTGTGCGATGCCCCTGTTTTCACGAAACTGTGTATCGGAGGCGGGGAGGCATTCTTGAACGATCCAGCTCGCGTTTGCACGGTCGCGGTTGAACAACAAACCTGGAGCACGGTCAAGTCGATGTTTCGTTAGACGGCGTTGTCCGGAGTCGTCACCTGGCGCGCGCGGCCCGCGCCTCACAGAAAATGCAACGCTTGCTGTTCTGGTGATGCAGTTTGGCGCAGGCGACGCGCTCGCGCCCCCGGAGCCGCAAGTACAGCTCGGCCGCCGAGAGCATGCCGAGCGGCGGCGCGGTCCAATAGATCCACGTTGCTTGCCATGAACCTGCCACGACGCTCGACCCGAAGGTGCGCGCCGGATTCATGCTCATGCCCGAGACCGGCGCTTCGAAGGTGATGTAGGCGGCAACGAGCAACCCGGCGCAAAGCCCGGTCCACCGCGCGTAACGTGACGCTGAGACGCGCAGGATGACCGACATCAGGACGAACGTCATGCCGGTTTCGGCGACAAAGGCCGGCAACACGCCCCACATCCCGGGCGCCGTCACGACGTAGCGCACGTGTGAATCCGCGAGCTTCCCGCCGAGCAATGCCGACATCAGCAGCACTCCCAGCGCGGCGCCCGCAAGCTGAGCCAGGGCATAGAAGAGCGCGTCCCAGCGCGGCACCTGCCCGAGCCGGAAAAAAGTCAGCGTCGTGGAGGGATTCATGTGGGCACCCGAGCGCTTTCCCCACGGCGAATAGATGAGCCCGATCGCCGTCAGTCCCATGGCGCAACCCATCAAGGCCCGGCGCAAGTTGCTGTCCGGCAACGCCTGATGCACCGGCGACGCCGGCAACTCGAGCAGCGTCCCGAAGGCGCACGCCGAGATCATGAACGTGCCGAGAAGTGCCGCCTCGATCGCGTACTCGGTGCGATGGCGGCGCAAAGCCTCGGCACCGCCGCGCGCGGCGCCGTGGAACCCGTAATTCACCACAAACCTCGTTGAAGATTAGCCGGCGAGCAGCATCGCGACACTCGACTTCAAGACGCGTTGGGCGGCTTGGGACGCTTCGTTGCGAAATCGGCCGTGGCGCACTTCCGCGTCGGCGAGCACCGATTCCTGCAACCGCAGCACTTCGCCGAGCGACCAGGCTTGGAAGGGACAGCCACGCGGCGTATACGGCGCTTCGGCATCGGCGATCTCGGAAACGTGTCCGAGGCCGGCTTCATCGAGATGGGCGAGCAAGGGCGCCAAGAAACGCAGGCGCGCCGCCGCTTTGGCTTCCGGCGTTTTGTCATGCACGCGGACCCACGCTTCCACGAACGGCCCGGCGAGCCATGGCCACACCGTGCCCTGGTGATAGGCGCCATCGCGCGACAGCGTGTCGCCTTCGTAGCGTGGGCGATAACCGGGCTCACGTGGCGCGAGCGATCGCAAGCCGAGTGGTGTCCAAAGACGCTGCTCGACGGCATCCAAGATGCGCTGGGCGCGCTGTCCCTCGATCAACGAGATGGGCAATCCGCCGAGCGCGAAGATCTGATTCGGCCGGAACGTCGCATCCACTTTCCCCGCCTGATGATCCACATCGACGACGTCGTACAGGTAGCCGGTGGTCTCGTTCCAAAAGCGTTTTTGGAAGGAATCGCAGCCCAGCACATACAGCCGGCGCCAGCGTTCGCCGAACGTGTTACCGAACCACAGGGCATTCAACCAGAGCGCCTGCACTTCGACCGGCTTGCCGATGCGCGGTGTCACGACCCAGTCGCCGACCTTGGCGTCCATCCACGTGAGCTGCAAGCCGGGCTCGCCACAGGCCAGCAAGCCGTCGGCATCCATGCGGATGTTGTAGCGCGTCCCATCGGCGTATTCGGCCAGGATATCCTTGCAAGCGTTTTGCAGTGTTTTTTGATCGGCGGCCGAGAGCTTGCGGCCGTACAGCTTGAGGGTGCGGCAATATTCGGCGACCGCGACCACATACCACAGCGAAGCATCCACCGAGTTGAACTCCGGCGCCTCACCGTGATCGGCGAAACGGTTCGGCAGCATGCCTTCCGAAACTGCGCCGGCCCATTCCACCAGGATGTCGTGCGCTTCGTCGAGCCGGCCGGTCGCGAGGCAGAGGCCACGCAACGCAATGAATGTGTCGCGGCCCCAGTCGGTGAACCACGGATAACCGGCGACGATGGTCTTGCCCGTGCCACGTTTGACGAGATACGCATCGGCGCTCCGATGCAGGGGCGATGGGAACGCTGCCCGGCGTTCGCGTTCGCACGCCCGCAGGTAGCCGGCCAGTGCGACGGGTTCTTCGCGCAGCAAGGCTTCGGTTTCAGGTGTGCCCGCGGCAAGCACGAGCACGGCCTCACCCTGCGACAAATCGAAGCGCAGCGTACCCGGCGACGCCAGATCCTCGCTGTAGTCGAGACCGCGGGCGCGCTCCTCCTCGTAGACGAAATTGCGATACCAGGTGGGCTCTTGCGTATACGTGGCATTGGTCACTGCCACGACCGGCGGCAGTCCATCGTACGGCTGCCACGTCAAGTGTTGGTCCGCTTGCTGCGTCTCGAAACGGAAGCGCGGGTTTTCGTGGTGCAGGGCATGGTAATCCCGCCCCGACAGGAGTGGCCGCACGCAGAGCATGAGACCCGCAGGCAGAACCTTGGCTCCCGTCGCCGGTTCGCACAAGCGCCACGCCACGAGTGTGACCGGCACGCCGTGCCGCGCCAAGATTTCCTGTTCGAGACACACGCCGTCCGCGACCTGCAGCCGCCAACGCGGCCACGGTTCGGGCTCGAATGACACGATGCGCTCGAAACCATCCGGGTGCACGACATCGGCCGATGGGCCGCTGAAGTTCTGCGAACTCAAGGGCACCCGGCGGCCGTCTGGAAACTCGACCCAGGCTTCGAACCCGTTCACGAGCACGAAACGGCCCGTGGGCGGCGTCGTGGCCGGGAGCAGGAGCGCGTGATAGCGCCGGGTACGAATGCCGTCGACGGTTCCCGATGCAAAGCCGCCCAACCCATCCGCTTCGAGCCACTCGGCGCGATTACGCTCACCAGCCATGTCGCACGGCTCCTTCAGGGAATTCCCGCCGTGGCCGAATCATGGCGCGGGGCGGACATCTCCCAAAGCCAGTGTAGGCCTCGGAGGTTCCCGGATCGAGCCTGTTTCAGAACGAACGGCGGCGATGTCGCAGCTTTTGCGCCCCCTGGAGGCCCAGCAAGAGCAGCAGCGCATTGCCGAGTGCGACGAGAACCCGGGTCTGGGCCCGGTCCTTGGACCGGAGCGAGAAACCGCCGCAGGCGGGGCCGCCGGCATTCTGGCCCGTCGTGAAGACAAAGGAACGGCTCCGAGCGAGACCACCCGAAGCATCGGCCGCCTCGACGTAGTACTCGACCCGAGCGCCGTTCGCCTGGGCCGGGATCTCCGCCCGGTAGGACGCGTCCGCCGCCTTCTGCATTGGAATCGTCGCCGGCTGCGCACCTTGCACTGCGACCTGCAGTCGCACCGCCGTGATGTCGGTGTCGCCGACCGCCTCGGCTTCGATTGGGTACGGGCCGACGGGAACGGCCGCCGGATCGATGCGCGTCACAAAGGCCACCTTGGGGGCCGGCGCGAGCGCCGCTGCGGCATTCAGGCGACCGCCGCTCGACGTCGTATTTTCGAATGCCGGCAATGGATCGACGCTGCCCGCCATGCGGATCAAGACCTCACGCGATGTCGCGAGCGGATACTGCGCCAGCACGAGTGCTGCGACACCGCTCGCATGCGGTGTCGCCATCGATGTGCCGCTGAAGATCGAGTAGGTGTTTCCAGGTGTCGTACTTAGGATGTCGACGCCCGGTGCAGCCAAGTCCACCGAGGTCTTGCCGAAGTTCGAGAAACTGGCGCGTGCATCCTGCCGGTCGCTGGCAGCGATCGAGAGGATGTTCGCGAGGTCATAGCTCGCCGGGTATTCGGGCGCTGCATCGTTGTCCCGGCCGTCATTTCCGGCGGCGGCGACAAAGACCGCATTGCGTTCCCGCGCGAACTCGATGGCATCGCGCAACGCCTGTGAAAAGCCGCCACCGCCCCAACTGTTGTTGAGGACGCGGGCGCCATTGTTGGCGGCGTACAGGATGGCTTCGATGGCGTCGGAGGCGCTGCCACTGCCGCTCGCACTCAAGAACTTGAGTGCCATGACAGAAGCCCGCCAATTGACGCCCACCACACCCAGGTTGTTGTCGCCGACGGCCGCAATGGTGCCCGCAACGTGCGATCCGTGCCCATTGTCGTCCATGGGGTCATTGTCCCGGTTGGCGAAGTCCCAGCCGAAGACGTCGTCGACGAAACCATTGCCGTCATCGTCCTTGCCGTTCGTCTCGCGGCCGCCGCCGCTCTCGCCGGGATTCCTCCAGACATTCTCACCCAGGTCTTGGTGCTTGTAGTCGATGCCGGTGTCGATGATTGCAACGAGGACGCGCCGCGCGCCGGTCTGCCGGTCCCACGCTTCCGGGGCATCGACGTCGGCGTCGGTGGCGTTCTGCATGCCCCAGAGTTCTCCGAAGCGCGGATCGTTCGGCGTGCGTGACGCCGTGTAGATGTAGTTCGGCTCCGCGAACTCGATGGCAGGATCAAGTTTGCAGGCGCGTACCGCGGCCGCGACATCGGTCCCCGGCGGGACGCTGCAGCGATGCACGTCGAGGGATGCAAAATGCTGCATCGATCGAATGCCCGCGGTCGCGAACAGGCTCGAGATCTTCTCGGCGGCAGCGCCGGACTTGAACTTGACCAGGATCTCGCCCGGCACGAAGGCGGGCGCCGCGGATGTTGTCGCGGGCGCTGGGCTCTGCGCGTGGGCCTGCGAACACGTGTACCAAGTGACGAGTAACAGGACTCCTGCGAAGATGCGCCGCTTGCGTTCAGTCAACCACCCCGTCATGACCCATCCTCCCCGTCTCGAGTGAACTCTTCGGCGACTCGAGTTGCGGCGAGCATCTTCCATGCCCCTACGGAATCTTGGTCCGCGAGAAGTTTGGCGCTTCCGGTGCGACTTGGACTATTCTTGCGGCTTGACGACGCGACTCGACCCCCCTCGTCAAGGCGGGCGCGCGAACGAAAGGCGTTTGTCATGTTGCGCTCGGTTCCTTGCCTCGTCGCCGCGTTGGCCTTGCTCCTTGTCCTTCCTGCTTGCGGCAAATCGAAGCCGCCTGTGCCCGCGGCCGGCCGGGGCGACGCCGCTTTCGTAAAGCTCGCGGCCGACATCCTCGAGGACGGTTACCGGCGGAACCCGACCTCGGCGACCTATCTTGGGGTTCACAAGTACGACGACCAGCTGGAGGACGCGTCGCAAGCGGCCATCGCCGCCGAAGCGCAAGCCCTCCACGGCTTCCGGGCCCAAGTCGCGGCGGTCGATTCGACGACGTTGACCTTCGACCGTCAGCTCGATCGCCAACAACTCCTGCTCGCCATCGATTCGCAGTTGCTGGCGAACGAAGTGATTCGGAGCTGGGCGCGGGATCCGGACCGCTACAGCAGCAGCCTGACGCGCACCGCCTTCATCATGATCAAGCGCAGCTTTGCGCCGCCCGAGGAGCGCCTCCGAGCGTTGATCGCCCGCGAGGCCAAGATGCCCGGCGTGCTCGCCGAAGCCCGCAAGAACCTCGACAACCCGCCGCCGATCTACACCCAAATCGCCATCGATCAAATCGGCGGCAACATCGATTTTTTCAAGACCGCGGTGCCCGGTGGCTTCACGGCGGTCCAGGACACGGCGCTCTTGGCGGCGTTCAAGAAATCGAATCAGGCGGTGATCGGGGCGCTCGGTGACTACAAGAAGTGGCTCTCCGCCGATCTTCTGCCGCGCTCCAATGGCGATTTTGCAATCGGCGCCGACGCCTACCTGAAGAAGTTGGCGGCGGATGAGATGTTGCAAGTGCCGCTCGACCAGTTGCTGGTCATTGCCGAAGCGGATCTGAAGAAGAATCAGGACGCGTTCGTGGCCACGGCCCGGCAAATCGATCCCAAGAAATCCGCGACCGAGGTGCTCGCCGCTTTGCAGGTAGATCATCCGCCGGCCGACAAGTTGCTCGAAACGACCCAAGGCATGCTGGATGCGCTGCGCCAATTCATGGTCGACAAGCACATCGTGACGATTCCCGCGTCGGCACCGGCGCGCGTCGAGGAGACGCCGCCGTTCTTGCGCGCCACGACCTCGGCGTCCATGGATACGCCGGGCCCGTTCGAGGCCGCGGCGCCGGAAGCCTTCTACAACATGACCCTGCCGGACCCGAAGTGGCATGCGGCCGAAAAAGCCGAGTTCATGAAGCAGTGGTATTTCGCGGCCATTTCGAATGTCTCGGTGCACGAGGTGTACCCGGGCCACTATCTGCAGTTTCTGTACGCCAAGACTTTTCCATCGGATGTGCGCAAGGTCTACGGAGCGGCGACGAACATCGAGGGCTGGGCGCACTACGACGAGCAGATGGTGCTCGACGAGGGCTTCCATGCCGAGGATCCCAAGTACCGGTTGGCGCAACTCCAGGATGCACTGCTGCGCGACGTGCGGTTCATCGTTGGCATCAAGATGCACACCCAGGGTATGACGGTCGAACAAGCCAAGCACCTGTTCGAGACCGATGGCTATCAGCCAGGCCCGGTGGCACTGTCCGAAGCCAAACGCGGCACGGGCGATCCGACGTACGGCTACTACACGATGGGCAAACTGATGATTCTGAAGCTGCGCGAGGACTACAAGGCGAAGCTCGGCGCCGAGTACACCTTGCAGAAATTCCACGACGCATTCATCGCACTTGGCCCGCTGCCGCTGCCGCTCATTCGCAAAGCGATGCTCGGCGAAACGGGGCAATTGTTCTAAGGCTTGCGGCGCCGCGCCGTGTCTCAGCTGTGGGGTGGCTCTGGATCGACCAGGGCGAGGATGCGAGCGAGCGTCTCCTCGAGGACTTCCGGCGGTACGACGCAGAGGAGTGTGGCCTTTCGCGCCCGCCAATCGAGACTCTTCAGTTGGTCCGAGAGAATCGCTCCCCGGGCTTCGAGTCCCGGGGGGAGAAGGACTTCAAATGGATAGCCCTTCACATGAGAGGTGACAGGGCAAAACAAGGCGAGTCCGACCTTGCGATTGTACGCCCGCGGCGAAATCACCAGAGCCGGCCGACGGCCGGACTGCTCGTGCCCCGCCTGTGGATTGAACAAGAGCCAGACGATCTCACCCCGCTCCGGCACGTAACCTCGGGCCACTACCAGACCTCCCGCCCAACCGGCTCACCCGTAGCGATCTCGTCGTGTAGATTTTTTGAGCTGACCCGCCGGAGCAACTCGCTCAAGGTGTATTTCTTGCGCCGTATGGGCCGCACCACGAGGCCGCCGTCTTGGACAGAGATGTCGACGGTCGATCCCGCTTCAACCTGCGTCTCGGCTGCGAACGATTTCGGGATGCGGAGACCGAGGCTGTTGCCCCACTTCTGAAGCTTTGTGATCATGGACTACCTCCGGGGCCGGATACACAATGAATATACATTCGACGGGCTAGGCCAGTCAAGGGCTCCGCACGATACGGCCCGCCGGGGTCAATGGGCTAGAATCGCCGCGCGTTCGAAACTACGGGAGGAGGCGGGGAAGTGCGCTTGCGACAACGAGGTGTCCTGTGGGCGGCGCTCCTGGGTCTGGCGCTCGCCGTGCCGCGCGCGGCCGGCGCCGACGCCACCCAACTCCGCTGGGGCGGCGACGAAGAGGGTGGCGCGCCGTACATCTTCCGTGCCGCCGACGGCTCGAGCCGGCTTGTCGGCTTCGAGGTCGAACTCGTCGACACGCTGGCGGCGCAAATCGGCCGGCGGGCCGAGTTCCAACAGTGCCAGTGGGATGACCTGCTCAAGCTGTTGACGAGCGGCGGCGTGGATCTCGTCGTCAACGGCTACGAGCTGACGCGCGAACGCCTGACGGCGTCCATCGCGACGATTCCTTATTTCGTTTACCAACTGCATCTTCTTGCGGCCGCGCAAGGCGGGCGGTTGCATGCCTGGGAGGATCTAGATCAGGCCCGGCCCGGTGGCGGCCGGTGGCGCATCGGAGTTCTAACGGCGACGGAAGCCGATGCGTACTTGACCCGGACGTTCCCGAATCACGTGGAGGTCGTGCGCTACGATGGGAGCGTGCAGCCGTTCCGGGACGTCGAAAGCGGCAGGCTCGATGCGACGCTCACCGACACGCCATCCGCCCAAGTGTACGGACCCCAGTTCCGCGTCCAGCAGGTCGGCACGCCGCGCGAACGCGGCTTCTACGTGATGTATCTGCGGCCCGGCAACGAACGCCTGCGCGACGCGCTGGACGAAGCGCTTCGCACCGCTTTGCACTCCGGAGCGTTGCAACGCATCTTGGCGCGGTATGGCCTGTGGGGTCCGGCGCAGGAAATGCTCGCCACCGACGAGGTTCAGCACTTACGTGAGACCTTGGCGTCCAGCGGGCCACGCGAAGGCGCGTGGGCCGTTGTGGCGCGGAATGCACCGACGCTCCTTCGGGCCGCGGGGATGACGGTGCTCTTGAGCGTGACGGCCATGCCGATGGCGATTCTGCTCGGCCTCTTGATTGCACTCGGACGCCTCTATGGGCCGTTGCCGCTCCGTGCGGCACTTGCGACCTATGTCGAACTGCTGCGCGGTACGCCACTGCTTCTGCAGCTCTTATTTCTCTACTACGGCGTGTTGCCGCTCCTCGGGCTGCCCGATGCGCTACGCGGCACAGTCGCTTTCATTGCCGCGATCGCCGGGCTCGCCATCAACTATTCGGCCTATGAAGCGGAAATCTATCGCGCCGGCCTGCTCGCGATCCCCGGCGGGCAAATGGAGGCGGGGCTCGCGATCGGGCTCACGCGGCGGCAGTCACTGCGATACATCGTCGTGCCGCAGGCGGTGCGCTTAGTCGTGCCGCCGGTCACCAACGACTTCATCAATCTCTTCAAGGACACGTCGATCTGTTCGGTCATCACGGTCGTGGAGTTGAGTAAGCAGTACAACATCTTGGTCAACAACGCGCCGCGCGCCTTTGCAGAACTCGCACTCGTGACGTCTTTTCTGTACCTCATGATGAGCTATCCGTTGGCGATTGTCGCGCGCCGTCTCGAACGCCGCCGGGCGTTCGTGCGCGCCTGAGCGGGGAGGTGGCGATGATTGCCGTCCACGATCTCGTCAAGAGCCATGGCACCCAGACCGTGCTGCGTGGCGTGTCGCTCGCGGTGGCGCGCGGGGAAGTGGCGGCCGTAATCGGCCCTTCGGGTGGCGGCAAGAGCACTCTCCTGCGTTGCATCAACGCTCTCGAGGCGTTTGAATCGGGCCGTGTGCAAGTCGGCGACATGGTCCTCGAGCCGGATGCGGTGCGGCGGGCGGATGGCCCGACGCTGCTGGCGCTCCGCCGCCGTGTCGGCATGGTGTTCCAACAGTTTCATCTCTTTCCGCACCTGTCGGTGCTCGACAATGTGGCGCTCGGCCCACGGCGCGCGCTCGGCCAGGGCCGGGATGAGTCCGAGGCGGTGGCGCGTGAACTGCTGGAGCGCGTCGGGCTCGGCGACAAGCTCACCGCGCGGCCGGAACAACTTTCGGGCGGGCAACAACAACGCGTCGCGATCGCCCGTGCCCTCGCTGTGCGGCCCGATGCCATTCTCTTCGATGAGCCGACAAGTGCCCTCGACCCGCGTATGGCCGCCGAAGTGCTGGCAGTGATCGCCGATCTGGCGCGTCAAGGTCAGACCATGATCGTGGTGACGCACGCGATGCCCTTCGCGCGCCGTGTCGCGGCAACGGTGCACGTCATGGAAGCCGGGCGCATCGTGGAATCGGGTCCGCCGGCGCAAATCTTCGCGAGCCCCCAGACCGCGGCGACGCGGGCTTTCCTATCGGAAATCGGGGACGGCTAAGGCCGCGAGGGCGGCCTGCGCCTGCGCGTCCCAGCCGAGCGCCGTCAGTGCGCCGGCCATGTTGCGAAGTGCCCAGCCGCCCTTTGGATCGAGCGCCCGCGCCCTCGTGATGAGAGCCGGGAGGTCGAGGCGATCCGGTACCAGCGCATGGGCCGCGATCAAGTTTGCGTTGGCCGGCGTGCGGCGCGCGAAGACGACGTAGGCGCCCTCGAGATGCACCGGCACCCAATCGGGCGCGGTCGCTAGGCGCGACAAGAGCGGCCGGATCGACGGCAACGCATAGAACACCGCAATGTCCAACCCAGCGTCGTGGGCGAATGGGTCGATCCACTCGTCACCGCTCTGCATCTTCAAGAGGCGCGTTTTGCGCGACGGCGGATACGCCCAAGCATTCGTCAAGATCGGCACCGCGGTCACTTGGCGCGACAGGAAGAGCACGGCCGAGGACGCATTGAAGTTGGTAAAGACCGGCTGGGCAAGGTCGAGATTGGCGTCCAGCCACTCGCACGTACCGACCGGCAACACGGCGCGCGAGATGCCCGAACCAAAGCGCGCCTCGCGTCCTTCGGAGAGATAGAAGCGGCTCGTGACAACGGCCGGGATCCAGTACAGCGCCGCCAGTGTCACGGCCCCAAGACCGATGGATGGCACAAGGCGCAATGCGCTACGACGCGCCGCGGCCCCGTGTTGCCAGATCAAGTGCGCCCCGATGGCAATGAGCGGCCAAACGATGAACGCCGCGGTCGCGACGTTGCGCCGTACCGGCAGCGCCACGAGCGTCAGTGCGAGCGCGATGACGGCCAATCCGAAACGGCCGCGCCGGAACAAGATCAAAGCCGCCGGCGCCGCGAGTGCGAGCAACGCGATAAAACCACGCGTCGAGCGCATTCCCATCGCGCCAGGCGACAGGGTGCGAAAAAGTTCGCCGGTATCCTGCCACGGATGAAATTCGCCTTTCTGCCACAGGGCGCGAACTCCGTCGGGGGTCGAGCCGCCGATGTGATGCAGGTGCATGTAGGAAAGTGTCTTGAGCGGCAGTACGAGATTCCGGAACCCGGCAGGGTGGGCGATCCCGAGCGCCAGCGCCGCGAGGCACAAGGCGAGCAACATCCGCAACTCGGTGTTTCGTCCGGCCGGCGCAGCGTTGCCCGGGCGCCGGCGGCGGAGCGCTTCGATGCCGGCCTCCATTGCCGTGGCGCCTGCCAATCCCGCGCCCAAGAGCCAATAGCTGTGAGCGCTAACCGCAACGAGTTGCAATGCGAGGAACGCAATGGCGGTACGCCGTGACAGCGGCCGCAAGAGCAAAGCGAACTGGCCCACGAGGCAGGCGTTCCCGAGCAGTTCCGGGCGCAAATAGAAGCGTTCGTAGCCGGTGATCGCGGTCGCGAGCCACACGGGGCCGGCCCAAACCCATGTATTGGTCACCGTGCGTACCGCCTGTGCCTGCGCCGCCAGAATCACCGCGATCGCGAGCAGGGTGAGGAGGCCAAGTCCGCCTGGTCCGGCGACCCGAAACGCAACGCTCATGATCGCCTGGCTCAGCCAGTTGGAATTCGGAAATGTGTAGTGACCGTTTTTGTAGCGCGCTTCGGGAGGCAGGTCGGCGTGGGCTTCCTCGGCCGTCGGCGGCGGCGCGAGAAAAGTCGCATCACCAACCACGTGACCGGTGTTCCAAAACACGTCGCCATAGGTCACGTGGTAACCAAGATCGAAACTTGTCAGCGGGCGCCAAGCAAGAAGCAATGCGAAGAGAGCCGCCATCGCGGCCGCAAGAATCGCCAAAACCAGCGCCCGGCGTGGAGATGCCGGCGCTTGGGCCACCGGCGGCGCCAGGCGCGGTCTACGGCGCTCGTCGTTCACGCTTTGGGTCCTCGCATGCGACGCTGGTTCCCGCGGCACCGATCCGGCCGCGATTCTCGCATAGGATGGCCTTCCGGCGCAGCAAGCCCCTTCATCCGGCGCTCTCCATCGCCCAACTTCGTGACAGCACCCTTGATCACGACCCGGGTGCGGGAGCAGGCTGTGGGCGGACTCATCGAAGGGAATGTGCCATGCGTCGAATGTGGATGCCCGTGGTGCTTGCCGCTGTGTTGTGCTGGTCGTTGAATGCTCGCGCTCAAAGTCCTGCACCGGCAGCCGCCGCGCCAGGCGCCGATCGCACCGCTCTCTCGGCGGCCGTTGAACGCTGGGCACAGGCGGTGGGTGACTATCACGTCATCACGGTGAGTGGCGTGCGCAAAGGCTCGCCGGCGGAAGTGGCAGGACTTCTGAAGGGCGATGTCATCGAGGCGTTGGACGGCAAGCCCGCCACGGATGCCCGGGTGGCGGATTTGCGGCAGGCGCTGCTCGACGAAGGCAGCCAGCACGTGATCGAAATTCACCGTGGAACCTCGGGAAGATTGAGCCTCTCGCTCAAGGTCGCGGTCCTGTCGCTCGAAGACAACTGACCGTGCGAGCCGATGTTGTCATCATTGGCGGCGGCATCGTTGGCTTGGCGACGGCGTATCGAATCCGGCAACGATTCCCGGCCAAGAGCGTCCTCGTGCTCGAGAAGGAACCGGGTGTCGGACAGCACCAGTCCGGCCGCAACTCGGGCGTGATGCACTCGGGCATCTACTACGAACCGGGCTCGCTGCGCGCCACTTTTTGCCGTGAAGGAAGGCTGGAGCTCGAGCGTTTTTGTCGCGACCAAGAGATTGCCCACGAGGTGTGCGGCAAGGTGATCGTGGCGGTGGATGCCGGTGAGGTTCCACGGCTCGAGCGTATCCTAGAGCGCGGCCAAGCGAACGGCGTGCGTTGCGAGCGGATCGGCCCCGAACGTCTCGCCGAACTCGAGCCGCACGCCGCCGGGGTGAGCGCGATTCACGTGCCGGAAGCCGGCATCGTCAATTTCCACGCCGTCTGCGAGCGCCTCGCCCAACTCGTGAATGCCGGCGGCGGGGAAGTGGTCACTGGTTGCACGGTCACCGGCCTTGCTTCCCGCGCCGACGGGGTCGTCGTGCAGTCATCGTCCGGCGAACACACCGCCGGCGTGGTCGTGAACTGCGCCGGGCTGTATTCCGATCGCGTCGCCAAAATGAGCGGCCAACCGCTCGCGGCACGCATCGTGCCGTTTCGCGGTGAGTTTTACGAACTCACCCCCGCGGCGCGGCGCTTCTGCAACAACCTGATCTATCCCGTGCCCGACCCGAGCTTCCCGTTCCTGGGCGTGCACTTCACGCGTCTCATCGAGGGCGGCGTCGAGTGCGGTCCGAACGCCGTTCTAGCGCTGGCTCGTGAAGGTTATCGGAAGTGGGACATCGATTGGCGTGATCTCGGTGAGTCACTCTCCTACACGGGATTCCAGCGCCTGGCGGCGCGTCATTGGCGGAAGGGTTTGGGCGAAGTGTGGCGCTCGCACAACAAGGCGGCCTTCGTGCGCCGCTTGCAGCGCCTCGTACCCGCGGTCGGCGCCGCGGATCTCGCACCGTCGCGCACCGGTGTCCGCGCTCAAGCCCTCACTCCCGACGGCCAGTTGGTGCACGACTTTCTGATCCACGAGTCGCGACGGGTCCTGAACGTCTGCAACGCACCATCGCCGGCCGCGACGTCGTCGCTCCGTATCGCTTCGCTCATCGTCGACAAAGTCGCGGCACAACTCGAATAGACGCCCTGCCGCAAGCTACCGCGGTGGCGGCAACGGCAGCACTCCGAAGTCGGCCTCCACGACGCCGCCCGGTGGCACCGTGTGGGGATCGATCGGGAATGGATTGGGTGTCGTGTGGTGCGGAAATACGGGTTCTCCCTGCACCACGCCATCGAATGGGCAGTTGGCGGTCATCTCGGGCCCAAAGACGTAATGGCCATTGGGATCGGTGCGGGCTTGGAGCAGAACGTCGCACGGTGAAGCCAAGTAGAGCAGCGCATTCGGCACGCCCGCCTCGACTCGGTCGTGCACCCCGTTCTGATTCAGGTCGAAGAATACGAAGCCCTCGATCGTGAACCCCGCGGGCGGCACCGAGTCGTTGCAGGCCGTAACCCCAAAATCCTGGTGGAAGACGCCGTCCGGCGGTGCAGGTGCGTAGAGTTCAATCGGGTTTTGCGACGTGTCGCACAGTCTCAGCCGGGGCTCGTGCCCGACCTGCCAGGGTAGCGGGCAATGCACGTCGGCGCCCTTCACACGGTAGTGCCCGTCTGCATCGGTGCGGGTGATCACCGCGATGGGGGTCAAGCAGAGGAGGCCACTGGCGTTGATTCCCACGTCAGCGACACCGGGTTCGCCACCGTCGCGCACGCCATTCTGATTCACATCACGAAACACATAGCCGTCGATGAAGACCTCCTGGCCCACAACCGCGCGCGCGACGCCAAAGTTCACGTGCAAGACGGTCGCGGGTGGTTCCGGCGGCAGGGTCGGCTCTGTTCCGTTGCGGCGTAGCGGCACGAAAACCGGATTCGGACTCGTGTCGACAGTGCCGGGAACCGGCGCGTGGGCAATCATGTACGGCGGCCGGCATGCCAACTGGATCCGGTAGAGCCCGTGTTCATCGGTGTGCGTTTCGATGGCCGCAAAGGACGGACAGAACAGCATGTTGGCGGTGATGAGCACGCCGGCGACTCCCGTCTCGCTGTCTTCGTGCACCCCGTTGCGATTCTCGTCGTTGAAAACGATGCCGGTGACAGTCGTGCTGTCGCCCGGTGAGTCGCTACTGCAGCCGAAGTCCGCGTGGTCGAACCCGGTCAGACTGCCGTCCGCACGGCGCAGGATAATGATCTGCTGGCGCGGAGGCGAGGTTGGTTGGCAAGCGTTCGTCTCGGCGCGCACGACCTCGTAGAGCCCCGGTTCAGACACCTGGAAGGAGTAACCGCCGGTTTCGTCGGTCTGAGTTCCGGTCGCGACATCGCCGTGGACGAGCGTCAGCGACGCATTCGCGATGCCGGTTTCTCCCAAGTCGCGGTGGCCGTTGGCATTCGCGTCGGCGAACACGTGGCCCGAGATGCCGCCCGGTGCGGCGGCGGCTTCCACGAGCAAGGCGCGGAACGCGAAACTCTCACCGGCTGGATCGAAGATGATCCACTCGACAGGCGTCGAGGTTTCGCCGGGCGACAGGATGCCGTCGCCGTACGTGCCTCGATGCTCGAATCTCCAGGGCCACGGACAAGGGCAGTCCGGGCATGCCGGGCAAGCCAGCCCTTGAGCGTTTCGCGGCGTCACCGCCGCCGGGTCGAACCCGCCGACGAGCACGCCATCCGGACCCGGAAGCGGCTCACTGCCGCTGTTGCGGAGCGCGACCTGGGCGTGCAACTCCTGGGTGGCCGCGTCGTACGTCAGATCCGACGCCAAGAGCTGGAGCGGCGACACGCCGCCCGCCGGGGACTCGAGGCGAAATTCGAGTGTGGAACCCGTCGGGCTGTAGCTGCCGTGAATCGCGCCGTCGCCGGCGGGATTGGGCGCCTGTGGTTCGTTACAACTGCCGAAAAGCGCCAGGGCGGCAACTGAAACCACGATTCCAAAACGGGTGTTGCGGGCGAAGGCAGGACTCGGGTGAATTCGCATGAACATCAGTCTCCTCACGGATTGCCGATCCGCCAGGGCACCAAACCGGCAATCGTCGATGTCGGCGGGATGCCACGAGGATAACCCTCGGTCTCGCGGTCCGCAATCGACTCTTGGGGCGCCGGGTGCCGGATGCGCTGGGATGCCGCGGTGGGGGATGTCGGGAAGGGTCAGGAGAACCGCAGGAGACCGTATTTTCTGCGGCCAGAGCGCAGCACGACGACCGTCTCGCTCGCCAAGTCCGCCGCCGTGATCGTCCGCGCCAAATCAGCCGCGCGCCGGTTGTTGATGTAGGCGCCACCTTGCTCGATCGTGCGCCGGGCTTCGCTCTTGGAGGCCGCCAGACCCGAGTCGACGAGAGCATCGACCAAAGGCAGGCCGCTTCCCGCCAGACGATCCTTCGCCACGGTCTTGCTGGGGACGTCGGCGAAAATCTCCAGGAGCTGGCCGTCGTCGAGGTGCTCGATCTCCGCACCGAAGAGAATGCTGGTGGCGCGCTCGGCGGTGGCAAGACCCTCGCTGCCGTGCACCAGGCGCGTCATCCACTCGGCCAGGCGGCGCTGGCTGTCGCGCTTCTCCGGTTCCGCGGCGCGCGAGGCATCGAGAGCCTCGATTTCTTCGCGCGGCAATTCGGTCAGAAACCGCAAACACGTTCCGGCATCCGCATCGCTCGCGTTTAGCCAGTACTGATAGAACGCATACGGACTCGTACGCTCCTTGGACAGCCAGATGGTGCCGCGTTCGGTCTTGCCCATCTTCTGTCCGGTGGACGTCAGCAGGAGCGGAAACGTGAACCCATAGAGTTGCCCGGCGCCCAAGCGCCGTGCGAGATCGATGCCCGCCGTGATGTTGCCCCATTGATCGCTGCCGCCGATTTGCAATTGGCAACCGTGCGTGCGGCTCAGAACCACGAAGTCGTACGCCTGCAGGAGCATGTAACTGAACTCGGTATAGCTGAGACCCGTGTCTTCGCGACCGAGGCGGTTCTTGACCGAATCCTTGGCCAGCATGACGCCGACCGGAACATGCTTGCCGACGTCGCGCAGGAATTCCAAGAAGCTGAACTTGTGCATCCACTCGTAGTTGTCGATGACCGTCGCGCCGCACGACGGCGAATCGAAGTCGAGAAAGCGGCGGATCTGGGTGTCGAGGGCCGCGACGTTGGCGCGCAGCACCTCGACCGAGAGCAGATTCCGCTCCTCGCTCTTGCCGCTCGGATCGCCGATCATGCCCGTGGCGCCACCCACCAGCGCGATCGGCCGGTGGCCGGCGCGCTGGAAACGCCGCAGCGCCATGAGTGGCATCAGGCTACCGACATGCAGGCTGTCGGCCGTAGGGTCGAACCCCGCATAGAGCGTGCGGCTGCCGTCGCGCAGCCAGCCCGGCAGAAACGCGTCGTCCGTGGTCTGTTGAATCAGGCCGCGCCAGGCCAGTTCGGCGCAGATATCGGCATTCATCGCAGTTGTTTCACCGCCGGCGCATGCGAAGCAACAGCGAGAGAATGTTCCAGAAGAGCACGACGACGCCGATGGCGATCAGGTAGCCGCCCTCGACATGCATCTCGGTCGTGAACTTGTGCACGACAAGGTTCAACTGGTACAGGAGCCCCGCCGCCGAGATGAGGACGAATACGGCGGCGACAATGATGCCGAACGTCCCACCGACGAACTGCGGGAATGCGAACGACACCGCCATCAGAACCAGCATGGGCAAAAACGTGGCCGAGAGTCCGGCGCCCAAGAGCGAAAACTCGCGCGGCCCCGCCAGCACGTAGCCGGCGATCCCCATGCCGGCCACGAGCGTCAGCGTGATTGCCATGCCGATGTAGGAGTACGGATTGCCGAAGTCCTGCTTCGAGACGAGGACGGCGACCAGGAGCAAGAATCCGAGCGCCGCACCCTGTGCAACGGTGCCGAGGAAGAAACCCGCGATCTTGTTTCCAGTCCCGAAGACCATGGGCCGCGCGACGAAATTCGTCAGCGCCCAGCAACCCAAGATGATCGCCATAGGGCCGAAGCCGGTCAGGAGGGTCGGGTGCGAGGCCAGGAAGAGCATCGACGCGACGCCCGTCATTCCACAAATCGCCAGGCCACCGCAAGCGTATCCAAGCGCCTTACGCAGGTAGGCGCGGCGTGCCTCGATCGGTGCCGCCGCCACCAGGGTGCCAGGGAATCCACTCGTCATGGCAATCTCCTTCGGTGAAGAAGCCGCTCGTCCCTTGGATGCATCTCGAAGGCGTCGCGGCAACTGCAGGGTACTGGAACGAAGGGTGCATGCCAAGGTCGGGTTCAGGCGCGGGAGAAGAGCCTGTTTCTCGAGGCCTCGCAGCGTTATAATCATGCAGTTGGTGCGGTTCGCGCTCTACCTCGACCCGGGAGGGCCATCATGAACCAACGCTACCTTCCGCTGCTTGTTGTCGCCGCTGCGTTCGCCGCAACCTCTGCCTTTGCCGGTTCCATCCACATGACCGCGACGAGTTTGTCGGCTCCGGGGTCACCGCATGCCGGGGTCATTCTCGACGTTCAGATCGATGACACCGGCGGTGCGAGTGATTGCGTGGGGATCGGCATCCGGCGCCGCGCCATCTATCCCTGCGGACCGTGGACCTGCATCCAGTCGATTCCACGGCAGAGCGGGGCACGGACGCTGCAGGTATTCGACGGCGGCGTCGACCTCAATACGAGTTACGTCTACGAGGCAGTGGGGCAGGCGGTGTTGCCGATTTGTGGCTTGTTTGCCAGCGATCCCACGGCTTTCAGTCGCGCGTTCGATCCGACCACTTGGGGTTTCCCGATTATCGTGTTCGCCACCGTCGGACCTGACCCAACGCCGATCGCGCACGGGAAATTGGTGCTACAGCAGGACGCGTCGTCGGCGTTCGCAATCGAGACTTGCGCCGAAGGGTGTCCGTGGTATTTCCGCGCCGGTTATGGTTTTCCGGAACTGAGCCAGTACATCGGAACGGACACCGAGGTCCTGCTGTACGGCACCGTGGAGTACTGCTGCAACTGCTGCGGGCATTTGCTGCACGTTACGAGCGCCGTGCCGAGCCCCTGCGCGCCGGTCGCAGTCGCCATGAAGACCTGGGCGGATGTGAAACAGCTCTACAAATGATGGCTTCCTGGGGTGCGGCAGTCCTTGTCTGCGGGCTTGCAGTGCGTGCGGCGTTCGCCGCCGCTGAATCACCACGCACCGTCGAACTCGACTATGCGCGCACGCACGGCGTTGTGATCGTGCAGGTCGCGGCTGATTCAATCGGCCGCGTGCGGGCCATCGTACCGGCGGTGAGTGCCGTGTCGGGGGCTCGCACCGACTCGGTGGTTGCAGCGCTGCGTGTCGCTTGGGCGGCAGCGCGCACGAGTCCATGGAGGCGGGGCGGGAAGTCATCGCTTGCGGTGGCACTCGAGCGCCCGCAGCGCACGGCGGACGCAGTCTTGCCGGCGGATGTGCGGGCGGTATTCCGCCGCGATCCGCTTGCAGCGTGGATTCGCGCCCATTCCGAATGCCGGCCGGGAATCACACTGGACGATCTGCTGTCGTCACGCGACTACATGATGCCGCAGTTGAAGACCAGCATCGTTATCGACCTGGCGTCGGAAAGAGAGCAGCGGCGCGCCCGGCTTGGAGTACTCATTCCATCGCCGAGTGGCCGGTGGGTGCTGGATCGAATGGTCGGTATCGAGTTCGACCAACGGGGCGGCATGGGCGCTGACGCCGACACCGGTTGGCAGCTGCTCGAGAAATCCACCGGCCGGCTCGTCCTGCACTGGGTGACGACCACCGAATCGATCAACTTCGCGGCGTGGGTCGACGACCATCGTTTCGTGCTCGCCGGCAACGCGCCCCTCGACGCCGAAGAAGCACAACTCGACTACCCTCTACTGCGCGTTCCCGTCGTGTGGTTGGTCGACGTCACGGCGACGACCATGCGGTCGTTTGTCGGACCACCCCTCGGGCCGGACTGTGAGCGAACGGCGTGGGAGCAGATTGACGCCGCGACACGCCGCCTGTATCCAAGAATACACAGCGGCGCGGAGTGATGCCTTACTGCACCAGGACCAATGAACGACTGGTCGTCGCATCCGGCGTCCGCAGGCGCGCGTAGTACACGCCGGCGCTGGCGCGGGAGCCCGCGTCGCTGCGTCCGTCCCATACACTGAGATGCGTGCCGCCGGTGAGGTTGCCGCTCACGAGCGTCCGAACGCGATGTCCCGCGACGTCCACGATTTCCAGTGTCACCGGCCCGTCGTACGGGATCTCGAACGCGAGCTGCGTCGTCGGGTTGAACGGATTCGGCGTGTTCTGATGCAATCGCAGGCCGAGCGGTTCGGCCATGGCGTCCGTCGCGCACCCGTTGGCCATCGCACCACCGAAGAGGTGCAGATTGGCTCCGCAGAGATATTGACCTTCAAACGTCGAGCCATCGGTGTGATTGCAGTCGGTGTCGAAGTTGATGGGCGACGTCTTGCAGCCACCAGTCGCCAACGTAAAGCGAAGTACGACGAGTTCCTTGTTGTTGCCCGAAATCCACCCGCTGCTGCTGGAGAGCGCTAGCACCAGAACATTGTCATTGGTGCCAGGCGTCTTGGGAGCGAAGGGCAGGTTGGGATTGAGGCCCGCGATCGTGAAGTTCGCGGCTGCCGCGTCGGTGCCCACCTGCGCCGACAGAAACGTCGCGGCACTGGTGTTGTAGTCCACCGTGAAGCGAACGATGCTGACGTGGTCGGGGGTCGAAATCCAGACGGGCACATTTACGATTCCGCCTGGAGAGCCGACCACGACGCTCGGATGGATCCGGAGCGTCGCGGTCTGGCCCCAGGCGGACTCGCTTACGAGAGCGAGAACTGCGGTGAACATCGTCAGTCGCCGGAACATGACATCCTCCCGGCGTTGAACGCGCTGACCGCTGCGCTCTACTTCAGCAGAATCACCTTCTGCGACGAGCGCCAGTCCCCTGCGCGTAGGTGGATCATGTACACGCCAGAAGCAAGTGTCTCGCCACTTCCGTCGCGACCGTCCCACACCGCGTGATAGCTGCCGGAGGGTTGTGTTGTCCGCACGAGTTCGCGGATCACACGGCCGGACAAATCGCACACCTGCAGCGATACCGGCACGCTGCCGTTGCTGCCTGGGATGCTGTAATCGACGCGGGTCGTGGGGTTGAACGGATTCGGCGCTGCCTTCATTGCGAAGGTCTTGGGCAGCGTCGCGGTGCCGGAGCCGCGGGCAATCTCGATTTCGGGCAACGTCGTGGCCGAATGGTCATTCAAGAACAGACGCGAGAACGAAACATGCGCCGATCCCTTGTTGCGGGCACGGAAGTGCACGGCAAGGATTTCACCCGATGCGGCATCCGGTTCGAGGCCGCCTGTCAGGAGGCCGTGCACCAAACCCGGCTGGGCGGCGTTCACGGTCAACTCGAAACGTGCCGTGTTGGCACCGGGCTCGGCCGAGACGAACTCGAGCTGGGCCGGGTCGTAGTTCAACGTAAACACGGAACTCGAGAGGCCGGTCGGATCCTGGTTGGTCAGGACCGGCAGGCGGAGCAGATCGCCCTCCCACACGGGGGTGCCGAAAACGACCGTCCCGAGAGTCGGGGCCGACGGTTTGGCGCGCGACGGCCAACTCGAGTCGACGTCACCGCGGAAGATGCCTTTGAGGTTGAGGACGGTTGGTGTGCAACCGACAACGGGGATGTTGCACGGGGACTGTGTATCACCGGGTAGGCAATTGAAACGCCAGGTCGCGCAATTCGGGCACGAGGCAAAGTCGAAAACCACGTACCGACGAAGCTTCTGCAAATCCGTTGAGTTGGGCGGTACGCCGCTCAGGTCCACATCGGCCGCGATCTGCTGGTCCGGAGTCAGCGTCACCAAGGCCGCCAGAGCCAGAATGAGTTTGTTGATGTCGCCGCCACCGATCGAGCTTGGGTCGCCGGGCTCCGGAGATTTCGTGGGAGTGGCAGTGACATTGGTGCCGGAAACGGCGCCGACCACCGAGTACTGGCCGGAGGAGTTGGTGGTGCCAACCGCGGGCACCGCGGGGGGAACCAGTGCCACCGAGACATTCGGAACGAAGTTCGGCTGGGGAAATGGCAAGGGCGCGTAATAGTTCACGGTACCAGTCACGCTCGGGCTCGGCACTACGATCGGGAGTCCTGCGCACGCCGCGCCGTTCACGGCGTTCGGTATGAAGGCCAGGCTGGTTCCGAAAAGATCGACCGCAGCATGAACGTACGTCGGCTTGAGCCCCGGGGGATTCGACTGGTCCCATTCGATCGTGCAGCTCGTCCCCGGCGTTGTCGCCGTGAAATTGAGGATAGCGATTTCCTTGTCGCCTGTACCAGTGTATGTCTGACCGGCGGGCGGCGCGACCAGCACCACGACGTGCTTGTCGAACGTCGTCGAGCACGTGGTACAGAATGGAGCACCGCAGATTGGGAAATCGGCCGTCGGCGCCGGCTCGTTCGTGTCGACCGAGGACGACGCCGGCGCGTTCGTCCCAAGCACCGCTGAGTTGAACGTCATGCAAGTGCTCTTGTACCGGATCGTGAACTGTGACACGTCGATGATGTTGTTCTGTGGATCCACCATGACGCGGACAGTCACACCACAGCTGCCGGTAGTCGGCCCCTGCAGCAGTTTCAAAATTGGCGCAACCGCGAATGCCGGTGCGCTGAATCCCATCAGCACTGCGACCAGCAGTGCCATCTTCTTCAAGGACATCGACGGACCTCCTGACGTGGCCGCACGCTGACTGAGTGTTCCGACGCTCTCGGGCGCTCGAAGCGCGGAGTAGCGACTGCAGTGCGGAATGCGATGATCGTAGAAGTCGCGCCGGTAAGTTTCAAGCGCACCGCGCGCTTTCGCACGCCCAGAGCGGGTTTGCGGAGTGCAAGCGGCTAGAAAGTTGCCAATACCAGTTGTATGGACGCGCGCAGGTGATTGGAAAACGTCTGGATGTGGCATGCGAGTGCCGATTCCTAACAAACGCAACGCAAACAAAAGAAAATGCGGCACGCCGAACAGGACCTTACGTCAACTGCAAACGAGCAACACGTGCGGCGCAGTCATGTCGCGCGGCACAACACGCGCGTCGAGTCGCGAGCGCACCGCAGGTGACGCACAAGTGCGACGGCTGCATCGTCCGTTCGCCGCTGCCGTGCACACGGGTTCCTGCTATCAGAGCATTTCGAAACTGACTTCGTCGGCACATGGAGCGCATCTCGGAATGCCTGCCGCCGGCGCGCCTTCCCCCCAAGGCCATTTCTTAAGAATGTGTTAAGAAGCCCGGGCAAGCGTCGACGGGTTTTGCATCGACGCCGGCCCGGACCCGCGGCTAGAATGCCGCCATGCTACGTACCATCGCGCTCGCGTCCGTGCGGTTCTTGCTCGTGGCGGCGCTCACCGCACCCTTCGGCTGCCAACGCCGGAGTCGCGAGTCGGAGACCAGCGGCAGGCAGCCGACGCCGGCGCCTGCCGGGCTTCAGCTCACGTTTACCTACGGGTCGGAAAAGCAGAAGTGGATCGAGGCTGCGACCCAGGCCTTCGAGGCCACCGAGCCCCATCTCGCCAGCGGCGCGCGCGTGCATGTGGAAGCCATCCCGCTCGGATCGGGTGAATGCATCGACGAACTTCTCGAGGGGCGCCGGCACGCACATCTAACCAGCCCCGCGTCGCTCGCTTTCGTCAAGCTCGGCAACTCCGAATCGCGGGCCCGTTCGGGGAAGGATTTGATCGGCTCCACCGAAACGCTGGTGCTGTCTCCGGTGGTGATTGCGATGTGGAAACCCATGGCGCAGGAGATCGGCTGGGGCCGCAAGCCGGTGGGCTGGTCCGACATTCTGGCGCTGGCACGCCGGCCCGGCGGGTGGGCCGAGCGCGGGCATCCGGAGTGGGGCGCCTTCAAGTTTGGGCACACGCATCCGGAATACAGCAACAGCGGGCTGATTTCGATCCTCGCGGAAGTCTATGCGGGTACCGGCAAAGTGTCGGGGCTGACGTTGCAGGATGTCGCCAAGCCGCCGGTAGGCGCGTATCTGGCGGACATCGAAAAGGCCGTCGTGCACTACGGCAGTTCGACGGGGTTTTTCGGCCGCAAGATGTTCTCCGAGGGACCGGGGTATCTGAGCGCCGCGGTTCTGTATGAGAACATCGTCATCGAGTCCTATGGGCCGGATGTGCATCCACAACTGCCGGTCGTTGCCGTGTACCCGAAGGAAGGCACCTTCTGGAGCGACCATCCAGCCGGAATCGTCGAGCGGGAGTGGGTGACGCCCGAGCACCGCGAGGCGGCCCGTTTGTACCTCGACTTCCTCTTGGCTCGGCCGCAGCAGGAACTCGCCATGTCCTTCGGCTTCAGGCCCGGGGATCCGGCGATTCCGTTGGCGGCACCGCTCGATGCGGCGCACGGTATCGATCCAGGCGAACCCAAGACCACGCTTGAAGTGCCGAGTTCCGAGGTCATGCACGCCGTCTCACGGCTGTGGGCTCAGCACAAGAAAAAGGCCGATGTAATGCTCGTGCTGGACGTGTCGGGAAGCATGAAAGAACAAGACAAGATCGTGCATGCGCGGGCCGGCGCAGCGGATTTCTTGTTGCAGCTCGACGACACGGACGCGGTCAGCATCCTCGCCTTCAATCAAGAATTACCCCATCTTATTCACCACCACCGGCTCTGTCGAGTTCTCCTGAGGGCGAGGGTGGTGTTCGCGCCGGCGTCGTCGGCGGTGACATCGTCGCGCGATGTTTTTCTCGGATATCTGCAAGCAGTGTAGCGCGGTGGCTATGAAAACTGCGCTTCGCGCCATAGCTCGGCTCGCTGCCGTTTTCACGGCGTACTTGCGTCCGATGTCGGAGGTCGGTGACGACGTCTACGTCCCGGCGTAATGCAGGCGACCGAGCTGTGACAGCAGCGCTGTCCAGAGCTTGGCGGAGGCGGGGGCCACGACGAGCGTCGCACGCCGGCCGTGAATCAGCAGGCGTCCGGCAATGCGCAGCACGCGCTCGCGGAGCCGCTGCAAGCTCCAGCCCTCGCCGGTTGCCACTTCCATCAAGACGCGCGCCGCGTGTGCCACGTTGTAAGCCAAGGCGTTCAAGAGCAAGAGCGCTTCGTTGATGTAAAAACTGTTCGCAGACGTCTGGCGCTTCTTCGGCTTCTTCCCTCGGTAGTGCGTCTTCGTCCTCGAGACCGAGGACAAGGCCGGGTGCAACACGCTCATGAGCTCGCCCAAATGGCCCTCGGCCGTGCCGCGCTCGCGGTAGGTCGCAAGCAGGGTGTCCGCATCCTTCTCTTCGAGCGTCCAGCTCGTCAGCAGCCAAAAGTAGTGCAGCAACAGTTCGTCGGGCTTCTCCTGGATCACGAGCACCACTCGGCGCTCGCGCGACCAGTCCTTGGCCTTGTACATCGTCTCCACCGTCCAGGTGCGCGGCTCCGTCGGCGGACGGCCAACGGGTCGTGTGAGGTACGGCTGGGCCAACCGGTCAAGCACCGCGTTATTCTTGATTCGCGCCACGTAGGGCGTCTGGCGTTTCTCGAGCGCCGCCAAGAGTTCCTCTTCTGGAAACCCCGCATCGATGCGCACCGAAGCCACCTGGCAGAGCTTCGCCTCTACGCGATCAAGCAACGGCAGAATGAATGCGAGCGAGCCGTCGGAGGTGTAGGCGTTGCCTGGTCGCAGCTGTACATCTAAAAGATCGCCCAGTTCGGCAGCCGTCGCGACCAGCGGATGAAAGATGCGGGCATGGTAGTGGCCGTTGTGCTCGGATCCCACCTGATGGCCGTGCACTTCGATGGGAAACGAGTCGATGTCCAGGGTCACGTGCCGCTGCCGATGTCCACCCCGCATTGCCCTGAGACGCCGCGATGCCGTCTCCAGCAGTGCGTCGCGAAGCACGGCGCGATTCGTCTCCTCGGCCAGCGCACGCGCCAGGCGAGATAGAGTGGGCTGCGACGGGAGACCCTCGGGCTCGGAAGGATTCCGAGCCACCGGCTCGCCGTCGCCGCGCCGACCAATCTTAAGAGGCGACACCCCGCGTCGGGTCGAAACGGCCAGCCGCAACACCGCATCTTCACGCAGCGGATCCGCGTCATCCTGGTCGCGCCACCCCTGTGCCAAGAGAAGCACCGACGTGCGCAGCAACTCGATCTGCGGGTGCGTGATGCGGTCCGGGTTGCGCCGATCCTGGAGTCGCTCCTCCAGCCAGTCCCCCAGCCTCAAGCGCTCCATCACATCCCGTAACACGATCGCCCCCGACTCACACGTCAGCCGCTCCGGCCGAGACTCGATGCGAATAGAGGAGTTGAATTCCGTCCGGAACAGTGTAAGTTCTTCACCCATGACGCCCCTCCCGGGTAAGGTAGACGATGCGTAAGACACATCGTGTTTACCAGGTCCAGGGCAGGGGCGTCAGCCTTTATACGCCACCTGTCGTGAATAAGATGGG
>JANLSU010000009.1:0-1766 GCA_031362565.1 bacterium | reverse complement strand
CGCCTGAGCCAACCTTGCCGAGCAAGCGCGGCGAGACGATTCGCCACCTGTTTTCGGGGCTCACCGAGGAGTTCGACCGCTCGCTCCACGGTGAGGATGCCGCCTCGCGATCCACGAGCTAGCTTCCGAAGAGTTTCTCGGGCTTCCGTTGGCAAGTGCTTGATTCCCTTTGGGTTTCCACGTTTTCGTATTATAGTTACGGTGTTGTTATCCGGTCCATTGAGGGATTGCTACACGAATACTATACCAGACACCGGACCCCGTCAAGGCCAGTTGAAGGCCCTGGCGACTCACTTCCGCGCCATCACGCCACCAAGCGGTACGCATGCGCGGCTGCTCGGGATACTGGCCCGCACTGACGTGCTCATCAAATCGACGACTGAGGATTGAACCTCATGGCCGCGCAAGAGCGCTACGCGGCGAAGCGTCAAAACATGGACTTCGCCGACATCGACAT
This sequence comes from bacterium, assembly GCA_031362565.1. Lineage (GTDB taxonomy): Bacteria > Krumholzibacteriota > Krumholzibacteriia > JANLSU01. The sequence continues at coordinate 1,309 of JANLSU010000009.1, read as the reverse complement.
TTGCCCTGCGGTGAACGGTCGCGCTGGGGCGGTCATATCGAGCGCATTCCAGTTCCCGTTCCCGCGTGGGTCTATGGGGCCGGGAACGGGAACGGGGGTTGAATGCGCAACGGACCGGCAAGCGTGCGATCATCGCCGAGTATATGAGAGTGTTGACTCGGTACGTTGTGGCTGAGACATTTCATGTGCCGGTACGTGGCAACTCGCGCACACGGACCGCTTCAGCCGCGAAGTGAAGCGCTTCCTGGATGTCTGCGCGCTCGAGGTCCGGGTAGGCTGCCAAGATGTCCTCCGTGGTCATCTCATCGGCAACCATGTGCACAACGGTCGCCACCGGTATGCGGAGATCCCGGATGCAAGGGACCCCGCCCATCCGCTTGGGGTCTACGAAGATTCGTGTGTATTTCATCGTGCCCCTTCTTCTCAGCATATCTGCCTGGCATGGCCCGTCACGCTAGCGGTCGGTGGGAGATCCACGAAGCGAAGGGCTCCCCAGAGCAACGATTCTTCTGCCGAGTGTCGCTCGCGAGACGCAAGGCGAAAAGATAGTCGCGAATCTTCTTTGGATCGACAATCGCGTTCTCTAGGCCGGGAAGTCGCACGATCTCACCATCTTCCCGCCCATTTTACGAGCGAGCACGAGGCTCGCCTCGATCAGCCCACGCTCGTTCACCGCAGTCTTCACGGCCGAACGAGGGGAATCCTAACAGCGGCATGCTGAGCTCCGGCCTTCAGCTGAACGAAATAAATGCCGCGTGCGACTCGCTTTCCGGCAGCGTCGCAGCGGTCCCACGCGAGCGACCAATCGCCTGGGGCGCGAGGTCCGGCATCGAAGGCGCGCACACAGCGGCCACCCGTGTCGTAGATGCTGAGATGCACGTCCTGGCATGCGGTGACGATGCGATATCGGATCGTGATGGGTCCTCCAGCCGCCGGGAACGCCGCCAGGAGAGGTCCGGCGAGCGCGTCCGGATTGCTCGCTGCGACTTCGATCGGTCCGGCTACCGTCTCCGCACCCGCATGCGAGCGCAGGAGGAGACGGAACCACCAAGTGCGATTCGGTTCGCTGGACGTGTCGTCGAAGGACATCGAAGCCTCGGGGACGAGCGGCAGAGGCGCGCAATCCTCGTAGGGGCCGGCGCTCTCCAGGGCGCGCTGCACGCGGACCGATTCGACGTCGCGCCCCGAAACGTTCAGCCTCCAGGTCAAGTGCACGCTGGTCATTCGCCACTGCCCTGAGAGGTCCTGCACTGCAACGGGAGTGCGGTCCCCTTCCCAGAGAGCGATGTGCGCCGACTGGTGCCCGCCT
>JANLSU010000021.1:0-33995 GCA_031362565.1 bacterium | reverse complement strand
GGGCCCTAATTGGGGGTGTTTCGGGGGGGGGGGCGGCCCTGGGGGGGCCGCCGCGGTTCCGCGCTCAGAAGGGGCGCGGAATGTCGGGATACAGACGCATCACCACGGCCACGAACTCCACTGCATGCTTGATGAACCAGCAGGCGGCTACGATGACGGTGCCCGGCGGTACGATCATTTTCCTGGCTCCGACCTGGAGGCACGTGCGGGGATTGTTGCAAGTCAGCGCAACAGGCCCAAAACACAGTGCATTAGAGCGTAGACCTCAGCTACGAACTGAAGGGCCAGCCGGACGGCATGTTCCATGTCCCCTCCTTGTGGGGCTGAGCAACCTTGGTCAGCGCGAATCCGCGGCGGGTCCGCGGTAGATCTGCTTGATGCGGCTCCACGGTGCGGGTTCGACGGCGGTCGGACACTGGTTCGGAGAACCCGGGGTCGGCTCGCACCCCGTACCGAGCGGCGGCGTCGTGCCGGTGTAGGGAGCGCGATGGTCGAACAGCCGCCATTCGCTGCCACCGTCGGGGAAACGTCCGACCGAGCGGTCGTTCAAGACCTCGAATGAGGCGTACGTGTAGCTGTCGACGAGGACCGTGTCGGTGGCGGCGATTTGCCACAGACGCACCGTGTCGCCGGCGTTGTTGAGCGACAAGCCGACGGCTGAAATCCCGTTGGCGGTTTCCCAGGCGACGCTCGTGCTCCCGTACACCAACTTGCGCGCCCCGGGCGCCAGAGTGCCGCTGAAGCCGTAGCGCAAGAGCCGGATCGTGCCGCCATCGGAGAGGCGATAGTTGTCGAGCACTTGCGGGACGCCACTCGCGTTGTAGATCTCGACCCATTCGTCGTCTCGCGAACTCAAGGTGCCGTTGCCATCCCAGTCGGCACCGGGATCGCCAAGGATTTCATTGACGACGATTTGCGCCCCACACGGCGGCGCGACGAACGCGACCCCAAGCGAACTGCTGAGCAGAACGCCGGCTGCCAAGACCGAACGCACTTGCAACACGATGAACCTCACGTCGGGAGGCGCGGGGCACGGCCTTCCGAGCCGCAATTCGCGCACCATGGCCGCGGTGCGGCCCTGGCCCGGCACCTCGGCCGGGTGCCGCAACCCCATTGCCCACGCTGCAGACGGTGGCGTGTCTACCGATGCGACACCCTCGGTGGCCAATGCCCTCTCCCGCCGAAGGGTCCAAATTGGCTGGTTCATATCGGAACCCGCTTGGCTCTTGTGCCCGGGAGATTTAATCCAATACGCTCTCTTCGCAGCGTGGACGGCCATCACTGCCCGTATTGGCCTGGTCCAAACCGAGGAGGCTGGCGTGCAGTTGCAGCTCGAACGAGGTGCGTCGCAGGCCTTGCACCGTCAGATCGAAGCCCAGATTCGCGACCTGATCGAGTCGGGGGCGCTCGAGATCGGCAGCCGGCTGCCCCCCAGCCGGCAATTGGCCCAAGCACTCGGCGTCAACCGCGCCACGGTGACGACCGCATACGACGCGCTCGCCGCCGCCGGAATCGTCGAGGCCACCGTCGGGCGCGGCACCGAAGTCGTGGACCGCGGGGCGCGGCCCAACGGCCACGCGTTGCCGCGCTCGACCGAAGCCGGCCCCGATTGGCCGAGCATTCTCTCCAAAGTCCTGGAGCGGCGCACGCCGCAAAGCGATGCCTTCGCGCCGCGCGAACGCGCCGCCGGCCGTCTCGACTTCACGAGTCTCGTGCCGGACGAGCGTCTCTTCCCAGTGCAGCGGTTGCGCCGCTGCCTCGATGGCGTGCTGCGCCAAGATGGCGCGACGCTGTTGCAGTACGGCCCGCCGGCGGGTTACGAGATATTTCGCGCCGTGCTCGCGCAGCGCATGCGGCTGGTCGGAGTCCACGTCGACGCCGAGGACGTGCTCGTCGTGAATGGCGCGCAGCAGGGGCTCGACCTTTTCTGCCGGGCGCTGCTGGATCCGGGCGACGCCGTGGCCGTCGAGTCGCCGACGTACGCCAATCTGCTCCCGGTCTTGCGTTTGCACCGTGCCGAGATCGTCACCATCCCGATGACGCCCGACGGGCTCGACCTCGACCGGCTGGAGCGCGTATTGCAATCGCGCCGTATCAAGTTCCTGTACACGATGCCGCATTTTCAGAACCCGACCGGCATCACCAGTACGCTGGCGCATCGCCGGCGCCTGTTGGAGATCGCGTCACAGCACGCACTGACGATCCTCGAAGACGGCTACGAAGAGGACTTGCGGTGGGGTGGCGGTGAGATGCTGCCACTCAGGGCGCTCGATGCATCGGGCCGCGTCTGTTACTTGGGGACGTTTTCCAAGGGTCTCGTCCCCGGCTTCCGGGTCGGCTGGCTGGTGGCGCATCGCGACCTGCTCGTGCACCTGGCGACGCTCAAGCGCAACACCGATTACCACACGTCGCTGGTGCTGCAGGCGGCGTTGGCGGAGTTCTGCCGGCATGGTGACTACGATGCGCACTTGCGGCGTTTGCGCCGCACGTATCGGAGCCGGATGGCGGCGGCGCAGCACGCCTTCACGACCCACATGCCCGCCGACGTGCGCTGGCGCGTGCCGCAAGGCGGCTATTGCCTGTGGGTCGAACTGCCGACCGAGATCGACTTCGGCGCCCTCGAAGCGCGGCTCGTCGCCGACGGGGTGCACGTCACCGCCGGACGGCACTTTTTCAACGGCGAGGCGCCGTACGGCTGTTTCCGCATGAGCATCAGCCGGGTCGGCAACGAAGAGATCGAAACCGGCATCGAAATCCTGGGACGGCACTTGAAAGCACTTCGCAGTGACACCCGCGGCGCCGCCGCGCGTACACTGCGGCCCTATGTGTGAACCAAGACGATCCGCAGCGAGGCGCGATCACGAAAGGAATCCGACATGAAGCCGAAATCTCGTCCGACGGCCACCGCCGCGAAGCGCGCCGTGGTTCGCACTGGTTCGAATGGCAGCGCCGCCGCGCCGCGGCCGGCGGCACTGACGCTGCGCGTCAAAACCGGACTGGCCGAAATGTTGAAGGGCGGCGTCATCATGGACGTCACCGACGTCAAGCAAGCGATCATCGCCGAACGCGCCGGCGCGGTTGCCGTCATGGCGCTCGAACGGGTGCCGTCCGACATCCGGCGCGACGGCGGCGTGGCGCGCATGGCTTCACCCTCGAAGGTGCGCGAGATTCAGAAAGCCGTCAGCATTCCAGTCATGGCCAAGTGCCGCATCGGCCATTTCGCGGAAGCGCAGGTTCTGGAAGCGATGGAAGTCGACTTCATCGACGAGAGCGAGGTCCTGACTCCCGCCGACGACGAACACCACGTCGACAAGTGGGCCTTCACGGTGCCGTTCGTCTGCGGCGCGCGCGACTTGGGCGAAGCACTGCGGCGCATCGCCGAAGGCGCCGCACTGATTCGCACCAAGGGTGAAGCAGGCTCCGGCAATATCGTCGAAGCGGTGCGCCACCTGCGCACCATCTCGACCCAAATGCGGCGCGTGACCCGGCTCTCGGATGCCGAACTCGTGCACGAAGCCAAAGAACTCGGCGCCCCGGTCGAACTCGTGCGCTGGATCCGCGATCACAATCGTGATGCGGAATTCCCGCGCCTGCCGGTGCCGAACTTCGCCGCCGGCGGCGTCGCAACGCCGGCGGACGCGGCGCTTCTCATGCAACTCGGTGCCGAGACCGTCTTCGTCGGCTCGGGGGTTTTCAAATCCACCGATCCCGAAAAGCGGGCTCGCGCCATCGTCCATGCGGTGCTGCATTTCCGCGAGCCGAAGGAAGTCCTGCGCGCCAGTGAAGCCCTGGGCGAAGCGATGCCCGGACTCGACATCCGCCGCCTGGACGAGAAGGACCTGCTGCAAACCCGCGGTTGGTGAGCGTGCGTTCGGCCCGCCTCGGCATCTTGTGCGTGCAGGGCGATTACGCGGCCCATGGACGGGTCCTCGAGCGCTTGGGGCTCGCGTGGCGTGATGTGCGGCGCGCCGCCGACCTCACGGGCCTCCACGGCCTCGTGCTGCCCGGGGGCGAGAGCACGACGATGTGGCATTTCCTCCGGCAGGATGGACTCGAAGCGGCGTTGCGGGCTTTCGCCGGCGGCGGCGGCGCCCTCTATGGCACGTGTGCGGGCGCCATCCTGCTGGCGCGCGAAGTGCGGAATCCAGCCGGCGTCGGACTCGGGCTCTTGGATCTCACGGTCGAGCGCAATGCGTACGGCCGCCAAACGCAGAGTACCGTTCGACACGCCACACTTGGGTCGGATGCCCCGCCGGCGGCGGGCCGGACCCGTGGATGGCGCGCGACCATTCCCGCCGACGACATCGAAACCGTGCTGATTCGTGCGCCGCGCATCGTGCGGGTTGGACCCCAGGTGCGCGTGTTGGCGCGACTGGACGGCGATCCGGTCTGGGTCGAAGAGGGACGCGTCATGGCGACGACGTTCCATCCCGAACTCGGAACCGATCTGCGGCCCCACGAACGGTTTGTCGCGCTCGCGACCGCGCCCCGCCGCCGCGATCAGGTGGGGCGGAACTGGGCCCAGAGCCGCCGGAAGCGGCTCTCGTAGACCATCTCGTACAGATCCATCTTGTCGGGAAAAAGCTTGGCGCAACGGCGCCGGAGATTGCCGCGCTCGATTTCGACATCGATGCGCGGACAGTCGGTGGCCACGATGAGATAACACAGGCGGTCCGCCGCCCGCGAAATCTCGTCCAAGCGCCGCTCCTCGACGACTACTGCCTCGCGATCCACGAAGCGCGGCGCCACGCCGGGGCGCAGCGCCGTCCCGCACCGGCATGCGGACTCCCGGCCCGGCTGCAGAAAGACCCGGCCATAACTCCGGCCACACCGGTCACATTGAACGAGCAGGTCCATTGCTGTGCCCCCCGTCACCGTTCGGATCCCTTGCGGCGGCAGGACAGCAACTCGTGGGCCCGGAGGTCCCCAGACGCACTTCGGACAACGCTTGAAGGATTTGTCTCACAAGACTGCAATCAAGGGCTTTCCGGAAACAATGAGGACGTGTTAGAATCGTCTGGACGAAGAAGTGGTTTGCGGACCGTGCAGGCTGATGCACGGCAGGTCTTGGTGTATTCGACTCAGGATGGGCGTCGTTCGCCGTGGCAGGCTCGGCTGGCGCTGGCCCTCACCCGCGACGCGCCCACTCCTCATCGACCGGGCGGCCCCTACCAAGGGCCGCCCGTCGTCGTTGGGCGGCCGCACGGGGCTGCATCGCGCCAGAATAGCCCGGCGGCGTCACACCGCGCGACGCCGCGCGCTCTGCAGCGTCTCAGCCGCCGAGGCGCTCGCGCAAGAGCCGGTTCACTTCGCCGGGGTTCGCCTGGCCGCGGGTTTCCTTCATGACTTGGCCGACGAAATGGCCCATGAGGTTCGTCTTGCCGGCCTTGTACTTCTCGACCTCGCCGGCATTGGCGGTGAGCACCGCGTCGATGACCGCGAGCAGGGCACTGGAGTCGTGAATCTGTTTGAGACCGAGCCGCTCGACGACGACCGGGGCCGGGTCGCCGGTCTCCACCATCGCCGCCCAAACATCCTTCGCCATCTTCGACGACAGCGTGCCGTCGGTGACCAGTTGCACGAGCCCTGCGAGCCGCGCCGGCGTGATGGGTGACGACTCGATCGCGACGCCGCGCGCGTTCAAGAGTCCTAAGACCTCGGTCATGATCCAGTTGCTGGCAAGCTTCGCGTCGGCGCCTGCCGCCACGGTGGCTTCGTAGTACCCGGCCAAAGCCCGCGTCGCCGCCATGACCGCCGCATCGTAGGCCGGCAGCTTGTACTGCGACTCGAAGCGCGTCCGCTTGGCGTCGGGCAATTCTGGAAGCGCCGCCTGCACTGCCGCGAGCCATTCGTCCGACACTCGGAGCGGCATCAAGTCGGGGTCGGTGAAATAGCGATAGTCGTGCGCTTCCTCCTTGGAGCGCATGAGACGCGTTTCACCTTTACCGGGATCGAACAAGCGCGTTTCTTGGTGCACCCGCTCGCCGCGGCTGATCGCCGCCACTTGGCGCTCGATCTCGTGGCCGATGGCGGCTTCGACATTCTTGAACGAGTTCAGGTTCTTGACCTCGACCTTGGTGCCGAGTTCGGTGGTGCCACGCGGCCGCACCGAGACATTGGCGTCGCACCTCAGGCTGCCCTCTTCCATGTTGCCGTCGCAGACTTCCAGGTAGACCAAGAGCTGCTTCAGCTTCGTCAGATAGGCATAGGCCTCGCGCCCGTCGCGCATGTCGGGCTCGCTGACGATTTCGATGAGCGGCACGCCGGCGCGGTTCAAATCCACCAGGCTCGCGTCGGGATCCTGGTCGTGGATGTTCTTCCCGGCATCCTCTTCCAAATGGATGCGATGGATACGCACCCGGCGCTCGTTGCCGTCCACCTCGATCGACAGGTGGCCGCGCTCGCAGAGCGGCGCGTCGAACTGCGAGATCTGATAGCCCTTGGGCAGGTCGGGATAGAAATAGTTCTTGCGGGCGAAGCGGCTCTCGCGGCGAATCTCACAGCCGGTCGCGAGTCCCATGCGGAGCGCGAACTCGACGGCGCGCGCGTTCAGAACCGGCAACGCCCCGGGCATGCCGGTGCAGACCACACACGTCTGGGTGTTGGGTGGCGCGCCGAACGTCGTCGCACAGCCGCAGAAAATTTTGCTCTGGGTGAGCAGTTGCGCATGCACTTCGAGCCCAATGACCGCTTCGAACTCCACGCCGCTCGCTCCCTACTCGTCACCTTCGACGCGCGCATACGACTCGAGATAGCCGCAGCCTTCACAACGGTACGAAACGACCGGGAACTGATCGCGGCCGCGGGTGACGATTCCCACCCAAAAGCTGCGCTGCGGTTTGCCCCCGACCCAAGCCGCTTGCGCGGTGCCGCCATGGGTGAGATCGCGCACGAATCCCTCTTCCATCGGTCCGCCGCACTTCATGCAGCGCATCGCTTGTGTCATGTTGCCACTCCTCGCGTGTCGTTCAGGGCCGCGCCTCAGACCGCGCCGCGTTGTCCCAGCCGCTGAAATCCAAGCCCGGCTTCGAGTCCCTCGGCCGCCTGCAAGAGCCGGGCTTCGCCGAGCGGTGGCGCATACAACTGCACTCCAAGCGGCAAACCGCCTACCGTACTCGTCGGAATCGAAATCGCCGGCAACCCCGCTAGGTTGGCCGGCACCGTGAACACGTCGGACAAATACATTTGCAGCGGATCCGCGGCGCGCTCGCCGATCCGGAAGGCGGGCGTCGGCGACGTCGGCATGGCGATCACGTCGCAGGTGGCAAACGCTCGTTCGAAATCGCGCCGAATGAGAGTGCGCACTTTTTGGGCCCGCAAATAGTAAGCGTCGTAGTACCCCGACGACAGGACATAGGTACCGAGCAGAATCCGGCGCTGGACTTCGGCGCCGAAACCCTCGGTGCGGGAGGCTGCGAAGAGCGTCGCGAGATCGCCGGCCTGCGCGGTGCGATGCGTGTAACGCACCCCGTCGAAACGCGACAGGTTGGCGGCCGCTTCAGCCGTCGCCACGATGTAGTACACCGCGATGCTGGCCGGGGCCCGCTCGAGCCGCACATCGACGAGGGTGGCGCCGGCCGCGACTGCGGCCCGGAGCGTGGCGTCGAAATCCGCCGCCGCCGCCGCATCCATGCCCTGGGCGACGAAATCGCGCGGCACGCCGACCCGCACCCCACGCAACGCCGCTGGCCCGTCCGTCGCCAGCCGGTCGACGGGCTTGTCCAAGCTGGTGGAATCGTGTGCATCGTGTCCGGCAATCGCTTCATACACGAGGACTGCGTCGCGGACGGTCTTCGTGAGCGGTCCCACCTGGTCGAGCGAACTCGCGAATGCCACGAGTCCGTAGCGCGACACGCGCCCGTAAGTCGGCTTGAACCCGACGACGCCACAGAATGCCGCCGGCTGGCGAATGGAGCCGCCGGTGTCGGTGCCGAGCGCGAACGACGCCAAGTCGGCGGCCACCGCGGCGGCCGAACCGCCGCTCGACCCACCCGGAACACACTCCGGATTCCAGGGGTTCCGCGTCGGGCCCCAGGCCGAGTTTTCGGTCGAGGAACCCATCGCGAATTCGTCCATGTTGGTCTTGCCGAGGAGAATGGCGCCCGCCGCCTCGAGCCGTGCGACCACGGTCGCATCATACGGCGAACGAAAATTCTCGAGGATCCGCGACCCACAGGTCGTCCGGCCCAGGCGCGTCGTGAGGACATCTTTCGCGAGCCACGGAATGCCCCAGAGCGGGCCGCCTGGTGTTTCGTTCGCGAGCTGCTTGGCGCGTTCGCGGGCTTCGGCCGCAAACACTTGCGGCACGGCGTGCAATTGGGGATCGAGTGTGGCAATGCGCCCGAGCGCCGCGTCGACGAGATCGAGCGGCGCCAATTCGCGGCTGCGCAATAAACGCGCCTGCTCTTCGATAGTGAGCAGCGCCGGATTCACGCCTCCGCCTCCGCTTCACCGACGAAGCGCGGCACGCGATAGAAGGAGCCGCTGGCGTCCGGAGCATTGCGCAAGACGTCGGCCACGGGAAGCGAGGCCACGACCTGGTCGTCCCGCAGGACGTTGCCCGCGTCGAGCACGTGCGAGGTCGGCGGCACGCCGGTGACGTCGACGGCGTTCAACTGTTCCATATATTCGAGAATGCGTTCGAGGTGGACGCGCATCGGTTCCCGGTCGGCAGGCGCCAACCGGAGCGCCGCCAGAGCCTCCAAATGCCGCACGTCCTGATCGGAAATTCGCATGGATTCCTGTCCCAAAGGACCTCGAATAGCCTTCCCGCGGGGCGGCCCGCCAAGGACGGCGTCCGGACGGCGGTGGCATTTTCAGTTGTCCGGCGGGCCGAGAGTAGCATACGGTCCGAGTGCGGCCTAGCCGCCAACCTGACACGGGCCGTACGGAGACTTGATGCCATCCCGCATCCTCTTCACGTCCGATCTGCAGGCCCGGCGCGAGCTCTACACGGAGCTCGTACGCTGGGTGGAACGCTTGCGCCCGGCGATGGTCGTCTTCGGCGGCGACCTCTTCGCGGGCGATCCGGCCACCCAGACTCATTTTGCGCGCGGCACCTTTCTGGAGACTCTCGGCCGGCTCCGTGATGCGGGCGTCGAAGCGGTAGGCATCGTGCCCGGCAACGACGACTGGGCAGTGGCGCTGGACGTGCTCCGCGCGCGCACGGCGCCGGACTTCGTGCGCTGGCTGGCGGATTCGCCCGTCGAGCTCGGGTCCGAGATTCATGTTCTCGGTTATCCCTACGTCCCGTTGACGCCGTTTTGCGCCAAGGACCATGAGCGACTCGACCATTTCAGCCCGGCGAAGAGCGCCGTGCTGGACGGGGTTGCGTCCGGATTCGGGACACGCGGTGGGACGCCGGGAAGCGTCACGTTGCCGACCGACGGCAGTGAGTCGATCGAAATGGATCTCGCGGCACTGGCGCCCGAGGTCCGGCGCGGCCGGAGCATCTTTGTGTCGCACTGTCCGCCGCGCAATACCGGGCTCGACCTCGCGTACGGGCGGCACACAGGCAGCCACGCACTGCGCACTTTCTTGGAAACGTCGGAGCCGGCAATCTCGCTGCACGGCCACGTCACCGAAGTCGAGCATCGCGGCGGCGCCTTCGCGGAATACGTCGGTGCCACCCTCGCCGTCAATCCCGGCCAGGGGCCGACGCTGCACGCCGTTTGGTTCGACGCCGCACATCCCACCGCGACCTTAGAGCACACGGTGCTCGGGCCGTGGCAGCCCGTGCCGTCCAGGGTCCACCGCCGCCGATTGGCCGGCGCTCGGCGCCTGATCACGCCGGCGTGTTGGGCTTCGCGCCGTCGACGATGTCGCGGAAGTAGGCTTCGACTTTGCCGGTCAGTTTGACCAACAGCGGCCGGCCATAGCGGTCGAGGCTCTTGCTCGCCGGGATGCGGATCCAACCTTCGCTGACGCAGTACTCCTCGACCGTCGTCTTTTCGACGCCGTTGAAGCGGATGCCCACGCCGCGTTCCAAAGCAGCTTCATTGTAGAATGGGCTCCGCGGATCGGCTGCGACGCGATCCGGTGGTGTGTCACTCATCGTCTCGTTCCTCCAACCCCGGTTAGAAATGCGACGCGCGCCGACGCGCGTCAGTTCTTCACGCCGACCCACAGGCCGTCGCCCAGCGGCACGATGACGCTGTGCAGGCCCGGGAAATGTGCCATGTGTTCGTTGAAGTCGCGCACCGCCGCAACCTCGCGGTCGGTGGCATTCGCTTGCAGCAACTGGCCGAATGCGAACGCGTTGTCGACCATGACCAAGCCGCCACGATGCAGAATTCGCATCGATTCCCGCAGGTAGTCCTTGTAGCCCGCCTTGTCGGCATCGAGAAACACCGCGTCCGCCCAGTCACTCGGCAAGGTCGGCAGCACGGTCTGGCCGGCGCCGCGATGCAAGAGCACGCGCCCCGCAACGTCCGACTTGGCGATCCAGTGCTGGGCGAAGTCCGCGTGCTTGGGGTCGAGTTCGATGGTATGCACGCGCCCATCGGCCGGCAGGGCGCGGGCCATGCAAATCGCCGACAGGCCGGCAAGAGTGCCGACTTCCACGACGTGGCGCGCGCTGTGCAGCTTCAGCAGAATCTGCATGAAGCTCGCTTGCTCCGGCGCGATCCAGATGGCGGGAATTCCGGCGTCACGTGCCGCTTGCTTGAGTTCGCGCAAGAACGCGTCCTCCTGCGTCGTGCGGGCGGCGACATAGCGAAAATGTTCGGCGGTCACGAGGGTCGGATTCTCGGACACGGCGGGTTTCCCTTCGGCTCGACGAAAGAAGCTGCACTGCAGACTGGCGGCGTCCGCTCCGGGAGCCTATCATGCGCGTGAGGACTCGCGGCGACCGGAGGCCTGACGTGAGATGGAGGACGCCGGAGGGCAGCACCGGGCGACTGCTGCAGTACTGCCTAGGCTACTACGCTTCGTACGTCGTGTACGGCACGGCGGTCAAGTACTTCCAGGCCGAAGCCGAGCAGGGCTTCCCCGGCTTGAGCCCGATGCAGTGGCTCGCCTACAGCACGATTGGCGGCTCGGTCATCGCGCTGATTGTCTGCCTTGGACTGCGCTGGTATCGCCTCGAATCGAACCGACCGATCCAGTGGGGCCGGTTCCGATTCCCGTCCGAGTGGCTCTACATTTTGCCATCCGGGGTGCTGACGGCGATCATCATTCCGGCCACGACGCTCATGTTCAGCCTGCCGATCACGGTCATGCTGGCCATGGTGATCATGCGCGGCGCGGTGATCATCGTCAGCCGCATCGTCGATGCGATTCAAATCCGCCAAGGGCTGCTCCACAAGCGGGTGCATCCGCTCGAGAACTGGGCAGTGTTTTTCGCGTTACTCGCCGTTGCAACGACACTTTTCTTCGCGCCGTCGACCAATGGGGCGTTCGATTTCCTGCACTCGACGGCCGCCATGGGCATCCTCGGCAGTTATGTGGTGGCCTATGGGCTGCGCATCTACATCATGAACTATTACAAGAACACCCGCGGGCCAGGCATCCGCATGAACGACAAGGGATTCTTCGCCGTCGAGCAGATGGCGGCGTTCACGACGTTGGTCCTGGTCACCGTGGTCATTCTGGCCTGGCGCGTGGCTCCGGATGCGACCGGCCTGATGAACGCCATCGGACAGATTCAAGGTGCGATTCGCACCCCGCACGCCGACTGGCCGAAGGCGGCACTGGCGGGCACGTCCTACGGTATCGTCGCCTTTTTCTCGGTGTTCTTGTTCATTTTCAAGGGCCGCACGGCGACGTTCTCGGGACTCGTGAACCGCCTGACCTCGCTCATCGCCGGGACGACGGCGACGCTCATCTTCTGGATCGTGTTCGAGGGCAAGGCCCCGGCGCGCGAAGACTGGGCGTCATTGGGATTCATCTTGGTCGCGGTGGGACTGCTCGCGACTGCCGAACGCCGGCGCGCCGCCCGCAACACGACAGGTCGGGCGAAGGTGCGCCACGGCCCCGCCGGCCCGTTGACGGCGCCGGCTCACGACACCGGCACGAGCCGCGCATAGCGCGCCACGAATTTCTTTTGTTCGTTGCGTCCGAACATCACGGTCACTTTCATCATGTCGCCGTGCCCTTCGAGCCGCAAAACTTGGCCCTCGCCAAACTTTTCGTGCCGCACGCGCATCCCAACCTCGAGCGTGGTGGATTCCTGCGACTCCTCCCCTTCGGCCCAGCCGAGCGGACGGGCCGGCGGCACTGCCGCGCGGGCGGCGGCGTTACGGGCTTTGAGGCCGTGCGATTCGAAGGTATTCGGATCCAGGCCCTGAGCGCCCCAGAACGTATCGGGATCGCCTTCCCGATACGAACGCCACGAGTCTTGGCGCGACGACCAGGCGGCGCGGCGCGGCGGCCCTTGGCGCGGCGTTTCGACGATCACCCCATCTTCCGGCAGGTCGGCGAGGAAACGCGATTGCATCATGGGCTCGTAATTGCCGTAGCGGCGCCGGTTGCTGGCCGACATCAGGTACAGGCGTTCTTCAGCGCGCGTCATGCCGACGTAGAAGAGCCGGCGCTCCTCCTCGAGTCCCGCCAGATCTTCCATATTCGAAGCGTGCGGCAGCAGGCGTTCCTCGAGCCCGGTCAGCACCACGACCGGAAACTCGAGACCCTTGGCCATGTGCAGTGTCATCAACGTCACCATCTCGGCCTTCTCGTCCAGGCGGTCGATGTCGGAGACGAGGGCGATCTCTTCCAAGAAGGCGCGCAGGCTCGGGTCGTCGGTCGACTCTTCCGTGAAGGCCTGGGCCGCCGAAACGAGTTCTTCGACGTTCTCGCGCCGCGCTTGGAAGGTGGCCGGATCGCTCTCCTTCAGGTATTCGAAGTAGCGGGTGCGATCCACGACGGCCTGCACGACCTCGACGCAGCTGCCGGTCGCCGCGAGCGCCTGCAATTCCGCGAACAGTTTGCCGAACTCGGCGATCTTGCGCAGCGCGCCGGCATTCAGTCCGGCGGCTCCGGGATGCTCGATCACCGCCCCAAGCGTCGAACCGGCGGCCGCCGCGGCCTCGTTCAGGCGATCGATGGTCGTGTCGCCGATGCCGCGGCGCGGCACGTTCAGGATGCGCTGCAGTGAAACGGCATCGGCGGGATTGTGCACCGCCTTCAGATAGGCCACGACATCGCGCACTTCGCGCCGCTCGTAGAAGCGTGTTCCGCCGATGATCTGGTAGGGCAGGTTGGCGCGGCGCAGGGCATCTTCCAGGGCTCGCGACTGGGCGTTCGTGCGATAGAGCACCGCGACCTCGTTGCGCGACCGCCCGGCGGCCGTCCATTCCTGGACGACCTGCGCCACCCGCAGCCCTTCCTCTTCCTCGTCGGTGTGAAAGCTCAGATGCAGCGCCTCACCGCCCTCGCGTGCCGTCCACAACGTTTTGCCGCGGCGGCCACGGTTATGAGCGATCACATGGTTGGCGGCATTCAGGATCGGCGCCGTCGATCGGTAGTTCTGTTCCAACCGCACCGTCTGCGTCTGCGGCAAACGGCGGTCGAACTCCAGGATGTTCTCGATCTTGGCGCCGCGCCATCCGTAGATCGACTGGTCGTCGTCGCCGACCACGAACAGGTTCCCGTAGTGGCTCGACAGGAGGTCGATATAGGTCAGCTGGATGTCGTTGGTGTCCTGAAACTCGTCGACGAGGACGTGCTGGAACCGGGTGGCATACGATTTCAGGACTTCCGGATCCGATTCGAAGAGCTGTACCGGTTTGCCGATGAGGTCGTCGAAGTCGAAGGCATTGTTGCGCCTGAGCGCCTTCTCGTAGTCCACGAACAGCTCCGCCAGCAACCGCTCGCGCTCGTCGCCGGCGGCGCGGTGCGCCGCGTCCGGCGACACGCGGCCGTTCTTCCAAGCGCTGACGACATTGCGAGCCTCCGAGGCGCTCACATGGCGCGCCACCGTGCGTCCCTCGAGCAGCTTCTTGTAGACCGATTCGGTGTCTTCGGTGTCGTAGATGGCGAAATTGCGCTGCCAGCCGAGCCGCTCCGCCTCGCGCCGCAGAATGCGCACGCCGATCGAATGGAAAGTGCCGAGCCAGCAATCCCCGGAGGTGCCGGCCAGCATGCCTTCGACCCGGCTCCGCATCTCGCGTGCCGCTTTGTTGGTGAACGTGAAGGCCAGAATGCGATACGGTGCCACGCCGCGGTTTTGAATCAAGTGGGCGATGCGCGACGTGAGAACGCGCGTCTTG
The DNA here is from genome assembly GCA_031362565.1 of bacterium. GTDB lineage: Bacteria > Krumholzibacteriota > Krumholzibacteriia > JANLSU01. The sequence continues at coordinate 19,788 of JANLSU010000021.1, read as the reverse complement.
CCGCTGCCGGCGCCGGCCAGAATGAGCCACGGGCCGTCGCCCGCCGTGACGGCGCGGTGTTGTTCTGGATTCAAGTGCGCGAGTGAGTCTTCCACCGGCGCATCATTCCATAGGGCGTGGGGATTGTCGAGGCCCTCAGTACTCGTGCCGGAACTTGAAGTCGAGATCGAAGGCATTTTGTGACTGGTCGGTGCCGCCTTCGGTGATGCTGCGGCGTTCGTACTTGGCTTCCAAGAGCAAACGCTGCGACAGCCCCAGTTCGACCGCGACGCGTTCCTGGATGTCGCTGCCCACGCCGTGCGTGTAAATGAGGTACAGGCGGTCACTGAGCGGCAAACCGGCACTCAGGTTGAGGGACAAGTTGGAGAACCGGTTGGCATTCTGGGTCGTCGGGTTGGTGGGGTCGTTCGATTGCGATTGCCCCGGATCGATCGAGATGTCGCGCAGCCGATCCAGTTCCTTGACGATCGGCACGCCTTGCGCCAGCTTGCGGGTTTCTTGGAGGGCGCGAGTGCCCAAGTACGCCGCTCCGGGGCCGTAGACATCGTCCTGCGGCCCGATCGCCGAGCGCTCCGCATCCTCGGCGCTGACGGCCGCCGACTCCGACGAAAAGCGCAGTTCGGGCTGCAAGGCCGTCCCGGTCAAAGTGACATAGATGCGCTGCCCCGGCCGCCCCGTTTCGCCACGCACGTCCAGTTGCGGGTTGAAACCGGGAAACTGGCCGAATTCGAGATTCCCCTCCTTGATCGTGAAATAGTGCAGGTAGTCCAAATAGCGGCCGCGCTTGATGCGGATCGTACCCACGAAATCGAGCCGCTGCCGCGTGCGCCGGACGACCAGCGTGCCGGCCAACTCGGCGTCAACGAGCGAGTTGTCGAGCCGCACGTTGCCATCCTCGGCTTGCAGTGTCAGTCCGGGGATCGTCGCAAGCCATGGCGGCGCGTCGGTATCGATGAGCGCGTTGGAGCCAGACGCATTGGACGTGAACTCTTGGGTAATGCGGGCTTCGACGATCACCAGGTTGCCATGGATGTCCGGCACCGGCGGACGTCCGGCCACGACGCGTTGGCTCTTGATCTCCAAGTGGCCGTTGACGATCGCATTCACTTCGGGCAACGAGTAGACCGGGACGCGAACCAAATCGACGTTGTACGTAAAGCTGTCCAGGACCCAATTCTTGAGTTCGACCTTGCCTGTACCCGTCACGCGCCCCTGCGGCCCGGTCGAACCGCGCAATTCCGTCAACGTCAGAGTCGTGCCCTCGAACTTTCCGACCGCATGCACGTCGCGATACACTTCCTCCATATCACGCAGGCTGAATGCCGCACCATCGACCGTGAACCCACCCGTGACGAGCGGCGAGCCGAGTGTACCGCCGACTTTGAGATGCCCCTCGATGTCACCCGGCGCGAGCGGCGCGGGCGCCGCTTCGATCACCGGCAAGAAGCGCTGGACGATCGCAAATGAGCTCTGCGGCAGCACGAGGTCACCCTCGACAGCCTGGTCGCGCAGCCACACGACGCCGCGACTGCCGTCGATGTGCACCGGCACCATGCCATGGATGGTGGCGACCTGGTTGCCGTTGCGCACCTCCATGTCGCGCACCGCCAACTTGTCGCCGGCATAGTCGAGCGTGTAGGTAATCGCGCCGATATCGCGCGGCCCGACATGCACCTGCTCCGCTCCTCCCGTGGCGTGCAAGTGGGGTTTCGACAAAGTGCCGTCCGCGGTGATCACGGTCGAGATCTTGCCGCCCCAGCGCGGCAAGGCCGCGGGCCGCCCGAGCGCCGCCCAGCGCGCAACGTCGACACTGTCGGCCCGGATGGTGGCAACCAACGTGGCACCCGCGAGTCGATCCCGCAGCGCGCCCGGATGGGCGCGGTCCCAGGCGAGTCCGAGCGCCGGCAGGGCTCCGAGACGCGCCGTCGCCGCGAGCCTGCCAAAGGGTGTCGCAACCCGCAACGAACGCAACGCGATCCCGGCGTCGTCACTGGCGATCACGACGTGCAAACTGTCGAGGGCGAGCGAATCCCAGCGGCCCTCTCGGACGTCGAGAACCGCATCCAACTGGGTCCGATCCAGGCTGCCGCGCGCTGTCACGAAGCCGGAGGCCGCGCCCTGCACCGGCCAATGGGCGCGGGCCAGTTCGCGCAGGAGAACAAAGTCGACTGCTTCGAATTTGGCGCGCGCATCGACCGTGCGCGCCTGCCAATCGGCGGTGCCGTCGAGCCCCAAGGTCCCGCCGCGCGTGACAAAATGCAGTGAATCGACGCGTACCGCACCCTGGCGCCACCATATGGTGCCCGGGTCCTCGACGCGAATTTCCGTGGCGCCCAGGCGCACCAGTGCGGTTTCGAGCCGCACCCGCGTCGAAGCGCCGGCCGTGCCGGCCCAATCGCGCTTGAGCGGTTGGACCGAGGCGGCGGCAGCGACGAGCGTGTCACCGGCCGTCACTTGGCTGCGGGTGATGTGCAGCATTTCGTTCGCCCAGGACATGTCGGCACTCAGATCGCGCAGCGCATGGCCGCCGGCCAAGAGCGAATCGACTCGCAACTCCAAATCGAATGCCGCGTGCGGCCCCAAGTCACGCCCCCACGCGGCAAGCGTGCCATGGCTCGCAGTCGCACCGCGGAGGGTCCAGGTGGCGAATTTCGAATCGGCTTCGAGCCGGAGCGCCTGCCGCGGACCGAACACCCGGCCTTGCGCCGTCCAATCTCCCGCGAGGCCGCCCGCGATTCCCGAGCGGCCGATTGCCGCCAACACGCCGTCGAGCGCGGTGGTCTCCAGATCGAAGGTGGCGTCGACGGTTTGAGCGTCGGCGCGTCCGTCGGTGCGCAGGTTGCCGAGCGGGCTTTCGACCTCGGCGCCCTGGACGCGCACGGCCGTACCGAGCACGACAACCCGGCCACGGACCCGGTCGATCGGCAGCGTTCCGAACCGGCTCGCGGCCAAATTCACCTCGAGCCGCAGCGAATCGGTGGGGCCTTGACGTTGGAAGTCGACGGTGCCGTTCAATTGATGCGGCGGCAGCGCCGCCGTCGCGAGCGAGTCGATACCGTGCAGGTCGACGTTCTCGAGCTGCACGCGTCCCGACCAGGCCTCGCCGTGCGTCTCGAGACGCGCATCGAGGCTGCATCCGTTGACGGTGCCATGCGCGCGCCGCACGACGACGTGACCCGGTGCGGCCGTGGCATCGACCGCGACACCGGTCAGCGTCCACCGGTCGATGGTTCCACCCACCGTGCCCTCGAGATGTGCTTCGCGCGCCGTACCCACAACGCGGGCCGAGCCTTGGACCCGGCCTCGCGACCGGACCGCAGGCACGAAGCGCGCGAGCTCACCCAAATCCATCGGGCGCGCTTGCACGACCGCGTGCACCATGCCGGTACCGAGTGCCACGCCAGCTTTGATTTCGAGTTCCGAAGCACCCGTTTGAACTTGCAAGTTCTCGACCCGGAGGCTGTCACCTTCGACAATGGCCTCGGCGCGCAGCGCCTTGACTTCCAAGCTGTCAGCCGACAGCACGGCACGGCCGCTTTCGATGACGACGTGTAGTTGTTCGGGTTTCGCATCGATGCGCGCTCGCAGATCGACGTGATCGGCCAAGAGTTCGTCAGGGCGGGCCCCCGCCCGGGTGATCCGCGCGTCGACGATTTCCAACGCGTCGATCGCCAAACGTGGGAAGCGCCGCGGCACGGTCGGGTCGGCCGGTTTGCCCGCCGCCAGCATCCCCGGCGACCATTCGATGCGCGGCCGCTCGATGCGCAGCGTGGCGATCGTCACCCGGCCCTCGAACAGGGCCCGCAACTGCCGCACGCCGATGCGCACTGCATCGGCACGCAGTATGACGCGGCTCGAGTCCCCGACGGTCGAAATGCGCGGGTGCAAGAGCAGAATCTCACCGCGCGCCGAACCACGGACGGCATCCATTTCGAGTTGGTAGCCATGCTCACGGAGGAGGTTGTCGGTGAAGCGCCGGCTCACCTGTTGGGACACGATCGACGTGTAGTTCCACAGCACCACGATCGTCCCGGCCGCCGCTGCGAGGGCTGCCAAAGTCACGATCTGATGTTTGCGAATGCGCACGTTCGAACTCCCTCGCCGCCCCAAGGCAGAATACGCCACCTAGAACGCGTGACCGACTGCAAACGCGACTTTGCCCTTGTAGTGCGGCTTGGCCGGAAAACCGAGATCCATGCGAATCGGGCCGAACGGCGCCATCCAGCGCACCCCGAGTCCGCAGCCGTAGCGCACATCGGTGATCTCGAAATCGTGCGATTCCACGCGCGGCCCAAAGCGCGCCCGGCGGAATTCCGCCGTCGATTCCCAGACGTTGCCGGCATCCACGAACGCCGCCCAGCCGAGATTCCAGCGCGCCGGCAGCCAGGGCATAGGGCGGCGCAGTTCGATGTTGGTCACCAGGAGGATGGTCCCGGCGTGCCTCTGCGTCGGCTTCACGGACGCCGTCACTCCCCCATCGGGATTCGTCTCGCGGATCCGCTGTAAAACCTCGGGGCCGAGAGAGTTGAGATCGAAGCCGCGCACGCTGGAGGCGCCGCCGGCCTGAAACAGATACTCGAATGGCACGCCCCGAATTCCAATATTGAGCTGGCGGCCCCCGAAAGGCTCCACCCAGCCGGCACGCACGCCAAGCGCCAGGACCGAATTCCCGAACGCCAGATAATGGCCGTAGCTGCCGAAGCCCTTCGTGAACTGGTTGTCACCACCGAATCCGGCCCGCTGGACGGTCGCCGCCGCAACGCTTCCCCGGTGCGGGTCGAAGGGGTTGTCGGAGGCCTTACGGGTCACGGTGGCGGAGATGGCGCGGGTCTGGAGTTCGCGATCGGAGAGCAACTCCTGTCCCGGCAAGACCTTTTGTCCGGCGATTTCGGTCGTCGTCTGCGTCACGCTCAACACTCCGGCCACCGAGATGAACTTCGACACGTCGAGGCTAGCCGGAGCTTCGAATTTCGGCCCGCGCAGTTGCACGTCGTCGACGCGACGATCGATGACGTACGAGAGCGCCGGAGAAAAGCGCACGTTCGTACCGAGGAAGTGCGGTTGTGCATAGCCGAGGCGTTGTTCCGCGAAATAGTTCCGGCCGCGTTTCTCGACGTTGTAGGCGAGCGTGCTCCGCAGTTCCACCGCATGGCCGCGTCCGAAAAGATTCCGGTGGCCCCAGGCCGCGGAAGCGCGCGCCTCGTACTGATCACGGTGTCCGACACCGACGCCGGCCTCCCAGTACGCCATCTTGCGTTCTGCGACCCGCACCGAAAGATCCACCGTGTGGGTTCTGACGTCCAAACTGTCCTCGATGATCGTCGCACTCTTGAACAATCCGGTGCTGTAGAGATTGCGCTGGCTCTGCGCGATCTTGTCGTAGGAGTACGTGTCACCGGCATCGATGCGCAGTTCGCGCCGTACCAGCTCCGGGCGCGTGGTCGTGTTGCCGGAGATGCGCAGCGAATGCACCGAGTACCGCTCGCCGGGAGACATCTGATACACGACCAGCGCCGAGGTGGAATCGGCGCTCAGCGCCGTGCTGTCCTGAACGACGATTCCGAGGTAGCCGCGGGACAGGAAAGCGAGCCGCAACGCCAGCGTGGCGCGACCCTGAACTTGAACGCTGAAAGGATAGGGATCCCCGTCGTGAAACGGCATGAGGGACCGCAGCTCGTCGAGACTGAAAACGTCTTGCGGCAAGAAACGGACTTCGCGGATCCGGGTCCGTGGCCCCTCGTGAACCCCGACCACCGGTTTGACGCGATGCGGACCGGTCACCACCACAGAGTCGAGGTGCACCGAGGCACTCCCGAAACCGCGCGCCCGGTACACTTCCTCGATGCGCCGGAGTTCCTTGGCGAAGGTATTCTTGCGATAGGGTGTGCTGCCCGCCCAGGGCTGCCAAAAAGGCCGCAACCTGAGGAACGATCCGGCGAGGAGATCGTCGGCGCTGAACGTCTTGTTGCCGTGGAATTGGGGTTTGTCGATCCGGGGCAGGTCGCGGTCGAATTCGTCAGCGAACACCGGAAATGCGGCGCCCAGAATCAGCCCGCACATCAGGGTGAGTGTAATGCTCCATCGGCCCAGTCCCGGCACCTGTGCCCCCGGTCCGCTCGTGCCGGACGCTCGCCGCTTGCCCGCACCCGCGCTAGACACTAGGGTATCGGCTGGAGGTGCCGCAACCTCGAAGCTCGCCGGTCCCGGAGGTGTCAAACCCTTGTTCGTGCGTCGGTTGACCCTCGTGCTCAGCGTCTGGATCGCGGTTGCCGGATGTGGTCCAGGATCGGAGTCCGGCCCATCGCTCACGCCGCAAGAGCGGGCGCTCGTGGACGCGTACGTCCGCATCTCGGTCCTCGAGGCCTGGCGCGCCGACGAACCCGATTCGGTCGGTCCGGCGCTCGATCGTCTGGCGGCGAGCTACGATTCGACCGCGGTGCGCGCCGCGCTCGCCGGTCTCGATGCCGATCCGGAACGCTGGGAAACGGTCTTCGACACGATCGCCAAACGGTTGCATGAACTCGAGAAGGAACCCTCACCGCGGGTGGCGCTGCGCCACCTGGATGGGGCTCTCAACCATGCAGGACCCGCCAAAAATCCAGAACCACCACGTACCCCATGATGGCGATGAGCGCCGACACACCGACCTTGAGCAGGAGATCCTGCACCCGCAGTGAAAGGGCTTCGCCGCGCACCGCCTCGACGAGCAAGAACACCACGTGCCCGCCGTCCAACACTGGAATCGGCAGCAAGTTGAGCAGGAAGAGATTGACGCTGAAGAAAGCCATGAAGGTGAACAGCGTCGAATAGCCCCACCGCAGTGCCGAACCCGCGACTTGTCCGATGCGAATCGGGCCGCCGACCGCGTCACGCGAACCGTGGCCGGTCACGAGTTGTCCCAAGAAGTGCAGCGTGTCGCTCGAGAACGCCCAGGTCCGCTGGACGCTTTCGGAAAACGCCCGCCCCAGGCTCACCGGCGCGGTGAGGGTGAAAAGTTCGATCTGAATGCGGCCGATCTTCTTGATGTCGTTCGAATTCTTGCTGGCCTGCACTTCCTCGGCTTCGGGCGTCAGGCTGGCCGTGCGGCGCTCACCGTTGCGTTCCCAGGTGACGCTTACGGCTTTGCCGATGTTCGGGTTGATGTGATCGGAAATCTCGTCGTAGTAGCGAATCGGTTGGCCGTCGATTTCGACGATGCGGTCGCCCGGCAGAATTCCAGCCCGCGCCGCCGGACCCTCTTGCTTCACGTGTCCGATACGCGAGTCGAAACGATAGCTCCAGCGCGGAAAAACAATCGCCGCCTTTTCGCGCCGCACCCCGGCGAGCACGAGGGTCGTGTCACGTCCGGCGCGCTCGATGCGCAGCTCCAACGGCCCCGCCTCGCGCGCCGCGAGTGCGGTCTCGACTTCCAGCGAGTTCGTGACGGGCGCGCCGGCGACCGCGATGACCTTGTCGTCGTTGCGCAAACCGGCTTTGAATTCTTCGCTCGTGTCGGTCACGCCGGCGATGACGGTGGTCGGCGCAATCGCCATGCCTTCGTGCCACAGCACGCTCGTCATGACCACGAGAGCGAGCACCAAATTGGCGATGGGGCCGGCGGTCACGACCGCGAGACGGGTCGGAATCGGTTTGTTGCGAAACCAGCGATGCGGCGGAATGTCGTCGTCACTCACTTCGTCGCGCGGGTACAACGCCGCTTCGCCACTCGCCTTCTCCGCCGGGGCGACATCGACCAGGTGGGCGCCCGGGGCGTCGGGCGCTGACGCCGTCCGTTCGGCGCCGGACTCGCCGGCCATCCGCACATAGCCGCCGAGCGGAATCGCCGACAGCGCGTACTGCGTTTCGCCGATCGTCAGCCGCAGCAACTTGGGACCGAATCCCACCGAGAACGTCTTGACGTAGATCCCGGACAACTTGGCGACCAGGAAGTGGCCCAGTTCGTGGATGACGATGACCGGCCCCAGGACGATCACGGCCGCGAGCAGCGTTGTCAGCATGTGCATTCTCCTCGCGCCCCGAGCGCGCCGGTCGAAAAAGGGGCCGACGGTCTAGACAATGCTCGCCGGCGTGCCCGACCCGTGTGTCTTGGTGCGGGTTTCATGCCGCGCCCGCGTATCGGCGGCCGCGATGGTTTCGAGGTCCGGTTCCCCGCCCGGCGCCCAGCCGGCCGCGTCTTCCAGAACGGCGCCGACGGCGGCGGCGATCTCGAGGTAGCGGATCCGGCCGTCCAGGAAGGCCGCCACCGCGACTTCGTTGGCGGCGTTCAAAATGGCTGGAAACGTGCCGCCCCGCCGCCCCGCCGCCACTGCCAGCCCGACGCACGGGAAACGCTCCTGATCCACGGGCTCGAAGGTCAGGGTGCCGGCCCGGGCCAGATCCAAACGCCCAAAGTCGGCGGCCACGCGCTCCGGGGCGTGCAAAGCGATCCAGATGGGAAGACGCATGTCCGGCGTCCCGAGTTGCGCCACCACCGAGCCATCCACGAATTCGACCAACGAGTGCACGATGGACTGCGGATGGACGACGACGTCGATGGCGTCATACTCGACGCCGAAGAGTCCATGCGCCTCGATGATTTCGAGTCCCTTGTTCATGAGCGTCGCGGAGTCGATGGTGATCTTGGCGCCCATGGACCACGTCGGATGCCGCAGCGCATCGGCGAGTGTGGCTTGCGCGAGCGCGTCGCGGGACCAGGTTCGAAACGGGCCGCCGGAAGCAGTCAGCAACAGGCGCCGCACTTCCGATGTGGAGCCGGCGCGCAAGCACTGCCCGAGCGCACTGTGCTCGCTGTCCACGGGACGAATCTCCACACCGCTCCGCCGGGCGGCGGCGCGCATCAGGTGGGCGGCGACCACCATGCTTTCCTTGTTGGCGAGCGCCAAATGCGTTCCGGCCTCGAGCGCCGCGAGCGACGGACGCAAACCGGCATAGCCCGTCAACCCGTTCAACACCACATCCGCCGCCAGACGTGCGACCGCACAGACCGCCTCCGGCCCGAACCCAACACAGCGGCCGCGCCAGGCGGGAACCGCGTCGAGAAGGCGCGCCCCCGCTGCCGGATCGGCAACCGCAAAGACCGCGGCCGGAAACGCTTCGAGCTGCGTCCGCAACAACTCCACGTTGCGGCCCGCAGCCAGGCCGACCACCGCGAGCGCGGCGGGATTGTCGGCGGCAATCGCGAGTGCTTGGCGTCCGATCGAGCCGGTCGAACCCAAGACGACGATTCGTTTCATCAACCACCCATGAGGAACCGGGACGCGTTCGGGAGACCGTTTCAGAGCACGACGAAACGCAAGGCGTAGTATATCAACGGCGCCGTGAAGAGCACACTGTCGAAGCGGTCGAGCGCGCCGCCATGGCCGGGAATCGCTCCCGATGCGTCCTTCACCGCCGCATCGCGCTTCATGAGCGACTCCGCCAAATCACCTGCCAGCCCCGCTACCGCTGCCAGCGCCCCGATCCAGGCGCCGGCGCCCATCGACATTTCCTGGCGCATGCAAAGGTGCGCATAAACGGCGCCCGAAGCAATGGCGACGGCCAAGCCACCCAGTGCACCCTCGACAGATTTCCCGGGCGAAATTCGCGGCGCGAGCTTGTGACGGCCGACGAGCGAGCCGACCAGATAGGCGCCGGTATCGGCCATCCACGTGGTGATGAACACGAGTCCGACCGCCCGGAAGCCAAGCCCGTAGGGCTGGCCGACCTGCAACGGCAGCTCGCGGAGCGCCACCAAGTGGCTCGACAACCAGGCCACGTACATGACGCCGAACACCGCTCCCGAAACCTGGGCAAGGGCTTGCCCCGTGGACCGCACGAGTTCCGTTGTCAACACGCTCACCAAGAGGATCGCCAGCCCGCAATCCATATAGATGCCGCCGCGCCAGAAGGCGAGCCACGGCAACACGAACGCCGCGACGAGCGCCGCGACGCGCTGCGGCTTCAGTCCTTTGGCCTCGAGCATGCGGATGAATTCGAACGTCCCAGCGACCGAGATGAAATTGACCAACAGCACGAAGTACACATCGCCGCGCCAGGCGATGATCAAGAAACACGGCAGAAACACCAGCGCCGCTGCGACTCGGGATCCGAGGCCGCGGAAACGGCTGCGTGGCGGGGCCGCATCCGCGACCGGCGCCAGGCGGACCTGTGTCTTCACGTTCACCGCTCGATCTGTGTGGTGCCGCCAAAACGCCGCTCGCGGCTCTGGAAATCCCGCAGCGCGAGGAGCAAGTCCGCTTCCGAGAAATCGGGCCAGAGGACGTCGGTGAAGTACAGCTCCGTGTACGCAAGCTGCCACAGCAAGAAGTTGCTGAGGCGTTTTTCGCCGCTGGTGCGAATGAGGAAATCGGGTTCTGGCAGTTCGGGCCGGTAGAGGTAGGTCGCGAACCGCGTCTCGTCGAGATCCTCCGGACGGAGGCGGCCCGCAACAATATCGGCCGCGGCGCGCCGCGCGGCGTCGGCGATCTCGCGCCGTCCGCCGTAGGAGACCGCCAGGTTGAGGATCATGCCCGTGTTCACCGACAAGCGCTGCATGGTTTCCAGCAAGTGTTTGCGGGTGCTCGCGGGGAGAGCGTCCACCGAACCCATGGCGGTCAGCCGAATGTTGTTCTCGGCAAGCTCGAGGTATTCGCTCTGCAAGACTTCTTCGAGCAGTTTCATGAGCGCCCGCACTTCGAGCTGCGGACGCTTCCAGTTTTCCTGTGAGAACGTGTAGAGCGTCAGCGTCGGAATGCCGAGGCGGGCGCAGAGGCGGACGACGCGGCGGACGGTCTCCCGGCTCGACGTGTGTCCGGCGATGCGCGGCAAGTGCCGCTGTTTGGCCCAGCGGCCGTTGCCGTCCATGATAATGGCGAGGTGCCGGGGCAAGCGCCCAGCGCCACGCACTTCGGACTCGAGGACTTCGACGCGCGTGTCGACCACCATGGCAGACCGGCCCTCCGGCAAGACGGTTAGTTATGCCAAATCCACTCTACAGCGTCAAGCCGGGCCTGGCCCCAATGGGCTGGGACAAATAACGCGCCGACACATAGTTACACAAACCGGCCCGGCCGGGCCGAGGTGACTGGACGCCCGAGGCCGGGGGCCGATAGTCTGGGCGCTGGGCTTGGAATCTCCGTCCCGCGCCGCGGGTTCAAGTGACTCGGGACACCGCCCTACCCCTCGAAGGGAGCCGCATGCGCCGCCTCTGGATCGTTGCCTTGCTCATTCTGTTGGCGGCGGGCGCGAAGGCCGCCGATTCGCCCTTCGCCGACGCCGGCAGCGCGGCCCCGGTGCGCTCCCCCTTTACCGCGACGCTTGCAGTCCCGGCCGACACTCTCTCCCCCGGCACGATTGCGACGCTCCGCGTGCAGGTGCATGTGCCGGCGGGGCACTACATCTACGACGAGCGGACGACGCTCGAGGTCTTGGCGGTGCCCGGAGTCGAACTCGCCGGCACCGACCGGCCGCATCCGGAAACCAAGATGGACCCGTTCCTCGAGGCGGAAGTGCAGGTCTTCAAGCACGACACCGAGTTCGCGGCGCGGCTGCGCGTTCAACAGTCGGCGAGCGTCCGGCTCGTGTTCGGCACCCAGGGCTGCTCGAGCAAGTTTTGCTACTTCCCGCAGAGCGATACGCTGGTGGCCCGGTTGACCGTCCTTGGCAGCCAAGGCGGCGACTTGGTGCGAGGGACGGCGGTGGCGGCCACGCCCGCGGCCCCGGCCGGCCCGACGACCCCCGAAAAACGGCTGCGCGAAGCCGCCAGCCGCGGCCTCTTCTGGCTCTTCCTGCTCGCCTTCACGGCCGGCATCCTGACCAGTTTCACCCCGTGCGTGTATCCGATGATTCCAATCACCATCGGCATCATCGGCGCGCGGAGCGCCGGCAAGCGTTCGAAGGGCTTCACGCTGTCGCTCTTGTATGTGCTCGGCATCGCCGTCACGTACTCAGCGCTCGGCACGAGTGCGGCGCTCACGGGTTCGCTCTTTGGCAGCGTGTTGCAGAACAAGTTCGTCGTGATGGGGGTGGCGGGGATCTTCATCGTCATGGCCATGAGCCTGTTCGGCGCGTTCGAGATGCAGGTGCCGCCGGCGCTCGCGGGGCGATTGAACAGCGTTCAGGGCAACGGTTATCCGGGCGCTTTCTTGTTCGGCCTCATTGCCGGTGTCGTGGCCTCGCCCTGCGTCGGCCCGGTGCTCGTCGCCATGTTGGCCTATGTGGCCGCGACCGGCAGCGCGGCACTCGGATTCGGGCTCTTTTTCACCTTCGCGCTCGGGCTCGGCTTGTTGTTCATCGTGCTCGGCACATTTACCGGCGTGCTGACGAGCTTGCCGAAATCCGGCGCCTGGATGATCCGCGTCAAGATCGCCTTCGGGCTCGTGTTCCTGGCGCTCGCGCTCTACTACTTGCACCCGCACTTGCCGCACACACGCGCCTTGCTGCCGGTGGGCGCGGCGCTCGTCGTCTTGGGACTGGGGCTCGGCGCCGGGCGCGAAATCATCGAGAGCGAGCCGACCGCGAAACGCTGGCGCAAAGCGCTCGGGCGCGCCGCCGTCATTGCCGGCCTTTACGGACTGATCGTGCCGTGGCTCCCCGGATCGCAGGGCCGGGCGATCGTCAATCCGCCCTGGCTCGCATCTGAAAGCCAAGGACTCGAGCGCGCCCGCGCCGAATCGAAGCCGATGCTCATCGATTTCAGTGCCGATTGGTGCGTCGCCTGCAAAGAACTCGAGCGCTTCACGTTCAGCGATCCGCGGGTCATCGAACTCGCCCGCCGCTTCGTGCCCGTGCGCATCGACGCGACCAAGCAGAACACGCCTGAAACGCAGGCTCTCATGCAGAAGTACGGGATTCGCGGCCTGCCGTGGGTCGCCTTCGTGCGGCCCGACGGCACGATCTTGCAAGACCTGACGGTCACCGGCTTCCTCGCAGCGGACCCCATGCTAACGCGGATGCAAACCGCGCTCGCCGCCGGCGGCGGGTCACGCGCCGGCACGCCCTGAGATCCTCGGCAGGATTCGCGGTGGCAAAACGAAGGCCCCGGTGGTGCCGGGGCCTTCGTCATTCAAACTTCGATCGTCCGTCGTTCAGCTTAGTTGTACAGCGACTTGACGCCGGACCACGACTTCTGCTCGACGCCAACGGTGCAGGGCGCGCCCGACTGATTCAGGAAAGCCTCGCCGCCGCTCACGCAGATCTTCGAGAACGACTGATCGCACAGGGTGAACAATGCGCACTGGAAATTCGGATTGCTCGGGACCGTGTGCTGCTTGATCGACAAGGTCCGCGGCGTCACCGCTCCAAGCGCGAGGCTCTGGATCGTGAAGAGCAGCACCGAAGAACCGCTCTGGCACGACGGGAACGCGATGTTGACGCCGTTGCCCGTCGGTTGCGGGCAAAGCGGATTGCCGAGCGACAGGTTCGAGGCCGGCGCCGGCGTGGGGGTGTTGAACCAAGCGCAGTCGTAGCCATCGGCACGGAATTCGGCGCCGGTGATGCCCGTCGCTGCAGCGTCGCCACCGAGGACGGCGACGATGTAGGTGAAGAACGGCGTGAACGGTGCAGCCGTTCCACTGCAGCTACTCGCGTCCGGCGCGAAGAAAATACCGATCGACGAGGCGTTGGCGGAACCAACGGCGAGACACGAAGCCATGACGAGCGAAGCGATAACGCGGACTTTCATCTTTCCTCCCCAAAGGATGTCAACCGATGTTGCCGTGATCCACGGTGTATTCAAGGGTTGCACGAGCACGGTACGCGATGCACGGAATCGTCCGCAATCCCCCTCCTGGCCAGAGTGGGACGACTAACGAGCGTCGAGGGGGCAAGTCCCTTAAACTCGGTTCCGGAGCTGAGTATACGTCCGCAGCCGGGGTTTTTTCCAGAGGCTTTTTCGTCCTCAGCCTGCCGCATGGTGCCACAACGCGGGCCTTAGTGTGCGTCGGCTGCTCCAACGGCCCCGGCGGCGGTGCAAACACCGCGTCGAACGGGGCATTTGGCGCAGAATCCCCGGCGGTCGCGGCGCCGCCGAATCCCCCCGGCCGCGGTTTGATCCGTTACGATGCTCGGGCGAGTGCGAACCGGCGCGAGGAGTGCCCATGCACGAAGTTCTCGTCCAGGACATCTTCCACCTGGCGACGTTCAACAGCCGTGGGGACCGGCTCCGGGGCGCCGACGTGCTCCTGCGGGACGGCCGGGTGGCGGCCGTGGGCCCGGGTTTGGCGCGGACGAACCCACCCGCCGCCGGCGTGTCCCGCGAGACCCTGGATGCCTCCAGGTGCGTGGTCGTTCCGGGCCTCGTCAACACCCACCATCACCTGTTTCAGGCCATGACCCGCAATGCCCCGGCGGCGCAGAACGCCAAGCTTTTCGATTGGCTGGCGACGAACTACGAGGTGTGGCAGTACCTGGATGCCGAGACCGTCTACTGGAGCACCCTCCTGGGGGGCGCCGAACTACTGCTCACCGGCGCCACGACGACGACCGATCATCATTATCTTTTCCCGCGCGGCGCGCCGGCAGAACTGCTGGACGCGCAGCTCGAGGCCGCAGCGCGGCTCGGCATTCGCGCCCATGTGACCCGCGGCAGCATGTCGATGGGCCGGTCCCAAGGCGGCATGCCGCCCGATTCGATCGTCCAGGACGAGGACGTGATTCTCGCCGACTGTGAACGCGTCCTCGACCGCTATCACGATCCGGCGCCGTTCGCGATGCGGCGCATCGCGCTCGCGCCCTGTGCGCCGTTCTCGGTGAGCCAACGCCTGCTGCTCGAAACCGTGCGCCTGGCGCGCGCCAAAGGCGTGCGCTGTCATACGCACCTGGCGGAAACCGAGGACGAGAACACGTATTGCTTGGAGCGCTACGGCTGCCGGCCGCTCGAACTCATGGAACGCCTCGAGTGGGTCGGCGACGACGTGTGGTACGCGCACGGCATCTTCTTCGACGCCGCAGAGATGGCGTTGCTCGCCCGCACCGGAACCGGCGTCGCGCACTGTCCGTCGTCCAACATGCGTTTAGGGTCCGGAATGCCGCGCGTTCCGCAATTGCTGCAGGCGGGGGTACCGGTTGGGCTCGGTGTGGACGGTAGTTCGAGCAACGACTCTTCGGACATGCTCGCCGAAGTCCGCCAAGCCATCCTTTTGGCGCGCGCCGGCCACGGGCCCGGCGCGCTCAGCGCCGAGCAAGCGTTCGGGCTCGCGACCCGTGGCGGCGCCCGGCTCTTGGGACGCGAATCGGAACTCGGCAGCATCGAAGTCGGCAAGGCGGCCGATCTCGTACTGTTCGATGTCTCCGGGCTCGACCGCGCCGGGGCGCTCTCGGATCCACTCGCGGCACTCGTGTTCACGGGCATCTCGCACCGGGCGCACGCGACGATCGTCAACGGCCGCGTCGTGGTGCGCGACGGACGTCTGGCGACCGTCGACGAAGACGAAATCGCCGCCCAAGCGCATCGGGCGTCGTTCGCCTTGTTCCGGCGCGCCGGTGTGGCATTGCCCTGGGGCACGCCGCCATGGCTGGGGCCGCTCGAGTGACGGCGGCCGGCATTTCGTGAAGGGCGCATGGGCCACAACATCGAAATCAAAGCGCGGCTCGACGACCGGCAGCACGTCGAAACCGAACTCCGGCGGCTCGGGGCCCGGGACGCCGGTGTCGAAACGCAGCACGACCGCTTCTGGGGTGTGCCGCGGGGCAGGCTCAAGTTGCGGGTTTCGAGCCGCGATGGTGCAACGCTCATCGCCTACGCGCGCCCCGACAGCGCCGCATTGCGCGGCTCGACCTACGAACTGGTGCGCATCGCCGACCCGGACGCGCTCTGCCGGGGGCTCGATTCGGTGCTCGAAACGGCCGGCGAGGTCCGCAAAACTCGGCACTTGTACTTCGTCGACAATGTGCGGGTGCACTTGGATGACGTCGAGGATTTGGGATCGTTTCTCGAGCTCGAAGCCGTGGTCGATGCCGCGCACGACGCCGGCCAGTGCGCCAGAGCCGCGCAACGGCTGCTCGAATGTTGCGGCGTCACGCCGGACGCGCACCTGGCCGTCGCCTATGTCGATCTCTTGCGTCGGACGGGGCTCGTTGACGGTTGACGGCGCGCCGATTACCATGCCGGCATGAAGAAGCCCCTGCGTGCTACGGCACCGCACACCGTGCCCGTCGCGATCCAAGACGCCATTACGCCCTGGGTGGCGGTGGTGCGTGAAGCGGCGGGCGATGCATGCGGCACCATCTACGTCCATGGCAGTGCGCTCGGTCCGCGCTTCGACCGCACCAAGAGCGACATCAATCTGTTGATCGTCATGAACGATCTGTCGCACGCCCGCTTGGAGGCGCTGGCGGTCGCCCTCGCCGCGCAAGCGCGCCGCGATAAACAGCGCGTCACGCCGCTGGTCATGACGGCCGATCAGTTGCGCGACTCCACCGACGTCTTTCCCGTCGAATTCCTGGACTTGCTGACGCGGCGCGGGCTCGTCTACGGCACCGATCTCGTGGCCGAGCTGGAGCTCGAGGGGCGCAATCTGCGGCATCAGTGCGAATGGGAGCTGCGTTCCAAACTCGTGGGGCTGCGCCAAGGGTTCCTGCGCGCCGGCGGCCGGCCGGGCGTGGCGCACGAACTGATGGCGCGCGCCGCCGGCGGCATCGCCGCTACCGCGCGCGGCCTGCTGGCGCTGCACGATGTCACCCAAGCACCCGAGGACCCCGACGAACTTTTGGGGGCGGTCGCCGAATCGTTCGGCGTCGATGCTGCAGGGCTCACCGTACCGGTCACGGCGCGGCGCGCGGCCAAGCCGCCGTCCGATGCGGTCGCCAGGGAGCGTTTCGCCGCCCACGTGGCGGCGCTCGAATCTCTCATTGGCAAGGTCGATGAAATTCCCGCCGATTGACCTCGGCCGATGGCGCCGCCGGTTCGCGGTGGCCGCCATAGGGGCCGTTTTCCTCCTGCACGCACCGATCGCGATGGCGGCACCCGTGGCTGTGGCGCGCGCCGCGAGCGCGCTGCCGGCAACGGTCGCGCTGTCACCGGCGCCAGATTTCGACGCCGCAGTCGCAGCCAGTCCGGCCGATTTGGGCAAACCGGCCGGCTATGTGACCGACACCGCCGGCGCTCTCGGCCCGAGTGAGACGGCCGGCATCGAAGCCTACCTCGGCGAAGTCGAACGCGCGTTGCAGGTGCAGTTCGCGGTCGTGATCGTGCCGACCGTCGCCCCGCAGACGATCGAGGAATACTCGGTCCAACTGTTTCAGAAGTGGGGCATCGGCGGCGCCAAGAACGATGCAGGACTGCTGCTCTGCATCGCCTTGCAAGACCGGGCCCTGCACTTCGAAACCGGCTATGGATTGGAAGGCACCCTCCCCGATGGACGCTTGGGCGGCATCATTCGCGGCCAAATCACGCCGCAATTCAAAGCCGGCGACATGGCCGGCGGAATCCTTGCGGGCCTGACCGAAGCGGCGCGTTTCATCGCCGAAGAACGGCACGTGCCGCCGCCCGTGCCGACGGGAAGGGTGGCGCGACCGCGCCGGACCCGGAGCACCGGGATCAACCCGATGGCGCTGTTTTTCGTGGTGATGTTCTTGGGTCTGGCGATGGCGCGCTCGCGCGGCGGCCACGGCAGGGGCGGGCCCTGGGGCGGCGGGGGCGGGGCGTGGTACGGTGGCGGCCTCGGGGGCGGCGGCTTTGGGGGCGGCGGCGGGGGCGGATTTGGCGGTGGCGGATTCGGTGGCTTTGGAGGCGGTGCCTCCGGAGGCGGCGGGGCGTCCGGCAGCTGGTAATCAGTTCCTGGCGGTGCCCAAGCACCGCCGCTGGCACCGAGCCAGCCCTTGGGTTACGACGAAGGAGATGCGATGAAACGCAGTGTCATGGTTCTGTTGGTGGTTGTCGTCCTGCTCCTCATCATCGTGGGGCGGTTCATGGGCAGCTACAACGGCCTGGTGAACAAGCAGACCGAAGTGCACACCGCCTTCGCCGAAGTCGACAACCAGCTCCAGCGACGTAGCGACCTCATCCCGAATCTCGTCGAGACCGTGAAGGGGTTCGCGGCGCAGGAACAAGAGGTCTTCGGCCGGATTGCGGACGCCCGGGCGCAAATGGCCGGGGCACGCACCCCACAAGACAAGATCGCCGCCGGCCAGTCCATGGACTCGGCGCTTGGACGCTTGCTCGTGGTGATCGAGAACTATCCGCAGTTGCGTTCGAGCGAGAACTTCGCACGCCTGCAGGACGAACTGTCGGGGACGGAGAATCGCCTCTCGGTCGCACGCACGCGTTACAACGAGAAGGTCGGCGACTTCAACGCTTTGATCCGGCGTTTCCCCACCAACATTTTTTCCAACATGCTGGGGTTCAAGGCCGAGCCGTTCTATCCGGTTTCCACCGAAGCCAAGCAAACGCCCAAGGTCGATTTCGGAGGCCTGCGTCCGGCACCGGCGCCGGCCACCGCGGTACCGCAAGCGGCCAAGCCCTGACGGCTTAGTGGTACAGGCGCTTGATGGCCGTCCAACTCTTCTGCTCGACACCAACCGTGCAGGAGCGATCCGGCGTGTTCAGGAACGCCTCGCCACCCGGCACGCAGATCTTGGTGAACGTCGGGGAATCGCAAATGGTCACGAGCGGGCATTCGAAGTTGACGTTGCTCGGCGTCGTGTGTTTGCCGACGTGCAGCGTGTGCGGCGTAACCGTTGTAAACGCGAGGCTCTGAACGGTATAGAGCAACACGAAACCACCGGTCCCGGTCTGGCAGGTCGGAAATGCGATGTTCCCGCCGCCCGTGATCGGGTTTGCCAGCGCCAGATTCGACGCCGCATTCGGCGTGCTGGTATTGAACCACGCCGCATCGTAGCCATCGACGCGAAACTCGGCGCCGGAAATGCCGCTGGCGGCCGCGTCGCCGCCCAACACCGCGCCAATGTACGTGAAGAATGGCGCGAATGGCACGACGTCCGCATCGCAGTCGGTTCCATTATCGGCCGTGAACACTCCAATAGACGAAGCCTGCGCGGTTCCGGCCGCGACCCCCAAGGCCAGGACCCATGCTGTAATGGCACGCGAGTTCATTGCTCTCCTCCATGAAGGCATCAAACGGAGCTGCCGCGCACTCTCGAAGTCTTGAAGAAGAACCGCACGGCGAGTCGGTCGACTGAAGTCCGCTATCCACTCGTGGATCAGAGTGGCGAGGATTTGGAGCGTCGAGCAAAAAGCAGCCGCTCGAACGTTAGTACAAGTATATCTGCTCCAACCGCCACCCCGCCAGAAAGTATTTCACACCACACATACCGCATCGTTCCCGATACGACCCCAAAGTCCCCCACCAAGGATTGCACCCTGCGCGACACCAAGATCGATTCGGTCCAGCCGCTTCGCCGCGCAGTCGTTGGAGTCCCGCGATTTGACGTCAGCGTGTTTGGAGTCGGGTGGTCGTCGTTGGCGTGGAGTCGGTTGGTTTCTCGGAGTCGTTGGTTAGGAGTCCAGCGGTCTCTTGGACTTGCTGGTTTGGAGCCCGCTCCGGCTAGTCGCACGTCTTCGGGGGTGTGCGACCCCCCGACTGCGAGTTAACGGGCTCGCGCATCTAATATTGCGCGCGAAGCGCGCGGCGCGGCCCGTTCTGTTTGAGTCGGCGGGGGGTCGCACGCCCCCGAAGACCCCCACGCCCCAGCAATTGCATTGAAGAAGCTGCTTACGCGAAGGCGATCGGGCGTGTTGGGACGATGCCCGTTACGAAGGCCGCACCGCTGCCGGTGGCAGATGCGCAAGTTCCGGCGCCGGCGCGCCGTCGTGGCGTGCCATGGGGCGGCCCGAAGCAACTGCCGCAACCG
>JANLSU010000007.1:0-8219 GCA_031362565.1 bacterium | reverse complement strand
AATTCCGTCCGGAACAGTGTAAGTTCTTCACCCATGACGCCCCTCCCGGGTAAGGTAGACGATGCGTAAGACACATCGTGTTTACCAGGTCCAGGGCAGGGGCGTCAGCCTTTATACGCCACCTGTCGTGAATAAGATGGGCTCAGGTAGATATTGCCGTCGCGCCCGATGGCATATCGAAGTGTGGTAGTAGGATTGAATGGGTTCGGTTCGCCTGGCTCAAGCCAATCGTGCAAATCGTCGACATGTGGTGGCTCGTCGGCTTTTCCGGCTCGCCGAAGTCCAATTACCTGACCGCCCGGTAGAGCCATGTCGGCGTGCGTTACGCGGATGTCACGATCCAAATCCAGCGACCGTGCAGTACGCCAAATAATTCGCCCCATTCGCTCGCTCGGCCATTCCCTGCGGCCCTCGTCAAGTGCGAGCAAGATCACTCGCGGACCTTCGGAGTCTAAGACAGGAATTGCAAATGTCCGCAACTCTGGAACCGAGGCGTCTTGCTGCCACGATACGAACTCAACTACGGACGCATCATAACGAACCGCTATTGCAACAGCTTCGAACGTTCCAAGTCCTTCGAGGTGAACGCCCATGGCGGCAGTATCACGCCCCTGCTCCTCAATCGAAAAGGCGAGAGAGCCACCGTCCATCAGCGCCTTGCTGGCATAACCCGGACTGAAGTGTCCCAAATGACTGGCGAATTTGGCGATTTCACCCGAGTCGACCAGACCATCGTTGGCGTTGAAATCGAAGCATGGGGGGCAGGTCGAACACCCGAGATGGCCAGCCAATGCGGCCAAATCCCCCGAATCAACCGCACCTGGAGACACGGGCAGGAAGTCCGCGGTGTTTACGTTGAAATACGCCTTTCCGATCATGACGTCGTTCAGGCGGACCTCCATCGAATCGGCCCCACAACCGCTGAAATGGTCGATAGTAAAGGTTGTGGTGAACCCGTTCTCTGCGGTCGCGGCAGAATCAGCCACTGTCGAATCGCCGGGCACTGCCGGCCAGACCTCGAACACCGACGACGCAGGCGGTACAAGCGTTAGCTCGTGAGCGGCGATGTCGTGACGCATGCCAGCGTCTACAAAGTCGACAGTCACCACATATTTTTTGGCTCCTGTCCCCGAAGCGGTGCCGCCTGGGCACATGAAGCGCGAGCTGTCTGCCCTTGAGTTCCCCGTTATGGTGACCGCGATGCTGTCGAACAGGGCCTGGTGATAAGCGAGCAGACCACAGCGCATCCGAGCGGCCTGCTCAGGCGTAAACACCTTACGACACTCGTCATCTCGGTAAGACATGAAATTGAAGGGCGCTTCCACGTCGTGCTGAAACTCCGTACCCGTACACCACGTATACGGATCATACTCATCGCAATGATTGAGGACCGACGAGTTGAATGGAGTGTCGCATACCGTGTCGCCGGTATGATAGCAACCCGGTGGAAAATATCCTATGGAATCGCAACTCTGGCCGACGACACCGAAATAGCCACCGTAGTCGTGGTGGAGCGCAAGCGAATGGCCAAGTTCGTGAACAGCATACGTCCCGTGCTCGCCACCTGAAAAATAGTCGTGTCCAAGACGTATGCCATCGTAGGGCGTACCCGCAAAGACCCAAGGGGCCTTCGCAGCTCCGCCAATAAAGGCACCGATCTTGTAGACGTTGTGAAAACGCGCGGGATCCCAATTGAGCGACGTTGCCATGCCCGAATCCGTAGCCGTAAAGACACTGGTCATGTCGTACCACTGCTGGTTCACAGTGCGAACAATACCGCTGGCAGGTGCACCCGATGGGTCAAATTGTGCAATTGAGAACATAATGCGCGTGTTCACCGTCGCAGGATTGCTAATTCCTGGAATGCGAAGAAACTCAGCGTTTATTCGTCGCAGTTGTGCGTAGACGACCGAGTCAGGGAGATTGCTGGTGCCCGCAGAATCCCTTTGAATCAAATGAAAAACTAGAGGAACGCGGTATAGTCGTGAGGCTTGGCCTACGAGGTATGGTGTGGGATTCGTGAAGGTCGGGAGGCAATCGGTATTGGAAAACTCTTCCTTCGACGCGACGCTCTCAAACCCACATGAAAAATCGGCCGCGTTGCTCGAGAATCCCGCCGTGACAACAAGCATCGCCATAAGGCGGGCGCACAGCTTCGCACACGAGTTGCCCATATTGCTGTCTCCCTCAACGAACGGAGAATTCGGTTGGGAGCGTGTCAATCGCCCAATCGCGGCATGATACCTCTCCTGAGGCAACCAGACAAGCCAGACGTGTCGCACCTACGGGGTCTTTATTGACGTGGCCTCAGGCGCCGTGTTCCGGCATACACGTGACAGAGGCGCACGCGTCCCGGCCGCCGCACCTCACCCGCCGCCCTTTCCCAGAGCCAAAGGCGTTACCCCATGGATTGCTTCGGGTTGTGAACCCGCAACGATTTTCCAGCGCGCGGTACGCCGCTTGCGTTGTGCATCCGGTGACGCCGGCGCATGCCGGCTTGGCCGCGGCCGCCCGGTTGGCGGCATCGGGTGCGTGTCCGGCCTCTACCGGACACCACGGGAGTGAGATCGATGCAAACCAGAAGTCGCGTTCTCTTGCTCGTCGGCATGGCTGCCATCGCGGGTCTCGCCATCGCCGTCGGATTCAGTTCGCAGCGGGTCATTGAAACCAGTGCGCCGGGTGACGATCCCGAGATGGCGGTTTCGAATCCCGCCGTCATCGCGCCAGCGGAAACAACTGTGAACGCGACCGTGCCCGCCGTACCGGAAACGGATCCGCGCGACGCCCACGCGCTGGTGCATGACGCCCGGCGTTTGATCGAGCAAGGCCATGCGGCGGATGCGGAACCGCTCGCCGTTCGGGCCACCGAGGCCGAGCCGGAGAACACCAACGCCTGGAACGTGCTCGGGCGCGCCCAGCTGGCGCTCAACCGGCCGGACGATGCCGAAGTGGCGTTCAAGCACGCGTGTGCGGTCGACTCGAGCAATGCCTATGCGTACAACAACCTCGGGTTGCTGTATCTGCAACGCGGCGCATCAAAGGATGCGGTGGGCGCGCTCGAAACGGCGGTGCGTTTGAAGGACGATGTGGGCTACTTCCACAACAACCTCGGTCTGGCGTATGAGCGCACCGGCCGGCTGTCGGAAGCGGCACAGGCGTATGGCGCGGCCGTCGAACTGCAGCCGGGGCACGCAACGGCCGGCATCGCGCTCGCACGGGTTACGGCACGGTTGGCGCCGGCCGTCGCAACCGTCACGGCGCCGCAACCCGACAGTGTTGCGAGCGCGCTCGTGACCCAGGTCAAGCCGTAGCCCCAAAGCCTCGCTGCACAACGGTGGGTCTCGATCCGCAAGGGTCGGGGCCCATTCGCGTTGGCGGAGCGCTTCTTACTGGCCGCGGTGCATATTGAAGAGTGGTGTCAGCTTGAACGGTGCACGGTTGTTCGCCGCGTAGTTCAGGACGCCGATTTGCACGCCGTGCAGTTCCCGCGTGATGTTGAGAATGGCGAGACTGGCGCCGCGCTGTGACAATTTGGCGCGACAGTACGGACTGATGGCGACACCATTCAGCCGGGATGCGCCGAACGCCAGGCCGCTGATTGCGACACCGCGGAACGATTCGCCACCCACGCCGAGGCCGCCGATCGCCAGACCACGTACCGTCTGACCGCCTACTCCGAGTCCACCGATCAGAATGCCCGCCACCTTCTCTCCGCCAACGCCGAGTCCGCCGATCAGGATGCCTTTGGCGTCCGCTCCGCCAACGCCCAAGCCGCCGACCGCTAGGCCGCGCACCCTCTCGCCGCCGACACCCAGCCCGCCGATCGCGATGCCTGCGAAGTCATCGCTTCCCACTCCCAGGCCGCCGATCGCAATGCCGCGCAAGCGGTCGGCGCCGACGCCCAAGCCGCCAACTGCCAGACCCCAAAGCGCATCGCCGCCAACGCCCAGGCCACCGACCGCGATCCCATGAAATGCCTCGGCCGCGACCCCAACTCCACCGACACCAATGCCCCAGAAGACCGCGGCTTGCGGCCCAACGAGCCCAATCCCAAGGCCATTCACCTGGGCGGGGAGAAGATCGGCGGCGCGCCAGAGTGTGACATTCACACCGTCGCACCGCTCGAGGTCGCGGTCCGCGAAATTGAGCCGCACGCCATGCGTCACTCGCGTGTCGCCCAAACCGATTCCGTATCCCGAGACACCCAGATCGAGCCCAGCGGCTGCGGCCGAAGCGCTCCCCAAAGCGGCGGCGGCGGCGAGGAGCGCCCAGGCACACGAGCCCGCTCGACGTGTTCGGTTCATCATTCGACTCCGTTGTGGGTGAGGAGGTGGCATCGCGACAGGCCCCATGCCAACCAAACGCCGGAGCACGGGCCCAGGTTGCACCTTTCCACGCCGGCGCCTGTGGCCACAAGGTGAGCCCCGGGAAGGCCTTGCCAGAATGCAGCCGGACCGTATGGCATACTCTCCACGGTCAAGGGTCTGAAGGGAACGGCGAATGAAACGGCGCACCGTTTTAAAAGCGCTGCTGGGCACTGCGGGCGCCGCACTCTTGCCGGCCGGCGGATCCAAAAGACTCGGAGAACTCATGCAACCAACTCCTGCAGACGCCGTCGCACCAGGGCGTATGCCGGTCATTTTCCTGGCGCACGGTTCGCCCTTCTTGCTCGACGACGCGGCGTGGGTTGGCGAACTCGCGGCTTGGGCCAAGAACTTGCCCCGGCCCAAGTCCATCCTCATGCTGTCGGCGCACTGGGAGCAACGGCCGGTGACGTTGGGGGCCACTCACACGGCGCCGCTCGTCCACGACTTCTATGGATTCCCGGAGCGTTACTACAGAGTTCAGTACGCGGCGCCGGGTGCGCCGCAACTTGCGGAGCGCGTTCGCGCTCTCGTCGGACGTACCCAGCCGGTCGCGCAGGATGTCGAACGCGGCTTGGATCACGGCGCTTACATTCCACTCGTCGCCATGTATCCCAAAGCGGATACCCCGGTCTTGCAAGTCTCGCTGCCGACGATGGACGCGCCGACGCTGTTCACGCTCGGCCAAGCGTTGACACCGCTCCGCGACGAAGGTGTGTTGATCATCGGGAGTGGTTTCCTGACCCACAATCTGCGCGCCATGGACCTCGATCCCAACCCGCGCATTCCGGCCTGGGCGGCCGAATTCGACGCTTGGTCGGCGGACGTCATTGCGCGCCAGGACGTCGATGCACTCGTCGACTACCGTAAGCAGGCGCCGGGCGTGCGCGAGGCACTGCCGACACACGAGCATTTCGTTCCGGTCGTGGTTTCGATGGGCGCGGCGGCCGAGGCGCACGGCGCGGTGCACTTCCCGATTACCGGGTTTCTGGCTGGATCACTGACCCGCCGTTCGGTGCAATTCGGATGACCAGCGAACCAGCCGTTTCTTGCCGCAGTTTGGTGAAGCGCTACGGCGCGGTGACGGCCGTCGACGGGCTCGATCTCGAAGTCCGGCGCGGCGAGTGCTTTGGACTCTTGGGCCCGAACGGCGCCGGCAAGACAACGACGATCGAGATCTTGGAGGGCCTGAACCGGCCGGATGCGGGCGAGGTCCGGGTGCTGGGCACGCAATGGGGCACGGGACAGGATCGGGCGCTCCGCGAGCGGCTCGGCATTCAATTGCAAGAGACGCGCTTCTACGAAAAATACTCGGTGGCGGAAACGGTGACGCTCTTTCGCAGCTTCTACCAGCGCGGCCCGACGCCCGACAAGGTGATCCGCGCCGTGCAGCTCGACGAGAAGCGCGGCGCCTGGGTGGGCAAGCTCTCGGGCGGGCAGAAGCAGCGCCTGTCGGTCGCCTGCGCGCTCGTCAACGATCCGGATCTGCTCTTCTTGGATGAACCGACAACCGGGCTCGATCCGCAATCGCGCCGCCAACTCTGGGAACTGGTCGAAGCGTTCCGGGCCCGTGGCGGCACCGTGCTGCTGACGACGCACTACATGGACGAAGCGCATCACCTCTGCGACCGGGTTGCGGTCGTGGATCACGGCAAGGTGATTGCGATCGGCACTCCGGCCGAGTTGATCGCGACTCTCGGCGTCGAACACGTGCTGGAATTCTCGCTCACGGGCGGCACGGCAATGGATGCCGCGGCGATGCAGGCCTTGCCCGGAGTGCGGCGGGTGCGGAACGATGCGGCCGGCTGGGCGCTGCATGTCGAGGCGCTGCACCGGACCGTGCCGGCGCTCTTGGCGGCGCTCGATACACATGGCGCGACGCTCGCAAGCATGACGACGCATCATGCGACGCTCGAGGATGTATTCGTGCATCTGACCGGGCATTCGTTGCGCGAACAGTGAAATACGATTTGCGGAGGCATCGGCGTTGAATTCACTCCTGCATCTGACGCGGGCCCGCATGATGGGCTTCTGGCGCGAGCCCGAGGCGGTGTTCTGGGTGTTCGCGTTTCCGATCCTCCTGGCGCTGGCGCTCGGGATCGCCTTTCGAACCCAGAAGCCGCAGCCGATTCCGGTCGCCATTCTGCCGTCGGCGGCAACGGCCGAGATCCGGGCAGCGCTCGCGGCACTCCCGGAACTGGCCATCGTCGAGGTCGCGTCCGATGACGAAGCGCGACATCTGCAGCGCTCGGGACGCATCGTGGTGTTGATCCAGAAAGCAGCCGATGGATTCGAACTCGGGTTCGATCCCTCGCGCCAGGAGGCGCGGCTCGCTTCCCTGTTGGTGCAGGATGCGCTCGAACGCGCCGCCGGCCGCACCGATCCCGTGCGCGTCGAGAACATCACAGAACTGCAGCGCGGTAGCCGTTACATCGATTTTCTCATTCCGGGGCTCTTGGGCATGAACCTGATGGGCACCGGCATGTGGGGCGTCGGATTTCCGATTGCGACCGCCCGCCAGCAGAAGCTTCTCAAGCGTTACATGGCGACACCCATGCGCCGCAGCGACTATTTGCTGTCGTTCTTGCTGGCACGCATTGGCTGGCTGGTACTCGAGGTCGTAGCCCTCGTCCTCTTCGGGCGTCTGGCATTCGGCGTGCGGGTCACCGGTTCGTGGCTGGCATTCGCTGCCATGGTTCTGCTCGGCGCCTTGTCATTCTCGGCCATCGGCCTGCTGGCCGTAAGCCGGGCGCGGACGATCGAAGCCGTGTCGGGTGTGATGAACGCCGTCATGCTGCCCATGTGGCTCTTTTCCGGCACCTTCTTCTCGTCGGCGCGCTTCCCGCACGCGCTGCAAGGGTTCGTCCAAGCGCTGCCGCTCACCGCCCTGAACAATGCACTGCGGGCCATCACCAACGAGGGTGCCGGCCTGGCGGCAATCGCCACGCCGGCTGTGATCGTCGGACTCTGGGGCCTGGTGAGTTTCGTCGTCGCGGTGCGCATCTTCCGGTGGGAATGAGCACGCGGCGTCGGGATCAGTTGTGATGCTGGCCGCGGACATTGCGGCGGCCTTTGCGGATTGGTTCGCCCGTCGACTCGATGCTGATCGAACCGTCGACCTCGAGGACGGCCAGTTCGACGTTCTCGAGCTTTGCGACGCCGTGTTCGCGAAGCGCCGCCATCAGAGTCTGCTCGTCGACGCCCTCGCGCCGCATGCTCTTTTGAATGATCTCGCCGCTCCGGACGAGCACTGTGGGCGTGCCCTCCACGAGATTCCGAAACCAGGGCAGCCGCAAGCGCAAGCGCGAGACGATGGTATTCATCACGAGCAAGACGCCGACGGCGAGAATTCCACCGGTGAGCGACGTGTCGGGGCCCACCATCGCGTTCTGCACCGCGTTGGCGATAAGGAGCAGCACGACCAGGTCGAAGGCCGTCATCTGGCCGATTTCGCGCTTGCCCGCGAGGCGCAGGCCGGCAAGCACCGCCAAATAGACGAGTGCCGTACGGAGTG
Source organism: bacterium (assembly GCA_031362565.1). Lineage (GTDB taxonomy): Bacteria > Krumholzibacteriota > Krumholzibacteriia > JANLSU01. The sequence continues at coordinate 341 of JANLSU010000007.1, read as the reverse complement.
CGACCTCGACCCACGGTACCGCGAGATGGAAAATAGCTTTGCCTCCCTCAGGGCGACGCCTGGATGGAGTCGGGCACGACGCCGATCGTTTCGGCACCCGCGCCGCGCACGAGGTCCATCACCTGGACCACGGTACCGTACAGGACGCCGTCGGCGGCGTCCAAGAACACGACCCGCTTGCCGCCCCGCTGTCCAAAGACCTCCCGCAGCCGCTCCGCTAGCCCCAACAGGCCGACATTGTCACGGTTGAGGAACACACTACCGTCGGTTTCGACGCGCACGATGAGCTGTTTGTCCGAGTATTCCTCGGGCAGCGGCTGATCGATCTTCTGCGGAATGTC
>JANLSU010000105.1:0-3669 GCA_031362565.1 bacterium | reverse complement strand
GCCGCGGCCACGGCCCCCGCCGGACGACTACCTCCCGGGCATCGACCGCACGGTCTACGACCCCTGCGTCGATCCCCCCGCCGCCGACTGACCCACCCCCGTCCGCCTCGACGCCACCGCCCCCCCCCGGTGGCCCGCCACGCGTCTGTCCGCCTCAGCCGCCGACGTAAGATCGCTCACCATTCCGCGGCCCCGAGAGCGCCGTGTGTGCGCCCGCGCGCGCATCCTTCCCCCGCGGTCACCGGCTGTGCTACGGTGCGGGAACACCATGCAGGCAGTCAATGCGTCCTACGAGCAACCGCCGTTGTGCCAACTGTCATGAACGAAGACACGTCAGACCCGAAGACTCGTTCACGCTTTCTTTTCGCTCTTGCGATCATCCTGGGCTGTTCCGGCTGTGCAGCTTCGCTCCGCATTGAAATGAAAGTGGACGGGGGCTGCTATACTCCAATTCTTAGGAACGTTGGAAAGCACCCCATCAACCTCTGCTGGGATCCTGTGTCCCTCGAATTGCTCGGCGAGCATATTCGGGCCAACCTCCGGGATTCGGACGAAAGCAGCTGCGGGCCCCGGCGGCCTCCCATGGTGCTGATGCCGGGCCAAAGCCAGCCCCTTGCCAGGAGGCGCCTACCGAAGGGAACCCACCGTGTGTGGTTGCGACTGCGTGCGCAAGGGCACCGGGAGTGCTGGCGTGGCAGCGTGACCTCGCCAGCCGTCAACGTCGTGATGACACACGAGGCTTGGATCGAAAAGATCGATCATCCATGCGGCCCGTTGGGACAAAATGTCCCGGAGCGGCACAACGACGCGATAGAGCGGACGGCCACCGGAGTGCATGGTGCCCAACATGGGTAATGCCGTGGCCGCCGCTCATCGCGGAACCGCGCGCAAGGTGTCGTGACAGGCCGCGTCATAGGATACCGCAACACAGGATCCAGATGTCGAGGATAACCGGCTTCCTTTCCGTTGCGCTGGTACTGTGGCCAGACCCTGCCCGCGCATACGATGCCACGCCTTTCGACTGGGCGTTGCAGCATGCCTCTTCGATCGTGCGAGTCAAGGTCCTGGGGACGGAGCGCGACCCTCGGGTTCTTGGCGCAAATATGGTGACCCGGCTCGTCGTGAATCGCGGCCTTGTCGGCCCCCACTTCGAAGGATCCGCCGTTACGCTGCTGTCCTTCCGGCCACACCTCAGAAAGGGGAGAGAGTACGTTGTGCTCCTGGCCAGCGATGGTTCTCTCTATCGGGACGAAGAGAACATCTGCGGCACCGTCAACACCATTGCTGTGGAGAACAACAAAGTGGAAGGGATGTTCTGTGGTTCACCCTACTTCCTGGCCGTTGAAGATTTCGAGAATGCCCTTCGAGCGTCTCAAGGAGGCCGCGACGTCTTCTGCGCGGAGATGGGAAAGCTCGGGCCTGCGGTGCGCCAACTGCGGCCGCGCATGACTCGATGGCAGAAGGCGGAAGCCATCCTCGCATCCTTCGCGGTCGGCGGGTTCGCCATCGCCGCCGCGGCTGCTTCAATTGGAATTCGGTAGCGGCGTTCAGTGCGACGTGTTGAACAGGGTGCTGGACCCCGCGTGGCTCGCCCCGCACGAACGCCGACCAGGCGCGGTCGCACCCGGCAGCGTCTTTCTCATGGACACGTTCGTTGCCGGCGGGTAGCCTGGCCACGCACGAAGTGAGCACAGTGAAGTTCAGTCTGGTCCTCATCGTAGTGCTCGGCGTGTCAAGTTGCGCCCACCGACCCCTGGGTATTGCCGTCGACGTAGAGGACATCTCCCCTCCGGAATTCTATCAGTGGGCGACCGAGGAGGCGGCCTTCCGCTTCGAGCGCATGGCGATGCCGGCTACGGCTTCGATGCGCGACTGCTCCTCGCCGGACCTGTGCGACGATCGCATCTACCCGGCGTGCCGCGACCTCGACTCGTCGTCCGGTCGCGACATGCTGGCGCGGGTTCGCTGGATCTGCGAGCATGAGCGACGTTGTCTACTCCGGCGCTCGAAGGAGGTTCGCGCGCTCCGCGAGCCTCTTGAGGCTGCGCTCCGGCAAACGCTCTCGGCTCGGGCACGGGTGTCGCACAAGTTCGTACTGTTTGAGTCGGTCGATAGGATCGTTTCGCAGGTTTCCGAATGCGACTACTCCTACATAATAAGCGATCGCCTCCTGGGAGTGTCTTTCGATATTGCATACGAAGTATTGGGCGACCCGTTTCCTGCTGGCCTCGCCGGACGCTTCATCGTCGACGGTGTCGCGTTCTTCGCGGGGCCGCTCGGACGACATGGCGAGTTGTTCCAAGGCAGGATAGCTCCAGGGCGGCACCGTCTCGGCTTGTGGCTCGACTCTCATAGCCGGGGAGGCCCCACCCGAATTGAGGCCAGCCATCTTTTCGTTCCGATACGAGGGAGACATTTCAAGACGGCGCTCATGATAACCATCGGCGTCCACGAGCGGTCGCCGCGCATCCGGGTGCATACCGTCGTCACGCCTGACGCGCCGACGCCCTTTCCTCCCGGGCCAGGGAAACCAGCCGTTGCGAGGTTCCCGCAGTGAAGTTCGGCCTGCTTCTCATCGTCGTGCTCGGCGCGACGAGTTGCGCCCACCGGCCCGTGACTTCCGCTCTCGCTGTCGAGGACACGACGCTTCCAGAGTTCTACCAGTGGGCGACCGAGGAGGCCGTCTTCCGCTTCGAACGGATGGCGATGCCGGCGACTGCCTCGATGATCGACTGTTCATCGCCGGAGCTATGCGACGTTCGCTTCCATCCGTGGTGCCGCGACCTTGACCCTGAGTCCTCTCCCGGCCGCGCTCTGCTGGCGCGGCTTCGCTGGGACTGCGAACGCGACCGATCATGTTGGCTACGGCAGCGGAAGGAGGCTCGCGCTCTCAGGGGTCGTTTTGAAGCCGCGCTTCGGCCAGCGCCATCGACCACGGCTCGCGTGTCGGACGAGCTCGAGCGGTTTGCTCGGGTCGATGAGGTCGTTTCGAAGCTGCCCACGTGCGACTCCAGCGGATGGAATGCACCACTCGATATTGCATATGAAGTGCTCGGCAATCGTGTCCCGGTCGATCTCGTCGGACACGTCTTCCTTGACGGGATTGCGATCTACACCAACAGGCTCGGACGGCATGGTGACTGGTTCGACGGCTCCATAGTTCTTGGACGGCATGTTCTCGGCCTGTCGCTCGACTCCTACCACCATCGACGTACCGCGCGAATTGACGTCAGCTATCCTTTTGTTCCGATGCGTGGGAGGCGCTTCGGGACGAAGCTGGTCATAACCATCGACTTCCAGAAACGATCGCCGCGCATCCGCGTCCGTACCGTTGCCGAACCGTTTCCCGGGCGGCTTCATTGAGAATTCCGCCGTCAAGTGCGCGCATGAAGCCGACCGGAAGCAGGTCGCTCAAGGGGTGAGGTGCAGTTCATTTCAGGACGAACGAATGACTTACGCGGTGGTCGTTCGTGGCGCCGCCTCGGTACGGAAATCGGAGGTCCTGGACGGCGTTCGCGACACACCGGCTCGTTGCTGTGTTTGCGAGACTGCCACCAGGCAGACCTACCCACGACACCTTGCCCAGCATATCGATTCCGAACCTTACGTCCACCGTGCCCCTCCCGCCGAAGGTTCGTCGACACATCTCGACTCGACGCTCGATCGTTG
>JANLSU010000097.1:0-5938 GCA_031362565.1 bacterium | reverse complement strand
ACGCCTCGATGGCGATCGCCTCGACGGCGGCGTTGCGGGGCGCGATCGGAGCGGCCCCCAGGATGCCGACGAGATCCTCGCCCCGCTCACCGATCGCGAGCGCGACGTCCTCAGGCTCATGGCGGGGGGCTTGAGCAACCGTGAGATCGCCACGACCCTCGAAACCGCTGAAGGCACCGTCAAAAATCAGGTTTCGAGCATCCTTTCGAAGCTCGGAGTGCGCGACCGCACCCGGGCGGTCCTGAAGGCGATTCAGGCGGGGATCGTGTGACACGGCGGGCACTTGGCGGCCCGTTGACAGGTTCCGCACACGGGTGATACAACTCCCGTGGCTACGCAAGTTACGGGGAAGTAGCTCAGCTGGGAGAGCACCACGTTCGCAACGTGGGGGTCGAGGGTTCGAGCCCCTTCTTCTCCACCATAGAAGGCCGGCGCGCGTTCTGCGCCGCCGTCCCGGAAGGCTGGAATCAGGTCCCACGCAACAGAAGATCTCGAACTCCGTCAGGACCGGAAGGTAGCAGCGGTAAGAGACCCCTTCTGTGTGCGCTGGTTAACCTGATTCTGGCTTTTAGGGCCCGGACGCGAGTCAACGACGAACGCTCGAGGGCCGTCCGCTGTTAGAGTGGCCCGCGTCCCTTTCTTGGAGGGCCCATGAGCTACATCGCATTGGCGCGCCGCTACCGGCCGCAGTCCTTCGCCGATGTCACGGCGCAGACCCATATCACCGATACGCTCCGGCAAGCGATTGCCGGCGGACGTGTGGCGCAGGCCTATTTGTTCACCGGGCCGCGCGGTTCGGGCAAGACGACGGTGGCGCGCATCCTTGCCAAAGCCGTCAATTGCGACAAGCCGAAGGATGGCGAACCGGACGGCGTCTGCGAGCCGTGCGTCTCGATCACCGATGCGCGCAGCATGGACGTCATCGAGATCGACGGCGCCTCCAACAACAGCGTCGACGACGTGCGCGAATTGCGGGAAAGCGTCCGCTACGCACCGTCGCAACCCGGCAAACGCAAGGTCTACATCGTCGACGAAGTCCACATGCTGTCGGGTGGCGCTTTCAATGCGCTTCTGAAGACGCTCGAGGAACCGCCGCCGCATGTCGTCTTCGTGTTCGCGACCACTGAGCCACGCAAGGTGCCGGACACCATTCGCTCGCGTTGCCAGCGCTTCGATTTCCGGCGGCTCTTGATCGCCGAGATTCGTTCCCGTCTCGAATACATTTGCAAACGCGAGAAGATCGCCATCGATCCGGAGGCGATCTTCGTGCTGGCGCGCCGCGCCGATGGCAGCCTGCGCGATGCGCTGTCACTGCTCGACCAAATCGTCTCTAGCACCTCCGGCAAGATCACCGAAGCCAATGTCGCAGAAATTCTGGGCATCGTGCGCGAAGAGGCGTACTTGGAACTCGCGACGGCGATTCTCGACCGCGACGCGGTCCACTCGCTTGGCGTGGTGCATTCGGTGCTGGCGCAGGGCGCGGATCCCGCGACATTCGCGCTTGGCCTGGTCGAGCACCTGCGCAATCTCATGTTGCTCGGGCTCGACCGGACGTTGCGCTCGGCGGTGCCGATGGGTGACGCGCACTTGGCGGCGGCCGAAGTGTTGGCGGCGCGCTTCAAGACCGAGGATTTGCTGTATTTGCTGAATCGCGCCGCGGCGCTGTTCGAAGAGACGCGGCATTCGGGCCAACCCGTCGTCGTGCTCGAGGCGGCAGTCGTGGAAATGGCGCGCTTCGATTCACGCGTCGTCCTGAGTGAACTCTTGGAACGCTTGGATGGCGGACCCGGCGGACCCGGCGGACCCGATGACGCGAGCCCGGGCCCGCGCGGCAGCACGACGGGTGCGGCGGGCCGCGTTGCACCGGCAGCCGGTCCGGCACGGCGCCCGAGTGGACCGCGTGCCGAAGCCGATTCTGATTCCGATGCGGATCGCGAGATGGCGGCATCGCCACTCGTGCCACCGACTGCGCCTCGCCTGGTCTCCGAACCCGCGGGTGATGCGGTTGCCGCCTATTTCGCGACATCCTCGGCGGCGGATTCGATGGCTGCCACGGTAGCGCCGCCGCCCCCCGCGCCGGCACGTGCCAGCGACGTCATCGCAGCCGGCGGGCCATTGCCTGGCCGTTCGACCGCGCCGTCGGCACGCATTGACTTCGAAACCGTGGTGGCGCGGTGGACCGAGTTCACGGCGGCGCTCCGCGGCTCGAAGGCGATGCTCGCGCATTGTCTGTCCGAGGGCCGGCCGGTGCGTTTGTCCGCCGGGGTTCTCGAAGTGTGGTTTCCGCCCGAGCATACGTTTCATTCGCACCTGTTCGAGGAAGCGGTGAAGCGGCGCGACCTCGAGCCGTACTTGGCGCAATTCTTCGGCACGCCGCTCAAGACAGCGCTGGCGCTCGAAGAACACGCCGCGGCGCCGAGACCCGCCGCAGCGCGCCGTCGCGAGACCCCGCCCAACACCGCGCCCGGCAGCCCGGCCGGCAACGAAGTGCCCGCCGCCGGCGCTGCCATGCTGGATGAGTCGGGATCTCAACGCCTGACGTCCGACGACATTGCGCGCGGCCGGCGGGACGCCATCGAGGACGTCATCCAGCGCACGCCGGTCATCGACGACGTCATCACGGCATTCGACTGCGAAGTGCTCGAAGACCCGCAGTAGTTGGCGCGCCGGCGAAACGGCGCCGTGCAGAGGAGCATGCGATGTTCAAAGACATGGGTCAGGCGCTGCGTCAGGCGCGCGAGATGCAGCAGAAGATGCAAGTGATTCAAGAAGAACTCGCGCGCCAAGAACTCACCGGCCAGGCCGGCGGCGGCACGGTGCAAGTGACGTTGAACGGCCGCAACGAAATCCTCCGCGTCCACATCGATCCCAAAGCGGCGGCCGGCGATTCCACCTTGCTCGAAGACTTGGTGACGAGCGCTTTTCGCGACGCGCACCAGCAGGTGCAAGATGCCGCCAAGCGTGTCGCCGAGCGCGAAATGGGGCCGCTCGCCGGGCTCCTCGGAGGCATTCCCGGACTGTGATCTTTGGCTCCCCGCTCCTAGCACGCGTCGTGACGTTGTTCAAGAAAATGCCCGGCATCGGTGAAAAGTCGGCGCAGCGGCTCGCGCTTTGGGTCTTACGCAGCGACCGCGCATTGGTCGAAGAACTGGCGCGCACCCTTCTCGACATCAAGGACAAAGTCGGCCTGTGCGAGGTGTGCGCCAACGTCGCCGAGGGCGAGCGCTGCATCGTGTGCAGCGACGCGCGCCGCACCGACGACACGATTTGCGTCGTCGAGCAGCCGCAGGATATCTATGTCCTGGAACGGACGGGTGCGTTTCACGGCCGCTATCAGGTGTTGCATGGGGCACTGTCACCGATGGATGGGGTTGGACCCGGGGAACTGAAGTTGACGCAATTGCCGGTGCGGGTGCGCCAGTCGAAGACCCGCGAGGTCATCATCGCCACGAATCCGACCCTCGAGGGTGACGCCACGGCTCTGTATGTGGGACAGATGCTCGCCGGGCTCGGGGCCCGCGTGACGCGATTGGCGCGCGGCCTGCCGACGGGCGGCAGCATCGAACTCTTGGACGAGTCGACGCTGGGGCGCGCGTTCGAGGGCCGCGGCGACATGTGACCCACGCCGCGTCACCATTCCGGGCGCCTGCCGGTGATCCAGACACCGCCGCCGCCTTTCCCCTGGCGCGTCCGGTGGCGTGAACCCGATACTCCAAGAAGGGAAGCGCCGCCCCGTCGGTGGGGCAAGAGGGTACGGGGTGGCAGCGGATGCTGCCGGAGGATGCGCGTGGTTCGAGCCAACTGGTCCATCTTCGAGGAAGACTACTGGGCCATCCACAGCATTCTCACGGAGTTGCTGAAGAACTCCAATGCCCAGACCGTGCTGCTCATCGATCGCACCGGGCAGCTCATTTCGAGCCTGGGCACGCCGCCCGAATTCGACGTCACGAGCTTTGCGTCGCTCTGTGCCGCCGATTTCGAGGCCAACACCCAGCTCGCGCGGCTGATCGGCGAACGCGATTTTTCGACGCTCTACCACCAGGGCACCGACGAGAGCATGTATCTTTCGCGCATCGACGGCCGCACTATTCTCGCCGTCTTGTTCAACCGGCACACGACGCTCGGGCTCGTCCGCTTACGGGTCAAGCGTGCCAACGACCAACTGGCGGCGATCATGGCGCGGCTGTTCGAAAAAGTAGAGTACCAACACGAGGAATTCACGACGCCCGTGGACCAGGAGTTCACGGTGCGTGCCGAAACGGAAATCGACAAACTCTTTCGCGATTGATGCCGTGTCACTGATCAACTATTCCACACGCGAGATCAACTGCAAGCTGGTCTACTACGGGCCGGGGCTCGGTGGCAAAACCACCAACGTGCAGTATGTCTACAACCGGGTGAGCCCGGAAACGAAGGGCCGGCTCGTGTCGCTCGCGACCGAGATGGACCGAACGTTGTTCTTCGATTTTCTGCCGCTCGACCTGGGTGCCATCAAGGGTTTCCGGACCCGCTTCCATTTGTATACGGTGCCCGGCCAGGTGTACTACGACGCCAGCCGGCGGCTCATCCTGCGCGGCGTCGATGGCATTGTCTTCGTAGCGGACTCCTTGATCAGCCGCTTCGAGGCCAACGTCGAGAGTCTGTACAACCTGCACGAAAATCTCGCCGAGCACGACCTCAAGCTCGAGAACCTGCCGTTCATCCTGCAGTACAACAAGCGCGATCTCCGCGATGTGATTCCGGTGGCCGACCTGCAGGACGAACTCAACCCGCAGGGCTATCCGGCATTCGAGGCCATCGCGACGCAGGGCGTCGGGGTCTTCGACACGCTGAAGTGTGTCAGCAAGTTGATCCTCCGAAAGCTGTCGTAACGTGACCCGCCCGGTAGAGACGCGGCCGGTGAGCGCGAAGACGGGGGTGGCAGCCCGCGGTCCGCTCGATTGGCTCGCCATCGTCTTGGGGTCGTGCGTGTTCACCGGTTTTGCGCCGGTCGCGCCGGCGACAGTCGCGAGCGCCGTCATCGTGATTCCGATTTGGTTCCTGTACCCGCTCGCATCGTGGCGCGCCTACATCGTGCTGTTCGTCGTGCTGCTCGTGGTGGGAGCCTGGGCTTCAACCCGCCTCGAACGCATGTTCGGGCACGATCCGTCGGCGGCAACGATCGATGAAGTGCTCGGCATGGCGATGACACTGGCCGCGGTGCCCATGACGCCGGCCGTTTTGGTGCTGGGATTCGTGCTGTTTCGAATCGCCGACATCATCAAGCTGTGGCCCGGCCGCGCCTTAGAACGCCTGCCCGGCGGCTGGGGCGTCATGGCCGATGACGCCTGCGCCGGTCTCTACGCCTGGATCGTGCTGCGCGCCATTCTGCATTTTTGGCCCGACCCACGGCTCGAGTGGTGGCACTTGGGTGTTGTCGCCGTGCTGGGTGTGCCGCTCGTTCTCTTCCGCAAGAAACTCCTACGTAAATACGGCAAGAAGCGCAGCCGCTTGGGCGATGCGCGCGGCAGCCGGAGCTAGTCAGCGCACAACCGTGACTCGACCGTGCGCGATCGGAGCGCCGGTGAAATCCTCTAAGCGCAGAAAATAAACTCCAGGTTGTAATTGGGCGGGCGACCAGTCCGGGCGATCGCCGCGCACTGGAGTGCGAGCGATGAATCGGCCGGACGCATCGAATGTCGCCACGGTGGTGCCCAGCGTCCGACCACGTTTGCCGAGAAACAGGCTGGCCTTTGCACGGCACGGGTTTGGTGAGGTGACCAGCCGTTCGAGTACGGGAGAAACCTCAGGTGACACGTCGGTCGCAGAAACCGGTGTGTGTTCGAGAACCCATGTGGTGCCGAAGTTCGCGTTGCTGATACTTACCCAGAAGATCTCGTCCCGCCCGTTGCGATTGACGTCGGAGGTTGCCAAAAAGCCACCGCCATGGGGATCAGGG
>JANLSU010000089.1:0-1686 GCA_031362565.1 bacterium | reverse complement strand
CTCGACTTCGATGGCGGCCGTTGCCGAGAAACTCCACGGCGCCAACCGCGCTTTCGTGAAGACGCATCCCGGTGAATCCGGCGCGCGGCAGCCCGTGCACACCGTGTATGGCGGCGCGCATCTTTTCACGGCTGGGATCGCGCGCAAGTTGGGCGACACGGCGCTCAAGGTCTTCGACGAATACGCTCCGGACGCTCCGACGCTGGCGCGCGTGCTGGCGGGCGAGGGCGCCAACCAGGCGCTCTGGGCACAGGTGCGCGAACGGGTCGCCGACAAGTTGCGGCGCGAACCGGTCGAGGACTTCCGCATCGACTTCGAGGACGGCTACGGCACCCGGCCCGACCCCGAGGAAGACGGCCATGCAGCGGCCGCCGCCGAGCAAGTCGCCCAGGGGCTCCACGACGGCGTGTTGCCGCCGTTTCTCGGTATTCGCATCAAACCGTTCAGCGATCCCTGTTTCGCGCGCAGCGCTCAGACGCTCGATATCTTCGTCACGACACTCGCGGCGAAAACGTCCGGCAAGGTGCCCGAGAACTTCGTCGTCACACTCCCCAAGGTGACCATTCCCGAACAAGTCGAGGCACTCGCCAAGCTCTTGGCGTTACTCGAGAAGAAGCATCGGATTCGCCCCGGCGCGCTGCAGATCGAACTCATGGTGGAAACACCCGAGTCGGTGCTCGGCGAGGACGGCGCGAGCCCGCTTCGCGCCATGGTCGATGCGGCGCGTGGCCGTTGCCGTGGCGCACATTTCGGGACCTACGACTACACGGCGGGCTGCGGCATCGTTGCGACCTATCAGTCCATGGGACACTCGGCGTGCGACTTCGCCAAGGATGTGATGAAGGTCGCATTGTCGGGGACGGGCGTTTGGCTGTCGGACGGCGCCACGGTCATCATGCCGGTCGCACCCCACAAGGCGTCGCCCGACAAACCGCTCACCCCGGAACAGAAGCGCGCCAACGAAGCTTCGGTACACCGTGCCTGGCGGCTCGCTTATGCCGACGTGCGGCATTCACTCGAAACGGGTTATTACCAGGGCTGGGACCTGCACCCGGGCCAGTTGCCGGTGCGCTATGCCGCCGCCTACAATTTCTTCTTGGAAGCGCTGGGCTCGACGACCGAGCGGCTCAAGGCCTTCGTCGACAAAGCGGCGCGCGCCACGCTTCTCGGCGACGTGTTCGACGATGCGGCTACCGGCCAGGGGCTTCTCAACTTTTTCCTGCGCGGCATGTCCTGCGGCGCCATTCGCGAAGACGAAGCGCTTGCGACGGGTGTCACGCTCGAAGAATTCCGCGGCCGGTCGTTCGTGGCGATCTTGGAACGGCGCAAGCATTTGTGATCGCGGCCTGGGAGTCGACGCGTGACTCGTGCGCTACGTCGAGCCGGCGTTCTTCGCGCAACTGGCGCAAAAGGCCGGCCTCCGCCTGCGCGAAACGCGCCGTATCTCGGGCATGAATCTCTTGATCTTGGAAACCGCCGCAGGCTGAGGAGAGTTCGGATGCTGGTTGATTCGCAAGTCGCGACCTTCGCGGGCGTGGCGCTCGTGCTGACCCTGACGCCGGGGCCCGATACGTTCTTGGTCATTCGCTCGGCGCTGGCGGGCGGTTTCCGGCGCGGGCTCGTGGCCACGGCCGGCATTTTCTCGGGCGGCATCGTGCATGCGAGTCTGGCTGCGGCCGGGCTGTC
>JANLSU010000043.1:0-31611 GCA_031362565.1 bacterium | reverse complement strand
CGGTTGCGGCAGTTGCTTCGGGCCGCCCCATGGCACGCCACGACGGCGCGCCGGCGCCGGAACTTGCGCATCTGCCACCGGCAGCGGTGCGGCCTTCGTAACGGGCATCGTCCCAACACGCCCGATCGCCTTCGCGTAAGCCGCTTCTTCAATGCAATTGCTGGAGCGTGGCGGTCTTCGGGGGCGTGCGTCTGGCCGGACTCGGACTCGGACGTGGACTCGGAACTCGGTCGCGGACTCCGAGTCTGACAGCGCCAACCCAACCTATTTAAACCAGGGTGTAGCGGGATTCGGGGCCGCCGCCTACTAGGCGGACGTAGCCGTCGCGGCGGAGGCGTTGGAGTTGGCGGACGATGGTGCGGTGGCGGCGGCGTCTTGGAGGTCGCGGGCGCGGGCGCCGGGTTGGGCTGCGAGCAGGCCGAGCAGGCGCAGAGCGGGCGCGGGAAGCTGGGCGGTCGGAAGCACGGACACGAAGCGGGATTCGCGGAGGGCATAGGCTTCGTCGGTGATCGCGAGGCCGAGGCCGACGGCGCGCAACTCGGAATGCAGGCGACGGGCACGTTCGGCGGCGGCGGCGGGCGTCGCGATGTCGAGAGTGCGGCAGGCGGCTTTCCATGTCAGGGTCTGGCGCGGCGCGCGCACGACCGCCTCGAGGGCGATCCACAACTCGGGCAGGCGCGCAAACGAGATCGTTTCAGTGCCGGCGCGAGTGCGTTTGAGCACGCGCCGGTGCAGCACGTCGATCCACATCTGCCAATCACGCGCTTCGATTTCCGCGAGCTCTTCGCGCGACACGGTGCGGAGCGGTTCTTCCCAATCCTCCACGTCGACGAACGGGACGCGCAGCAAACGGACGAGTTCGGCATGCCGGCGCACGATCGCGGCATTGCCGCAGGCCCGGATGTAGGGCCGGGCGTCGCGATAGGCGACGACCGCTTCCGGAAGATCGCCGGCAAGCAGGGCGCGTTCGGCGCGCAGTACGTGCACGGCGGCGTGGACAACCGGCGGGTGGCCGCGCTCGAGCCGTGCTTGCAGTGCATCCAGCGGGGCGCGCGCCAGTGTACCGTGGCGCAGCAGTTCCACCGAGCGCACCGTGGCGTCGATCCACAAACGGAGTGCCGTGTCACGCACCCGGAGGCGGATGCGGGCCAGGAGTGGTGTGAGCGGCGCGAAGCGCCGCACCCCAACCGCGTCTTCGACGCGTGCCGCAATCGCCAGCCAGGCGATCGCCGGGTCACGATGCCGTGAGAGGAGTCGCAAGTCGGCCAGGGCGCGGGCCCGGTCACCGCGTTCGACGTCGATGAGCGCCCGGACGAGGCGCGCGGTGGGCGCACTCAAGCCATCGCGGCTGTCGGTGTCGAGGCAAAGCTGGGCCGCGGCGTTCGCGTCACCGGCTTGAACGGCGGCGAGTGCATCGAGAATGCGCGGCGGAACCAGCCCTTCCGGTCGCGGCCAAATCGACATGGGTGACGCTCCTGCGCGCTTGGTGGCGCGGCATGGCTTGGGCACATGCCGCAGCCGAGCATATCAGAGCGCCGCGCCGTTGGCCTCGGCGCTGGGCAGTGTGCGAGGATGGAGCCTTGTCGGCGCTCCCCTCCAAAGGAGGAAAGCATTGCTCCGCCAGCGGCTCCTAATCGACCGGCGAACGGCCTGGGTTCTCGCTTGGAGCCTGCTCTGCGGCCCGGTGGTGGGGCTGCTCCTGCGGTTGCCTGCTGGAGCGTGGTGGGCGGTTGGCGGCTACGACGCCGGCTGCTTGCTGTGCGTGTGGGCGGTGGGCGTTCACCGCGGTCCGCGGCCTGCCTGGCGCCACCTGGTTGGCGTGGCGGGGGCGTGTTTGCTTGCCGCCGTTGCCGCCGGAATGCTGGTTCTCATGCGTGTCGACCGGTCCGCGATCGGCCACGCGGGGAGCGCCCTTGGTCTGAATGCTCCGGCCGATCTCTTGTGGCTCGTCCTCTACGCGACGGTGAACCCTTGGGTCGAGGAGGCCTACTGGCGCGGCGCCCTCCTCGGGCCACACGTGCGGTCCCGCACCGGCGTGCGACTGGCCCGCACCGTCACGCTCATCGCCTTCCTGAACCACCATGCCGTGGTTCTCGCCATGTGCCTCGGGCCGCGTGCCGCCGTTGCTCTGTGCCTGCCGATCTTCATCGCCGGAGCTTGCTGGACGCTGGTCTTCGAGCGTACAGGCCGCGTGTGGTGGAGTGCTGCGAGCCACATGGGAGTCGACACGGCGCTCGCCATTCTCTATTGGACCGCAACACGCGGTTGAATCCACGATCGGTAAAAGCACGAAGGGCGCCCTCGCGGACGCCCTTCGCATTTCAAACTCGAACGTTGTCGCGTCTCAGTTCGTGCCGTACAGGCGCTTGACCGTCGACCACGTCGCCTGCGTCACGCCGACCACGCAGTCGTGGCCAGGAGTGGCGTTGATGTACGCCTGGCCGCTCGTCGAGCAGATGGCGTTGGTCGCGAACGGCGGTTCCGGGTTGCGGCACAGCAGCTGGTTGCTGCCCAAGCAGACCTTGGTGAACACCGGTGCGTCGCAAAGCGTGAACAGCGGGCACTGGAAGAACTGGTTCGAAGCCGTGTTGTGCTTCTCGACACGCAGACGGGTTTCCCCCGTGCCGCAGCCGAGGTTGAACACCAACACGGTCTCGAGGAGCACCTTGGTGCCATCGCCGACCTGGCAAGACGCGTAGCTCACGTTGACGCCGCGCGCACCCGGATCGATCGGGTTGAATGCGCCAACGCCGAGCACGGTCGCCGCGGGGTCGAACACCTCGTTGAACAGATAGCCGTCCGCAGCCGTGTTCAAACCGGTTGTCACCCGGTACTCGGCGCCGGTGAGACCGGTGCCGCTCGCGCCCTGCAGAAGCCCGAAGACATAAATCGTCGCCTGGCCACCACACGGGATCTCTTGCGCACAAAGCGCTGCACCTTGGTCGAAAAAGAGGCCGATGTTGCCGTTCGCGGCCAGTGTCGGGGAGGCGACCAGACACAGGCTTGCGAGAGCAACCGCTGCACTTAGATGTTTTCTCACGAGGAACTCCTCCGTCGTCGTTCTAAGACTCCGTGATATCGCTCAGCCATGCACCGCGGGCCTGCCTCCCACGGCCGAAGCCGATTTGCTTCGCAGGCCTGTAAATCGCGGAACGCGCCCTACAGGGATCTTCGGGGGCATCTCATTGTGCGACTTCCATGCACCCGGCGTCAAGCCTTCGCAGTGCCCTGTGGAGCCATCAGCGTCCCCAGGACGCGCCGATCCGGCGTACTGACGGCGCGCCCGAGCAGGGTGTGGGCGGAAGCACCCAAAATCTCGACCGCCACCCGGTCGCCGGGCTGCAGGTCGCCGCGCGCCAAGACAACTCCATGGTTGCCGTCGTCTCGCCCGAGCAGATCGGCGTCGGATTTGCGGCTCGGGGCCTCGATGATCACGTCCAAAGTGCGGCCGATATAGGCGCGGGCGCGCCGCAGCGAAACCGCCTTCTGGACCTCGTTCAGGTGTACCACCCGGGCGGTCTTGTCGGCCTCCGTGACGTCGTCCGGGTACTTGCGCGCCGCGATCGTGTTCTTGCGCTCCGAGTATTTGAAGATAAAGGCGGAGTCGAATTCGACCGCTTCCATGACCGCGAGGGTGGCGGCGAAGTCGGCATCGGTTTCGGTGGGGAAGCCGCAGATGACGTCCGTCGACAGGCAGACCCCCGGAATCGTGGCGCGGATTTCGGCCGCCAGGTCGAGGAACTCGCGCTGGGTGTAGGTCCGGCGCATGAGGTCGAGCACCCGGTCGCTGCCCGACTGCAACGGCAGATGGATCTGCTTGCACAGCTTCGGGTGCGAGGCGATCGCCGCCAGGAGCTTGCGCGGGAAGTCCTTCGGGTGGGGTGACGTGAAACGCACCCGGTCGATGCCGTCGACAGCCGCGACCTGCAACAGCAAATCGGCAAAGTCGGCAGCCTCGAAGGTGTACGAATTGACGTTCTGCCCGAGCAGCGTCACTTGCCGGTATCCCTGCGCGGCCAGCCGTTCGGTTTCCGCGACGATGTTGTCGGGCGCTCGGCTCCGTTCGCGGCCGCGCGTGTAGGGCACGACACAGAACGAACAGAAGTTGTCGCAGCCGCGCATGCAAGCGATCCAGGCGTTCACGCCTGGAATCCGCTCCGGATACACATCGCTGTAGGTTTCGAATTCCGAGAGGTCGATTTCCTTGGCCTTCGTACCGGTGTCATAGACCTCGCGGAGCAGCGCCGGCAAGCGCTTGTACGAATCCGGGCCGGCAACGAGGTCGATGCCGGATTTGGGCTGCAAGAGGTCGTCCTTCAGGTTCTGCGCCATGCAGCCCAGAATGCCGATCAACAGGCGCGGATTGTCGCGCCGTAATCGCGCCAAGGTGTCGACGCGGCCGTAGATCTTGGAGTGCGCGTGTTCGCGGATGGCACAGGTGTTGAGCAACACGGCGTCGGCCGATTCCGGCCCGTCGACGAGGGTGAAATCGTTTTGGCGCAGAATGGCGCGCACCAGCTCCGAGTCGTACTCGTTCATCTGGCAGCCATAGGTTTCGACGTAGACCTGCACGATGGATCCTTCCGTGCTCAACGCCCGCGGTTCATGCCAATGCCGATTCCGCCGGCGTCGTCACCGAGGCGTCGCTCTCGGCCAGGAGCGCGAAACGCCGCATCCGGAAGCACGTCCCCGGCACGCCGAAGAGTTCCTGCAGCACTTCCTGCGGTTTGGCCTGACCCTGCGAGCCGAGGCGGAGCACGAGCCGCACCTCAGCCGTTTCGGGCAAGTACTCGAGGGCGCGCACGAACGGCCGAATGTCGACGTCCTTCTCGACGCCCTTCGAGCGCCGCCGGACGACGATGCTGTCGCGCTGCAGCAAGGCGTCGATGGCAAGCTGCTGGACACCGGCGTCGTGGAACCGCTCCAGGTCGAGGGCGGCGAATTCTTCCGGTACGAGTTCGCGCCGCGCGTCGTTGATGCGGGCGCGGTATTCGGCCAGATCGAGGCGGGCCGCCAGGGAATCACCGCTGCCGTCGACCCGCCAGGCGTCGAGGACGCGCAGGTCAGCCGGCATGACGGTATTCATGCGTTCGACGATCGTCTCCGCCACCAGCGGGCTCGCGGTTTCGAAATCGAACAATTCCGCCTCGCTTTCGACGCCGACGGCGAGTGCCGGGCCGAACGACAGCGACGGCTGCGGATGAAAGCCCTGCGTATAGCTGACTTCGATGCCGGCGCGTTTGAAGGCGCGCTGCAGGGCGCGCATGAGATCGAGGTGCGACAGCCAGCGCATGTCCTCGCGCTTGGCGAGCCGGACGCGGTAGAAAAAGCGCGGTTTGTCGACGGCGCGCACTGGCGCGGTGGCGGCAACGTGCACTTCGGGGCCGAGATCGCGGCCACCGGGCGCGGCGGCACCGTTTTCAACTGGCGCGGCACCCGTCACCGGGGCCGCCGTCGCGCCGTTCTCGGCGGCCGGCATCGGGCTCCCGTGCCGCGTGCCGCTCGCCGCTTCGAAGGCGTTGGTGGCGCGGCCGTCGCCGCGGTTCGGGGTGGTGACGAAACGCACCGGTGCCGGTTCGGGGCGTGGCCCCGCGGGTGCCCGCTCGCCGCGGAAAGCTGCCGCGATCGCCGGGTCGTCGCCCTGCAGGCTGTCACGCGACGCGATGCGCTCGCGCTTGATGGCATCCAAATCACATTCGAGCCCGCACGAGTAGCACACGAGCACCGCTTGCTCGAGCGGCTTGACGGCCTTCGACGGATCGCGCGGAATGAACGGCTTTTCGCAGGCCGGTGAGAACTTGTCCTTCTGGCTGCGATGTAGGTCCTGCACCAGGAACTGCTTCGTGACGCGAGAATCGATGTGATCCCACGGCAGTTTGGCGTGCAACGGAATGCGCCGCAGAAACACCTCGGGATCGATCCCGGCATCCTGAATGCAACTCATCCAGCGCCCGAAGTCGAAATGGTCGTTCCAGGCGTCGAAGCGTGCCCCGCGCCGCCACGCTTCTTCAATGACGGCGCCCAGCCGGCGGTCACCTCGCGACAGCACGCACTCGATGACGCCCTCGTCGACATCGTGGTACTTGAACTTGACGTTCTTGTGCGGGCGGATGTGATCCAAGATCATCCGCTGCCGCCGCCGCAACTCGTCGGCGCCACCCATCGGCTCCCATTGGAAGGTCGAATGGGGTTTGGGGATGAGCGACGAGGTGCTCACCGTGACCTTGGAGCCGTGACGCTTCATCTCTCTCGCCAACTGTGCGACGCGAATCCCGGTCCGCGCGATGCCCATCACGTCGTCGTCCGTTTCGGTCGGCAGGCCGATCATGAAATACATCTTGAGCTGCGTCCAGCCTTGGCCCCAGGCGATGCGCGCCGCGGCATCGATATCGGCGTCGGTGACGCCCTTGTTGATGAGGTCGCGCATGCGTTGCGTTCCGGCTTCGGGCGCGACCGTGAAACCCGTGCGCCGCACCCGCGCCAATTGCTCGGCGATGTTGCGCGTCAATCCGTAGACGCGCATCGACGAAACCGAGATCGCGGTGCGATCCTTTTCGAACTGGTCCATCATCGTCTTGACGAGCGACGACACACACGAATAGTCGGCGGTCGAGAGCGACGTCAGCGACACTTCGTCGTAACCGGTTTCCCGCAGGCCCTGCGACGCGGCGCGAATGATGTCGGCCGGAGTGCGCTCGCGCACCGGCCGGTAGATGATGCCGGCCTGGCAGAAGCGGCAGCCCTCGGTGCAGCCGCGGGCGATCTCCACCGAGACGCGGTCGTGGACGATCTCGCCGTACGGGACAAGCGTTTGGGTCGGGTACGGAAAGCGATCCAAATCCTCGACGATTTCCCGGCGCACTGGAAAGGGTACGTCGATCCCGTCGCGCGGACCCGCGACGATGAAGAAGCCGGTCTCGGGATCCAGTTCGGTGCGATAGAGCGACGGCGCGTACATGCCGCCCATTTGCGCGATCGCAATGAGCATTTCCTCGCGCGTGCGTCCGCCCTCCTGGCGCAATTCCGCCCAGCGCCGGACGACGGCCGGGAACGTTTCCTCGCCGTCACCGATTACCACCACGTCGATGAAATCGGCGAGCGGTTCGGGTGCGAGCGCGCAGGGTCCGCCCGCCAACACGAGCGGGTGCTCGAGGGTGCGGTCGGCGCTGTGCAGCGGAATGCCGCCCAGGTCGAGCATGGTGAGGATGTTCGTGTACTCCATCTCGAACTGCAGCGAGAAGCCCACGACATCGAGCCGGTGCAGCGGCGTGCGGGTTTCGAGGGTTGCGAGCGGCAAGTTGAAGCGGCGCAACTGCGCTTCCATGTCGATGGCCGGGCAGAAAACGCGCTCGGCGGCGATGTCCGGCTGGCGGTTCAACAGGTCGTAGAGGATGCGCAGCCCCAGATGCGACATGCCGATCTCGTACGTGTCAGGAAAGGCGAAGGCGACGCGTTGGAGCCCGGGTGCCTTGGGCTTGACGATCTGGTTCCACTCTTGCCCGATGTAGCGCACCGGCTTCTCGACCAGACCGATGACCTCACTGTACTTCGCGGCGTCGCGGTCCATGACAGCTCCGAGCGGTGGCGGTCGACTGCGCAACACGTGGCGTGGATGGCCGTGGGCTCTGGTGCGCGGCCGCGGCCGCACGCGGTCTCGATCAACCGGGCGGACAGCGGGCCGATCATGGTACTGCCCCTTGGGGCTGGGGGTCAACGCGGGCGCATTCGGCGCCGATGGATCGGGATTTGGTGAGTATACTCGGGCGCCATGGCCGCGCTCGAGTCCCCGACGTTCGGAGACAGGCTTCTTGAATCGAGCCCTCAACGAATTCCTACGGACGCCCCGGGTGGCAGGCTCGCGGCCGAAAGTCCTGCTCACGGCGTATCTCTTGGGCGGGCTCGGGCTCGTGTTCCTGTCGGCCATCATCTATACCGGGCGCGCCGCCCGCCAGATGGACCGCCAAGCGCAGGTCGTGACGCGCGTTTTCTCGCTCTTCGTCGGCGAGTCGGTGCTGAAGGCCGACCAGCCCGGATCGTTTCAGGTCATCGAGAACGTGCTCCGCGAGGTGGATTTCCCAATCATCATCACCGACGCCGCCAACGTGCCGCTCGTGTGGCGCAACATTCCGGTGCCGCCGCAGCAGGCCGAGCAGCCGGGCGACCTCGGGCGTGCCGATTTGTCGGTTGAAGCGCAAGCCCGGCGCCGGGCGCTCGATCGGCTGGTGCGCGAGTTCGATGCTCATGTGGCGCCGTATCCAATCCGAGTCGGCGATGTTCTGCAGGCCTCGGTGCACTACGGTCCTTCCAGCCTGGCGCGGCAGTTGCGCTGGATTCCGCTCTTTTTGGTCGCCACCGTCGCCATTTTCACCGCCGTCGCATTGCTCATGTTCCGTTACATGAAACTCGGCGAGCAGCGCTCGATTTGGGTCGGCATGGCGCGCGAGACGGCGCATCAGCTCGGCACGCCGCTGACGTCGCTCCTGGGCTGGGTGCAAGTGCTGCAAGCCCAGGATGAAAAAGACACGCCACCCGAGCAAGCGCGGGCCCGGCGCGCCGAAACCTACCGCGAGATGGAGCACGACCTCGAACGTCTGTCGAAGGTGAGCGCGCGGTTCAGCAAGATTGGTTCGAAGCCGGACCTCGTGCCGCTCGATTTGGAGCAAGTGCTGCGCGAATCGGTGCAATATATCGAGCGCCGTATTCCGCATCTCGGGTCGCATGTCCGCGTCGAGGCCAACATCGCGGCGCTGCCGCCGGTGCGTGCCAATCGCGAACTGCTCGAATGGGTCTTCGAGAATCTGCTCAAGAACGCCGTCGATGCGCTCGAGAAGGGCGGCGAGATTCGGGTCCGCGCCGAAGCCGTCGCCGGTGGCCAGGCGATCGAAGTCCGCGTCGCCGATACCGGCAAGGGGATTCCCGCTGCGAACCGCACCCGTGTCTTTCAACCGGGCTACACGACCAAGCGCCGCGGCTGGGGCTTGGGGCTGGCACTCGTGCTCCGGATCGTCGAGGAATACCACGGCGGCCGCATCTGGATCGAAGACAACCCGGACAAACGCGGCGTCTGCTTCGCGATGCGGCTCGCAGCCGCGTAGTGTGGGCTCCGCGAGACCCGTTTTTCGCGCCGATTGGCAACCGCATTCCTGCCGCAGCCGACCAGGCGTATCATCTATTCTTCACGTCATGCGAAGGGCTGGTCGTGACCGCGATTTTCTTCGTTCGACGCGAATGGATGCTGTGCGGAGTAATCTTCGCCTGCGTAGCGACCAACCCGGGCGGCGGGCTGGCTGGCACCCCCGCGCGAAATCCGAACCCAGTGACAACCGTATTTCCCCTTCAGGTGAAGGCGCTGCTGCCCCTTGCTTCGGGCAATTGGGTCGGATTCGGAGACACCGATCACGACGGACGCCGAGAGGTGGTGTTCTCGGGGCGGAACCCCCAAGGTTCATGTTGCTACTACCAGATCTTTGAGCATCAGGGCAACAACGTGTACACGCAGCAGTACCTCGGCGCTCAACTCTATGTTCGCGGCGTTGACGACCTTGACCAGGACGGGAAAGCTGAAATCATTGGTCAAATCGGCAATCAGGTCCAGGTCTACGAAGCGTCGGATGCGGCAAGCTCTCCAAGTATTCTCATTTGGTCGTCGCTGCCGTTCTCGACAACGCTTGGCCGTTTCGCGTTCGGCGATACCGATCGCGATGGGCATCGCGAGATCATCTACGGCGTCCCAGGTTCTGGAACGGTTGCCATTTTCGAGAGCACTGGTGACAACACGTTCCAAACATTTCTTTTCTCAACCGGGGCGGGCGGCGTGGATGATTTCGCCATCGGTGATCTCGACCAGGATGGATTGGTGGAAATCGCCTGCACAAAAGAAGGGGCGAGTCTCCTGAAGATTTTTGAGTCGCCCGCTAACGATACGTGGATTCAGACATTCTCGTCTCCGACAGTCTCGCATCCGAGTCAAATCGAGGGCGGGCACGATGTGGACGGCGACGGGAAGCCCGATTTTTTCATCGGCGGAAGTGGATCTGTGGGCGGAGTGTCCTCGTACAGGACCGTTGTATATCGACCGACGGGGGACAATCAGTTTGCTCCCGTTGATACATTTGAGGTCACGGATGGAAGTTCCGGTGCGCTTGCAAACTGCCTCGGAGACTTGGACGGGCTTGGTGTCGAAGAGTACGTGGTGAACAGCTCGATTGGCTTATGGGTTTTCCGGCCCACGAGTCCCGGGAACTGGGCCCTCGTCGGCCAAGTTCCGGATCCCGATGGCGGCTCCCACTACGGGGTGTTCGCGTCGGATGTCAATGAGAACGGCCGAACGGAGGTCTTTTGGGCGACCGGCGCGGTCACACGAAACACTCTCGTCCTGGAGTACTCCTCGGGTGTTTCTGACGCAACGCCATCAACTTTTCCGAGGGCAGCTCGGCTCTCCATCGCCCCTAATCCATGTCACCTCGAAGCGACGATTCGTATCCCCGACACAGCGGTTGGGGGCGCGACGCTCGCGGTCTTCGATGTAGGCGGCCGACTGCTCGATCGGCGACCGATTCCGGAGGGTTTGCACCGCATTGTTCCGTGGCACGCACAGCATTTCACTTCGGGCATCTACTACTTGCGCGTCGAAGGCGCAGACGCTGCTCCCATTGCCGTCGGCAGAGCCGTAGTCATCAGCAAATAGCGATTGTGGTGAGGTTGGTCGACGCTGCCCGACTCTTCTGGCACCACCGGGCCGAGCCAGGCATGTGAAGCGAAGGTCATGTTCCGGGCTCGGCGCTTCGCGTATGATCCACCATGCCTGTGCTGGCACTCGAGGAGGCGCCCGAACGATGGCTGATACCCGCTCGATCCTTTGGGTCGACGACGAGATCGAGACGCTCAAACCGCATCTCTTGTTCTTGGAAGACAAGGGTTACACGGTGACACCGGTTTCGAACGGCGACGACGCCGTGGCGTTGGTCAAGAGCCGCGCTTTCGATCTCGTACTGTTGGACGAGAACATGCCGGGCAAGGACGGCTTGCAGACGCTGCAAGAGATCCGCCATGTGGCGCCGAACGTGCCCATCGTCATGGTGACGCGCAACGAAGCCGAAGAAATCATGGATCAAGCGATCGGCCGGCGCGCCGACGACTACCTGCTCAAGCCGGTCAACCCGACCCAGATCCTCGCCGCCATCCGCCGCATCCTGGACCGCCACCGCATCACCGAATCGCAGGTGGCCAAGGACTACGTCCAGCAGTATGCGGCGCTCGACACCACGACGTTCGGCGGCCTCGATCACGCCGGCTGGATCGATACCTACTTGCGCATCATCGACTGGGACCTGCGGCTCGACGAGTATCGCAACACCGGGCTCAACGAGACGCACGAAGACCAGAAGCATGCAGCCAACTTCGAGTTCTCGCGCTATGTCGTCCGCCACTACAAGGATTGGGTCCAGCGCAAGGGCAGCGGCCCCGAGCTGTCACCCGATGTATTCAAGAACCACGTCTTCCCGGCGGTGCAAAGCGGTAAGCGCGTCGCGTTCATCATCGTGGATTGCATGCGGCTCGACCAGTGGATGATGATGGAGCCCCTCATCGACCCGTACTTTCGCGTCGAGCGCAAGCAGTACTACAGCATTCTGCCGACCGCGACGCCGTACTCGCGCAATGCGCTCTTTGCCGGCCTGTTTCCGCTCGAGATCCAGCGCAAGCACCCGACTTTGTGGGAAATGCGCGACGAAGGCAGCCTCAACCGCCACGAGCGCGAATTGCTGGAACTGCAGCTCAAACGCCTGGGTGCGGGCTCCGACGTCAAGGTGAAGTACGGCAAGATCTACAACCCGGAAGACGCCGTCGATATCCAAAAGTCGCTCGACCGGCAGAACGACGCCAATGTCTATGGATTGGTGTTCAATTTCATCGACATGCTGGCCCATGGGCGGAGCGAGTCGCGCATCCTGCAGGAAATGTCACCCGACGAGGCGGCGTTTCGCAGCGTCGCCCGGTCCTGGTTCCAACACTCGGCGCTGTTCGATATCCTCAAGAAGATGGCGCATCACGGCATCGAGGTGTACGTCACCACAGATCATGGCGCCGTGCTCGGCAAACGCCCGACGATCGCCACCGGCAATCGCGACACCTCGACCAACGTGCGCTACAAGTTCGGCGAGAACTTGGGCTACGACGAGAAGGGCGCCTTCAAGATGGCCGAGCCGGAGGATTTCATGCTGCCCAAACTGCGCTCGACGATGAACTACATCATCGCCAAGGAGAACTTCTACTTCGTCTATCCGACGAAATACCGGCAGTACGAGCGCCAGTTCTTCGGCAGCTTCCAGCACGGCGGCGTGTCGCTGGAGGAGATGCTGTTGCCCATCGTCCGGCTCGTGCCGCGCGCCTGATCATGACGCCGGCGCAGTTCAAGACCACTTCCGCGGCCGAGACCCGCGCGCTCGGGGTGGAGTTCGGGTCGCATCTTGTGGGCGGCGAGGTCGTGCTCTTGTGCGGTGACCTGGGCGCCGGCAAGACGCAATTCGCCAAAGGTGTCGCCGCGGCACTCGGGGTGCAGGCCGAGATCGCCTCGCCGACGTTCATTCTGTCGGCGCGCTACGAAGGCCGCCTGCCGCTCGTGCACTACGATTTGTATCGCGTCCGCAGCGCTGCCGAGCTTCGGGAGATTGGATTCCTGGAGAGCGACGACCCGCGCGAGGTGGCGCTCGTGGAATGGGGCGACCGGGTCGCGGCCCCCGTTGGCGCCGTCCGCATCGTCTTCACCGTGACCGCCGACGGCGGACGCGATATCGTGATCGAGGCGCCATGACCACGCCCCAGGTGCTTCTCGCTCTGCACACGTCGGACCCCACGGGGTCGGTGGCGGTAGCCCAGGGGGCGCACATCGTGTCGCACGAGTTCGTGGCCGCGGGCCCGCGGGCACCGGTCGTGCTGCACGAGATCTTGCGCGGCCTGGAGCAGGCCGGCGTTGGGCTCGATCTCTGCGAGGGGATCGCGGTCACGAACGGCCCCGGCAGCTTCACCGGCATTCGCATTGGACTTGCGACGGTGCAGGGGTTGGCCGCCGCCCGCGGCTGGCCGGTGTACGTGGGCGAAAGCCATGCGGCGCACGCGGCACTCTGGCAGGGCCTGGAGGAGCCACTCGCGGTCGTGTTCGACGCCCGGCGTGGCGAGGTGTACGCGGCGCTGTATGATGTGCGGGAGGCACGGCCGCAAGTGCGGGTCGAACCGTTCTGCGCCGCGCCGGATGTGGCAGCGGCGCGCCTCGTGGCGGCCGCGGCGGGACTGCGCCCGGGTTCGGAAATTGCCGTCTGTGGTTCGGGCGCGGCGCTGGTCGCCGGCGCAGCGCCGGAGGCGTCGCTCCGGGTGCTCGGCCCACCGGCCATGACGGTTGCGACCGCACTCGTGCATTTGGTCCGGGCCGGCGGATGCCGGCTCTTGGCGCCGCGCGATCTCGAACCCAACTATCTCCGGAAGTCCGATGCCGAACTTCAGCGCGAGCAGTTTCGCAGCGAGCGGGCCTGAGCCCACGTCGCCGCTCCGGCTGCGGCCGATGGGTACGGCCGACCTCGATGCGGTGGTCGAAATCGAGCACACGTTCACCGCACCGTGGACGCGCGAGATGTTCGTGCAGGAACTGTCGCAGGCGCAGTCGGCCGCCAACAATGTCGCCGAATGGGATGGCCAGGTCGTGGGCTATGCGCTCTGGTGGTACGTGGCCGATGAAGTCCATATCGTGAACGTCGCGGTGCACACGGAGTTTCGCCGCCGGGGCGTAGCGCGGGTGCTCTTGCGGGCGATTTTCGATGCGGCGAGCGAGCGCGGCATGACGATCGCGACGCTCGAGGTCCGCGTCAACAACACCGCCGCGACGACGCTGTACGAGGCGCTTGGCTTCCAGAAGATCGCCATCCGGAAGCGTTACTACGCCGACAACGGCGAGGATGCCGTGGTGATGCTCAAAGCGCTCCGAACCTCGGCCGCCGCGGCTCCCGAATCGGTCCCGGACGCAGTCCCGGACGGCGAAGCCGGCCGGAACGCGAATCTGTGAGTAACCCAATTTAAACAAACGAGTTAAGCTTCAGCGGTCGATCCGGTCCAGCGTCTGGAAAACCCCAAGAATCGCCGCCCACGGCCCCAAAATGCCTTGTGGCCGGGCCCCCCTCGCCTATAATCCTCGCCACATCGCGCTGGACCCGCGCGGCCCAACGGGAAGGATGCGCGAAACTCGTTTATGTCTTGGCTGCATCGTGCCAAAAAGGGCGTCAAAGCCCAGCCCACGGCGGAGAAACGCGAACTCCCCGAAGGCTTGTGGACGAAGTGTCCGACTTGTTCGGACATCATCTATCGGATTGAGCTCGAGAAGAACCTGTGGGTCTGCAGCCGCTGCGACTACCACTTCTCGATCGATGCCCGGCAATACACCGAGCTGCTAGTCGACCCCGGCTCGTTCGTCGAGATGTGGCGCGAGATCACCTCGCTCGACCCGCTCGATTTCAAGGATGCCAAGGAAAAGTACCGTCTCAAGCTCAAGAAGACGATGCTGCGCACCAATCTGACCGAGGCGGTGCTGACCGGGCGCGCCCAACTGCAGGGCCGCGACGTCATGATATGCGTCTTCGACTTCGCTTTTCTGGGCGGCAGCATGGGATCGGTGGTCGGCGAGAAGATCGCCCGCGCCGGCATGCTGGCGCTCGAGCGCCGGATGCCGCTCATCATCCTTTCCAGGTCCGGTGGCGCCCGCATGCACGAGTCGATTCTATCGCTCATGCAGATGGCCAAGACGTCGGCCGTCCTCGCCAAGCTGCACGAAGCGCATCTGCCGTTCGTGTCGATTCTCAGCAATCCAACGACCGGTGGCGTGTCGGCGAGCTTCGCCATGCTGGGCGACGTCATCATCTCCGAACCCCGGGCCCAGATCGGCTTCGCAGGCCCGCGCGTCATCCGCGAGACCATCAATCAGGAGTTGCCGGAAGGCTTCCAAACCGCGGAATTCGTCCAGGAGTGCGGCTTCATCGACCTCATCGCGTCCCGCAAGGACATGCGCGCCGTGCTGACGCGCGTGCTGGCCTTCCTGGCACCCATGCCCCAGGAGCAGGCGACGGGGATCGGCGCGCCGGCGACTGCCGCCGCGAGCCCGGACTCGGCTAGCGTCCGAGCCGCGACCGAGACGGTGGCGCCGGAGTTGAGGTCCGCCGCCCGGGTCCCGGCGCCGAGTGCCGCGACCCCGCGGGGGATCGGCCTGCATGGATCGGCCTAGCGTCGCCGAGACGCTCGATCCGCAACTTGCCGCGCTCTTTGGTCTGCGCCGCGGCGAGACCCGTCTCGGCTTGTCCTCGACCCGCCGTTTACTGCGCCTCGCCGGCGATCCGGCGCGCGGCATGCCGGTCGTGCACGTTGCCGGCACCAACGGCAAGGGTTCGACGACTGCACTGGCCGCGGCGATGCTGCAGGCGGCGGGGCTGCGCGTCGGGCGGTTCACCTCACCGCATGTGCTGCGCGTCGAAGAGCGCATCTGCGTCGATGGCCAGCCGATTCCCACCGACACTTTCCGGCGCCGCATTGGCGATCTGTGGCCGCTCATCGAGCGCACCGGCGCGTCGTTTTTCGAAGCCATGACGGCGCTTGGCGCCCAGCACTTCCGCGACGAGAAATGCGACGTGGCGGTCTACGAAGTGGGACTTGGTGGACGGCTCGATTCCACCAATGTGTTGCCGGCCTCGGTTTCGGTGCTGACGAGCGTCGGCAACGACCACGAATCGATTCTGGGCCGCGGCTTGCGCAATGTTTGCCGCGAAAAGCTCGGCATCGCCAAGCGCGGCGTCCCCTTTTTCGCGGCCCTCGAGCGGCCCGATCTCGTCGCTCTCGCCCAAGAGTTCTGCCGGGCGCGGCGCGCGCCGCTCACCCTCTTGCCGGCGGACTGCGGCCGGGTGGTCGCGATGGGGCTCGAATCGGGGATGCAGTTCGACCTGCGGTTCCCGGTCGCGGGCCGGATCAACACCCGCTTGTTCGGCGTCCATCAGGTGCGCAACACGGCCCTGGCGGCGGCGGCGGTGCAGGAACTCTGGCAGCGTGGCGTCATCGATCGCCCGCCCGACATCCTGGCCGGGGCGGCGCGCGCCTTCATGCCGGGACGTTTTCAAGTGCTCCTGCCGTACCGCCGCGAACCGGCCATGGTGCTCGACGTCGGGCACAATCCGCAGGCCTTGGCGGCGACGCTGGACGTGGCGGCGAAGCTCTTGCCGGGAATCCGGCCGCGCGTCGTGCTCGGGCTCCTGCGTGACAAACGCCTGGGTTCGGCGGCGGCGCGCTTGGCGGCTTTCGCGCGGGAGATCGTGCTGACTGCGCCGGCCATGGATCGCAGCTGGGACGCACGCGCCGCCCAGCGCGAGTTTCCCACCGGGCAGCAGGCGGCGAAAGTGCGCGTCCTGCCGCGCGTCGCCGACGCCCTCGAGTGGGCGCTCGAGTCGGCGCCGCACGGAACACCGGTTTTCGTGCTGGGCAGCCACTATCTTCTGGGCGAGGCGGTGCCGCTCCTCGCCGCCAGGCGTGGCGTGGCACCGGACGTGCTCCTCTATGGAGTGCCGGACGAGCCACTCCGAGCGGCGATGTAACTGCGGGCGGTCCGGCTGCGTGCTGCGGGCAGACGCCCTGAATGCGCTGCCGGACGCGACGGGCGAGGTGGGGACGTTGAGCGACACCTTCCGGACAATCGGCGTCGACATCGGCGGTACGGCGATCAAAATCGCCGTCGTCTGGAGCGATGGCCGCGTCGTCGAGTCGCGCGAGATCCCAACCGAGGGCGACGCCGGGCCCGAGGCAGCCGCCGGGCGGATCCTGGCCTGTGTCGACATGCTGCGGCGCGAACACGGGCTCGAGGCCGGCGAGATGCGCGCCCTCGGTATCGACAGCGCCGGCATCATCGACGGCGCCAACAATCTCGTGCTCGATGCCCCGAATCTGCGCACCTGGGAGCGCTATCCGCTGGCCGCCCGCTTGGGTGCAGCGCTTGGGGTGCCGGCCTTTCTCGAGAACGATGTCAACGCGATGGCGTACGGCGAATGGCACTGCGGCGCCGGACGCGGCACGCGCCACCTCTTGTGTTTGACGCTCGGCACCGGCGTCGGTGGCGGACTCGTTCTGGACGGCAAGTTGTATCGCGGCGCGCGCGGCGCTGCGGGTGAAATCGGCCACATGTCGATCGAGGCCGATGGGCCGCAATGCGCCTGCGGCAACTGGGGCTGCCTCGAACGCTATGTCGGCGCACAATTCATCGTGGCGCGCGCCGTCGAGATGCTGGGACGGGATACCCGTCCGAGTGTGTTGCGCGCGGTCGCGGCAGAAACGCTGTCGCCTCGCCTCATCAGCGAAGCAGCGGGCGACGGCGATGCCGTAGCGATCGAAGTGCTCGACGCGACCGGCCGGTGGCTGGGTGTCGCGCTCGCGAACTTGGCGAATCTCTTGAATCCGGAGCGCATCGTAGTCGGCGGCGGCATTGCGCGCGCCGGCGATCTCTTGCTTGGGCCGGCGCGCCGCACGTTGCGCGAGCGCGCGATGAGTGTGCCGGCCGAGACAGCGGAAGTCGTCACCGCGGCGCTCGGCAACAATGCCGCCGTGGTGGGCGCCGCACTCCTCGCAGTCGCGCGTCTCGAGCCGTCGTGAAGTTTTCGCCCGCCGGACTGCGCCGCATTGCAGCCCTCGCCTGCGTCGCGTGCACGCTTGGCGCCGCTCTCGCACGCTCGCAGCCCGTGCCCAAGCCGCCGGCTCCGGTTCCAGCGCCCGTTCCGGCGCCTCTCGCCGTCGCCGACTCCTCGGCACGCTCCGACACCCTGCACGTCAGTGCCGGGCGCGGCCGTTACGTGCGTGAGAACGGCGAATGGGTGAGCTACCTGGAAAACGGCGTGCGGCTCGTGAGCGACAGCACGACCATCGACAGCCGCCGCGCCCGCATCTATCGCAGCCAAGGCCGCGGCTTCTTCTTCGAAAATGTCGTGGTCCACGACCGCGGTGTGGTCATGAAGGGCGACGAGGGCGAGTTCTCGCGTCCCGACGACATCGCGGCGTTGAAGGGCCGCGTCACCATCGAAGATCGCTTCGGGCTCATTCACGCGCGCCGGGTGCGCTATTGGCGCAAGACACAGCTCGCGTGGCTGTGGGGCGAGGTCGACTTCAAGGACGCCAAGAACCGCGTGCAAGCCGACAGCGTGCTGTACCACGAGGCCGCGGGTACCGGCGAAGCATTTGGTTCGGTCGTCATCACCGATTTGGAGACCGGCTCGGAGGCGCGCGGCACGCATGCGGTCTACGACCGCACGAGCGGCGAAGCCCGGCTCGAGCCCCAGCCGCTCATGGTGTTGCGCGAAAAAGGTGCCGACAATACCGAAGTGCGGGCCGCCGACCTGCGCTTCGATCGCGACCGCAGTGTGGTGCGGGCCCGCGGCAACGTGCAGATCCGGCGCGGCACGACCCTCGCCCTCGCTGATTCGGCCATCCTGTATCGCAACCGCGACATGATTCTCCTGCGCGGCCATCCGATGGTCGACCGCGATGGCACGACGATGCGCGGCCGCCAGATCGACGTGTTTTACAAAGACAAAGAGGTCGAACGGGTCGCGGTGCGGGCCGAGGCCGAACTGTTACAAGCCCGTGCCGATACCTCGCTCATTCGCGGTCCGAACGAAGTGCACGGCGATTCGGCGCAACTCTACTTCGACCGTGGCAAACTGGCGCGCGCCGTAGTCGTGGGGCAGGCTTCGAGCCGGTTCGTACCGGAAGAAACGCAAAAGACTCGTGTCTCGCGCAACGAAGCGCACGCTGACTCGATCTTGATGACGTTTCAAAACGACGCCGTCGACGAAGTCGTGTTCCGCGGCAATGCTGCCGGCACCTACCGCTATTTCGACGGCAACCTGGATTCGTTGCGGGCGCCGGCGACGGCGCACTTCGATTCGACGTTCGGGGTGGTGGTGGGGGACAGCACGCGGTTCGACTTCGACCGGCGCGCGCGAACCGTCGAGTACAGCGGCGAGAGCATCTTGTACCTGGCGAAGCAAAACGATCTGCTGTTGCAGAAGGCCGCCGAGGTGATCTACGAAGGCAATACCCTCCGCGCCGGGCGCATCCACTATGACGCCGACACCGATCTCCTGGACGCGACCGAACGGCCGGCCCTCGATGATGCCGGCGACCGCATCTTTGGCGACCGCATGGGCTACGACATGAACAGCCGCGAGGCGTGGATCCAAGGCGGCTCGACGACCTATGATCAGGGCTACTACACGGGTGAAGTGCTGCGCAAGAAGGAGGACGGCATCCTGCAGGTGCGGAATGCCAGCTACACGACCTGCGATTTGGCACAGCCGCACTACCGGTTCCAATGCGACCGCATGAAGATCTACTTGCACAAACGCATCGTCGGCAGGCCGGTGCATGTGTACTTGGGGCACGTCCCGGTCATGTACCTGCCGTTCATCTTCAATTCCACCGATACCAACCGGCACTCCGGTTTCCTACAGCCGGACGTCGAGTTCGGCATCAATGGTAGCTCGCGATATATTCGCGGCCTCGATTACTTCTGGGCCGCGAGCAAATATTACGATTTTACGTTCTCGGGCGACTTCACCGACCGGCCGCGGCCGAACCGTTCGAGCATCCAAAGCGTGTTGCGGACGAGCGAAGCCCGCAGCGTGCGCTTCGCGGTCGCGACGCGTTACAAGGTCCGCTACCACGCCGACGGCAACTTGAACTACAACGTGCGGAAGACGTTCGATCCGGGCGGCGGGGTGTTTTCGTACACCCTCGGCGGGCAGCACCAGCAGACCCTGGGCGAACGCACGCGGCTCGCCGGCAGCCTCGACTACGCGAGTTCCGACCGCGCCGTGCGCGACGTCAACCAGAACATCGATATTTACCGGTCTCTGGAGCGCAACCTGCGTTCGGGCCTGACGCTCCGGCGGCAGGGCGAATGGCTGAACACTTCGGTCGCCGTCGACCGCACCCAGCTCTTGAATCCGGGCTCGAAGTTTGCCGGCTCCCTCATCACATCGCATCTGCCGAATCTGAATGTGACGTTTCCGCGTATCAGCCTGGCGCCGGCGCCACGGGATGCGCGCCACGAGCCCTTTCAGGCGTTCTTCCACAGCCTGCAGTTTCAGCCCTCGGTGCGGTTCTCGCGCACCACGACCCGGTCGCGGTTTGCTAAGCCTAGTGCGGCCATTCCGTTGATCGCCACCAATGCCGATTCGTTCGGGATCCGTGACGACAACGCCGTGAGCGCCGCGACGGGCCTCGGGTTGAGCCGCTCGGTGCATGTGGCGATGCTGAGCTTGACGCCGGCGGCCAACTACAGCGAGAGCTATCTCAAGGATACGGCCCGCCCGAGTGCGCGCAATAGCCATCGCAACTTGGATACGAGTGTCGGCGCGTCGACGACGATGTACGGCCTCTTCTACCCGAATGTGTTCGGAATCACCGCATTGCGGCACCGGCTCGATCCGCGTGCCACGCTCGTGTGGCGGCCGAACATCGCCGACCAACAGGTGCGCAGTACGTCGCTCGCGCTGTCGCTCGCCAACACCTTCGATGCCAAGGTGCGCGGCGGCAAGGACGGTGAGCGCAAGATCGACGGCCTGCTCGACTGGCAGTTGAGCACCGGGTACAACCCCGATGTCGTGGCTCCCGCGACCGGTGGTCCGGCCCGGAAGTGGGGCATGATCGGCAGCAACATCACCATCAATCGCTCCGGACCCCTCCGGCTCACCATCAGCCAAACCTACGACCCGTATCGCGGCCGGATCACCAGCACCCAGGTGCCGTTTGCGATGCGCCTGGGCGGCAAGTTCGGGTATGGCAACACGGGGCTCGAGGAAAAGGCCCGCAACCGGGTCGTCGAGGAGGAAGGCGGCGGCCCGGCGGCCGCCAGTGACACGACCGCGAGCGGCGCTGCCGCCGAAGACAGCTCCGGGGTCTCGCCCTTGCGTCCCCGGGCCCGGCCGTTGAGTTCGGTGGATGGCGCGCTGGGCGACGTCAAACCGGTCGCGGTGGGCGGTACGGGATCGCTCGCTTGGGCGCTGTCGCTCAGCTACTCGCTGCGGCGCACCGAGGGCCACACCGAGACCGCGTCGGTGCCCGTCAGCTTCAGCGTCCAGCCGACCCGCAACTGGGACGTGTCGTTCGGGACGTACTACGACGCCAAGACGCGCATCCTCGGACTGCCGTCGATTCGCGTCACGCGGCAGTTGCATTGCTGGAAGGCGAGCTTTACGCGCGTGCGTCTGCAGAACGATTGGCAGTATTACTTCCGGCTGTATGTCGAGAAGCATCAGAATGAGCTGTTCTACGAGTCGGGGGACCGCGGTCTTGGCTACTAAAACCGATCCGGCACAAGCGGACGCAGCCGGCGACAAGCCGCACGCGTTCTTGTACTGCGACTACTGGGCGTCCGTCCTCGGGCTCGGCGGCGTCATGCGCGCGGCGTTGTCGCGGCAGGGTCTCGTCGACCGGGCGTTGTTTCGCGCCTGTCTCGACCGGCCCGAAACGCGGCTCCCGGGCTTGGGCTACTACCTGCTGACGCTCATCGCCGGGCCGGCGCTCATTCCGTACCGCGTGCTGCAGCACGTACGTTCGAAGTTCCGGCTGCACCTTCCCGACGATGACTCGGCCACGTTGCTCACACCACACCGGTTGGCGATCGAACCGGAACCGAACGGCAACGTCCGGCTCGACTGGGGCGGCGAGACGTTGGCCCGCGATCTCTTCGATCCGCAGCGCGCCGAAGTGCTTTTCAGCCTGGTGTACCCGACGTACAAGTTGCTCTTCTCGGCGCTCGTGGCGATCGGGCTCACACTCGGCTCGCAATGGGTGCTGCATACCGGGCTCGTGCCGCACGGGCTCGAAGGGCTGGTGCGTTTCGCGCACTATCCGCTCGTCGTGTTGCTGTCGTGGATCTTGTTTCGTGACGGCATCACCGCGGTCATCGGACCGCTGCCCGTCTATGTGGTCGTCGGCATCATGCGGCTCTCGGGATCGCTCACGGCGCCGCATCCGAGTCTGTTTGTCGCGGCCCTGGTGGCGCTGGCACTGGCGTACTTCCTGGTCGACGCCTTCTTGGTGCCGCGCGGCCTCGAGCCGACGCTCTATTTCTATGACGCCGATCCGGAGAGTGCGGCCCATTCTTACGAACCGGGGCAAGCGCCGGCATGGCTCGCCGGCCAGCGCTACTGGGTGTGGCGTTTCATGTATTGCACCGCCGCCGAACTCAACAAGATGTGGGAACGCGACTGGGAACGCGTCGAAGTGTGGGTCCGGGCCGATGGGCCGGATGCCGGCGACGTCGAGTGGATCGTGGTCGATTTCCACTATCGCGAGCTGTGGTTGCCGAAGGCGCGCCTGGTGAGTGCGCGGCGTGCGACCGAACAGCGCCGCACTCTCGACCGGGTGCGGGGCGGCACCGAATCGCTGGCGTGGATGGTGGAAACGGATATGAACGTCGTCTTCCACTCGCCGGAGGTGCGCGGCGTGTACTCGATGCCGCTCGAAATCGGCTGGCGGCGGGCGCGGCTGCGGCAATTGCTCGCGTCGTTCCGCGTCGAAGCGCGGCCGGACCCGGCGCACGAGTACCGGCCCGGCGTCCGCCGGCTGCGGGTCCTCGGGCACGACTTCGTGGCGGATATCCCCGAACACTTTCGCAACTACGCGCTGCGCCAGTTGCTCCGCACCCCGTGGCGTTACTGGCGCTACCCGCGTGGAGCGAACACCGCGGCGCGTTCGTACTTGTATTCGCGGAACGGCGAAGCGGCGCCGTTGCTGGCCTCCGAAATCGAGTTGCAGCTCAAGTCGCGCCCGGATTCGGAGCGCTGAAAGCACCGCGGGCCCGGCACGCGGCGCCGATGCGCAGCCTGCCGGGCCCACGGGATGCGGCCAACGAGGCCGCCGCTTACTTCACCAGCGTCAAGCGGCGCGTCCAGGCGCGGCCCGAGGCGACAAGCCGGGCGTGATAGACACCGCTCGCGACGCGCCTGCCGCCATCGTCACGGCCATCCCACGTCACATGGTAGATCGCCGCCTCGGCATGCGCGGTGCGCCACAGAGTGCGCAGCCGGCGTCCACGGCTGTCGAAGATGGCGACTTCGGCACTGCCGGGGACCGCGAGTCCGAAGCGCAGGATCGTCGTCGGATTAAACGGATTCGGCACCGCCGGATCCAAGAATGTGACGCGCGGCACGGTCGCCGCGACGGTGACTTGGGTCGTGGCGGCGAGTGTCACTCGACCGTCCGTGCCGACCTCGCCGATTCGATACACGTAGGTGCCGGCTTCCGGCGCCGGGTCACGGAACGCGTACTGGTGGCGCGGTTCCGGCTGGACGTCAGGCTCGAGCGCCGCGAACGCGCTGCCGTCTTTGGCGCGGAAGATTCGGAACGCCTGCACGCCGTCCTCGCGCGTCGTACGCCAGCGCACCACCACATCTTCGTTGGTTTGCGTCGCCGACAAATCGGCGATTGTCACCGGCGTCGTTGCGAAGTGATACCCGACCGGAATCGTCACGACCGGGTTCGCGGGCGCATTGGTTTCCAGGAAGATCTTACCGCCGTAGTTGCCGAACGGCACGATGCCGGGGAAGTGGAGTGACAATGCAACCGGTGCGCCGGCCGGCACCGAAACGGCGAGTTGCTGCGGCTGCAGCCAGCTCGATGTCACGCGGCCGTTCGGCATGATGTCACGCAACGAAAACGCCGGGTCGAGCGCCAAGACCGTCAGATTGATGCGCTGCGAGTTGCCCAACAGCGCCCGGCCGATGCTGACTTCCAACGAGTCGCCGGCCGCCGGCAGGACTTGATGCGCCGGTACGCCAACCGGGTTGTTGCCGACCAGGATCACCGCCGGGACGCCGAACTGGAGGGCGATCGGTCCGACGATGATGTAGTAGTCGTTGCCGTTTTGATCGCCGGTTTCACGGTTCGCATCGGCGTCGATGCCGACCAGCGTATTGAAGTCGTTGAGCAAATCGGTCCACGGCTGATACGCCGTGATCTTGAACAGAATGTCGGTCGGTGTTTCTTGCACGAAGAACTGTTTCAGATCCGGCGTGACCGTCGGTTCCGACGTGTCGGTGTAGAGCGGTGTCCAGGACCCGCCGCCCGCCGGGACCGCCGCCGCCTTCGCGACGTTGCGTGGCAATTTGGCCGTCGTCGCCGCCGGCTTCTGCAGCATGTCCGCGAAGCGGAAGCGGGGGCGCTCGAGGTGTGCCGCCGCCGCCGTGGCTTTGCCGGGCGTCCCCAGCGGATAGGCGATGCGCACTTGATCGATGTTGGTGTCGGCGGGATCCCCGAGCCACACATTCATTTTCAAGAAGCCCGAACCGGTGTTGCTGAACGTCACCACCGTATCGCTGGCTGCTTCGACCGCGTGCACGTCGAGGGTCGCGACGTCGGCCGAATAACCTGCGACATAGGGCCCGCCGGCTGCCGGAGCCGATGGCGGGCTCTCGCCGGCCGCGTACAGGGCGGTCACGGCGTAGAAATAGACCGTGCCGTTCACGGCATCGGCATCCGTGAACGCGGCGGTCGCAACCGGCGACGGCGTGATCAACACTGCGTCACTCAAGTCCGATAGCGTGGCGCGGTAGACGTTGTAGCCGGTGAGCGGCGTCCTTACGGCCAGCGGATCGATCCCGGCCGGCGCTTGCCAGCGCACCGGCACCTGCGAATCGAGTCCGCTCTCGGCGGTCACGACGAGCGGCACGGACAACACCTGGCGGGCGACGATCTCGACATCGTCGATGAACCAACCGCGTTGAACGACGCCGTTGTCCGAAAGGAAGCGCCAGCGCAGCGCCACGGTTTGCCCGAGGAACTGCGACAAGTCGAACTCCGCCTGTTGCCAGCCGCCCGAATCGCCGTTGAATCCCGCCCCGCCGATCGCGTCGACGTAATCCACCGGATAACCGCCGTTCGGCACGATCGGCGTCCAGCTTGTCCCACCATCAGTGGTGATTTCGACGCGCCCGCCGTCGTAGAGGGGCTCGCTCTTCAGCCAGTGATGGAACACGAACGCCCCATGCGTCCAGGTACCGAGATCGATGAGGGCCGTCTCGAGGGCGGAGTCCGTGTTGTCGCCGTAGCTGTCGTGGATGCCGGTGCCCCAGACGTTGGTGCCGGTGAACGCCGTGAGGTCGCCATTCGGCACGCCCCATTCCCATTCGCCGCCGGGGCTGAAGCCGGCGTCGTTGGCTTCGAGATCGCGGCTCAGACCCTCGACGACCTGAAACGTGTAGTCGCCCTTGCTGGGTGTGTCGGCGCTGTTCGGAGTAATGGCCGAATCGACCGCTACCAGGCGGTAGTGCACCACGTCGCCCAGACTGGCGCCGGCTGCCGGCAGACCCACGGCCCAACGCGGCAGTCCCGCCGGGGCCAAATTCGCCGTCTGGTCGAGGGCCGGCGAGTTGACACTGTATTCCGCCGCCACCTGGGCGACGGCACGATCGAGGTTGTCGGTGACTTCCGCGAGCAACGTCCAGCCGGCCGGCGCATCGATGGGCTGGTCGTCGAGCGGGGTGTGGGTGATTACCGGCGGCGTGATGTCGGTGCCGACGTGGAACGCGAACGGCTCCAAAGAGCCGGCGGGCGGTGCAACGGCGATGTGTCCGGCGGTGTCGGCCGCCGCGACGTAGTACTCGACAAGCGTCCCGCCCGACTGGGCTGGAATCGTCGCCGCGAACTCGCGGACGCCGGCACCGGCCGGTGCCAGCGCCAGCTCGTTCCACCCGCCGCCATCCGTGCGGTAGTACAGCAGCAAGCTTGCGGGATCGAGGGCGAAAATCGACAGGATCGTCGCGTCGATGGTCAGCGGCTTGAGGAGATCCTCGGTATCGGCCTCCGGGGTGTGCGCGATCTGCACGCTGTAGTCGCCGATGCCGTGCACCGAGAACGACGCCACGATGGCGTCGAAGTGCGGCGTGCCGTCATAGATATTGCCGTTGTCGTCGTCCGTCACCAGGACGTCCAGCAGGTAGTCGTCGAAGTTGTCGGCGCGCCCATAGCGCGCGTAGTGAAACAGGGTGTCGGCGGTTGCCTTGCCGAGCGCCTGGCGCAGGTCCCAGAGCGCGCCGGCGATGATGAGGCCGTCGTTGTGGACTTCGCCGTTGACGTTGTCGGGCACGCGGCGCGTGTTGTCGACGGTGCGCAGGATGGTGCCCGGGCCACGGAATCCGCGGCCGATGCGCGGGTCATCCATGATGGTGGCGGCCCAGTAGTCCGAGAATCCCTCGTGCATCGCCCCGGAGGGCGCCAAGGGCCGGTACACCTGGTCGGTAATGCCATGGCCATATTCGTGCAGAACGACGTCGGCAATGCGGGCCGTGTTCGCGCAGCGGGCGCTCTCGAGCTCGAAATTGATCCCCAAACCGTCGTAGAACGCATTGCACTCGCGATCGAAGATGTCGACTTTGATCGGCATCGTGTAGTCGAGTCCCGTGAATGCCGGATCCAAAGTCTTGATGTTCTGATGCGCGACCAGTGCATGATAGTAGGCATCGCGTTCGCTGGCCCTGGAATTGCTGTCGTTCCACACGAAATTGCGCGGCGAGCCGGGCAACATGCGGGCGTCGATGGCCGGAGTGACCAGCCCCAGTTGCTGGTTGAACACCCGGCCGAAGCGGCCTGAAAGGCGGACCCGCACGCTGACGGAATCTGTCGCCGCCGTGGTCACGTTGTAGCTGCCATCGGGGCCGGTATAGCCGAACTCCGTGACGCCCGAGCCGACGTTGAAGCGCGTATCGCGGAGTGGTTGTTCGACCAGCGGATCGCCGACGGTGATGGGTTCGATCTGCGTCGTTACCGTGCCGGTGAGATCGGCGTACCGCACCTGGTTGACGCGCTCGAGAAGCGCACCGGTTTCGGCATCGACCCACGCCTGCCAGTTGCCGAGCGGCTCCGTGGTGCGGAAATGCAGTTCGTGAGCGAGATGGTACGTGTACCCCGCGCCTTGCGGCTCGGGCACCACGACGAGTTCATGTTTGACGTCGGTGGGTGTGGTGCCGAGGTCGCGCGACGCTGACGCGAGGGCCGCGTCCGCACCAACCAGTGCGTGTGCCGGTACCGTCACGTTGCGATGCCAGTCGGCGCCCAAGAGCAGCACGTCACCCTGGTCGGTGACGCGCACGTCGGCACGGCCGCCGCGCACCGGGATGCCGTTCGCCGTTTGTTCGAAGACCACGTACCAGCGGCCGAGCCGGTGGTCGGCGGCCAGGAGATGCAAATCGCTTGGGCGAACGCCGGTCAGGCCGGACGCCGAGTTCAAGAGGTCGCGGCACGCGGATTCCACTGCGGCGCTATGGGTGAGCGACGCGGACGTGTGCAGGCCGGGACCGACAAGACGGTGCGCCGTTCCGGTGCGCTCGTTCCAGGTGACGCGCCAATCGCGGTGCGCCTGGTTCCACGAGATCCATGCCGGGGAGCGCTCGAGTGTGGCGCGCGCCGCGAGGGTCGCGGCTTTCGGCAGCGCTTCGACGGGCTGCAACCGGTGCACGTCGAGGTTCGGGGCAGAGGGTTCGACCACCGCAAATGCGGTTGCAACAAAGAGACACAGGCCTCCGGCGAGAGACGCGAAAGCCAACGCGGGCGCACTCGGGCTCGCTTTCATGCGGTGAATCCTCCGGTTCGGAACATCGATGCGGGCACACACGGGGCGCAGGCCCGAATCCGGCAGACCGGTAGCCGCGACCGCGGCCACCGGGCAGCGCGGGCGAGTCGCGCGGGCCCCGGGGTGCGCGGATCATAGCACCGGCAACCCGGCAAGGTCTGCGGCTCCGCCGGGGTGCGGTACCCGCGCCGGGTACGAACTTGCAACGAACTTGCTGCCGTTTTTGGAGTCCAGACGAACGCCGATGTCATCTACAAGGGGAGACATGAACAAGACAAATCTCGTGACTGATGTTGCGCGGCGCGGTGGCATGAGCGCCGAGAACGCGCGGCGGGCTGTTGAAGCGCTGTTTGGCGGAACCCAAGCACCCGGTATCATTGTAGAAGCGCTCGAACGGGGTGAGCGCGTGCAACTCCCTGGATTCGGCACCTTCGAAACGCGCCGGCGCGCCGAGCGGGTGGCACGCAACCCGCAAACGCAGCAACCGATCGTGGTTCCGGCCGGAATGGCGGCCGCGTTTCGGCCCGGTACGGTATTTCGCGCTCGCCTGCGGGCTGCGCTCCCTTGCGAACCGGCGGCCGGTAGCGGTACAGTCAACGGCGAGCGCTAACGCTTGATGCGTCGAAAGGACGACACGTGAAGAGTCGACTGTTGTTGTTGATCGCATTGCTGGGGCTCGCCGGCGCGTATGCGTGCGGACAGCCGAAGCAAATGGCGATGAAGCCCGCACCCGAAACCGAAATCGTGCTCCTGTATCAGAGCGACGATCGCGGTGACTTCGAAGAGTGTGGCTGAAAATCCGCCCGGATGGGCGGCGTTGCTCGGCGAGCGACGGTGATCAACAACTATCGCGGCACTCACCCGAACGTGCTTCCGGTGTCGGGTGGCGGCTTTGCCATGGGCGGCTCCGCGGAGTCGCAAAAAACGCAGAGCCTGTTCCTCATGGATGTCATGGGGTCGATGAAGTATGAGGCCGTCAACGTCACCCCGGCGGATCTCTCCTGGGGCGTGCAGACGTTGCGTGACCTCGCGGTCAAGGACAAGCTCGACCTGGTGTCGTCGAACCTCAAGCAAAAGGCGGACGGGAAGTTCGTCTTCAATCCTTACGTTGTGCGCAACGTGAAGGGTATTCGGGTCGCGTTCCTCGGCGTCATGCAGGAAGGCGAGGCCCTGTCGCCCTACAACTCGGACGGCGACAATCTGAGCGTCCTCGATCCCAAGGAAGCCGTTGCGGCGCTGCTGCCGGAAGTGCGCACCAAGGCCGATGTGGTCGTGGTGTTCACCCATCTGGGCCAACGCAAATCACAGCAGCTCGTGGACGAAGTCAAAGGCATCGACGTGGCGATTTCGGGCATGGACGGCTTCGTCAACCACAAGGTCACCGAAGTGGGTTCCGATTCGACCGGCGGCAAGAGCCTGGTGCTCGAAGCCGGCGAGCGCGGCAAATACCTCGGTGCACTCATGATGGTGGTCAGTGAGCACGGCAAGATCTTGCGCTACACCCACGAGATGCATGCGCTCGACAAGAACGTCAAAGATGACTCGCTCACGACGATCATGATGAACGACTTGAAGGAGCGCCTCAAGGATGTGCGCAAGCGCGAGGCCGTCGAGCAGGTCGTCGGGGCGAACACGGCGGGAGCGTCGGCGGCCAGCGGCCCGCAGGAGAAGTTCATCGGCGCAATGATGTGTGCACGCTGCCATCAAGCCGAGTACGAGTCGTGGAAGGACACCAAGCACGCGCACTCGATGGCGTCACTCGAGGCCAAGGCTATGGAGTCCTCGGCCGAGTGCCTCAAGTGCCACGTGACAGGCTACAACCAGCCTACCGGCTATCCCAACGCCCAGGCCGAACTGGGCGTCGTGTCCTGCGAACAGTGTCACAGCTATGGAACGTTGCACGGTGACACCAAGTTCGTCATGAAGCCGGATCCGAAGACCTGCACGGTCTGTCACGACCAGAAGAACAGCCCGAACTTCGAATTCAAGAGTTACTGGGCGAAAATGGCGCACGGAGCGCATACCGGCTCGTGAGAAGCATCTTTTCGAAACCCCGGCGCGCGAGCGGCTCCAACCGCTCGTGCGCCGGTTTGCTTTTGGTGGCGGTGTGCGTCGCGGTGGCGGGGCCGGCACAGGCGCAGCTCGAAGTTTTGCTGCGCGGCCTGGAGGCGGTCACGCCGCGCGTCGGTGCTTGCGGCCACTACCGCTTCACGGCCCAGGAGCCGGCGGGCAGGCGCGAAGTCGTATTCGACGCCTGCGTGCAGCGGATCGCTCCCGGTCCCGATGGCAGCGTCTACTTGCAGCTCACGGCCGGAGATAGCCTCGATGCGCGGCTCGAAGTCGCGCCGGCGCTTTTTCGCGGCCAGGGCGGCTCGCTGCTCGACCATCTACGCTCCGTCGTGGAAATTGCCGGCCGCGATACGACCCACTACGGGCCGGACGACTGGGGCGCAATCCCCGGGCTCGAACGCACGCCGCCGCTGCCGGGGGGGCGCGATTCGGTGCTCGCCGACCGCGAGCTGCGCGTTGGCGCGCGTGCCTTCCAGTGCCGTGGGCGGCGGATCCACGAGTCGAGCCGCCAGGTGAAGGCCTTGGGCCCGGCGCAAATGACCCAGTCGGCGGTGCGCGACGTCGAGACTTGGACGCACCTCGAGGCACCTATTCTTGGGATCGTTCGCGCCACGGCGACGGTCCGCAGCGAACGCAGCCTCTCGCAGCCGGTTCCCGGCGTGCCGCAGAGCTCGCCCCGCACGTGGGAGTACTCGCTGGAACTGCTCGGCATGGGCGCCCCAAGTCGTGGCAAGTCGCGGCGGCCGTGATCGGGGCCCGAGTCGTAGCCGGTCGCGCCGAACAAACCACGGCCCTCGTCGTGGCAAATCGCCCCACTCCGCAGCGCTTCGATCCGTGCCAAATCGCGCCGCTTTTGACACCGGGATGTCATAAAGGGTACCATTGGGGTCTGCGACGGCCGTGGACGACCCCCCGCTGCGACCGACTTCGAGAGATGGTGGCATGGATCCCGAAGCTCGGGCAGCCAAGCTGGACCTGGCATACCGGTTCATCAACGACAACCCGGCGCCGACGCCCTCGGCGTTGATCGGTAGCCGGGTGCTCGAGCTCAAAGTGCGTGACAAGCGCCAGATGCGGCGCGCCGTCCGGC
This sequence comes from bacterium, assembly GCA_031362565.1. Lineage (GTDB taxonomy): Bacteria > Krumholzibacteriota > Krumholzibacteriia > JANLSU01. The sequence goes on along the minus strand of JANLSU010000043.1, from coordinate 811 downwards.
GGGTGCTGGCGCGCGACACGCGCTTCCAAGAGGTCCACGCCGGTCTGTGGGAAGCGATCAGTTGCGGCTATGCCGACTCGCCGCTTGCCGAAGCCGAATTCCGCGTTCTCGATCTCGAAGTGACCGGCAGCGATCCGGCCACCAACGCCATCATCGACATCGGACTGTTCCGCGTCTGCGGTGGAGTTGCCGAGCCGTTGCTCTCGACGCTGGTCAATCCGCAGCGGCCGATCCCGCAGAGCATCACGCGTCTCACCGGTATCGACGATCTCATGGTGCAGGACGCGCCGACGCTCGAGGAACTGCTGCCCAAGATTCTGGCGGCTCTGGATGGCGGCATCTTCGTCGCCCACAACGCCTCCTTCGACTACGGCTTTTTGAAGGTGATGGTCGAACAGGCGACCGGTGTGCGGTTCATTCTGCCGCATCTGTGCACGGTGAAATTGTCGCAACGGCTCATTCATCCCAAGACCGGCAGCCGCAAGCTGCACAGTCTCGCGACCCACCTGGGAATTCCCCTCGAACACCGCCACCGCGCCCACGACGACGCCTACGCAACGGCGCGCGTCCTGCTGGAGCTCATCCGGCTGCTGTCGGAGCGCGGCTTCTATACCGTCGGCGAAATGAAGATCTTCGAAGGCGCGGTTACGGCCACGGCTTGAGGTTCTTTTCGTCGTCCTGTGCCCGTTTCGGAGGGATCGCTGGAGCGAGGCGGTCTTCGGGAGTGTGCGACCCCCCGCCGACTCAGACAGAACGGGCCGCGCCGCGCGCTTCGCGCGCATGATTAGATGCGCGAGCCCGTTAACCAAGC
>JANLSU010000125.1:0-32318 GCA_031362565.1 bacterium | reverse complement strand
CCCACCCTCGGGGGGGGGGGTCTTCGGGGGCGTGCCACCCCCCGCCGACACACACATACGGGACCGCGCCGCGCGCTGCGCGCGCAATATTAGCGGCGCGTCCCCGTTAACTCGCGGGCGGGGGGTCCCACACCCCCGAAGACGTGCGTCTAATCGGATATCGGAATCGGAAAGCGGAACCGGAACCGGAAACGGAGCCGGATGAGGCCCCCTTGCTGGGCGCACACGGGGTGTCCAACAATGCGTCTACCCAAGTCAGGAGGAAAGCATGAACGGCGAGAAGGCGAGTGATTTGTTTTTGGGGTTGGTTGCTAGTTTGCAGATGTCGGCTTGGATGCAGCTGGGCAAGATTACGAATCCGATGACGGGGAAGATCGAGCGCAACATCGAGCAGGCGAAGGAAACGATCGACCTGCTGGGGGTGTTGGAGGAAAAGACCCGCGGCAATCTGCATGAGGAGGAAGCGCGGGCCATTTCACGGCTGCTGTACGATTTGCGCATGAACTACGTCGAGGAACTGAAGTCGGCGGCACCCGCGGCGGTGCCGGAATCCACCGACGCCTCGGGACCGGCCTGAGCATGGCGAGACACGGGGCATTCCAGCGTCGCGGCGCCGCCACCTCGTCGTTTTGGACCGACCACATCGGACGCAAAGCCGCCTGGCAGTTCTTTGCCGCCGTCGTGACGCTTTTTTCGTTGACGGGAATTTTGTTCGAGATGGCGGCAGTGCGGCCGGCGCCCTGGCCGACGACCATTGTGTGGGGTCTTTGGACGGGGCTGGTGGCGGCCGGCTGGGCCTACGGATTCACGCACGACCGCCGGGTGCTGCCGTTCGTCGTACCGGCGTCATTTCTCATGCCGCGGCTCCTCGGCGCCTCGTTCTGGGTCCGCGAACCCGATCCGCACCGCCTCCTGTGTTACTTCATCAGCCTCGGGATCATCATCGCCAGTTACGTCGCGTTCATTCATTTCATCTCGACCGAAGCGACGCGCTCGATGCGCATGAGTGCCGAGATGCGCTTGGCGAAGGATATTCACGAGAGCCTTGTGCCGCCCATCGGCCGCTCGACACCGCGCATCGAGATCCGTGGCCGCTCGGATCCCACGACCGAAGTCGGCGGCGATTTGCTGGACGCGGTCGACGGTGCAGATCGCGATGCGGTGTTCATCGCCGATGTCACCGGCCACGGCGTGCCGGCCGGCGTTCTCATGGCCATGGTGAAGAGTGCGATTCGCGTCCAGCTGCGCGCTGGGGTCGAACTCGAGCGGCTGGTCGGCACCGTAAACGCGGTGCTGCACGACGATCCAGCGCGGCATTGGCGCTGAATCTGGTCCCGCGTTCGGTGGAAGGCAATGTCTTTCAATGCGCGTCCTGACGCGCACTCCGGCGGAGCGCTCAAGCCACGCGCTGTCGCGGCAGAGGCAATTTGGACGGTAAGACCTGCGGCTTCAGGACGACGCGGGGCGCGGCGCTTGTTGCGGCGCGTCGCTTTGCGAAGCGGCGGCCGTGTTCGGGCGCTCGGGCGCGGGCACCGGCGGTGTCGCTGCATCGGCCGGTGCCGTGGTTTCGGCGGTGGCGCCTGTCTCTGGGCGGTCGCCGATGGGCGGCATGTTGAGGACGCGAGGCGGCGGCAGTTCTTCGCCGGTCAGAAGCTTGCGCAACTCGTCGCCATCCACCGTCTCGCGTTCGAGCAGCGTCTTGGCCAGCAAGTGCAACTGGTCGGTGTGCTCGGTGAGGATGACTTCCGCCCGCTCATAGCAATGCTTGATGATGCGCGCCACTTCGTCGTCGATGAGTTGCGCCGTGGCCTCGCTGAAGTCACGCTTGTGACCCCAGTCTTTGCCCAGGAAGACCTGCTCTTCGGTTTCCCCGTAGGCCACCGGGCCCAGCTTGTCGCTCATGCCCCAGCGCGTCACCATGCGGCGCACCATCTTGGTGGCCTGCACGATGTCGCTTTGGGCGCCGCTGCCCAAACGGTTCATGATCATGCGCTCGGCGACGCGGCCGCCCATGGCCATCGTGACCTGGTCGAGACATTCGTCGCGCGAGATCTCGTCGCGGTCGTTCTCCGGCAGGGTGTAGGTGACGCCGCCGGCGCGGCCGCGCGGCACGATGGTCACCTTGTGCACCGGATCGGCATGCTCGAGGTTGTAGGCGACGATGGTGTGCCCGGCCTCGTGGTAGGCCACCATGCGCCGTGTCTCTTCGGTGATGACCCGGCTCTTGCGTTCCGGTCCCATCAACACCTTGTCCTTGGCTTCCTCGAGATCGAAGTTCGTCACCTTGTCGCCGTTGCGGCGCGCCGCCAGCAAGGCCGCCTCGTTGACGAGATTGGCGAGATCGGCGCCGCTGAAACCAGGCGTGCCGCGCGCGATGCGCTTCATGTCGACATCGGGCGCCATCGGGATGTTCTTGGAGTGCACGCGCAGGATGCCCTCGCGGCCGCGCACGTCCGGCATGTCGACGACAATCTGGCGGTCGAAGCGGCCTGGACGCAGGAGCGCCGGGTCGAGCACGTCGGGGCGGTTGGTTGCCGCCAATAGGATGACGCCGTCGTTCGATTCGAAGCCGTCCATCTCGACCAGCAATTGATTCAGGGTCTGTTCGCGTTCGTCGTGTCCGCCGCCCAAACCGGCGCCACGGTGCCGGCCGACGGCATCGATTTCATCGATGAAGATGATGCACGGCGCGTGCTTCTTGCCGTTCTCGAACAGGTCGCGGACGCGTGACGCGCCGACGCCGACGAACATCTCGACGAAGTCCGAACCGCTCATGCTGAAGAAGCTGACCGACGCCTCACCGGCGACGGCCTTGGCGAGCAGCGTCTTGCCGGTTCCGGGCGGGCCGAGGAGCAGCGCACCCTTGGGAATACGGCCGCCCAAGCGCTGGAACTTCTTCGGGTCGCGCAGGAACTCGACGATCTCCTGTAATTCGGTTTTGGCTTCCTCGGCGCCGGCGACATCGTCGAACGTCACCTTCGGACGGTCGCCGTCCAGCAGCTTGGCGCGCGACTTTCCAAAATTGAAGGCGCGATTGCCGCCGCCCTGCATCTGCCGGAAGATGAACAGCCACACCAGGAAGAGCAAAAGGATCGGCAGGCCCGAGAAGAGATAGCCCATCCAGTTACCTTGCGAACGGTCGGCGTTGATGACGACGTTCGGATTCTTGTCCTGCAACCGGTCGATGAGTTTCGGATCCTCGAACGGCAGATTGACCTTGAAGGCGCGGACCGTCTTTTGCGACAGCCCGACCGTCAACGGGCGAGGCTCGGTGAACTCACCGCGCACTTCCTTCTCGACGAAGGTGGCTTCCTTGACGTTGCCGTTGTCGATCTCGCGCGTGAACTGCGAGTAGGTGATCTTTTCGGGCGTCGCCTTGCCGTTCATCCAATGCTGGAATGACAGCAGCAGCACCAGGAACAGCACGATCCAGAACGCCATTTGACGCCCCGGGCGGGCGCGGCGCGGCGGATTGGGAAGACCGAGGGGCGGGCGCGGGCGCGATTTACGGGGCGCGCGCGGCTCTTCGCTCATGATCGCCTGCTCTCTTCAGAAACGGTTCGCGGTTCGGAGCCGGTTCGCCCTGACACGCGCTGCCGCCAGTTTGGGTCTAGAGGTCCAGAACCCCGATGTACGGCAAGTTGCGGTACTTCTCCTGGTAGTCCAGGCCGTAGCCGACGACGAAAACATCCGGAATCTCGAACCCCAAGTAGGCCACCGGCACTTCCACCCGGCGCGCGTCGGATTTGCTGAGCAAGGCACAGACCCGCAAGCTCTTGGGACCGCGAATCTCCAGTTGCTTCAGCAGATACGTGAGTGTCAGCCCGGTGTCGACGATGTCTTCCACGACCAGGACGTCGCGTCCCGCGATGTTCTCGCCCAAGTCGCTCATGATTCGCACGGTGCCGGTTGTCTTCGTGCCGCCTTCGTAGCTCGACACCTGCAGGAAATCGATGTGGTGCGGAATCGTGATCGCCCGCATGAGATCCGTCAGGAAGACAACGCCGCCCTTCAGCACGCTGATGAGCAGCGGCACGCTGCCGCGATAGTGGTCGGAAATCTCGCGGCCCATGACCCGAACGCGCGCCGACAGCTCGTCCGGGCCGATGAGAATCGACTTCATCGGCACATCCAGCTCGTACGCTGGGATGGAGCGCAAGGTATCCTCTGTGGGCACTCGGAAAACCTTCCACGATGTGGAGAGCGACGGGTCCCGGTTCGGTGGGATCGTGTCCCGGCGCGCGCGGTCGAAAGCGGTGGCGCTGGCGCCTCCCGGCTCTCGTCATTCTAGCACGCCCCTGGGGCGCGCAAGTCTCTCCAACTTAGGTCGCTGGACCTGATTCCGGCAACCCCACAGACGGCCCTTCCAGGCGGACGCGGACGGCTGATCGGGTGTCGTCGCCAATGCGGGCCCTCTCAGCCACGCCAACGCCCGGAATCCAAACCACGCCCACAGCGTCGGCGACCACCGGATATGCGGCGCGGAGCCGCGCTGGGAGCCGATGATCCTGAAAAATGCGCGCCACCGACCGATGCCCCGGGCTGCCCAGGAGGCGCATCCGGTCGCCGGCAAGCCGTGAGCGGACCTGGAGCGGTGGCACGAGGGCATCGGCATTGAGAATCGCAATGTTGTCCGGGGTCGCGGCGGGCGGGACCTGCAGGGCACGCCGCGCATCGTCCGGCGTCAGGGTCTCGATGCCGAGGCTCGGGCGCGGCGCGATCACCGGCTCGACGTGGTCCGGCGCATGGCGCCAGAGCCATTCCTGATCCCACACCAAGCGCCAGCCACCGGGCAGTTCGAGCCTGCGGCTGCTTTGGCGGGAACGAATGAGACGGAGTGCGTCGTCTAAGTGGGCGCGCGCGATGCCGTCGGGTACGACATCCAGCCAGCGCTGCAATGCGAGGCGTGCAACGGGTCCGGGCGCGGTGCGAAGGCTTTCGAGATGCAGGCGTGACATCGGCGCGGCCGGCGGCGAACTCGTGATCGCCGATTGACCGGCCGCCGCGGCGCGCGTCAAGAGTTCGGCGGCCATCGCGTCCAGCCATTCGAACGTGTCGCGCAAGTCCTGCCACGTCGCCTGCCAGTGGGTGCGCCACTGCGGGCCGAGTGTGGCATCCAACGCCGGGACGAGTTCGTGGCGGATGCGATTGCGAGTTTGCGCGCGGTCGCGATTGGTGGAGTCTTCGCGCCACGGCGTGTCGCGCGCCGCGAGGTAAGCGCGCAACACATCGCGCCGCACTTCGAGCAGCGGCCGCACGAGCGGCACTGCGCCGTCGCGCCGCCATGCCATCCCAAGCGCGCCGCGCAACCCGACGCCACGCCCGAGGCGCATCAAAATCGTTTCCATCTGATCGTCGAGATGATGTCCGAGCGCGATGGCGTTGCAGTCGTGGGTGCGCGCCGTGCGCTCCAGAAATTCGTAACGCGCCTGGCGCGCGGCGGCTTCGCCGGGGAGCGGCAGACTCCACCGCTCGACATGTGATGCGAGTCCGTGCATGCGTGCGAGTTCCTCGACCCATTGCGCATCGGCGGCCGATTCGGCGCGGAGTGCATGATCGAAATGCGCAACTTCGAGCCCGAGCCCGAGCCGCGGCGCCAAATCCGTGAGCAGCGACAGGAGCGCGACCGAGTCGCTGCCGCCCGAGACGGCAACGAGCAGGCGTTCGCCGCGCGCGACGCGGCAATGGCGCCGCAGATCGAGCCCGACGCGGCGTGCGAGGCGCGCCGTGTCGGCGGTGCTCTTGGACCCTGGATCGCGCATGAAGCGCTCGCGCCGGAGAGGAAAATTGGTGGCGGCGCAGGGAATCGAACCCCGGACCCGCGGCTTATGAATCCGCTGCTCTGCCATCTGAGCTACGCCGCCACCTTGGTCGTAACTCTATGAGTTGCGCAGAGTAGCACAGGCAGGGCGTGGCGTCCAAGGGAGGCACTGACGGGCCGACTCCGAAGCGTTTAAGAAGCGCGCGGTGTCCGCACGCCGGAGCCGAGCTCGGGTTTATTTGACGAGGACGAGCTTGCGCGAGATCTTGCCGCGGTCGGCGTTCACAGAGGCCGTGTAGATGCCCGAGGGCACGCCGCGGGCGTCGAATGTCCACATCCGCCCGCTGGGAATCCGGATTCCGGGACCCAGCACGCGCACGAGCCGGCCGGCTGCGTCGTGGATCGTCAGCCGCGGTCGTGCCGGATCCGCACCCCTGAACACGATTGTCGTGCTGGGGTTGAATGGGTTCGGGAACGCCGACAGAGCGATGCGTGCGGCGCCAGGTGGGCCTTCCGTGACCGCGGTGGGGACGGAGGGGCCGTGCTTGACGAGCACGACACCAGTGGACCCGGGGCCCAGTTGGACCGGCATCAGAACGACCGCGCCCCCATCGCTCGTGAGCGCGATGTCGATGTCGTCGCCGGCAGCGGGGTCATTGAATGTCTCTGTCCAAATGGTGTCGCCGGTCACCGAGGTAAAGACGACGTACGTGCTCAACTCGTACACATTCGGTTGGATGAAGGTTGCCCTCGTTCCGGCGAGCATGTACCCGCCGTTCGCAGCCTCGCGCACGACCGTTGCGTCCTCGTCGTCAGCCGATCCCCCGTAGTTGGTAGCCCACAGCTCTGTACCGTCGGACTTTGTTCGGACCAGGAAGAAGTCCCACGCGCCGGAACCGAAGGCCCCCGTTGCACCGGCGAGCACGAGTCCACCATCCGAGGTCTCTTGAACCGACCGCGCCCAATCACCTAGAGCGCCGCCATAGGTTCTCTGCCACAGGACGGTTCCGGCGGCGTCTGTCTTCACGAGGTAGGCATCGTATCCACCCGCTCCGACGCCCGTCGTATAGCCGGCGAGAACATATCCTCCATCGCGGGTTTGCAGAACGTCGTGCGCGACTTCGAGGTCTCCTGCGTCGTGGCTGCGCGTCCATTGGGCGAATCCCGAAGCATCCGTCTTCACGTAGAAGAGATCGTCGTAGGCGGGGGAACCGAAACTCACGTTGCCGGCCAAGATATATCCACCATCGGATGTCAGGGAGACGGCACGCGCGATCTCGGGGGTCGAGGCATTGCCGTAGGACCGCGTCCAAGTGGTGTCCCCGGCGGCGTCTACTTTCATCAGAAAGGCGTCGCCCGACTCTCCGGGCGCACTGATCCGACCGGCGAGCACGAACCCTCCGTCTCCCGTCGGTTCCATGTCCCTGAACCACAAGGTGTGGCCGGCAATGCTGTAGGTTCGTTCCCACAGAACGTCGCCCTCGGGTTTCGTCCTGATGAGGCTGAACGTCGTCCCCCCGTCCCCGTCTCCCGCGAGAGCAAAGCCGCCATCCGCGGTCTGGCACACCGTGGTCCCTCCCCAACGGCTGGGGCCGGGGTACGTTTGCTGCCATTGAATCGATTTCGATGGCCCTCCGGCCGAGCACGAAACCTCGACGGGCGTCTGTCCTGCGCCACCGCACTCGAAACACAGTTCGGAAACGTCGACGAGCGCCCCATTCGAATGCACCGCCAGCGTCACCGCGGTTCGCCCCGCAGCTGTGCAGCTCACCGGAAACGACGCCGTGTCCGCGGCCCCGGTCAGGTCGAGGGGTGTCGCGTCGATGGAGATCGGTCCGAAACGAGCCGCGTCGACATCGAAGTGAACGCCGGAGCCCCCGTTGGATACGCCGTACTGGATCGTGCCCGCACCCGAGTATTGGCAGGTGATCACTGGGTGTGGTGGCGGTTCGGGCGCGACGGGGGTTACGTCAACAAAATCAGCGACCGTGCACGTCGAGTTCGAGGTGCTGCACCCCATGCTCAGGAATTCGATCGAGGCCGTCCCATGGGCGAACGCGTCGAACTGAACCGCGAGTCGGAACCCCTTGTTCGACGGCGGGTCGGGGCGGCAATGAAACCATTCGAATCCCCAGGGGCTGCACTGCAGCGGGACGACCGGGGTCTTGTCGGTCGCGCTGTACTGCGATTGCAAGCAGACGCCAACTAACGAAACCGCCACCGAGTCGACGACCATTCCGCTGCTCGTGACCCGGAACGCGACGTGCTGCTGCCCCACCTGGCCTGTCCAGGTCCCGGAGGATACGGGACATTGGGCGTGGACCGGCCCGGCGAGGGTCACCGTTAAGAAGAAGGCGAGGCGAGTCCGCATAATTACCTCCCGCGCTGCCGTCCGCGCGCGGCAGGGGAGCGCCACGTTTAGTCATCAGGAAGGTCTGACGCTCGGAGCGTATCACTGCCTTGCCGGGCGAGCAAGCATCAAGCGGAAATAGAAGGCTCGCGCCGCGGGGCCCGCGCGCCAGCGGAGGGCGCGTCGGCGCTGAAGCGGAAGCACCTGTCCGAAAACCTGTCTGCTGGGCGAAACAGAGCGGGACCGACGAGCCGAAAACCTGTCCTTTGCCAGTCTGCGAGAGTCGGACAACTCCGCGACTACCACACTGGAGGTTTGTGAAATGTTCCGCGTCCGTCTGTGATCGTCGGCGGGAATTGGCTCTGGGCGAGTACACCCCGTCGAATCTGTTTGAGGAACGTGACGTGGCGAAGGAGGGCGCGACTCGGATGGGGATGCGGGTTGAGAACTCCGACGGCTTTGTTGAGTTCGTGGCGGACAATCCGGATTGGCTCACACAGATCTGAGTCGTTCGAGACGACGACCGCCGTCTCGTATTCGCCGCGGAATCCATCGACCAACAGGTAGGTTGCCAAGTTCAGGTCCGAACCTTTTTCTTCGGTCTTGAGTACTCTTACCGGCTTACCGGCAGCGCCCGAGGGCAGCGCGTCACGCATCACGACGGGGTGCGTTTGGTAGAAGCCGAGGTGGATCGTCAGGTTGGGGATTGTCCTTAAAGCGCGCAGGTACACTTGCTGGCGCACGTTGGTGCCAGGCTTGTCTGGTCTCTCATGGACTTGCGCGGTGAAATACCGGATGCGACCGATTGTGTGTCCCGGCAGCAGCAGAGTGCAGAGGTGCCGAAGATCGAGCCACCGGTACGGCGTCTGTTTGAGTGCGCCGTAGAGAGATTGAAAGCGTCGACGTAGACGTTTGTACGCATGGAGGCAAGTGTATCCGAGCCCCGGGGAAAAAGCAGAGGCCGCCTTTCGGCGGCCCCGCGCCCTCCCGCCGAAGCAAGAGGGGTGATACATCCCAAAGTTACTTGCAAATGTTAAGCCTGTCAACAACCCGGGCCGGAGCGGGCCCAAGGGGGGCGTCTCATTTCCCCACGATTGTCGCGGCCGGGGAATCGTTGGGCAGCCTGGTCTAGGGGGGCGCTTGCGGCGATCGATCTCGCCATCTTGGACCATCATCGCGGGGGGAGTAGACTTTCCGCACATGACTCGCCCTTCCGCATCTAATTCGGCCGGGGAGGCAAGGAGAAATGAACCGAAGCGTCCCGGAGTCCGATTGGACGCTATTCAGGGAACTTCGCGCGACGGCTCTTGACCGGTTCTGCGAGGGCGTTCTGGATGAGGTTCGGCGCGTTCTGCTCGATGCTTCGCAGAGCAATCATGAGCGCTATGTCGTCGTGCACCGCTTGTTGAAGGACCGCGACGGCACGCTGGCACGGACGTTCAACGATCCCCGACGCTCGACGATGATCGAGCAGCTCGGTGCGATCCAGGCGCTGGGTCTCTTGAAGGCGGAAGAACTTTTGGGCTTTACGCCCGAAACGCGCGGGATCATCGAATTCCTCGGCCGCGGCGGTCATCGTTAGCGGTATTGCGGACCGCTGCACGCGGGTCGTTCCATGGCGACAAATGTTCGGGGGGATATGAAGGCATCGGTATTCATCGCGACAAGTCTCGACGGGTTCATTGCGCGGCGAGATGGCGCGCTCGACTGGCTGCCGGCAGACGGCGGCGAGCCCCACGGTTACACCGAGTTCATGGCCACCGTCGATGCCGTCGTCATGGGCCGGAAGACCTTCGACACCGTGCTGACGTTCGGCGTTTGGCCGTTTGAGAAGCCCGTGGTTGTCCTGAGTTCGAGGCCAGCGACGGTGGTGGCGCCCGCCGGCGCCGTCTGCGATGCGATGACGGGCACCCCACAAGAGGTCGTCGCGCTGCTCGGTCAACGCGGGATGAAGCACCTCTACATCGACGGCGGAGTGACCATCCAGCGCTTCCTGGCTGCCGGTCTCATCCAGCGCGTGATCATCACCCGCATCCCGGTGCTGCTCGGTAGTGGGATCCCCTTGTTCGGGCCTCTGTTGCGCGATATTCGCTTTGAACACGTGGCCACGCGGTCCTATCCGAGCGGCCTCGTGCAGAGCGAGTACTTGGTCGTTGCCTGATCCCTTGGGTTCGTTCTCGAAGGGCAAGGAAGGAACTCGTGGGTGACGTAACGGTTGTTGTGTTCGGGGTCCTCGCTCTCGTTGGCCTCGCACTCGCCGGGTTCGGTGCCCTGCGACGAACTCGAATCTTGTTAGTGCTGGGCGGCGGCCTCCTCCTCGCGCTCGCGGGCGCGTGGGCGATTGGCTTGCCTGGTGCCGCGCTTGGTTTGCTGGCGCTCGCCTTCTCCAGGCGCAAGCGCTCCGCTCGGGAGTAAAACGTCGCGGGCGGTTTCGCGCCGGGCATGGTTGATGGGCCCTCGGCCTGCGAGTACATGACATGGCGTTCGACATCTGGCATTCTTGAACGAAGCCGACCAAAAGGGGACGACTTCTGATGCTCGACAAGCCACAGATCACACAGACGACCGCGCAGACGACCGCGATGATCCGGCTGACGATTCCGCGCGCCGAAATCCGGCATGTCATGGAACCCGGGCTCGGCGAGTTGATGGCCGCGATCGCGGCCCAGGGCATCACGCCAACCGGGCCGTGGTTGACGCACCACCTGCGAATGGCACCGGACATCTTCGACTTTGAAATGCAGCCCGCCTGTGGATCGTCGAGGAGCATGTGCGTCGTGAGAACGCGCATGAACTGGCCGGCATCATGGAGACTTTTGGAGGCGAGGCGCAGTACGACGACGCGCCTTGGGGTGAGCGTGATCAGCGGCACGCAAGCGGGGACCTGGCGGGGGCTGCCGGCCACCGGCCGGCCGGTGCGTGCTCGCAAGCTGATCCCGCAGTCTGCCGTCTAGCAAGTGCTTGAAGGAGGATGGCGCATGGGAAATGGTCGTCTCACTCGCAGTGGGTGGTTGGCTGTCGGGCTGGGGGTTCTTGGCAGCGTGGTTGCGTTCATCAACGAGTGGACAGCGTACCGTCGCTCGGGCACGGTGGACTGGGGGCATGTCGCGCTGGCTGTCGGAGTACCGTTTCTCTTGTACGCGATTGTGCGGCGCGGCGCTGCGCGCCGGCCCTAACCCGCGGCGGCGAAGATGAAGGCTCATTCGCGGCGCCAGTTTCTTCGCGTGATCGCCGCGGCTGCTTCGGCGGCGGGACTCGCACACCGCGTCGCCGCTGCACCAACCGTGCCGCAGGACACCTCTCGAGGCGATGCGATGCGCGGTGCGGAAGCCATGGAAGATGCACTCGCGCTTCTCGCGTCCACGGGACCCGAGTATGCGGGTGGACTCTCGAATCACGGGCCGATGGCGGCGGAAGCGCTCGTGGCGCTCGGCCGCGCCGATGCGGTCGTGCCGTGGGTCGAGTCTTACAAGAGCCGGCTCCAACCGCATCCGCGCTCGACGCGCCGCATCGATCCGCAAGAATGGCGTGAAGCACTCGGCGACCCATCGCGCGTCACGGATTGGATCGCCTACTTCGAGCGCGCCTGTGAAGCGCAGCCCTGGACCGCGGTTCTCGCCGAGTGGGCGCCACGGCTCGCCCCGGGCGTCATCGCCGCGGCATTTCACGGCGTCATCCGCACCGCGCACGCGGTGCGGAGCCTCGGCCTGCAAGACACGCCGGCGCGGCGCCGGGAGTTTGCCGAGGGTTTGGGCTACTGGGCCGCGACCTACGAGACGCTGCCGGACGAGCCGCATCGCAACGCCGTTCGTGCGCTGCCTTCCCAAGCGATCGCCCGCGTCGCGACGCTCCCCGCCGATCAACGCATTACCGGCGGCAACATCACGCACCGGTTGCGGCCGCTCGCAAGCTTTCCAGCCTTTGCGGCAGTTACCGACGAGGTGGATGTTTCGGGAGATGCGTCACTTTTTCTCTCGGATTTGACCGCAGCGTTTGCGGGCGTGTATTGCGCTAGCGTGCCACCCGGCAGTGTGATCACCTACATTCACACGGTCACGGGCCCGAGCGCGATCCGGTTGCTTCTCCCGTCTCTGCCGCTGGAAGCGCAGCGCACTCTGCTGCGTTACGCGTGGCAAGGCGCCGCCGCGCTCTACGCGGCAAGCGGTGGCCGAACGTTGACGCAGCCACCCGCCGACCCGAACGCCTCGCGCGACGAACTCATCGATCGCGCCATCGCGACCGGTGACGAGCACGCGATCAAGTTCACCGAAGCCTGTGTGCGCGAACACGCGCTGAATCCGCAACCCATCTATCGCACCGCGATGCAGCAGGCGGTGGATCGTCTGGGATAGGGCACCGAGCGGCTCACGCCAATCGGCGGGCGAGTTGGCGGCGGTGGCGCAGGTTGTGACAGACGGCGTGCTCGAGCATTTGTTCGACGGTGAAGTTTTCGCCCCAACGCGAGCGGAACTGCGGTGCCAGTTGTCCCTGTGGGGGCTCGAGATGGGTGTCCTGGAGCGGCCCAAGCGCGGCAAAGAAGAAGCGCTGTAGATCCGCAAACCCGGCCGTGAATGCGTCGCGTCCATCCAACGCTTTGGGATCCATGCGGCGCTCGGGCGGCGGGAATCGCAGCGCATCACACACCCACGCCGCGTAGCCGTAGCCGGCGCGCAACACATGCACGAGAATGCCGCGCGTATGTTGCTCGTCCAGCGGGTCGCCGCCGCTGAACTCCGCAGCCGGAATGCGCGGCAGAAGCGCCACGATCTCCAGCCTGGCGCGATCCCATTCTTCCAGTAGCGCGTCGACAGCGTTGCGGCTCATGACGCCACGCTACAGCACGCCGCCCGGGATTTCCGCACAATCCCGCCGGCATCGAGTCCTGACGCGCACACCGGCCCGCGGCGAAGTTGTAGCCGGAAGCACGATCCTTGCTGATTCCACGGCGGGCAGGCCCCCTGCCCACAGGGTTGTGGGAACCGGGCGCCCTTCGGAGGCATCGGCATGCCGTATCGTCCACCGCGGTTCGTTGCGTGCGTGGTCGCGAGTGTGGTCGTTCATGCCGCAATCGTGGCGGCAGAAGACCGCGCCCCGGTCGCGCCGCCGCGCTCCACGCGTCCGCACGCCTTCGACCCGAGTCAAGTTTCCGCCGGTATGGCGCGGCTGGACTCGGCCGAGATCTACTACGCGTGGCACGACTATGCGGCGGTGGTGCGCGTCCTCTCCACTCCCGGCACGTCGCGGCCGCGCGCCCAAGTACTGTTGGGTTGGGCTCTGTACCGGCTCGACCGCATGCCGGACGCCGTGCAAGCCTTTGGCGCCGGACTCGAAGTCGCGCCCGAACACTTGGACTTGATGAACGGTCATGCGTTCGCGCTGTACCGCGCCGGCCGAGCGGCCGAGGCCGAAGCCGAGTTCCGCCGCGTGTTGGCGCGCAATCCCGAACGCGAGGAGAGCGTCCGCGGCCTGGAAGCCGTGCTCTTCACGTCACAGCGCTTCGCGGAATGCCTGCCGATCGCCGACGGCCTCTTGCGAGCCCACCCGAGTGAGGAAGAGACCGAGAGTCATCTCGTGAAGTCCGTCGATGGAATGCTCTCGGCATGGCGCGTGGCGGGCAAGACCCCGGCCGACATGGTGGCCGACGCGTGGCGCTTGGCGAGTGCCGGCAACCGGCGCTCGGCTTTCGAAATGTTCCGCTGGGTGCTACTCGTCGACCCATTTCATCCGGGCGCGCGTCTGGGACTCGGCGCACTCGGGCCCGAGTTCGGACACGAGACGGAAGCGCGGCGCTGTCTCGAGGACTTGCTGCATGAAAATCCCGATGACCGAACGGCGCGCGCCGCATTGGCGCGCCTGCATCTGAGTGCGGGGCGGGTCCGCGAGGCGGGCGCTGAAGTCGATGCGCTCTTGGCCAAACAACCACGGGATCCGCAGGGCTTGGCGTTGCAGCGTGAGCTGCATGAGCGCGCGAGGAGCAAGACGCCGTGAACCAACGTCGCTTGCAAAAGCATGCCGCGCGCGGCGCCGTCTTAGCGCTCTGGCTGGGGCTGCCCGCGGTTTCACAGGCCGCAGCCAAATCGGCCTCCAAGCCCGCGCCACCCGCGGCGAAGCAATCCGTCGCCACGGCGGCCGTGGCGACAACTACGGACGCCGATCGCGATCGATTCATTCAGGACGGTGACAAGCACACGGAGTTGGGGCGCTGGGCGGACGCCGAGAAGTCGTACCGCGATGCGGACCGCGCGCGGCCCAATGATCCGACGGTGCTGGGGAAACTGGCGGCGACCGTGCTGCGTCTCGAACGCGCCGGCGAAGCCGTGGCCTTGTTCGACAAGGCGCTGCATCTCAAACCGGGGTACCTCGATTTTCGACTTGGGCACGCGCGGGCGCTAGGCGCCGACGGCCGGTTCGCGGATGCCTCGCACGAGTACGAGGCGGTTCTTGCCACGCGTCCGAACGAATACTTAGCCCTGCTCGGCGCGGCGCAGACGCACGGCTGGGCCGGCGAGTACAAACAGGCAGCCGACTTCTACGAGCGCCTCTTGGTGCAGCACGCTGACAGTGTCGAGGGCATGTTGGGCCTCGCCAGCACTTTGGCCTGGAACGATCAATTCGATCGCGCCATGGGCGTCTATGAGAAGGTCCTGAAATCGGATCCCAAGAACAAAGAAGCCCGCCTGGGCCGGGCGCGTGTCTATGGCTGGCAAGGCAACTTGACCCGCGCCCGCGAAGCCTACGAGGAATTGTTGCGCGAAGCGCCCGGCGATCACTTGTTGCTCGTCGACTATGCGAAGATTCTGGCGTGGGGCGAAGAGTACAAGCGTTCCATCAATATCTATGAGCGCGTTTTGAAGGACGATCCCCGCAATGTCGAAGCGCGGCTCGGGCTAGCGCGCGTCGTGGCCTGGGACGGCGACCTGGCGCGTGCCGAACATCTCTATGACGAAATCCTCGACGAGCAGCCCGAGAACAATGCCGCGGTGATGGGCAAGATTCAAGTGTTGCACTGGGGTGGACGGCCGCTCGGGGCTGCCAAGTCCAGTGCGGCGCATACCGAAGACGGCGCTCCGTCGCTCGAACCGGCGACTCCGACGCCGCCGCCGGCGCGCGGTGCACAGCCCACCGGTTGATCTACCAGCGATGATAGGCCGGGTGTCCCGGTTCGACGGCGACGAACGTCCCGCGTCCCGCGGCGCAGGTCTTTCCCGCCGCCTCCAACGTCGATTCCACCACGACCCGGTCCAGTGTCGATTCGACGATGCGGGCGTGCAACTGCACGGGGCCTGATGTCGGCGTCGGCCGCGTCAGCTTGATGCTGAACTCGGCCGTCACCGTACACGGTGGCGTCATGATACCGCGCTGCAACATCAGGTGATGGGCGCTCGACCAGTTCATGTGGCAGTCGAGCAGCGCGCCGATAATGCCGCCGTTCAGCACTCCGGGGAATGCTTCGTGATGCGATTCCGGCTGCCACGTCGCGATGTATTCGCCATCGGCAGCGAAGCTGCGGATGTGCAGGCCCTTGGGGTTCGCGGGGCCACAGCCGAAGCAGGCGTTGTGAGGCGCGTAGCGTTCCTGGAGGCTCGGTTCCATGCGCGCATCGTAGCGCGTGGAGGGCCGGCGCGGCAACGGCGCACGGTTGCGTGGCGCTTCGCACCACGCGGCGATTCCGGGCGGAGCGGCGGCGGCAGGATGCCTTCATGTTGCGGCGCAATGCGCCCTTTCGAACCCTCCTGCGCCGCGCGTCGCTACCGCGTGGAGGGTGGTTGGCGGCGCCCGTGGTACGTCGATTGCTGTTCATTCCACCAAAGGGTTCACGAACCTGTCCGACGGTACGTTCGGGAGAATGGCGGAGATGGCGCGCGCCAAGACAATCCTCCTCGTCGACGCGGATCATGCGGCGGCGAAGCACGCGGAACAGATTCTCGACAGCGAAGGCTATCGCGTCCTCGTGGCGCGTGACGGTGACGAAGCGCTCGCGAAGTTGCGCGACACGCCGGCGGACGTCATCGTCATCGAGATTTTGCTGCCGCAGAAAAATGGCTACCAGTTGTGCCGCGCGCTCAAAGCCGATGCCGCGACGCAGGCAGTACCGGTGCTCTTCGTATCCGCTAAATCGCAGCCGAGCGATCGCTTCTGGGCGAAACGCGTCGGCGGTAACGGCTTCGTGGCCAAGCCTTTCGATCCGGCCGATCTGCTGCGCGAAGTACATGCGCTCTTGCAGGATCAGGGCGCGCCGGCGTAACGGGCGTCACGGGCTACGGCGTGTGGCAAGGCGCGGCATCCGCAACCGCGCCATGGATGCGGAGGCCCGCTCGTGATCGATCGAGTTGCCAGCATTCTTGCCGTCATTTGCGCCGCGCTGTTCCTCTCGGCACTCGCCGTGGTTCTTTTCCGAGAAGGTTGGCTCCAGTGGCGTACCCGGCATCTGGGCCGGCGCATGGATCTGCTCCGTGACCTGCTGGGCGACGAGGGTGCGGATGGCCGTGCCTTTCGTTCGATCCGCCGCCGCCGCGGTGTGTGGCGTGACCTCGACGTTCTCGAACATCTGCTCGCCGAGCGGCGCAGCAAACTGGCCGCCGATGCGAGCCCCGAAGCCCGGCGGTCGCTGCACGAATCGTTCGACGGGCTGGGGATCGTCGATCGCTACATCGACAAACTCGAAAACTCCCGCGGTTGGGCCGAACGCGCTTTCGCGGCGCGTTTCCTCGGCGAAATCGGCAGCGCCAAAGCCGTCGCGCCACTGGTGCGCGTCATGCGCAACACCCGCGAAGAGGATCGCGACGTGCGCATGGCCGCGAGCCGCGCGCTCGGGCGCATTCGCGATCCGCGCGCCATCGAACCCATGCTCGAAGCCCTTGCGGCGCCCGAGAGCTGGCTGCCGGCGCGCGTCGCCGAGGTCGTGCTGCAGTTCGGCGATCTGGCCTTCGACCCGCTGGTCGTGTTGCTCGGCCGTCACGATGATTCGGCGGCGCGGGCCTGGGCGTGCCAAATTCTGGGTGACCTCGGCAACCCACGCGCCGTGCCGATCCTGCTCGGCTGCCTTTCCGACATCAACGATCAAGTGCGGGCCCGCGCTGCAAGCGCGCTCGGGCGGCTCGGTGACCGCCGCGCCGTTGCCGACCTCATCCGCATGATGCTCTCCGATCCGGTGCCGTACGTGCGCATTCAGGTGGTGCGTGCGCTCGGCGCGATCGGCGATCCGCGCGCCCTGCACGACCTCATCGACGCTCTCAAGGACGGCGAGTGGTGGGTGCGTATTCGCGTCGTCGAAGCGCTCGAACACCTGGGCGAACAGGCGATCGAGCCGCTCTTCTTGGCACTCGAGGACCGCGACAAAGAAGTGCGGGCGCGCGCCGCCATGACGCTCGAGCGCTTGGGCGCCATGGACCGGCTCGTGACGCGCTTGGCGGAACTCGACGCCGGGGCGCGCGAGAAATTGCTCGCCGCCGGCCAGGCGGGCGTCGTGGAAATCTTGATCGAGGCGTTGGAGCACCAGGATACGCGGGTCCGTTTCATGATCGTCGAAATCTTGGGCGAGATTCGCAACCCGATGGTCTCGGTCGCCCTCGTCGGCCGGCTCGAGAAGGAACCGGATGCGCGCATTCGCGCCGGCGTCGTGCGGTCGTTGGCGGCGCTTGGCGAAACGACTGCCGCGGCGCCCATCAGCCGCTTGCTCGGCGATCCGAGCGATGCCATTCGCATCGAAGCCGTGCGGGCGCTCGAACGCATTCCAGTCGGCGATCCCATCGAGTTGCTGGGAGCAGCACTGCGTGATCCGGAGCCGCGGGTGCGCGCCGGTGCGGCGGTCGTGCTCGGTAAAGTCGGCAACGAAAAGGCCGTGGAGCCGCTCCTCGAACTGCTCACCGACGCCAACTCCACGGTGCGCACCGAAGCGGCGCGGGCGCTCGGCTTCTTGCAAGCCGAAGCCGCGATCCCGCGCCTCACGGAATCCTTCTTCGACCACGATCCGGCGGTGCAAGTCGCGTCGGCGCGCGCCCTCGGCCACATCGGCTCGCCGGCCTGCCTCGAAACTCTGGCGCGCGGCCTCGAGAACGCCACGCCGGAACTCGGCGGCGCCATCGCGTGGGCCGTGGGACAGATCTCTTGGAACGATCCAGAGCGCTTGATCGACGTTCTCTTCCAAGGCAACGATCGCAGCAGCCGCATGGGGGCGCTCGCTGCATTGGGGCAGATGGGGCATGCGGTGGGGCGTGAACTTATGCGGTCGATGCTGCAAGATGCCGACGAAGTCGTGGCCGGCGAAGCGGTACGCATGCTGGGCCAAGTGCGGGACACCGAGGCGCTCGCCGATTTGCATGCCTTGCTCGCGAGCCCTTCCGAAGCGACGCGGCTCCATGTGCTGGAAGCGTTGTTCCGAATCGCCGACGCCTCGAGCTTGAGTGTGATTCGCCAAGCGGTGTTCGATCCGTCGCCCCAAGTACGCGCCCGCGCCGTCTTGACGCTGGGTGCGCTCGAGGACCGCGATTCGGGCGATCTCTTGCGCGGTGTGCTGGCGTCGGAGCGCTCGACCCGCGACATGCGCGCCCATGCGCTCTTGGCGCTCATGGTGCTTGGGCGCGATCAGGACTTGCAAACGGTGCTGGATACGCTGCGCGATTTTCCGTTGTACGATTTCTTGCACGAGCGCGAGCGGCTCGGCGACGCGTTGCTGCGAACCATGGTCGAACGCGTCAAGGCTGCCGACTGCATCGAGTTCCGGGTCGCGAGCTTGGAGTCGCGCCCGGAGCTGGAGGCGGCGCTCGCCCAGGAGCTTTCGACCGCGCAGTCGCGCGAACGCCGGACGCGGGTCATTGCGACGTTGGAATGCTTGCGGGCCGATGGCGCCTACCCGGCCGTGTGGCGTACGTTCTACAAGGATCCGTGTGAGGAAGTGCGCGTCGTCGCACTGCGGTTTCTGGCGCGGGCGGCGCCGCGCGACGAGTTCTTGCGGCTTCTCGAGGACGCGCTGAACGACCTGCAGCCGCGCGTCCGCGCCGAAGCGATGCAACATCTCAAGGATGTGCCGGTCGACCACCTGTTGCCGCTCGTGCGCGCCCATTTGGCGGCCGCGGATCCCGAGCTGCAGGCCTCGCTCGTGACAACACTGGCGGCGCTTCCCGAGGGCGACCTCGATCAGCTGTTGGACGGCGTCTTGGGAGCCGAACTCGAACCCGGCGCCCGGCAGACGTTGATGCGCGTCTTGGGACGAACCCGGCACAAGGATGCGCCGCAACTCTTGGCGACGTTCCTGGAAGGCGACGCGCCGGAACTGCGGCGGGCGGCGGTGGAAACGCTCACCAACGTGCCGGCGAAGCGAGCGCGTGAACTCATCACGGCGTGCCTGCAGGATCCCGACCTGCACGTACGCCTGGGTGCGGTCGATGCCGCGGCGGGCTTGGGCGCGACGCGTGGCTTGCCGCTCCTCAAGTTGGCGCTCGAAGATCCGGCGCCCGAAGTGCGGCATGCGGCACTTGTCCGTCTGGCGCGGTTGAGTCCGCAGAAGGTGCTGCCGGAACTGCGCACCGCGCTCGCCGATGGCGACGCGCGGGTGCGGGCGACGGCGCTCGCGGCGCTCTTGACCGAGGGCAGCGACGCAGTCGAAGAGGCGGTCGGCTGGCGCGATGTGGCGGCGATCGCAGCGGCGCTGGACGCGATGGAACCCGTAGCGGAACTCGAGCGCCGGCTCGCGTCGAGCCGTTCGGGCGATCAACGCGCCGGGGCGCTCAAAGCCCTCTTCTTTCGCAGTCCGGAGTCGCGGAGTCAGGCGCTGGCGGCCGCACGTGTCGATCCCGCGCCGCGCATTCGCGCGCTCGGTGCGCGTCTCGAGGAGGTTCTGCGCGGCTGGATGCGTGATCCGGACGCTGCCGTGTGCCTCGGGTTGGACTCAGAGGCCGCGCCGGTCGCGGTGCACATCGCCGCGACAGGTCCCGCCCGCGCGGGTATGCGCGCCAAAGCGAAGCCGGCCGCGAAGGGCCCCTCATGAGCCACGGGACGCTGCTCTTGACCTGGATCTTCGTGGCGTATTTTGCGATCTACAACGGCGTCAATTTGCTGCTCTTGGTGTTCGCATTCATCGACGTCCGCAAGCGCCTGCGGCTCAAGGGGCTCGATGACTACGAGTTGCTGGAGCAGTCGCCGTACACGCCGCCGGTCTCGATTCTGGTGCCGGCCTACAACGAGGCAGTCACCATCGGCCCGTCGTTGCAGTCGTTGATGGCGCTGCGCTTCCCGAATTTCGAAATCATCGTCGTCAACGATGGTTCCAAAGACGGCACGATGGAGGTGCTGCAAAAAACGCTGCAGCTGCGGCGCCGCGATGTCCCTTTCCGGGCCGGCATCGCCACGGCGGCGGTGCGCGGCCTGTACGAAGCGACGATTCCGCTGCCGCCCTCGGTGCGCCGTCTCGTCGTCGTCGACAAGGCGAACGGCGGTAAGGCCGATGCCCTGAACGCCGGCATCAACGCCTCGGGTTGCCCCTACGTCATCTCCATGGATGCCGATTCGCTCATCGACGATGTGGCGCTGTCGCAGATCTTCCGGGTGTTGCTCGAAAACTCGCGGGTGGCGGCCGTCGGCGGCCAGGTCGTGGTGGCCAACGGTTGCAAGATCGAAAATGGACGCGTCCTCGAAGTGGCGCTTCCTAAAAGCCACTTGGCGCGCTTCCAAATCATCGAGTACGTCCGCAGCTTCACCATGGCGCGCACGGCACTGTCGCGTCTCAACTCCCTGCTCATCGTTTCCGGAGTGTTCTGCATTTTCGAGAAGGAGCTGCTGATCCGCGTCGGTGGCTACCTCACTGAACATGTGCGGTCGCGCCTGGCGCACGAATATGCCGGCCAAGGCTCGAGTACGGTGTGCGAGGACATGGAGATCGTGGTGCGGTTGCACCGCTACATCAAGGAAAAGGGCCTGGACCGCATCATCGTGTCGTTGCCGTACCCGATTTGCTGGACCGAAGTGCCGGAGCGCGCCAGTGACCTTTCCAAGCAACGCGGACGGTGGTTCCGTGGCTTCGTGGAAATCATGGTGTATCACCGGCACATGTTGCTCAACAAGAAATACGGCGCGGTGGGAATGTTCGGGTGGCCGTGGCTAGTGATCTACGACTTCCTCGGCACCTTCATCGAGGCGTTCGGGTACCTCTCGGTGCCGTTTCTCGCCGCCTTCGGTTTCCTGTCGTGGCGCTATCTGGCGATCTATCTCGGCATTTCATTCGCATACGGCGCACTGATCTCGGTGCTGAGCCTGTTGGTCGCCTTTTGGTCGGAGCCGACGGCGCATCACGACTACCGCGGCCAAACCCTGTTGGCAGGCCTGCGGCCGCGCGATCGGGCGATGCTGATTCTCTACTGCTTTTTCGAGAATTTGGGCTACCGGCAGCTCACCATCGTGTGGCGATTGCGTGGCATGCGCGACTACCTGGCCCGCAAGAAGGGCTGGGACAAGTTCGAGCGCATCGGTTTCAGCACGACGCCCGCCGCATCTTGAAACTGGCACGCAACGCGATGCACGGTGCGGCGCGGATTCGCCGGCCACCGGGCACCCCAGCTCGAAACCACAATGGGGAAATCTGCGCGAAATTCCAGACTGGGGCGCTTCTTGCAGTTTGGGGTGCTGGCGCCGACTGCTGCCGTGAGGTAGTGGCGGCCGCGTTCGGTTCGGATGCTAAATCCACTGGAGGGGCGCGAAATGGACTGGAACAAGACGAAGCGGCTCGCACCTTGGGTGGCTTCGCTGGGGTTCGGTCTCATGGGCTGCGGCGTGCCGGCTCCGGAGTCGCCCGCTGACGCGGTGGGGAATCAGCCGTTACCACCCAGCCTCGGCTTGGACAATGTCCGGATCGAAAATGATCCGGCCGTGCTCGAGTCACGCCTGACGCGCGGCGTCGTGCCGCTCAGGGTCGTGGCCCCGAACGCGTCGATCGAGCCGGGATTCGCCAAAGGCGAAGACGAACGCGTCATCGGTGTCCGCCTGACGCAGGTCGCGACCGTCGCGGCGCCGACTGTGGAAGGCCACGTCGTCCAGGCCAACGACATCGAGATCAGTGGCAACACCGCACTCGTCGCCTACAACTTCGCCGGCGACGTGTTCGCCGGCGCTGTACAGGCAATCGATTGTTCGCATCCCGAACGCCCGGTGCTCGTGTCGGAAGTGCTGTACCGGCACGCCGACGTGAACGCCGTCACGCTGCAGGGCAGCGATGTCTTCGTCGGTCTCGCGTCGGATGACGCGACCCTGTCGACCCCGGCGCTCGTCGAGCGGCTCAAGTTGACTGGCGGAAGCGGCCTGTCGCAAACCGGCAAATGGGTCGATCTGCCGAGCTGGGCCGTCACCGATCTTGCCGTGCACGGCGATGCCGTCGCGGCGGGAGTTGGGGCGCGGAATGGCGGCGTTGCACTCTTGCGCCGCAACGACCTCACGTTGCAGCGCTTTGCCGCCGCCTTCGATGTGCGCGGCGTCGCGATGGACTACGGCGACGGTGGCCACAAGACGGCCGACGACGGCGGTGGCGTGGGGGTCATGAGCGTTTGCGGCCAGCCGGGCATGATGATGCAGCACGGCTTGCCGGCACTGAGCGTCGCATCGGGGACCCCGATCACCGGCTATGGTGTTGCCGCGGCCAAGGGCACCATCGAATACGCCGGTCATCTGTGTTACCTGGGCGCCGGTGACGGCGGCTTGCAAGTGCGCAATCCGAATGGCTCACTGCTGGCACAGCTCGGGAACAGTGCGTTCGGCGATCACGCGCCGGCAACGCCGGTGACGAATGCGGTTTCGGTCGACAATCATCTGGCGTTCGTCGCCGCGGGGCCGGCCGGCATTCAGGTCGTGCGATTGGGCCGCTATCGCTGTGACGGCCGTGAATCCGAGGAGAACGAGGGCCTGCGCGTTCTGGGCCGCCTGGCACTCGAAGCGGGCGCCTCCGGCAACATGGTCAAGGCGAAGAACGATCTGCTGGTGGTCGCCGCCGGCACCGGCGGCGTCAAACTCGTGACGATGCTGTTCCTGCACTAGGTCACGAACGTTTCCACCTGGCAACATTCGCGTCGATTTCGCTGCGCCGGCCTCACCGCCGGCGCAGTTTTTTTTGGCGCCGGCAATTCTTCAAACGAAATGCGCGAAGGCCAGCTCGAGCAGCGCACTTTGTTCGAGGGCATGGGCTTTGGGCGAGCCGGTCGCGGGGCTGGCGCTGGCGTGGCGCTTGACGCTCGTCACCGGACGGTCGCCGGCAATCTGCTTGAGGAGCGGCCGCACGAAGGTGAGCGCGCCCATGTTCGCCGGTTCCTCCTGCACCCAGATGATCGCGTCGGCGCCGGCGTGGCGGTGCAACTCGGCGTCGACCTCGGCTTCCGGAAACGGATAGATCTGTTCGACGGCGACGATCGCCACCCGATCCTGTTTGCGCCGCGTACGTTCGGCGCGCAGTTCGTGGACGATCTTGCCGGAGCACACGAGAATCCGCTCGGCGTTCGCCACCTCGACATCCGGCAAGATCGGCTCGAACCGGCCGGCCGTGAGATGTGCGAGCGGCGAACTCGCGGCCGGCGCTCGCAGCGCCCCCTTGGGTGTCAGCACCACGAGGGGCTTGCGCCACCGTCGCAAGACCTGCCGCCGCAACAGATGAAAGTACTGCGCGGCGTTCGAAGGCTGGCAGACTTGCATGTTGTCGTCGGCGCATGATTGCAGCATGCGCTCGAGCCGGGCGCTCGAGTGTTCGGGCCCCTGGCCCTCGTAGCCATGCGGCAAGAGCACGACCAAGCCGGTCAACAAATCCCACTTGTCCTCGCCGGCGCTGACGAAATTGTCGAGCAGCACTTGCGCGCCGTTCGCGAAGTCGCCGAACTGCGCTTCCCAGCACACGAGCGATTCCGGCGCGTCGCGGCTGAAACCGTATTCGAACCCCAGAACCGCAGCTTCCGACAACGGTGAGTCGCAGATCTCGAACTCCGCCCGCCCCGATTCGAGACGACGCAGCGGCGTGTGCTCGTCACCGGTCTCGTGGTCGATGAGCACGGCGTGCCGCTGATTGAACGTGCCGCGCCGGCAGTCCTGGCCGGTGAGCCGGACGCCGACGCCGTCCTGCAGCAGGCTGCCGAAGGCCACGGCCTCCGCCGCCGCCCAATCCAAAGGCCGCGCGCCGCTCAACATCTCGTGGCGTTGCTCGACGAGCTTGGCGAGTTTCGGGTGCACGTGGAATCCCGCCGGCGTGTGGCCGAGTGCGGCATCGATGGCCGCAATACGCGCCGGCGTGATCGCGGTGTCGACATCGTACTCGCGTTGGTAGAAGCCGCCGACATACGCATCCCAGTAGGTGGGCAGCTGGCGGAACACCGGTTTCTTGTGCAGGGCGCGCCCCGCGTCCTGCTCGGCCGCCAAATGCGTCACGACGTCGTCTTCGATCGCCTGGCGTTCGGCGGCGTCGATCCTGCACGTCTCGGCATACGACTGCCACAACATCGGCCGTGCTTCGATGCGCCTGTAGAGCAAGGGCTGGGTCGCAGTCGGGTCATCCACTTCGCTGTGGCCATAGCGCCGGTAGGCAATCAGATCCACGACCACGTCGGTCCCGAACGTCGCACGGAAGTCGAGCGCCATCTCGCCGACCCGCTGCACGGCCTCGGGGTCCTCGCCGTTGACGTGCAGGATCGGCACCGCCAGCCGTTTCGCGACATCGGAGGCGTAGCGCGACGAATGCAAGGCCCGCGGTTCAGCGGTGAATCCGATCAGGTTGTTGACCACGATGTGAATCGTGCCGCCGACCGTGTAGCCGGGAAGATCCGCCATGTTCAGCGTTTCGGCGACGATCCCTTGGCCGGCGAATGCCGCATCGCCATGAATGGTGATGCCGAGGACACGCCGCTTGCCGTCGGCGCCGATGCGCTCTTGATGCGCCCGGACGCGGCCTTGCAACACCGGATCGACGGCCTCGAGATGGCTCGGATTCGAAACCAGGTGCATGTCGAGCACCCCGCCCGAGGGCGTCGTGTAGGTGCCGGTCGCGCCCAAGTGGTACTTCACGTCGCCGCCGCCGAGCACTGACCGGGGCTCGAAGTCCTCGTAACCCGCGAAGAGTTTCGACGCCGGCGAACCGATGACGCGTGTCATGACGGTGAGCCGGCCGCGATGGCTCATGGCCAGCAAGACCTTGTCGACGCCTTGGCGCGCCGCGGCAGCCAGTACGCCGTCCAAGAGCGGCACCAGCGCCACCGCGCCCTCCAGCGAATAGCGTTTGCTGCCGACATAACGTTGATGCAGAAAACGCTCGAGCAACTCGGCTCCGGCAAGACGCCGCACGAGCCGATGCCGATCCGGCGCCGGCGCCGCCTCTTCCATGCGCGCTGCAATCCAGCCGGCGCGCTCCGGGTCGGCGACGTGCGCGAATTCGGCGCCGATCGAGCCGCAATAGACGCGCCGCGAGCGCTCCGCGGCCGCTGCATCGTGGCCTTCGAGGTCCGGATGCACGTACGGCAGCAACCGCCCGAGATGATCGAGATCGGCCGCCAAGTAGCCGTAGCGGCGGAAGCAATCGGCGGTTCGGTCGAAGGTCATGGACGCACCTTGAAGAAATCGGGATCGATCCCGCGCGGCAGGATTTGCCGCGCAAGCTTGCTCCGCGGCGCAAACCGGGCCGCATTCTAACGTCTCACCGCGCCGCGGCGCTACCGTCCGCCGGTGCGTGCGATGTACGCCGCAGTCCAGGCTCGAATCAATTGACGCGGGGATCGGCGGGTAAATCGGCGAGGTACGCGTAGCGTGACCCAAGCGAACGGAGCACGGCGGACCACACATCGCCGGCTTCGGTGTCGAAAATGAAACGGGCGTGTGCCGTGCAGGTGATCCAACTGCGTTGTTCGAGTTCGGCGCTGAGTTGGCCCGCGCCCCAGCCCGCATAGCCGGAGAACACCCGAGCGCGATGCGGATTTGATTCCCGGAGCAGGTCGAGCAGCACTTCGTCGTCGCCACCCATCGCCATCCCGTCGACGATGAGGCGGGCGCCGGGCAATTCGGGTTTGCGATGCAGGACGAGGATGGCGTCGCGTTGCACGGGGCCGCCGATCCACAGGCGCTGTGAGGGATGCGGCTCGACACCACCGAGCGCTTCCTGGAGGGTTCGATCATCGGGGCGATTGACGACGATGCCCATCGAGCCCTCGTCGTCCTCGTGTTCGCACAAGAGCACGACGGTGCGATGGAAATTGGGGTCCCGAAGCAGTGGGCTGGCGATGAGAAAGGTGCCGGGGCCGACCTGCGGATCGTTCAAGCCATCCGTCCGTCGAAGTTGCGAGCGGCGCGGCCGTGCCGCTCGACCGAGCTCAGGCTCGGCGCTCGATCCCGAGCGCCCGCATCTTCCGGCGCAGCGTCGTGGTGTGCAACCGCAGCGCCTGTGCCGCGTTGCCGACGCTGCCGCCCGCCGCCTCGAGGGCGATCTCGATGGCGCGGCGTTCGTGTGTCGACCGGGTCACGCGCAACGCTGCGGTCCCGGGGCGCGTGTCGACCGGTGCCGGCGCCGGTGCCGGGCGGTTCTGCAATGCCGTGCGGACGAGGACGTTGCGCAGCTCGCGCGCATTGCCCGGCCACGGGCGCGATTCGAGGTCTGCAAGCAACTCCGCCGTGAGTGCGAGCCTTGCCTCCAAACCGTCGCGCCGCAGGAAGAAGCGCGCCAGCAACTCGACATCGCCGCCGCGATCGCGGAGCGGCTTGAGATGCACCGAGTGCACCGCGAGCCGGTGGTAGAGGTCGTTGCGGAACGTGCCGGCGGCGACCGCGGCCTCGAGAGCACGATTCGTCGCCGCGACGATCTTGACGTCGACGTGCTTTTGCCGCACGTCGCCGATGCGCCGCACGACGCCGTCGTCGAGAACGCGCAACAACTTGGCCTGCATCTCAGCCGGCATTTCACCGACTTCGTCGAGGATGAGCGTGCCGCCCTCGGCTTGCTCGAGGAGCCCCGGTTTGTCGATCGTGGCGCCCGAAAACGCGCCGCGCACATGCCCGAAGAGTTCGCTCTCGAAGAGGTCACGCGGAATGGCGGCGCAATTGACCGCGACGCAGGGGCCCGAACGGCCGCTGGCGGTGTGAATCGCGCGCGCCAAAAGCTCTTTGCCGGTGCCGGACTCGCCATCGACGAGCACCGGATACGGAGTGGCCGCGATCGCCGGCAGGTCGTCGAGGAGAGCGAGAAGTTCGCGGTCGCGCGTCCAAATGCCGTAACGCACCGCCGGATCGCTGCCGCCTGCCGCCGGCGCGTGCATCGCCAGCAACGTTTCGACCCGGTCGATCCATAGCGAACCGGGGAACGTGTGCGCCACCGCCGTCCGCGCCGCGGACAACAACTCGCACGCCCGGGTGTGGTCGCGGAGCGCGACGCAGCCTTCGGCATGCGCCACCAAGGTCAAGAAGGATTCGAAGGTCCGGCCGGTGTCATGCAACGTGTCGAGCGCCGCTTCGAATACCGCGTGCGCGCTTGCATCGCCTTGGGCCGCCAGCCAGCGGGCGCGCACGCGTTGCACGCAGCCCAGTTCGCGGCGCTCGCCGCTCGATTCGCAAAGCGCCTCGGCGCGCTCGAGCAACTCGTGCGCTGCCTCGAACCGGCGCTCGGCCACCAGCAGCTCGGCGTAGTGCCACGAGACTTCCAGCATGAGGTCGCCTTCGGGCGCGATGTGCGCGGCGATTTCGAGCGCCCGCCGGTAGTGCGACTCGGCGGCCGGCCGTTCGCCGCGTTCGAAGAGCGTGCGGCCGATGAATTCATGACACAGGCAGACCTGCCGCGTGAGCTGCGGCGAGCCCAAATGCAACGCCGCCCGATAATGGCCGAGCGCCGCATCGAAGTGCCCCTGCACACGCGCGCAGTGGCCGAGCCCGTTGCGAGCGGTGATTTGTTCGCTCGCCAAACCGAGTGCCTGGAACGTGCGGAGCGCCGATTCATACAGGCCGCGGGCGTTGTCGACGTTGCCCAAGTGCAGTTCGACTATGGCCAGGTTTTCCCGTCCGAGTGCCTGGCGCTCTTCTGCCGCACCGCTGGATTCGAGGGCGGCGAGGGCACGCTGCAGCTCGACTCGGGCGGCGCGATGGTCGCCGCGGGCATTCAAGATGAGTCCGAGATTCGTGGCGCACTGCGCCACTTGCAACGGTTCGGCCGCCACCTCGAACAACTCGAGGGCACGCCGCGTCAGGGTTTCGGCGGCCACGTAACGGCCGAGCCGCAGGAGAGCAACGCCTTCAACCTTGAGCGTGAACGCGGTGAGGCGCGCCTGGCTGCCCGGTGCCATGAGGTCGGCACGAGTGCTGCGCGCCGCGTGGGCTGCGGCGTCGTAGCGCCCCTCATGAACGGCACGCCACGCGTCAAACATCGCGAGCCACCGGGAGCCCGCATCGGCCGCACTCAGGTCGTGATGGAAGAGTTCGTACGCCGCCCACGACTTCGTGAGAGCGAGGCTCCAGCCGACGGCCTCGACGACGCTGTCGTCCGAGACCCAGCCGGCCGGCACCGCATTCGCACGCGCCGCGAGCCAGTCGCGAACCACGTCCGTGTACTTGCCAAGCGTGTAGTCGCGTACCCAATCGACACGCCGGTCGGCCGGTGTCGACGCGGATGCACGACCGCGGAGCAGATCGTTCATCTCTTCAGCTCGCCAGACCACGACGGTTTGCGGCAGCGCCCGGCCCGCAGGCCACTACGCTGCCGCCGTTCGGCTACCGAAGCACAAACACGATGCGTCCCACCAAGGCGCGCAACGTTTCGATCCAGGACCGCAACGCTGCGGGCGCAGTCGGTGTCGCAGCGCCATCGTTGGCGGGCTGCGTCGCTGCGTCGGAAAACGTGGGGGTCGACGGAACGAGTTCCACTCCTCGACGCGGCACGATCGTCGGCTGATCGTCATCACCGGGGTGTTTGACTTCGGGTTCGTCCAGTTGGACGCGCACCCGTTCGAGACCCGGGGTCTCCTCGGGTTCCTCGGCGAAACACGGTGATGTTGAAATGGAAACTGCAGCGACGACGAGCCATGCGAGCAGGAATACACAACACGCGGACCAGATGCGTCGAGTCATCGGCAACAACCTCGATCGAAGCGGTGGAAGTTGGCGCTCACCGGACCCGAGAGCACGGCATCCCGCCGTACCTCCCACCTCGGAACCGGACTCTCTCTCTGACTGCAATCCGTGATCCCGCATCGTTTCGAGCCTCTGGGGTGATGCGAAGGATACGCGCCGCTCTGCACTGCGGTCAAGGGACGAACGGCTGCGGGCGCGTTTTTCGAACCGCAACGCGAGCGAAGCGAACTTGCGCGCGCGGTACCGATCGCGAGGTGCAAATCTGCACTTTCGCTTTTCGCGGCGCTGGGACGGCCGGCGCGGCGGGTTGACGCCCGGAGAGTGTGCGTCCCGCGGTGGTTCGGCGGCGCGGTTCTGCACGTCGCCACCACCCCGCCGCCTGCAGCGCGTCCCCGCATGGGGTACCCAAATGTCGATTTGGTACGCCCTTAGGGGCATGGGTGTGATTCGAGACCGCTGGGCGCAGGTTCGGTACGGCGAGTGCATTACCTCGACTCCGGATCGCAGGTATCGGCGGAGTTCGTGAACCGGTGGCCTAATCCGTCTGCCGGTCCCCTGGGGATGGGGTCCCGCACCTTCCCGGCATCACGCGATCCGACTGAGGCTCGAGACAGATCGAAAGACCACCACGACGGTCCGCAGCAGTCCCGAGTCTTCAGGCCGTCCCTGAGCCTTGCGGTCACCCGGTGCTTCATCAAGGGTGGTCGACGCCATGGCGACGGGCCGCAGCGTGCAAGCAAGGTGGCTCCACCACTCGACGCATACAGGTGATCGAGGGGGCAGGGGGAGTCATCGGTGCGTGCGCCGCGGCTCGGAACCAGAAGCACGGGCTCAGGCGTTCCGACCGCGCGACCTGTGTTGGTCGCGCGGTCGGTCCGACGGCCGAGGCGATGACTTTGCGCGGCGGCGGTTGAATCTCATCTTAGTTGTGGCATCAGACCGCCGCCGCGCTCTTCCACCCTCCGAGCCGGCGCGCATCCTTACCCCCGCACCAAGGATGCGCGCCGTGCACGCGCCGCGTTAGAAGCCTTTGACCTTGGCAGCGCGCCGGTACAGCATCGACACGATCCACCATCCAAGCAGCACGACGATCGGCAGTGCATACCAGCACGAAGCTGCCCACGTCGTGTGCGCGTTCATCATCGTCCACAAGAGCGGAAATGACAGATAGGTGTTCTGCTTCGAGCGCAGGCCCGCGAGGCCCACGAGCTTGGCGTCCGGCGCCTGGCCGTTCTTGATCGCGGTGACGATCTTCTGCTGTGCCGGCCAGATACGGAACCAGACGTTGAATGCCATGATGGTTCCCAGCATGCCGCCGACGTGGATGACCGTGCCGCGATAGCTGAAATGCGCCCACATCGACATCAAGTAGGTGACCGCCACGATGCCGATGTAGGCGACGGCGATCGCTGCCATCATGTTCTTGGTGCCGATGCTCTTCAGGATCGCGTCATAGACGAACGGTGCCAGGAACGTGAGCGCGATCATGACGAACGCTGGTGCTCCCCAAGTGTTGGTACCGTCGAACAACGCGCCACCGTGGTAGAAGACGAGCAGGAGCAGCAGCACGCCGGAGATCCACGTGAACGCCGCGCCCCAGCGGAACCAATACAGCGCCCGCGGCATGAGTTCGGGGACGACCTTCTTCTTGGTTTCGGCGTCCATCGTCGGCGCGAAGTTGGCGTTCACCCAGTTGAAGAAATACAGGTGGCCGATCCACACGACGCCGGCGCCGATATGAATCCAACGGAATAAAGACTCGAGAATCGACATCGCTTGCATGCGCATTTCTCCTTCGTCGGCGCGGGCCCGCGTCGCCGTCCGCACGCAGCGAACGGTGGGGAAGCGCGCCCGGCGGTGTGCCCGCAACGCGCGCTCGTGCCCCTTGGGCAAAGGCTACCTTCGAGCCGGTTTCGCCGGGGTGTCAACCCCCAAACCGGCGCGTTGTCTGGACGGCTGGGCTCAGAGGTGCGTTGCGAACGCGCGCCAGAGCAGTTCGTAGAGGTGCAGGCGCTCGGCCGTCGATTCCATCATATGCGTGCCCGGGTAGACCATGAGATCGAATGGCGTGCCGAGTTCCTGCAACTTGCGCACGAGCTGCATCGACTCACGGCAGTGCACGTTGTCGTCGGTTGCCCCATGCACGAGGACGAGCCGGCCGTGCAAACGTGCCGCATCCGTCAGCGTCGAACTCGAGTCGTAGCCGGCGGCGTTGGCGGACGGCAGTCCCAAGTAACGCTCCGTGTAGTGCGTGTCATAGCCGTGCCAATCGACGACCGGCGCGACCGCGACGCCGACCTTGAACAGATCGCCGCCCCGCTCGAGAGCGCGCAGCGTCATGTAGCCGCCGTACGACCAGCCCCAGATGCCGACGCGCTCCAGGTCGAGGTCGGGGAACCGCGCCCCCAGGGCATGGACTCCGGCGACTTGATCGACGACCTCTTGCACGCCGAGCTGCCCGGCAAAGATATGTTCGGAGGCGTGGCCGCGGGCTCGTACCCCACGCCCATCGATGCGCGCCACCGCAAAGCCCTGGTCCGCGAGCCAGCCATCCAACAGGCCGCGTTCGCCGGGCCAGCCGTGTGTCACTTGTTGGGCGCCCGGTCCGGCATACACGTAGACGATGAGCGGTACACGGCTCGCACCGCGATCGCGCGGCCGTACGAGGCGCACGTCGAGTGGTCCGGCATTTGGAACCTCGAGGTGGAGGAATTCGGGCGCCGGGCCCAGGTCCGCCGCGGACGGCGCTTGGGCCGCGGATGCGAGTGTGCCGCGCTGCGATCCATCGCGGCCGCGGACCCGCACCTGGGTCTGCGTGCGGTCATCCGACCACGTTTCCGCCCACACGGCGTGCCCCTCCGCGTGGAACGCCGCGTCGTGCCAACCGCTCTCCGTCGTCAACTTCTGGACGGTGCCGCCGGCGAGCGGCACACGATAGACCTGGCGTTGGGTGACGCCGTCGCGCGTTGCAGTGAACGTCACCGCGCCCTGGGCTTCGTCCACGTCGACGACGGCCGTCACGTCCCAGTTCCCCGAAGTGATCGGCCGGCGCGTTGCGCCGGTGACGATTTCCAAGTGCCGGTGGCCGCTGCGCTCCGAGGTCCAAAGGACGCGTTTACCACCATTTAGAAAATGAAAATCGTCGTTCAG
>JANLSU010000118.1:0-46402 GCA_031362565.1 bacterium | reverse complement strand
CCGCCTGTGGTTTTCTCTCTTCACTTGAAATGCCCTCCTGATGGAGATGTGGGGTTGTTTGCTACCTCCTTCATATCCCCTCAGACAGGGCATTTCGAGTTCTTTCTACTATTTGCGCCCGCGAATCACGCTTGTTCAGGGACTAGGCTGGTATCGAACACCGCGACCGCCGTCACCCGGTCATCGAACCCCGGCCGACCGAAGGTCGCGTTCCATTTGAAATCGTCGGGCGAGGAGACCGGGTTTGGATGCGTGGCAGCGCTCGGGTGCTCGTCCGACGCAATGAACGCCAGACCGCCGCCGCGGCCGTCAATGTGACCGGTGAAGCCGCCAAGATCGAGCCCGCCATGATATCCCGATCGGCGCGCGGCCTGCAGGTCGAAGCGTCCATCCGGGGCGAGAAACTGCTCGACGCTCGGGCGCCGGAAATCCGTGCCGGGCCGAAGTCGCTCCCGGGCCGGCTCAGCGAGCGCGGTCGCGGTCCAAGTGGTCCAAACCGCGCTGGTCGAGGCGATGACGATGAAGAGTGCGAGCCTCGGGCACCCGCGGCGAGACGCAGCTGCGCGCTTTCCTTCCAGGCCGGCCGGCGGTTTCGGAGACTGATTCATACCGCTTCCTCCATGCTGCTGCGCCGCGGTCGCCGGCGTTCCCTCATCGAGCGACGATCAGTTTCCTCGTTACCTGGCGTCCGTCGGCTCGAAGCTGAACCCAGTAGACGCCGCGCGCTACGGTACTGCCGGCGTTGTTACGCCGATCCCAGCCGCAGCGATGAGATCCCGAGCTGCGAGCGCCGCGATCCAGCATCCGCACCTGCCGACCGCGGACATCGAGAAGAGCGAGGCGGACGTCGGACGATGCTCGCGGGATCCCGTATCGAATGTCCACTCGACCGTCAGGCCCCGAACGTACCTCGATCTCCAAGCCCCGCGCGACGCCCGGTTCGATGCCGATCGGACCTGCGAAATGCTCGCTTCCGTCACCCTCCGACCACACCAACCGGTACCGGGATTCGGCGTTCACGGGCGCGTCGATGTCGTCATAGATCATCACAGGTCCGAGCGGAAGGCGCATGCCACAGTCGATGTACGGTCCGTTCGGAGCATGGCTGCGCTCGAGTCTCAAATCCCCAATCCGCGCCAACATTTCCGGCGCGAGCCTCCACGAGACTCGAACCCCACCGTCCAACCTCTCAGCTCGCAGATCCGAGACCGCGATGGGGGTCCGACGATCCTGATTTGAGAGCAGCGTGCCCGCAGTTCTGAAGGCGTTCGATGCGGCGATATCGGGGCTGGCGTTGGCATCGAAGGCGCCAATCGCGATCGAGACCGGCGTTCCACCCATCCCATAGTCGAGACGGTTTCCAAAGATGACTTGGTCCCGTCCCATGAGGATGGTGACGACCTTGGCAGTGTAGCAGGCGGAGGCGAGGTCGAGCCGTCCATCCAGATCGAGATCCGCAAGCGCGATGTCAACGGGTTCAGATCCGACTTCGAAATCGAGCCGCTCCCCGAACGTCCCATCACCATTTCCCATACGCGCCGAAACAAGATTCCCCCGGCTGTTGGTCACCGCGTCCGGCCGGTTGTCTCGGTTCACGTCCGCGACGAGAAGTCGGGTCGCTCCTGGACCGGCGGGATAGCTGTATTCGATCCCGAAGAAAGCGCCCCCGAGTCCGAGCCGAACGAAAAGAAGATCGGGATAACCGTTATAGACCAGATCGAGTTTGCCGTCGGAGTTCAGGTCGGCAAGCGTCACGGTGTCTGCCGCACGGCCTCGATCGACCTTGGCAGCGAAGCTGCCATCGCCGTTGCCCAGAAGGATCGAAAATGGCGACAGGCGGTTCGCGACGACCAGGTCCAGCCGGCTGTCGGAATTCACATCCCCAATCGCGACTTGGGCCGGTTCTCGACCGACCAAGTAATCTGTCGGCGGGCCGAAGACGCCGCCGGCCTGTTGCAGCAGGACCGAAACAACGTTTGCCAAGCGTCTCGTCACCACGAGATCCGGAAGCGCATCGCCATTCAGATCGGCAAGCTCCAGGTCGGTGGCACTCGGGAGTTGGTAATTGACGGGTGGTGCGAAGCTCCCGTCGCCGTGCCCCCAGAGCAGCGAGACGCTATCGAACGAGATCAGAGCCAGATCGAGCGTGCCATCGGCGTCGATATCCCGTCCCATCAGCTCGCCGGTCGCTGGTGGGGTTTCAAAGGTTGTGAGTCTCGATGCAAAGGAATGATCGGCGTTCTGAAGCAGCACCGCGACGCCAACCGTATACATCGTCGTGGTGGCGAGATCCAGTCTGCCGTCGGCATTCAGATCGGCGGCCATGACGGAGACGGGTAGGTCGTTCGTGCGGTACTCGACGGGCTCGGCGAAGGAGCCATCGCCACGTCCCAGCGCCACGGCCACTGTGGAGGTGACGAAGCTGCTAACGACCAGATCGAGAACACGATCGCCGTTCATGTCCCCGAAGGTCAACTCGCCAGGATAGGGGCCGAACCGCACATCGCGGCGGGCACCGAAAGAGCCGTCTCCCCCACCATGGAACAGCGAAACGACGCCGGAGTCACTACACGCGAATCCGACGTCGATGTGGCCGTCGCTATCGAGGTCCGCGAACTCGATCGCGATGGGTTCGCTCGGCAGGCTGACATCGGGGGCGTTCTCGAACGTACCATTGCCGTTGGAAAGCAGGACGTGCACGACGGTCGAATCGTTCGCCACGAGATCTGCCCGACCGTCTTCGTTGAGATCCTGCAGGCCGAGAGTGTTCGCGTTGCGAGGGAGATCGATGCGCCCATCGAACTGGCCCGTGCCATCACCGTGAAGAAGCGTGATTGCGCTCCGGCAGGCTACGGCAAGATCGGGGTGACCGTCCCCGCTCCAATCCCCAACCCTTACCACGGGCGGGACGTAGCCGGCAGTCGGGAAAGTCTCCGGAGACCCGAAACCACCGTCGCCGTCGCCGAGCATGACGGCGACACCCGGCGGGTGAAGCGTCGTGATCGCGTCGATCGCCCCATCGCCATTGACATCGGCGAGTGCGAGAGCAAGGGGCTCGGACCCAGCCGGGAAGACACGCCGCACACCGAACACCGCCGAGCCTAGGCCCAACCGCACGGAGATGGTGCTCGAATCATTGTTCGTGGCGACGATGTCCGGCATGCCGTCCGCGTTGAGATCGGCGAGGCCCGCGCGCGATCCGCCAGTCCCCAAACTGAACGAGATGTAAGGGGCCTGGAGCAGCGGTTCCGCTGAGGCGGGGTGCACCCATGCGACGAACAACGAAGAGCAGAGCAGAAGACTTCGAGCATGCGACCGCATGTCGTCTGTCCTAGGCCGTTGGTGCCGTCGAGTTGCAGATGAGGCGGGCGCCGGACTACCCCGGCACCGGTTTTGATTCTAGCGCAAATGCCGACTTCCTGCGTGCCCGGCTCGCGGCCCCACACTCCGACCAGCGGCACGCATGCGGTACGCTCATTGTGCGTACCCGCGCTCGTGATACAGTGCCGAGACTTCGTCGGAGGCCGAGATCACACGATTGTAAATTCGCACGTCGTCCAGCACGCCGCTCCAGTGGCCGGCGAATACACCAAATATGAGTGGGCGGTTCGGGTCGCTGATGGCGCCCGGGGGATTCACGGTCTGGACCAGCGTGCCGTCCAGATAGCAACGAATGTCGGACCCGTCGTACGTCCCAAGCATGTGATGCCACACGTCGGCTGTCGTGAATGCGGCCTGGGCACTGTTCGTGGATGGAACCGAGATCGCGATTCCGGCGTTGGCGTTGTTCGTCCACAGGCCGAAATCGCTGCACATGGCGAAAAACCTCAAGCCGGTCGTTGTGTTGGGGACCTTGAACCACACAGAAACGGAAATTCTGTTCACTGCGGCAAAGTTGTCGGCCGCTGTCGTGATCTCGTCGTCGACGCCATCCAGCAAGTAGGCGGCGTTGGGGGTGCCGAACCGGTCCACCGCCAGCGACGTCCCGCCCGAGAGCACGCCGTGATTGGCATTGCCACTGCTGTCCTCGGGGTTGCCGCTGAACGTGTACTCCGCGACGAGACCGCTCCTGGGCGCGGTAGGTACTTGCACTACAGTCGGATCGTCCGATCCCAGCCGGCGGCCACGATCGCGAACGGCCAAATCACCCTGGTCAACGTGCGCTTCATTTCATCCTCCATAGCACCCGCTTCGTGATCACGGGCACGGTACGCCATTGGTCGCTGCCTGCGCAGCATACCTAAAAACAGCCGTTCGCGGTGTTCGGTATTCCCTGGCGGAATCCCGTACCCTTATAGCGACAGCTTGGGATTCCCTTCGATGAGACGCTGCTCCAACTTCGGCCGCTCCCCTCTGCCGCGACGCCAGCCCCTCGCTTGCGTTATCCTGTCCCCCCGGCTGGGCCGGATACCGGTCTAGACCGCGGAGAAGACGAAGGGAGGCGCTCATGATCCGTCGGCCCGATGTGGCCTTCTTGATGATGCTGGTTGGTTGGCCTGCGACCGTGGTTGCAGAATCGCCTGCGATGCTGGTGAGCCAGCAGTTCCAGGCCGATCGGCAGCACTCCACCATTGGATTCACGTCGCTCATTCTGGGCGCGGGCAAAGTGCGGGGTCGATTTCTCGAGTGGGACGTCGCGTGCACGTACGACGGGCAGCACGCCGAGAACTTCTCGGTCACGGCCATCATCGCGGCCAAGAGCATCAGCACCGACATGGAGTTCCGCGACAATCACTTGCGAAGCGCCGATTTCTTCGATACGGACCGATTCCCAACGATCGAGTTTCAGAGTGACAGCGTGGTTGCCGGGCCAGGTGGCCTCACGGTCTCAGGCCCGTTGACGATGCACGGCGTAACACGACGAATCACCTTTTTAGGGCGCGTCACTCCGTTGCCACAAGTCGGCACCGCCGGTGGACACGGCATCGAGCTGGAGGCGAACTTGCACCTCAGCCGTGCGGACTTCGGCATTGCCGGCACCAACAAATTCAATCCGGATTTCAACCCGGCTACCAACTTGCTCTCCGACGACGTAGAAGTCTACTTGGAGCTTGACGCGCGGCAGGAGGGCTATCTCGACCGGACGCTCGGCGACCTCGGCCGTACGATCAGCAATGGTCAGCCGCCCGGTGTGGTGGATCCGGTGACTCAAACACTTGAACGTCATGGTGTAGCCGCGGCCATCGCGCAGTATCGGACGCTCAAAGCAAACGAGCCGAACGCGTTCGACTTCGATCCCGAGCAGCTCAATGTCCTTGGCCACGTACTCGAAGCGCGCGGCCGCCTCCCGGATGCACTGAAGATATTGGCTCTGAATGCGGAGGCCAATCCGACCTCATCAAGGGCCGTGCGGTACTTGGCCGAAGCCCAAGCTCTCTCGGGCGACGGGGTTCAGGCTTTGGCCACCTATCGCCGCGCAGCCGCCATCAACCCACTCAGCGCCACTGCCAGGGAGATGATTCGTAGGTTGACGGCCGCGCAGTAACGACCGGCCGGCCGCGCCGGCCGCCACTACAGCGACAGCGTCGGGTTTCCCTCGATGAGCCGCTGCTCCAACTTCGGCCGCTCCCCTTTGCTCCAGAGCGCCGCGCGATGCGCGATTCGATAGACGAGTGGACCGCCGTCCTCCTGCGAGCTGCGTTCCACCGGCCGCGGAATGCATACGAACTCGGTTTCGATCGCGTCGCGCGTGATCCGCACCGTGGCGTAACCGTGGCCGCCCATGTCGAGAAACGACAGGTGCGGCGCCAGGTCCGGATTCGACTGGCGCCGGGCGGCTTCGATGTCGCCCGTCTTCTGATACTCGAGGCACGAGCGCACGCCGTGATGCCCAAGCAGATTGACAGCGGGCTGCGGCTTGCTCTCTCCGGGGCGGTCGGTGACATACAGCGCGCGCAGCGGATGGTCCTTGGGAAACCGGTGCTCGTTCGCTTCGACCGTGCCGGGCGCTGAGATCGAGCCGGTGATGAAAGCGACGCCCACGGGTTCGAACGCACTCGGCGGCAACGCCTTCGCTGCCAGTCCCGCCCAGAAGCTATGCCGGTCGCCGCACACGGTCGCGAAACCCGTGATGCCCTGGTCGCGCACGAGGTCGTAGATCTCGGCGCGCTCGAAATAGGCGGTGCTCCAGTCGCCACCACCGAAGGATGCGTAGCCGGCCCCGGGCCACGGCTTGCCGAGTTCTGCGGGAAGGTTCTGCGGATCGACTCGCCAATCGAGCGTGCCGGTCGTGCTGCCCCAGATCTTCCATGTCGCCTTCGACGTGCGGAGTCGTTCGAGGAACCAGCGCTTCTGTTCGGCGCCAAGAATTGTTTGTGGCGGTTCGGCGCGGCGGAAATTTGGTACGTCCGTTCCACCGTAGCGAATCGTCTCAGGCGGCGCGCCGCCGGCATAGGCGCGGCCCGCATCGAGGATTTCCATCACTTCTTGCGGCACGAGATTCGGAAAATCGGCGCTCCCGAACGGATCCGATTCGTCCCGGCTGGTGGGATCCTCCGAACGATAGCTGCGTTGGTCGGTGATGAGAAGTTCCATGTTGCGACCCCAACGGAGCGCTCGGTAGGCCGTCAGGCTCCCGATGGCGGCGCGGTTGTTCGGCTCGTCTCCCAGTCCTTGCTCATCGAAGTGTTCGATCGGTGCGTCCACGACCTTCGGCCCGTCGAAGCGCTCGAGAGAGGGGCCGCTCGGCTTCTTGATCCGGGCCGGTTGATACTCGAACCACGCTTGGTTGGCTGCGACCTTGCGCGTCTGAGCCGGGCGCGTCTTGCCGTTGAACGTCTGCAGCGATTGCCGTCCGAGCCACGAGTACTCGTGGTTGTCCCACATCGGAACAAATGGGAAGCGGGCGCGCGCGTCCTGCAAGTCGGGATCGTGCAGATAGGCACGGTAGACGGCGCGGTAATCGTCCAACGTCACGGGAATATGGTAGTCCGAGATCTTCTCGCCGGTCGGGTAGCGCACGATGTCGATCAAGTGCCGGTCGTACATGCCCTGTGGGCGGTCCTCGGGATACCACACCATCTCGTAGATGAAGTCACCCAGATGGAGAACGAACCCCAGGCGATCGGCCTCGGGCGCGCGCTCGTCCTCGTAGATCATCCGTCGATAGGCGTTCTGCGCGCCCTGGTTGACGTTCTGACAGCTGACGAAGGCAAACCGGACCGGGCCGTCGTCGTCGACCGCCGGCGCGGTGACGGTGCGACCGACGCGACTGCCGGCCCCGGTCTCATCCGTGAAGCGGTACCAGTACTCGCGGCGCGGTTTCAGGCGACCCACGAGCACGCGGCAAGTCCAGTCCGACGCCGCAGACACGACGGCGGGCGCCGAGGCGATGATATGGTCGAACTTCGGGTCGGTCGCGACTTCGACGACGAGCCGCGCTGTCGTTGCCCCGTCACCGAACGGGCGCCTCGTCCACAGGATGACGCTGTCGGCCTGCGGATCCCCCGAGGCGACGCCTTCGGGGTACAAATCGCGGCGCTCGCGCCATGCGGCGCGCGCCGACACGAGCCGCACACCACCCCAGGCCACGGAAGCGCCGATTGCAGTGGCCATGGCTAGGAAACGTCGACGACTGATGTCGGTCATTGGGCCCCCATGGGGTGCGAAATCCTGGCGAGGATACGACAGATTACTCGCGCGATGAGTTCGCGGCAAGGGCTGGACGCCCGAATCCCTTGATCCCCAGATTCACGGGCCGGCTGCCCCGCAAGTGTTAGATCCGAGCCGCATCGCCCGTATCCCCCATACGACCATCCCCCGCGCCGGCTCCTGCGGGTGCCGGGCGGCAGGCTCCGAGTAAGCGGTCCTGCGACATCTTCCTGGAGGCTCGACGATGCGATTGCGACTGGGTAGTTTCAAGTACGGACGCCTGCCTGCCCTGTGCGTGCTGGCGCTGGCCGCCGGGCTCAGCGGGTGTGGAGCTCCAATGATGGAGGTCGAGGAGGTTCTCGAAACCACGTCGTGCACCGACGACGCGGTCGCGATGCAAGCCCTCGTGAGCGTGAACGGCACCGTCACGGACGTTCAATACCTCGGGGGTTCCTCGAACGTCATCCCTACCCCAACGGTCATCCCATCGACCAATTCATTTCGCATCGTCGCGAATCTGGCTGCCGTGAATCTGGGCGACGCTGTGACGCTCAAGTACAAGGCCAAGGTCGCGACGTCCAACCAGTTCGTCATCAGCACATCGAACTTCTTTTTCTATACCCAGCCATGGGGGCCGGACGAGCCGCCGACGTGTCTTGCCGGCCAAGGGCCCCGGTTCGAAGTGTCCACCGACGTGTTGCACGACCTAAGGTTGCGCGTGTCCAGTGACGGCCCGCTGCCGATCGAAATCCTCTCGCTCGAGCTCGTCTCCACGAATCCATTGCCGGCTTCGCAACTCGATTGGAGTTCACCCGATCTCAACGGGCTGCCGTGGTCGCCCGCGGTTCCGGCTCCGGGCGGCGTGGTGTTGGCTCCGGGGGCACCGCCCATGGAGATCGATCTTCCCGATGTCGCTTCGGGGCCCGCGACGCTTTGCCGTTTCACCTCGATGTACGATGGTCACCTCTTGCGTGGCATCGTGCAGGTAAAACCCGCCTTCACGATCGGCGTCGAGCCGCGCACGTGGAGCAACGTGAAGGCCGCCTACCGGTAATATCAGCGCTTCAATGCGGAAGTGGCTCGCGGTCCTGCCTCGACCGCGCGCCACCCCCACCTGTGTTCCGGCTCGCGGACGAGTTCACGGTGCTCCTGCGCAGGACCATCGTAGTGCCGGTCCCTTCGCCCACGCCGTGACCAAAGTCGCGAAGATCGAGGCTAGCGATACAAGCGACGAATGGCTGTCCACGTCGTCGCTTCGACGCCGATCGGTGGCATGGGTCGGACGAGCCAATGGCCGAGGTCCGGTGCGCTGCTCGAATCCGAATCGTAGGCCCCGGATGATTCCGCGGCCCCTTCGTCCGGGTTCGGACCCGTGTTCGTGTTGATGTATGCCAGGTTACGGTACCCGGGTGCTGGGCTCTCGACTGTAAAGCCGACGGTTTGCCAGAAGTCGGGCGATGGCTCGGAATGGCCGACCATGAGCTGCAAGTCGCGGCAAGGCGTGTAGTTCGCCGCGCTCCAGCCGGTGCCAACCGAAATCCCGCCGTGTTCCCAGTAGAGCTTCACCTCATCGGACGTTGCGTGCCGGAAGCCGTCATAGGCTTGCCCGGGCCCGAACTGCGAGGCGACGTAGACGAAAGTCTGATTGTAGGAATTCGTCAGGTCCAGCCACTCCAGCCCGGTGTCGGTATCGCGGGTGATGGAGCCGGGCCCATAGGTGGGGTCGCTGACGCTCTGTAACACGGCCGAAGTGGTGGACGGCATCACCGCGGCAGCGAGCAATAACACCACAGCAAGAGATCTCATAAATACTCCCGGGTGTTGAGGACAAACGACGTGCAGCAATGGGCTGCTGCCCATCGCTTCCAGACCCTTGTCGTGTTTCGAACGAACCATAACCTGGCCATGGGAACATGTCAACGAGCGCGAGTGTCGGGCAAAAGCTCGACGCGCGCGCAGGCGCGGTTCCCACAGGGCACGTCCCTCCTGGGTCGCGGGCCATCGAGGTCGCGTGCCGCCATGCGGGACGTCAATTGCACGAGTGACCGCTGGCCGACCAGGCATTTTACCGGACATTGCAGCGGAAGTAGTGCTCTTGTACTGCGGATATGTCCATGATACACATAGACTTGTGCGTGACAAAATCGGACATGGGAGTGGACATGGAGGCGGCTGACGACCGGGGCGAACTAACGTCCGAGATGGAGCCGATGCTCTTGACCGAGTCGTCACGCCATCGCGGGCCACTGACGGATCTCGTCGTGGAGCTCGGGCAGAAATCTGCAGGGTTCCAGCGAAGTCTTCCCCCCGCCCTGCTGGACTCGCTGACGAACCTCGTACGGTCGATGAACTGCTACTACTCGAACCTGATCGAAGGGCACAACACGCATCCCATCGAGATCGAGCGTGCCCTACGCAACGACTACAGCCAGGACAAAGCGAAACGCAACCTCCAGCTAGAGGCGAAGGCGCACATCGCGGTGCAGGAATGGATCGATGGCGGTGCTTTGCGCGCGCGCGCGTCGGTAAGTGCGGACGCGATCGCGGAGATTCACCGCCGATTCTGCGCGATGCTGCCCGAGGAGCTGCTTTCTGTCGAGGATCCGGTTGCACATGAGCGGGTTCGCGTCGAGCCAGGAAAGCTGCGGCGCCGCGACGTCAAAGTCGGGAATCACATTGCGATAAGTCCTGGCGCCGTCCCGCGCTTCGTGCAGCGCTTCGAAGCGGCTTATGCGGGGCTCGGCAAGACCGAATGGATTCTGGCCACGGCCGCTGCGCATCATCGCCTGCTTTGGATTCACCCGTTTACCGACGGCAATGGGCGGGTCGCGCGCCTCGTATCGCATGCGATGTTGTCGGACGCGCTCGATGCTTCGGCGGTGTGGTCCGTCGCGCGTGGACTTGCGCGCAAGGTGGAGACGTACAAACAGCTGCTCGCTCGATGCGACCTGACGCGCCGAAACGATGTTGATGGTCGAGGCAATCTGAGCGAGGAGGCGCTTGCGGAGTTCACGAGATTTTTCCTTGAGATCTGCATCGACCAGATCGCGTTTATGGAGAGCCTTGTCGAGCCTGCGCGCCTGCAGACGCGGGTGCATCTTTGGGTCGAAGAAGAAACCCGGCTCGGTCTGCTGCCGGCGAAATCCGGGCGGGTGCTCGATGCAATGCTGTATCGAGGCACGGTGCCGCGCAGCGAGGTCGACGCGGTCGTCGGCACCGGCGACCGCCAGGCGCGCCGGATTGTCTCTGCACTCATCGATCGCGGTGTGCTGACATCCGACAGTCCGCGTGGCGCTCTACGATTGGTGTTTCCTGCAACCCTCGCCGCGCGCTGGATGCCGGGGCTGTTCCCCGAACAGTCGGAATGAGCTTGCCTGCTTGTTGGGGGTCCTAGACCCCTCTCCGCATGCCCGACCTGGGCATCGACGACATCGCGCCGTCGCTTACACCGGCGGAGAAGACGGCGACGCTCAGGCAAGTCCTGCAATCGCGCTCCGGCGTGTATCACGCCGCCGCGGCGGAATCCGACGGCATGGCTCGCACCCGGCCCGAGCGTGGTAGCCACGCACCCGGCACGTACTACTACTACAACAACTGGGATTTTAATGTCGCCGGGCGCGCCTTCGAGCAGGTCAGCGGCGCACGGATTTACGACGCCTTTGATGCGCGGATCGCCCGGCCGCTCGGCATGCTCGACTACCGCAACCGCATCGTCCCGCCACCTGGCCAAGGCGAGTCCGCGGACGCATCGGCCGATGGCTACTACCAACTTGAATCGGAGCGCTCACGCTTCCCCGCCTACCACTTCCGGATGTCGGCGCACGATCTCGGACGTTCAACGGCAGCGGATTCTAGCCGATCTTCTACCCCGCGCCGCCGCAAAGTGAGGGTCGCGGCATCGGCGCAGAAGGCCGCCAACACAGCGATGAGCGCCGCGGCGCTCGGGTTGCATGCACGCATCGCGAAGCCTTTGGATCTCACGGGCAGTACGACGAGGCTAGTCGTCGATCGCCTGCGCAGTCGAGGTGTGGTTGTTGCGAAACTCAAGTCGTTCCGAGGCGGATTTGAGGGTCGATGGGTCACGGCACGATCTCACGCCTGCCTCTAGACCAGGTGGTGATCGCTATG
This sequence comes from bacterium, assembly GCA_031362565.1. Lineage (GTDB taxonomy): Bacteria > Krumholzibacteriota > Krumholzibacteriia > JANLSU01. Next base: position 34,684 of record JANLSU010000118.1, on the reverse strand, counting down.
AGATTCGTGGGATTCTTGTTCGGGATCTTGGCGAGTGCGCCTGCAATCGGATTTGCTCTTCGCATGGCGCGATCTCCGGAATGGCCAGCCCCGATGTCGCGCGCATGCATCGCGGCGCGTGGTCGTTGGCCTCGCCGGCACGGACGCCGCGCTGTTCGACTCCCGATCCGCGAGCACACAAGCAGACCGCGTGAGCACACCAGCAGATCCAACGCGCGCACAAGGCGCCCCCGCGACACCGCGTTTCAATGAAAACTACTTGACATACGTTTAGCTATCGGGTAGCTTTCCCGTATGAAGGCGTATTCGCACCCCCGTGCGACGCGTCCTCCCAAGCAGCGGCCGTCCCCGCGGCCGCTCGACTCGAAGCGGAGTTTTGAGGAACGGGCGCAAGCGCCGCCGCCGCCGAACGCGCTCGATCGCGATCGTGCGTGCTGGCACTTGCATTACCTGGCTGTGCCTCTAGGTCTACGCTTGGCCGAAAAATCGGCCGATCTGATGGATCTGGAAGCATGGTCGCGGTGGGGCCGGGCCCGGCTTCAGGACTTCGCGCACGAGAAGCTCGACCGTTGTGGGCGCTGGCTGCTCGACCATGCGGCGCTCGGCAAGGCGCTGCAAGAGGAACCGCTGCTGCGCGGCGCAATGTACTGCACGACTGCGCCGCCGCTTCTCTTCACTTCGGCGCTCTTGATTGCGCGAGCCCCAAAGCACGTACCGATGCAGCGATGGATCGAGATCGCTCGCACCTCCACGGTTCGCGAGCTGAAGGAAACGATTCGCAACGCCCGTGCGGGGCGCCCGCCCATCGATGAAGGCAACGGTGACACCAGCGGGCGGCACGAGGCGGCCGATGACGACGCGCTGCAGCAAGAGGCCTACGATGATCCCGAGACGCTCGCGATCCACGGCGTGCAGGTCCGGATGCGAATGCCGCGCGCGATCCGCGCCTGCGTCCACGAATCGCTGGACCTGCACAGGGCGGTGACGGGCGCTGACGCTACGTTCATGTCCTTCGTCGAAGCACTTTTTGGTGAAGCCACAGCCGGCTTGCATCCGCCCGATGCCGAAATCCGGGAGATCCGGCCGGGCAAGTCCGTCGATCGAGTCGAGGGTCGCGGGTCCACAGGGAGTACTCGGTCTGCAACGCAGCGACCGGATGTACGGCGTGGGCGCGGCGAATCGTGGCGGAGCCGGCCGCAGACAGGCCTGGAAATGGAACAAGGCGATGGCAAGCAGATGCATCACTAAGGCGATTGACCCCACGTCGTCGGACGGCTTAGCCCGGATTATTCATGACGGGCGCATGTGAGTCCAGTTCTGGCGAAATGGTGCGCTATGGGCAGTGGTCGGTATGCAGACGTGACCCCATTTGACGGCGGTGGCCTCAGTTGACCCCGCATCCGCATCGTTCAGCGCCCCGTACAGCGGAGCGTGACATGGCAGGGCACGCCGCTTCAAGTCGGCCGGAGTGATGCCCGGATGTGGAGAGTTCGTCGCTTGCTATGTAAGAGCGCCGAGTGCGAGGGCGAGACGTGTCCACTCGGCGCGATATGGAAAATGTGCCGGAAAGTGGAAGACCGTTCGTCGCGCTGAGACGACGACGCGCGCGCCGATCTTGAAGAGCTTGTTGCGGAGCGTTCCGATTTGCGCGGTCGCCAGACCCGTGCGTCGCGCAGAGAGTCGGAGCTCTTGCATGAGGATGTAAGCGATCGCCGCCATGAAGACGCGAAACTGGTTCGCGAGAAAGCTAGAGCAGCTCGTGCGATCGATCTGAAGATCGTTTTTCAGCTCCTTGATCCGGTTCTCCGAGTCGCCACGCTCGCAGTAGACATGCTTATAGATCCACGCCGGGGACTTGGTCATGTTGGTGACGACGAAGCGTGGGTTGTCTTTCGGTTCACGGCCCTGGAGGCGGACGACCTCGGCTTTGACCACGAGGCGCCGCTTGCCGGACCACTTGCGCGCCGCGTACATGCAGTCACCGTAGACACGTTCGCTCTCGCCACTTGTCTTCGACAAACGCCGTGCTTCGGCCATCGGGCCGCGCACCCGAGCCAAAAGACGCTTGTTTTTAGCCATTCCAACGACGTACTCCAGTCGCGGCGTCGCATCGAGAAAGTTCAGGATCTCGGGTGCACTGAAGCCCCCGTCGAGCCGGACTCGAATGCGGGCCTTGGGAAATGCTTTCCGGAGCTTTGGGACGAGGCGTTCGAGCACCCACAGCACACCGCATTTATCTGGCGCGCGACCCGAGCGCAACATCGTCAGACAAAGGTACTGGTCACGCTCCTTGTCGAAACTAATGAAGCCAAGGAGCGGCCGGAAACACCAGGTCCCGTGGAATCCGTTGAAGAGTGCGAGTTGCTGAGCACCGTGTGTGGGGTCGACGGTCGTGTCGAGATCGATCGTAATCACGCGCGCCTGACCCCGACGCCGGTGTCGATGACTCTCGATCACTGCGTTCTGGAGCACATCGTGAAGCGGACGGAGGTCTTGCACCTTAAATGAGTTTTCGAAACGCGACAGCGTCGGCTGTGTCGCCAAGTCAGCGCCTCGGATTGGGTCACGGCCGAGCAGCATCTTGAAGACAGGATCGCCGCCAAGGCGAGCGGCGTCGTTGCAATCCGCGTATCCGGCCGCCAGCCCATAAACGCGCTGCCGGAGCATCGCCAGGATGTCGTGCTCGACTCGGGACGGATCACGACTGTCCGGCAGGAATTGCGCGACCTGCTGCGTCAGCCCGAGCTTCTCGTCTACGGCCTTCAGGAGCGGGAGACCGCCATCCGACGTCATCGACGGCTCGTCAAACCGCACCATAACCGGTCGCCGAAAAAGCTCTGGAAACAGAACACACTCTGGCGTAGGATTCGTACCCAAGAGAAAGCCTCCTGTCGTGCTGAAATTGCTCGTAGAACAAGCGATTTCTAACACGCGGAGGCTTTTTCGTCTTCAACTTTATGAATAATCCGGGTTAGAGTGAGTATCCCCTGGCAGAGTCGCACGCCCCTCGGAGGAAATCATGAGACGGCTTCTTCTGCGATCGCTTGGCGCCCTTTGCTTGCTCTCACTGAACATGATCGTCGCGGCCTTTGCGGCCAGCTCCGACGAGGTGCACCGCTCTGCGACGCGATGCTGCGACGGCGGTTGCGACGGAGTTCCCTGCCCGGACTCGTCGCGGATCACAACGACTATGAGCCGAACTTTTACGGGCGCATATCGTACTGGCGAAACGCGCGATATCGTAACCGTCGTACCCGGCGGTAGCAGCGAAACTTTGGAATCAAACGGGATTCGCGTCGATATTCAGTTGAGGAACGGATCTGGCGCGCCGGCGGCTGGAATCCCTCGGCAAGAGATGGTGCTCTCGAATAGTGGATTGTTTGCGTGCCCTGGTGGAACCATCGCCGACACACACACGGACATCCAGGGGCGCACGTCCTGCACTGGAGTTCTTTCGGCCGGCGGCTGTGTCACTTCATTGCGTCTGTTCGTGGATGGTTTCGAGATGACCGTCCTCGCAATCCGGACCAACAGTCCGGACCTGGACGCCGATGGAGTAGTGGATGCCGGCGACCTAGCAGCGCTTGCCCCGTTGGTGGGTTCCCAGATAGGCGATGGGACGTACACGATCTGCGCTGATTGGAATGAGGACGGCGCGATCGACGCGTCTGAGGTGGCCGCCATGGCGTCGTTCCTCAGCGGCCAATGCCCCTGAGGTCGGTCTCACTTGCATCGCGGCGACTCGATACCTAAACTCCGGGGGGGCTTTTCAACCATGGTCACACCCGGAGGGGATGCAATGCTCCTCATCAGAGTCCTTCGTCCCGCCTTCCTCGCATTCGCCTTGATGCAACCACAGCCAGCTCCAGCAGCCCAAGTGCGCGGATTCGTGCGCACTCCCCAAGGATCGCCACTTGCCGGAGCGCGTCTCACGTTAGTAAACGGTGACGCTTCGATCGTGCGTGAGGCCCGGAGCAGTTCCGGCGGCGACTACCGGTTCGACGGCGTGCCGGCCGGCACCTGGACCGTGGGCGCCTCGCGCATCACACGCGCGTATGTCGAGGTCGTTCTCGCAGTCGCTGCGAGCGATGTCGTGAGAGATTTCGCTCTCGGGCCAGACGTCCACCCCGGACGCTGGACAATCATAGGCGACACCAACCCAGAGAATTTGTACGCCTCGAACTCCGGGAGCCTGCTGCCGGACGGTCGCATCTTTTACTGCCACGATACCGAAGAGCCCGTTATCTTCGATCCAACGACCGGCGCCAAGACCTTTCCGCCGAGTTCACCGTCGCAGCAGGGATGCCACATTCCGACACTCCTCGCCGACGGCCGCCTCATGTTCATCGGCGGCCAGAACACGGGCGACTTTCGCGACGCGGTCAAGACAGCCAAGACCTACAACTTCACCAACAACGGCTGGGCCTTGCTGCCTGACATGTACGAGGAGCGTTGGTATCCTGGCTTGGCGCGATTGGCAGATGGACGACTGCTGCTCATGGGAGGTGGCCAACGTCCGAATGCTCAGCGCACGCCCACTTGCGAGATCTACGACCCAGTCACCAACTCGTGGGCGAGAACAGGTTCGATGTCGAACCCCTCCGACTATCCTCCGGCCGTCCTTCTCATGAGTGGCAAGGTGCTTCGATCTTGGTGGCCGCCGCAACTCTTCGACACCCAGAGCGGACAATGGGTGAACACGGGTCCTATGGTTCAGACGAATCGCTTCTGGCCAGGTCACTGTGATCATTCCCTCGTGCTACTCCCGGACGGTCGTGCTTGCGCGGTAGGCATCGTTCGAGGCACGCTCCCGGCGCCCAGCATGATCGAACTTTACGACTCAAACACTGAAACGTGGTCGCTGGGAGCCAACGCTCTGGTGACACGCTCGCAGGCGGAAGTCGTCATGCTGCCGACCGGCCAGGTCTTTGTCGCCGGAGGAAAGCTCGAGGACAACAATCCGTCCGTACCGACCAACGCCTTCGGTGAGACTCGCCTCACCGATATTTACGACGCTCTGGCGAACAGCTGGCGGCGCTGCGCGGACATGGCTTGGTTCCGCGAGTATCACGCGGTAACTGTGTTGGTCCCTGATGGACGAGTGGTGACCACTGCGGGAACTGGCGGACCGGCCGCACCAGGAATCAGCAATGATGTGGAAGCGTTCGAGCCGCCTTACTTATTCCGAGGAGTTCGGCCGCGAATCGACACGATCTCCGCGACCACTTTCCTGAACGGTGCCTCGCTCCAGTTGGGCGTGACTCAAACCGACAGTGTTACGAGCGTTGTTCTCATCGGGACGAACTCAGTGACTCATTGGGCCGATGGTGGAATCCCGCGGGTGCTCTCGCTCCCCTACCAAGAGCAGGATGGCACACTCACGGTCAGTATTCCGGCGAATCAGAACACCGCTCCCGTCGGCTACTACATGCTTTTCGCCATGGTCGACGACATTCCATCCAAGGGCGTGATCGTAAGAATCGCGAGCTCAACTCCTTCGGCTGTTGCTGATGACGCTCCACCCCGCCGGCTAGTCGGCGCCGTATGGCCAAACCCGTTCGGCCCAGAGACGCGTATCGAATGGTACCAACCGACGCCAAGCCCCTTGTCCCTTGCCGTCTACGACGTCCGGGGCCGGGCCGTTTTCACAGCCCAGCAATCCCAGACGCGCGCGGGCTGGCACCATGTGCTTTGGAACGGCCGAGCGAGGGACGGCGGCAATCTGCCGACGGGCGTGTACTGGGCCCGGCTACGCCACGAGTCGGGTACCTGGACATCTAGGATCGTCCGGCTTAGATAGCGGCTGAAGTGAGCTGAGAGTGATTGCGGTGGCCCGTGTGGACTTCCCAAAGCAAGAAAGCTCTCACAGTTTCTTGCCACGAAGTCGTAGCGCATTGCCGACAACGGACACTGAGCTAATGCTCATCGCCGCAGCCGCTATCATCGGGCTCAGGAGTAGCCCCGAGATTGGGTACAGCACCCCCGCCGCGACCGGCACGCCCGCCACGTTGTACAGAAATGCGAAGAATAAATTCTGCTTGATGTTGGCGATCGTGGAGCGGCTCAAGCGCCGCGCTCGTACGATGCCACGCAGGTCTCCCTTGACGAGCGTCACGCCAGCCGTTTCCATCGCGACGTCAGTGCCGGTCCCCATGGCGATTCCAACCTGGGCCTGCGCGAGCGCTGGTGCGTCGTTGATGCCGTCCCCGGCCATCGCAACAACGCGCCCCTCTGCCTGCAAACGCTTCACAACCTCGACTTTCTGAGCCGGCAGCATGTCCGCGATGACTTCATCGATCTGCAGCGCGCGAGAAACGGCCTCCGCGGTCTGGCGGCTGTCGCCCGTTAGCATCACAATGCGGAGACCTTCATCGTGGAGGAAGCGAATCGCCTCGGGTGTGGTTTCTTTAATGACGTCCGAGACGCCGAGGAGCCCCGCCGGTTTCCCGTCGACGGACACGTACATCACCGTCTGACCGCCAGCTCGCAAGGGTTCCGCCTTGGACTCGAGCGCTCCGAGGTCGACGCCCATTTCGGCCATCAGAGCCGACGTCCCCAGCGCCACCGCTCGCCCGTCGACGGTGCCGCGGACGCCCTTCCCCGTGACACTCGCAAAGTCGGTGGATTGAACCGGCGCCACGCCACGCGTTTCGGCACCCCTCACGATCGCGGCGGCTAGCGGATGCTCACTTCCCCGCTCCACGCTCGCCGCGAGCCGCAGCAAGGTCTGCTCATCGAGCCCGGCGTCTGGGATCACGGTGACAAGACGTGGCTTGCCTTCGGTGAGGGTGCCCGTCTTGTCCACAACGAGCGTGTCTATTTTGCGCAACAACTCGATGGCTTCAGCGTTCCGAAACAAGATGCCCATCGTGGCGCCCTTCCCCGTCGCGACCATGATCGACATTGGTGTCGCAAGCCCCAAGGCGCACGGGCAGGCGATAATGAGTACCGCCACGGCGTTGATGAGCGCGTGCGCGAGTCTTGGTTCCGGCCCGACGAGACTCCACGTGGCGAAGGTCACCGCCGCCACACCGATTACGATCGGCACGAAGTAGCCTGCCACAATATCCGCGAGTTTCTGAATCGGCGCACGACTGCGCTGCGCTTCGCTGACCATGGCCACAATCCGCGCGAGAAGCGTCTCGCTACCAACCTTTTCCGCGCGCATGAGGAGAGACCCGGTACCGTTGACAGTCGCGCCGACCACTCGGTCACCTGCTTGCTTCTGAACCGGCATGGGCTCGCCCGTGATCATGGATTCGTCGATTGCGGTCGTCCCCTCGAGCACGACGCCATCCACTGGCACCTTCTCACCGGGCCGGACTCGGAGACGATCGCCGACGTGGACTTGATCCAGCGGCACGTCGTCCTCTGCCCCGTCATCGGCAACGCGCCGAGCGGACGCGGGCGCCATGCCGAGGAGTTTCTTGATTGCGCTGCTCGTTTGGCTCCGCGCTTTGAGCTCGAGAACTTGCCCCAGAAGAACCAGCGCAACGATGACAGCGGCTGCTTCGAAGTAGACTGCGACCTCGCCGTCCCCATCTCGGAAACCGGTGGGGAAAACGCCCGGCAGGAGTGTTGCGATGAGGCTGTAGGTGTACGCTACAAACACGCCGAGACCGATGAGCGTAAACATGTTCAGGCTTCGATGCCGCACGGAATTGACGGCCCGCACGTAAAACGGCCACGCCGCCCACGTACAGACAGGCGTCGCGAGTGCCAGCTCCACAAACGTGCGCGCGCGCGGCGACAAGAATCGCGACACGATGTCTCCCAGCATGTGACTCATCGCGAGAACAAGCAGCGGCGCCGCGAGCGCAACTGAAAACCAGAAGCGACGGGACATGACGTGGAGCTCGGGGGTCGCCTCCTCCCCTTCTCCGTCTCTCGGCTCAAGAGCCATCCCGCAGATGGGGCATGTTCCGGGTTGGTCTCTGACGATCTGCGGGTGCATGGGGCACACCCACTGAGTCGTACGATACGGCGCTGAAGCAGTGTCGGCCTCGAGTGCCATGCCACACTTCGGGCAGGCGCCTGGACTCGCTTGGCTGATCTCGGGATGCATCGGGCAAGTGTAATTCATCTCAGGGCCTCTCTCGACCGAAGGACATCGGCTGTTGTCATATTGCACTTCCCACAATGCGGGGCGCACCTTTCCCCCGGCAAGGCGAGGGATCGGTTCGATGCGACCCTCGCGATGCCCCAGAACGAAAGATCAGCAGCTATCCAGGTCGGCTGGTTGAGTATCATCGCAATTGTGGGGTGTAGCTTCAGTGCTCCTCTCGCCACGCTCGCATGCGTTTCACCCGGCGCTTGATGTGCATGATCGTGGAGCGCTTGCTGAGAGTCGATCATTCGACTGCTGCCGGGCTTGGTTTCGTGCTGTCCGGTTGCGGCCCACGGAACCGACGTACCAACTTCGAGCACTCGAGCACGGAGACGGGGATCAGCCCCAGAGCGACCGACAGGGCGCAATCCGATGCGGAAAGGGGACTGGTGCCGAGGAGTTTCTGGGCGAGCGGAATATGGTGCAGACCCAATTGGACCAGGCTTGATACAAGGACGACGCCCACGAGACGCAGGTTGGTGAACGCACCCACCTCCCAGAAGAGCCGCGTGGTGCTTCGGGCTGCGAAGGCGCGGAACAGCTCCGAGAACACGATCACGGAGAACGCCAGGTTCCTAGCTTCGCTCAGCCCCCGCGAGTGGAGCGCCCACGCGAAAACGACGAGCGTGACCGCGGCCTGCAGCAAGCCCGTCACGATGACGGTGGTCCACTGCAGTTTCCCGAGCATGGGCTCGTCCGGCTTTCGTGGGGGCCGGCGAAGCAGGTCGTCCGATATGGGATCCCCAACCAGTGCCAGCGCGGGAAGTCCGTCGGTGACCAGGTTGATCCACAAGAGCTGGAGCGGAAAGAGAGGAAGCGGGAGACCAACGGCGGAGGCCCCAAGCATCACGGTGAGCTCGCCGACGTTGCCGGCGAGCAGGTACACAAGTGTCTTCTGGATGTTGTCGTAGATGCCGCGACCCTCTTGCACGGCCGCGACGATGCTCGCGAAGTTGTCGTCGGTAAGGATCATGTCCGAGGCCTCGCGCGTGACCTCGGTGCCAGCTTGCCCCATCGCGATGCCGATGTGCGCTTCCCGCAGAGCCGGCGCGTCGTTCACGCCATCTCCCGTCATCGCGACGATGTCACCGCGCGCCTTCCATTCACGCACGATGCGGATCTTGTCCTCCGGAGTTGCGCGGGCATGGACAACCTCTGCGGGGTCGTCCGCGGGTGTCAAGAGGCCCAGCTCACGGCCGATCGCCTCTGCGGTCACTGGGTGGTCGCCGGTAATCATGACCGTCTTGATGCCCGCGGCACGGGCGAGAGCGACGGCCTCGATCGCCTCGGTGCGAGGCGGATCGGCGATGCCGACGAGGCCCAGCAGGGTGAGGTTGCCCTCCGCGGGGCCCTCTCCCACCGCGACCGCCAGGACGCGGAGCCCTTGCCGCGCCATGCCCGCGTTGGCTTCTACCGCCTTCTCCCTGCCGGACGCGCAGATGGGGAGGACCACCTCGACGGCACCCTTCACGTAAAGCCTGCCGTCGGCACGTCGGATGGACATGCGCTTGGTGTCCGCATCGAACGGCTCGACCGCCACCCGCGGGCGCTCGTTCTCAATCGCCTTACGATCGATACCGCGCGGCGCAGCGGCCATTAGGATAGCCAGCTCCGTAGGATCCCCCGTCCCGCTCCGTCCGTCCGCCGCGAGTTCCGCGTCGGAGCAAGCGGATGCACCGAAGAGGAGGGCCTGGTGATCGCCCCCCCACAGCTCGCGGACCACCATGACACCGGTCGTGAGAGTACCGGTCTTGTCGGTGCAGATGACTGTGGCGCAGCCAAGTGTCTCCACTGAAGGCAGCGTGCGGATGAGGACGTGGCGCGACGCCATGCGCTGGACCCCGAGAGCCAATGCAATCGTCACCACGGCCGCGAGACCCTCGGGCACCGCAGCCACGGCTAGAGAGACGGACGACAGAAGGATCTCCATCCACGGCAGGCCCCGCGCGAAACCGAGAATCGCCACCAGCGCCACGATGGCAAGACAGAGGTAGAGCAGTGTCCTGCCGACGCTGTCGAGCCGCCGCTGGAGCGGCGTGGCCTCCTGCTTCACTGCCGACAGCAAGTGGGCGATCTTGCCCAGCTCGGTGCCCATGCCTGTTGCGATGACTTCCGCTGCGCCCGTCCCCGCGCTTACAGATGTCCCCATGAAGACGCAGTCGGTGCGTTCCGCCAGGTGGGCATCTGCGGCTACGGGTGCGATCCGCTTCTGGACGGGCGCACTCTCGCCGGTCAGTGGCGCTTCGTTGATCCTCAGGGCGTGGGCCAGGCGGAGCCGTGCGTCGGCCGGCACAATGTCCCCGGCCTCCAGGACCAATGCGTCACCGATAACCACGTCGGTTGCGGGAATCATGACGGCTGCACCGTCGCGCCGCACGCGCGCCCGTGGCGCGGTCATTGACCGGAGGGCGTTTACCGCTCTTTCCGCCCGATACTCTTGAAAGAAGCCCACAAGCGCGTTGAGAACAACGATGGCTCCAATGGCGACGGCGTCCGCCACTTCTCTTAAAACGGCCGATACAACACCCGCTCCGAGCAGGAGCCAAATCATTGCGCCCTTGAACTGCGCCGCGAGAATGGCCCACGGCGAAGCGGCCTTGTCGCGGTGGATCTCGTTCGGGCCGTGCTCGGCGCGGCGGCGGTTTGCTTCGGCGCTACTCAACCCCGTTAGAGGTGCCGTGACTTCTGATGAAGGGGCGATGCTCATGGAACGCCTCCCGCGAGAGGCGCCTCGGTTACGAGCGGGCTGCCAGCGGACGCACGGCGGAGCTGGAACCCACGCCATATGACGTAGAACGCGGGAATCACCGCCAGTGTGAGGATGGTGAGCGAGATGAGTCCACCCCATAGCGGCGCTGCCACGCGCTTGGCAACGTCCGATCCGACACCCTTGTCCAGCATCACTGGCAGGAGACCCACGATGTTCATGCCCACGGTCATGACCAGCGGCCTGACCCTGAGGGTGGCGGACTCCACGGTCATTTCGATCAAGTCGGACAGCGACCGCAAGCGCCCCTCTTTGCGCCAGGTTTCGTAGCCCTGATCGAGGTACACCATCATGATCGATGCGGTCTCGGTGGCGATGCCCAGAAGCGCGATCATGCCGACCCACACCGCCATAGACGTGTTGAACTTCATCGCGTACATGAGCCAGATCGAGCCAATAGCGGCAAAGGGCACCGAGAGCAACACCATCATCGCCTGGGTCAACCCTCGGAAGTTCAGGTAGAGGATCACGAAAATGAGAAGCAGCGTCAGCGGGACAACGATCTTCATGCGGGCCTGGATGCGCTCCAGGAACTCGTACTGCCCCGTCCACTTCAGATACGTGCCCGGCTTGAGCTCGAGCTCCCGGGCAACCTTCACCTTGGCGTTCTTCACGTACCCGCCGATGTCTCGGCCCGTGATGTCGACGTACACCCAGCCCGTGAGGAGTCCCCCTTCGCTCTTGATCATCGGCGGCCCCATGGTGGCCTTGAACTCACCGAGCTGCCCCAGGGGTATCTGCGCCGCGGGGCTCGACCCCATACCACCGGCCCCGCTCGGAGCGGCCTGTGCCATGTCGGCTGCTCCTGCCGCCGGCGACCCGCCCTGCGGAGAGACTGACACCAGCACCCCGCGCAGTTTTTCCACGCTGCTCCGAAGCTCCCGCGGGTAGCGGACGTTGATCGTGTACCGCTCGCGCCCTTCCACGGTCGTGTCGATATTCATACCGCCAATGGCCGTCTCCACGACCTGCATGACGTCCATCAGCTTCAGGCCATACCTCCCGATGGCGGCGCGGTCCGGCACGAAGTCGAGGAAGAAGCCGCCGAGCTCCCGCTCGGCGTACACCGATTGCGTTCCGGGGACGTCCTTGAGGATCCGCTCGAGGTTTTCGGCGACGGCGGCGATATCCTTCAGGTCCTTGCCAAAGACCTTGATCCCGACCGGCGTCCGGATTCCCGTCGTGAGCATGTCGACGCGCGCCTTGATTGGCATCGTCCAGGCGTTCTGAATGCCGGGAAACTCGAGAGCCTTCGACATCTCCGCGACCAGTCGATCCTTGCTCATCCCGGGCCGCCACTCCTTCGGGGGCTTGAGCATGATGACCGTCTCGATCATGGAGAGCGGTGCGGGGTCGGTGGGGGTCTCGGCCCGGCCCGCCTTGCCGAAGACCCGCTCCACCTCTGGGAACTGTCGCAGAATCTGGTCCTGGGTCTGGACGAGCCGCTTCGCCTCCTCGATGGAGATGCCCGGAACGGTAATGGGCATAAAGAGGATGGAGCCCTCTTCGAGAGGCGGCATGAACTCCGAGCCGAGCTTCCTCCACGGGTAAATCGTCACGACGAGAAGGGCTATCACGACCAGAGCCACAACGTACCTGCCCCGTATCAGGAGCCGGAGAGCCGGCCGGTAGGACGAGACGAGGAGCCTGTTGATGGGGTTCTTCATCTCAGGACGAATGCGCCCGCGAACGAAAGTGACCATCAGCGCCGGCACCAGCGTAACGGACAGCAAGCACGCGAAAGCCATGGAGAAGGACTTGGTGTAAGCGAGGGGCTTGAAGAGCCGGCCTTCCTGCGCCTCGAGGGTAAACACGGGAAGGAACGCCAGCGTGATGATGAGTAGCGACCCGAAGATGGAAGGTCCAAGCTCACGCGCTGCCTCGATCACGACCTCAGTGCGGTCTTTTCGTCCGCTCTCGCGCTCGAGCTTCTTATGGGCGTTCTCCACCAGCACGACGGCCGAGTCCACCATGTCGCCGACCGCAATGATGATGCCCGCAAGAGACATGATGTTGGCACTCATGCCCATCAAGTACATGGGGATGAACGCAGCGGCGACGGCGACGGGGAGCGTGATGGCCGCCACGAGCGCCGAGCGCACATGGAAGAGAAAGAGGACGATCATCAGCACTACCGTCACCATGACCAAGGTGAGATTGCTGGTGAGCGTCCGAACCGAGCCACGGATCAGTGGAGCGCGGTCGTAAGTCGGAACGAGTTCCACTCCGGGTGGAAACCCGGGGCGCAGCTCCTCGATGCGGGCCTTGACGCGATCGATTACGGCAAGCGCATTCTCTCCGTAGCGCATCACGACAATGCCGCCGACGGCCTCTCCCTCACCGTCCAATTCCGCCAGGCCGCGCCGGATGTTGCCGCCCACCTGGATCTTGGCGATATCTTTGAGGCGGACGGGAGTACCCCGCGCGTCGGTCGCCACTGCGATCTCCTCGAGGTCCTCCTTGCTTGTGACGTAGCCGAGACCGCGAATGGCGTACTCGTGACCAGCGACCTCCAGCACGCGCCCGCCAACGTCGCCGTTCGACATGCGAATCGCTGTCACGACGTCGGCCAGGGAAATGCGATAGGCCTGGAGCCGAACGGGATCGATTTCAACTTGGTACTGCTTCTCATAGCCTCCGAGGCTCGCTACCTCCGCCACTCCAGGAACGGAGGCCAGGGAGTAGCGCAGGAACCAGTCCTGGAAGCTCCGCAGTTCCTGTAGGGTGGCGCACGGCGGCTGGTTTCCCTCCTTGCATCGACTCACGAGCGCGTACTCGAAGACCCAGCCAACTCCGGTGGCATCCGGCCCCATCTGTGGCGTCACGCCCGGCGGCAAACGTCCCTGGACCTTGGACAGGTATTCGAGAACGCGCGAGCGCGCCCAGTAGATGTCGGTTCCGTCCTCGAAGATGACATACACGAAGGACATGCCGAACATCGTGAAGCTGCGGACCACTTTCACCTTGGGAGCGGCGAGGAAAGTCGTGACCAGCGGATAGGTGACCTGATCCTCCACCAGCGTCGGCCCCCTGCCCATCCACTCGGTGAAGACGATCACCTGGGTGTCCGAGAGGTCTGGTAGAGCGTCAAGAGGCGTGTGAACGATGGAGTAGATGCCACCCGCGAGCAGCAGCCCCGTCGCGAGGAAGACGAGGAATCTCTTCCTCGCCGACGTGTCGATGATGCGCTCGAGAATGCCCATTGCTTAGTGACCTTGGTGGGCGGCAGCGGGACTCTTGCCCCCGGCCGCGGCGGCTCTGAGGCGGCTCTCGGAATCCAACAGGAACTGCCCGGTCTCCGCGATGGACTCGCCTTCCTTCAGCCCCGAAAGCACCTGCACCGATCCGTCGATGGAGGTGCCGACTTCGATCGAGCGCGGTTCGAAGTGGCCGCCATCATGCGCGACGAAGACAATCTTGCGCTCGCCAGTGTCGATGATGGCGTCCTCGGGAATTGCGAGGCCTATGCCCAGGTCGACGTCCATCAGAACCGTGGCGTACATGCCCGGCTTCAGAAGCCCCGCGGCGTTGTCGAACTCGATCCGGGCCTTCGCGGTGCGGGTGGCGTCACTGACTGTCGGGCTCACGAAGGTCACCCTTCCTGCGAGCTTGCGCCCTGGAATCGCATCGACTGAGAGGCGCGCCTCCTGACCCAGTTTCACCTGGGAGATGTCGCGTTCGTACACGTCGGCAAACACCCAGACTCGCCCTAGGTCGGCGATGACGTAGAGCGGCGTCATCGGGTCAACCGCGATACCCGCCAGGGCGCGCTTCTCAACCACTGTCCCGTGGCGCGGTGAGGTGATGGTGATATAGCGAACTGCGTTCCCCGTTCGATCGATGTCTGCCAGCACGCCCGATGGCACATCGAACACCTCGAGTCGTTGGCGCGAGGCCGCGACCAGACCCCGCGATGCTTTGCGCGCGGGGTCTGCCACCTCTCCTTCCGGAATCCGCCCGAGCGCGGCCTTCGACGCGAGATACTCCAGCTCGGCCGCCAGCAGGTCCTGGCTGAAGATGGTGAAAAGCGGCTGGCCCTCTTCCACCTCCTGGCCGACGTAGTTCACAAAGATCCGCTCGATGAAACCCTCGAACTTCACGTGAACCTGCGACGCCCGCGTCTCGTCCGCGCTCACGAGACCCACCGTGCGGATGGTCTTTTTGAGCTGGGTGCGCGACACGGCTACAGTCCGGATGCCGAGGAGTTGCCGACGACTGTCGTCCACCTGAACCGGGGCGTAGCCAGGAATGCCCTCGCCGTTGACCGGCGCCGAAGGATTACCCTTGCCGCCCGCAGGCGCCTCGCCATGCTGACTGTGCTCTGGTGTGCTGCCCCGGGTAGCGGCAGGCTTGGTTGCCGCTTCGCCCTGTTCGCCCCGATCACCGCACGCGGCGACCCCTAGCAGCAGAGCGAGCCCTGCACCGGTCATCCAAAATCTCATCGTGAAATCTCCAACTGCTCGCCGACCGCTCGAGCCAGATCGACCAGCGCCAACTCGCGCTCCACGCTCAAGGTTGTTCGCGACAGACGTCGCTGCGAGACGACGCGCAAGGCATCCAGGACCTCGAGCGTGCTGGACTTGCCGGCAGGGAACGCCGCCAGGGCCGCATCGAAAGTCTGCTGTGCCCGATCGAGCAGCTCGGTCTCGAGGATCTCCGAGCGACGTTTCACCCGTGAAAGACGCGCCAGGGCCTGCTCCACCTCGGCCCGGACCATGGCCTCCATGGCGTTCTGGTCCCGATCCGCGGCGCTAGCGCGAAGGTCTGCTACTGCGACGTCGATGCGCTGCTTGCGACCAAGCCACAGCGGGACACTCACGGTGACCATTCCACCAACCATGTCTTCCCCGCCTCTACGAGCGTCGTAGAAGGCCCCGAGCATGAAATCCGGGTAGTACTCGCGCCGGAACAGATCCGCCATTGCTCGCTGGCTCGCCGCCATGGCGGCCATCTCTTGGACCTCGGGCCTCTGCGCGAGCGCCCGCGACACCAGCGTGGCGCGCTCAAACGGGACTTCCGCGGACCAAGCCTCCAAAGGCTCCCCAACGGGCTCGTCGGCGGCACGGTCGCGAAGCGCGTTCAGCATTGCTACCATTTCGCGCCGCTCGGCCTCCAGCATGGCCAGTTCGTCGTCCAGCATGCTGGCCTCGGTCTGCATCTTCAGGACATCATGGTGCATCGCCATTCCCGCAGCGAGCCGGCCGGTCACGACGTCGACGAGCGCGTCGGTGATCGCGCGTTGCTCTCGGTTGACACGGCGAGCCGCCATGTTGAGATAGAGGCCGTAGTAGATCCGCTTTGCCTGCGTGACGGCGTCGAGCAAGACGGCCCTATCCCTCGCCCCGGCGGCCTGGGACTCGCGTTCAGCTACGCGCGCCATCCGCTTCCGCTTGCCGGGCCAAGGCAACATCTGGTTGGCCTGCAGCCGCAGCATCGGCATGCCGCCGGTGATGGTCATGGGAACGTCCTCGGTCATGAGCGTGATCTGAGGATCGTCCAGGGCGCGAGCTCTTGGAATCGCCTGGCGCATCGCCTCTGTCCGTTGCGCCTCCGCCGCGACGCCCGGGTTGCGGGCGGCGACCTCGCGGATGAGGGCATCCAGAGACATTGGCGATGGCTCTTGAGCGTATGCGCCGCCCGCGAGCGATAGCCCCACGAACCCCGTGAGAAGCCACGACCGCAGCGCGACCTTCAGCCGCGGGTCTTGCCACAACTTGCACTGCGTGGCGCGACTGAGGATGGCGGTGCCAACCACATCGAACCGGTCGCGTTTCATCAGCACAGCATCAGCCTGTCCGACGACCTATCGTCTCTCGTGAAATGAAGAACGCTACGCGGATGACCATGACGCCTCCATGAAGCTGGGGTGACACCTTGTTCATCCTGGATGTCGTGCCTTCTCGCCTTTCTCACGGCACAGCCCGTCATCACCGCCACGCGCGTGGCATCTCTAGAGCAGCCAAGCGAACCTGCGAGGGTTCACCGTCATCGGTCCATGCGAAGTACAGCGTATCGCGACAACGCGCCACTCGCGGGAAACCACTGGATCGCTTTGCACTAGCCCCAGCCACGAGAAACCACGGATCCATGCTGCGTTCGCCGACGCGACGTGCGAGAATCGACGCCTCTCCCGTGTTCGTGGTTTCCATCCAGACGACGAGTGCCCCTCCGGAGGGCTGCACCACCGGCTGCTTGCCCCGCATGGTGAACCACGCTGCTACGACTCGATCCTCTATTGCGTCACGCGCTGGACCATTGACGGGGCAGCCGGGAATCCGC
Organism: bacterium; assembly: GCA_031362565.1. GTDB lineage: Bacteria > Krumholzibacteriota > Krumholzibacteriia > JANLSU01. The sequence continues at coordinate 17,531 of JANLSU010000118.1, read as the reverse complement.
CAGTCATCCTTCGCGAGCGGGTATGGCTTCGTCCACCCGCTCGAATCCCTTCGCACGAGGAAAATGTCACGTACCTCGTCGGCGGAACGATCCCGATGCGCGACCAGGACGCCTCCGCGCGTCGCCACGGCGGCTGTCTGGCAGCAGTCACAGACGCGCGCGTCGAGAAGCGTTTCTGTCTCGAGGCCAGTATTCGAGGATCGCGTCCACATGAGGTGCATTTCCGCGCTCGAATCGCCTGCCTCCTTGCCTGCGAATGCGCGACCATCGAGCCAGACGAGGCTGAAACCCGTGGGCTTTTCCGTCACGAGCGAAACAAAGCCATGTTCAGTCTGTGTGCCGTCGTGATGAGGACGAAGAGGTGTGTCCCAGGTGGTTGTATCTGTCGACTTTGCAACCATGACGTCGTAGGCGTAGTGTCCTGATCCGCTCCGCCATAGCCAGTGCGCAACACAGGATCCGTCCGCCAGTTCGACCACCGAAGGAAAATCTGCCCAATTGGCGAAAACCTGCTCGCCTTCGACCACCGTGCTAGCATCAGACCATTTTTGATTCGCTAAGACCGATACCTGGAGAGCGTAGCGTTGCTCAGCCTTCCGCAGCCAGCTCAGGTACAGCTTGTCACCACCGGCATGAAGATTCACTTCGGCGCTGCCTGCTGGAGCGGGGCACGGGTCACTCGGTCGCGGCAGTGGATCGGCTGCCAGCGTAGCAAGCATTCCCCAGAGCACGAACGACAACACTACGCGCATGAACCAGGTGCCTCGGGACGTCAAGGCCATACTGCTTCCCTCATTTCGTGATCGTTGCCAGCGAGGTCTCCCACGGTTGGCTCCTCGAGTGTCTGTAAGGCCCGACACAGAGCCGCGGCCCTCCTCTTCTTGGGCCGCGGCGTTCCTTCCCAGACCGCGAACCTGCGCGCCTCAGTGCTGATGCGCGCCACCACTCGCCGGTGACGCAGACTCCTCGACTTTCACCACCACGGGCACGGTGAGGACCTTGCCTCCACGTTGAAACTGGCCCCAGGCCTTGTAGAGTCCGGGCGCTTCGAAGTGGGCGTGAAAACGAACCTCCGGACCGCCGGCCGCCGCCGCCGCCGCGCTGGCTCCGTGTTGATGTGCCCCCGGCTTGGCGTCTGAATGCCCGGCGGCCCCGCTCTTCTCGAGCGGATGGCTGTGGACGAAATGCTCGAGATCCTGGCTGATGATGACGAGGTGGCCCATGGCGCCAAGGTACGGCTGCAGATCTGTTACGGGCTTCCCATCCTTCGAGACCTCGAAGTCGAGCTCCGCTTCCTCGTTGACCCGCAGCGGTTTTTTGGTCCGAAGCGTCACCGAATACCCGTCCACAACCTTTGCTCCGGGTCCATCCAGCGTCAGAGGCACCGGGCTCGGCGCTGTTCCTGGCACCGACACCATTGCGCGGACCACTTGCTGGCCGACACCCGGCGGAGTGAAGTCGTGATAGAGCATGTACTCACCGGGCGCGGGAAATGCGAATGCAACCCGGAGTGTGCCGTCGGGTCGCAGCTCCGGATGCTCGTGGGCAAACCACGACAGATCCTTCGACACCACGAGCAAGTGCAGGATCTTTTCGTGCACCGTCTCCAGCTTGGTTACGGGCTTGCCCTGAGGATCCTTGATCGCGATCACGAGCGAGGCTGGCTCGCCGGCACGAATTGGTAGTGTCGCCTTCACCTCCACCGCGTACTTCGCGGCGGTGATCTTTTTGAGGTTCATCGAGCACACTGGGCATTTGCCCGGCGCCGAGTAGGTTTTGGCGCCCTCGCATTTCATGGGGCACTGGTACGCATCCGCAGTCTTTTGAGCGCCAACCGCGGGCGAATGATTTTTGTGTTTACCCTTGGCAGGTGTGTCTTGCGCCAGAGCCTGATCGCCCGATAGGAGGACGAGCCCCGTCGCGAGTACGCCGCACAGCCGCAAGACCTGTCGCCCCGCCATCACAGTCCACCCGCCAACGACTTGAGAGTTGCAAGCTCCTGCTGAAAGCTCGCGTACTCCCGTTTCACGCCGCCCAGATTCCCGGCGTCACCGAATTCGTCAAGGGCGCTCGCGCTCTTCTTGATCTGGGTCAGCGTCGCCTCGACCGTCGCGGCGTTCGCAGCCGATGGGGCCTTGCCCGCCGCCGCGACACTGAGGTCGCGGATGGCAAAGGCGAGATGGTGTACCTCGGCCAGACGTCCAGTGCGAATCACTTCCTCGAGTTTCGTCTGCTCCGCCGCGATCTGGCTCCAGAGTTCCGGCGCGGATCCGGTGGGCGTCACTGCCTCATGCGCTTCAGCGTGGCCGGGCTCATGGGCTGCCGGTGGCGGCGCTTGCGGCTCCATTTGCGGTTTCGAGTCCGCTGAGGGGGAGGCGCTTTTCGGCGGTTCGGACTTGCTGCATCCTGTGGCCCACACGAGGCCCAGGACCGCGGTCACAGCTGCGATCGCGAATGGTTTCATTCTCATGACTGATCTCCTTTGTCTGCGAACGAACCTGCTGCACTCAACGGGGACGCTGCTACCAACTCGAACTGCGGCTCGCGCGCCCGCGCCAAATAACGCTCGGCCGAGCGGCGGCCGAAGCGGTAGAACACTGCCGGGGTCACAATGGTGTCCAGGAGAGTGGAGCTGATGAGCCCACCCAGAATCACCGTCGCGACCGGGTAGAGTATTTCCTTGCCGGGTTCTCCCTTCGCCAACACCAGAGGAATGAGGGCAAGCCCCGCGGTGAGTGCGGTCATGAGCACCGGTACGAGGCGTTCCAAGGATCCGCGGACCACCATTTGGGCGTCGAAACCCTCTCCTTCATCCTTCATGAGATGCAGGTAGTGGGAGATCATCATGATGGTGTTACGGGATGCGATCCCGGTCAGCGTGATGAATCCCACGAGTGAGGCGATTGAGAATGTCCCGCCCGTCAGGAACACCGCGACGACGCTGCCGATGAGCGCGAGCGGAATGTTGAGAAGGATCTGAAGGACGATCGGCACTGAACGGAAGTGCATGTAGAGCACGAGGAACATCGCGGCCAACGAGAAAAGGCTGAGTAGCCCAATGAGGCGCGTCGCCGACTCCTGACTTTCGAACTGTCCGCCGTAGGTGACGAAGTAGCCGACCGGAAGCCTCACCTGGCCGCGAACACTCTTCTGGATGTCCCCGACGACGCTCCCCAAATCGCGGCCGCGAACGTTCGCCGAAACGACGATGCGGCGCTGGACGTTCTCGTGCTGGATGATATTCGGGCCCGTCGAGTTTTCGACGGCGGCCACGATTCCGAGTGGGATCCGCGCCCCGGACGGGGTGTCAATCAGTGTGGCGCGAATCGCCTCCACGCTCTCGCGCGATTTTTCGTCGTAGCGCACGAGGAGATCGAACGTCCGTTGACCCTCGAGCACCTGCGACACGACCCGGCCGTTGAGGGCGGTTTCGAGCATCTCGGTCAGACTGCCGACGCTCAACCCATAGCGCGCCAGTGCCTCGCGGTCAGGCTGAATGCGAATCTGCGGCACTAGGACTTGCTTTTCGACCTGCAGATCCACCACCCCATCGATTGCGCCCATCGCCTTCTCGATCTCACCGGCCTTCGCGCGCAGCACGCTCAAGTCGTTTCCGAAGAGTTTTACCGCGATCTGCGCCCGCACTCCGGAAAGCAAGTGGTCGAGCCGATGTGAGATGGGCTGTCCGATGTTGAGGACAACTCCAGGGATCTGCGAAAGCCGGGCACGGACGTCGTCCAGAACGACCTCGCGCGGCCGATTCGATCGCCGAAAATCCACGTCGATTTCGGTGTAGTTCACGCCTTCCGCGTGCTCGTCGAGCTCCGCCCGACCCGTACGCCTCCCCGTCGACACGACCTCGGGCACACCGAGCAGAACGCGCTCGGCGATCGTGCCGAGCCGGTTCGACTCGCTGAGCGATGTCCCTGGGGCGGCAATCAAATTGATCGTCGCCGTGCCTTCGTTGAAAGGCGGCAAGAACTCACGACCCATGCTCGGAACGAGGGCCACCGCCGCGAACACGAGCGCGGCCGCCCCGCCGATCACCCACCCCGGCCGCGGCAGGGTCCAAGCGAGGAGGCGGGTGTCCAGCCTTTTGAGCCACCGCACCACGATGGAGTCTGCCTCGCGGGCCATGACCTTTGCGCGCGGCAAGAGGTAGAGGCAAAGCGCCGGTGTAATGGTCATTGAGACGACAAACGATGACAGGATCGACACCACGTAGGCGACACCGAGCGGTGCGAAAAGACGCCCCTCAATTCCCCCCAGCGCGAAGAGTGGCAAGAAGACGAGCACGACCAGCACCGTTGCGAAAACGATCGAGTTTCTGACCTCGGACGATGCGTGGTACACGACCTCGATCGCCGGCCGCGGATGCGCCGCGTGGCGATTTTCCTTCAGCCGGCGGAAGACGTTCTCGACGTCGACGATAGCGTCATCCACCAACTCGCCGATCGCAATCGCCAACCCGCCGAGTGTCATCGTGTTAATGGTGATTCCGAAGAGGTGCATGATGACGGCTGTGCTAACCAACGAGAGTGGAATCGCCGTCAGGGTGATGGCGGTGGTCCGGAAGTTGAGCAGAAAGAGGAATAGGATGAGCACAACGAGGATCGCGCCGTCCCGAAGCGCCTGCTCGACGTTGTGAATTGCCGCTTCGATGAAACTTGCCTGCTTGAAAACGGGCCGGAGTCGAACGTCAGCCGGCAGCGACGTCTGCAGCTCTGCAATCGCTTTTTCGATCTCGTGCGTGAGGTCGATCGTGTTGGCACCCGGTTGCTTTTGAACCGACAGAATGACGGCCGGTTTGCCGTCGACGCTGCCATCCCCCCGCTTCGCTAGGATGCCAAGCTCCACGTCCGCCACTTCGCGCAAGAGCACAGGCACGCCGTTGCGCGTGGCGACGACCGTATTCAGAAGATCCTCGGGCCTCTGAATGCGCCCAATGTTCCGAATGAGGTACTCCTGCGACTGCGCCTCCAGATACCCACCTGTCGTGCTGGAGTTGCTCCCGGAGACGGCTTTCTCGACATCCTCCAGCGCAATACCGAGCGCTGTGAGTCGCTCCGGATGAACGCGCACCTGGTACTGCTTCACCCCGCCACCGATGGGAATGACTTGAGACACTCCTGGGATGGTGAGTAGGCGTTGGCGGATCACCCAGTCCGCAAGCGTCCGCATTTCCATCGGTTGGGTTGCGCCGTTCGAGCTTTCCATTGCCAAGAGCATGATTTCGCCCATGATCGATGAGACCGGGCCCATCACCGGAACGATGCCCCGCGGCAACTGATCGGTGGCGAGTTGGAGCTTCTCGCTGACGAGTTGACGGTCGCGGTAGATGTCGGTGTCCCAGCCGAACTCGACCGAAATAACGCCGAGGCCGATTCCGGAACTCGAGCGGACACGCTGCACGCCCGGGGCGCCGTTCAGCGTGGTTTCGATCGGCAGCGAGACCAAGGTTTCGACCTCTTCGGGGGCCAGGCCCGGCGCCTCGGTCAAGATCGTGACCGTGGGCCGGTTGAGATCGGGAAACACGTCGACGGGGAGCCCCACGATGACCCTGACACCGTAGATCAGCAGCAGAACACCAAGCGCAACAACCACGAGACGGTTGCGGAGCGAGAGTGCGATGACTTTGTCGAACATCTCTCCTCCGCCTACTCTGCGAGACCGAGGACAGGTGCGCTCAGCAGTTGGTAGCTACCAGAGGTGACGACGCGTTCGCCGGCAGCGAGCGTGCCGTCGACGGAGACCCGATCTCCTAGGTTGGACACGATTCGCACTTCGCGCGCCGCGAAACGTTCCGGCCCCGTGTGCACGAAGACGAGTTTGCGCCCATCCTTTTCGCTCAACGCGGAGCGTGGCACGACGAGCGTCGGGCGGGATTCCCCTTGCTGAATCTGAACATCCACCAACATCCCGACGCGCAGCCGGCCGCCGGGATTCGGGGTCTCGAAGTAGGTCTCTACCGTGCCTTGCACTTCCCCGAGACTCGCCCCGACAGCAACACGCCGGCCGGGAAAGACTTGCCCTGGAAACCCGGGGGACGAGATGAGTGCGGTTTTGGAGGCTTCGACGGCTCCTAGATCGCGCTCGTAAACATCCGCGTGCACCCAGAGAACGGAGGAATCGAGAATGCGCAGAATCCGCTGCCCGGCTTCTACAAGTTGGCCGTTGACCAGGGGCGCCTCCGTGACGACGCCCGCAATCGCAGCTCGAATGTGGAGTGAATCGACGATGACGAGCGTCGCGACAACATCGCCACGTTTTACATGGGCGCCGAGTAGAGGGACTCGGCCGCCCGGAAAGTAGATCCGGCCTGACTGCGGCGCGACGACTTCGAGTTCCCCGCCGCTCCGCGGCGCAACCCGGCCTTGAACGTGCAGCGAATTCTGGATGTCCTCGAACGCGACCGGCATGGTTCGCACGCCAAGAAGGAACTGCGACTCCTTGGCCATGTACACCACAGCCCCCGGTTCGAGCGCCTGACTCGAGGCAGTGGGGGCGTCGTCGTGTCCCTCGTGCGCGCGTCCCTCGGCGAGCGGGAATATGAGGGCAAAGAGCAGGACTGCGGCAGGGTGCGTGCGCCGGCGCCGCCACAGGCCGACCACTGTGAGAATCAACACGAGACCAGCGCCAACCCAAGCCACAATCGTTCCAACGCGCCCGTTAGGCAGCGCGGACGCGTTCCCCGCGACTCCGATCTCGAGCCCCGCGAGTGCGAAGTCGTCATGCCGGGCTCCCACCTGGATCGCAACGATTACAGTCGTGGACCCCGTGTCCGCGGCGGTCACCTGGGCGGTGTAGATGCCTGGTGACACAGTCGCCGCGGCGTCACCGCTCCAAAGTGGGTGGCTGTCGTCCTGTCCGTTCATTCGGATCTGAATCGAGGCTCCCGCGACGGGTTCATTCGTCGCAAATTCGTTCAGGTAGAAGTTGACCTGACCCTGCTTGCCGGGAACCAACGGCTTGTTCTTCATCACGAGTTCAAAGTCTTCAGAGGTGGCGGTGAGGGTGTGAATCGCTGGAGCTGCGGCTTGCTTTGCGGCTGCCGCCCCGTGCTCTTCCCCTTCGTGCGCAAACACGAGACTCGCGGCGCCGAGAAGCGCCACGCAAACGGCAAGACTCAATGAGGGCCGTCTCATTTCGAACCTCCACGGACAAGCGTCGCGAAGTCCGCTCCCGTCGCGACCTCGACGCGCCCGCGCGTTTCCCAGTAGCGGTCTTCCGCCTCGAGCTGATCGAGCAGCGTGTCCACGAGGCGCCCCTTCTGTGTGAGATACGAATCCAAGGAGATCCTGCCGTCGGCGTACGCGCCGCGTACGAGCGCAAGATCACTACGCGTGCGCTCTGCGCGGCGGGAGTAAAGTCGGTAGAGTCGCAGTGCGTCGTCGAATGCGCGGGCAGCAGCGCGGACTTCGACTTCGATATCAAAACTGGAACGCAAGAGCGCAGTCTGCGCCTGGTTGACTTCGGCGACCGCGCGCGCTTGCGAGCCTTGGTTTCGCTGCCAAAGAGGAAGCGGCACTGAGACCCTGGCCTCGAAGTGATGGTCGATCGCTTCCAGCGCGTCAATTCCGCCAATAACGGCCGGATCGCCAGTGAAATCCGAGCCACGGAAGCCGCTTCTCTCGCGCGAAATTCCGGCGCTCAGGCGCACATTCGGGCGTCCGTCGACGCGCGCGAAACGCAATTCCGCTTGTCGGTCCGCGACTCGCTCTTCCAGGGCTTTCGAGTCGCGCCGATTCACAACTGCCATTGCCACCAGGGAGTCTTCGCCTACGCCGAGACTGTCGGGTTCGAATGTCCCGACGAGTTGGATGCCCTCAGGGGGAATGCCACCTGTTGCGGCCGCGAGAGCCAAGACGGCCTGCCGTGAATCGCCTTGGGCCACTAGCAATTCCTTCTCGATCCGCACCCAGTCCAACTCCGTGAGGCGACCAGTGAGCGGCGTCACCGATTCCTCCCGCACGCGGGATTGGGTCGCCGCGACGATCTTTTGTTCTTGTTGAGCGAGTGACGCGAGAAGTTGAACACGGTTCTGGAGGAATAGCGCCTTCTGGAATCGACTCCGGACTTGCGATTCGAGTTGTTGCTGGCGCAATGCCAATTGAGCCTCCGCAGTTCGGAGGCGCGCGGCAGCTAACGCCCGCCGAGAGCGCCCCTTGCGCCAGGGGTCGAACTCTTGGCTCACACTCACGGCCACAGACCCTTCTTCGCGGGAAGTGAGTGATTCTCCGCCGCGGGATAGGCTGAGTTCCAACTCCGGATTGAAGGGGCGAATCGTTGCGGCAAAGGAATCCGCGCGGGTGATCTCGACATCCGCGAGCGACATCTGAAGGTCGGGGTGGTGTTGCCGGGCAAATTCCTGGGCGGCGCTTACCGCGAGGGGCGAGGGCAGCGTAGGGACCGCCGCTCGCGATGTTCGCGTCAAAGTCACGCGCGCTGGTTCCGTTCCGGCCGTCGGCTGAGCCTGCCCGCTGGCCGGCGCGAACGCCACGCCGAGCGCGACCGCCAGGACGCGAACCGGTTGGTTCCACCCACGGGTTCGATTCTGAACAGAGTCCACGCGTACACCTCTTCTCGAATCAATCGCATTACTCGGCCCTCTTCAGAGCCCGCGGCATACCTAAGCCATGCGCTCTGCAGTTCAGTGGCGAAGAAGCCAGCTGGACGTCAGCAACGCACGCGTTTGACCGCGGAACGGTGTGGACCGAGTTCCGCAGTTATCGTCGAACAGGGGAAAGATGCAACAGCGACGAACGAACGTTCGTCGTGAAGCTCAGACGAGGCTAGGAGGGCCGCGAGTAGGACCGGCGCATTTGACCCCAACACTACGCGGTGGATGGAAGACCTCGTGCAGGTGGAAATGGATGACGACATCGGGCACAAGCGCCAACAAGCGTGGCATGACCACGCCCGAGTCACTAGACCCGCGAAGCTCGACGCTCTCCACGCTCCGCGAGGGCTGGACCTCTGGGACAAAGGTTAGCGAGCAACCGCAGTTGCCGTCGGCGTCGTGACAGGGATGTTCCGGAGCCTCTTGACCTCGGTCTACCCCATGGTGGGCGTGCTGCTCGACGTCGGAGTCGTGGTGCTCCGGGTGATGGGCGTCCGAATCGTGGTGTTCCGTCTGCTCGGACGCAGTCTCGTGGTCACTCAGCTGACAGACGACTCCCACTGGTGCCACGAGACGCATCGCCAGGGCGAGCGTCGTGACCTTCGTAACCGTGCGGCTTATGCTACCCAGGGACTTCATCGCCCGCCACGGTACTGTAGTAGAACCTTGAAAGGCAAGGGTATCGGTAGAAACGCGTCGAACCCCACGAGACTGCGGATCATCGCGTCCCCTCCCAGCGCCTGGTCTGAGGGGTCACGGGAGCAAGCTTGCCGACTGCCTGGTCAGCGCGACGTCGATCCGCGCGACCGCAACTGCGGCATGCGCCTCCATCCATGCTCGCTCGCCTTCGACGATGCGAGACCTCAGGAGCAACGTGTCCGCCAAATTCGCTTCACCGGACGTGAAGAGGCCTTCGATCGCGCGGAGCGCAGGCGCTGCTTCGGCGCCAATGTCGGGAGCAAGTGTCGCGAGTGATTCCTCGGCGACGCGCAACCGTTCCGCGGCGCGCGCTTCCTCCGTCGCCGCTCGTGCCGCTGTCGAGGCCTCCACAGCCTCGGCAAGGCGCAGATTGCCACGCGCGACGCCGAGTCCGGGGCGGTTCCAGTTCCAGAGCGGCACCTCTACCGTAACGGACGGTCCGAAGATTTCCGTGCCGGAATCCTTTTCGTAGAAGGCGCCCAACCCGATAGCGGGAAGAACCGCGGCGCGCTCGCGACCGACCGCCGCACGTGCGGCGCGGGTTGCGGCCTTGACCGCGACCAGATCAGACCGAGGGTTGGCATCCCCCACCTCCGCTCGACCGGCCGTGAGTGGATCTCGCGCCAATTCACCTGGGATGACTCCGGTGAGCGCCGCGAGTTCCGCGTCGGCCGCGGACGCTTGGGCTTGCGCATCGAGCCAAGCTGCCATCGCGCGAGCTTGTTCCAGTCGCGCCAGTCGCAAGTCCAGGTCGACGCCTTCACCGGCGGCGACTCTTGCTTCGGCGACGCTACGCAGCCTCGCAAGCAGCGTCCGGTCCTCGTCCGCCAAACGGAGTAACTCTCGGGCCAGTACGGCGCGGGCGTAGGCGCGCCGCGTCGTCGCCGCGGTCTCGAAGCGGGCGCGGTCGGCAGAAGCTTTCGCGGCATCGAGGTTGGCGCGAGCATGCCTGGCCGCATTGATGCCCTCACCAGTAATCGACAGCGGTTGCACGACGGCACCCGTGCGCCGAGTGCCATCCGTCGAGACCGAAACGTCGACTTCGGGGTTGTGGCGCAAGAGGAAGCCCTCCCGGCGCAAGCCGGTTGCTGCATCGAGTTCGCCAACGCGTGCAGCGAGCGCGGGGTCGTGCAGCAACGCAGCTCGTACGGCGTCCTCGGGCGTCAGCGCGGTGGCTGTCGTGAGTAACATCAGGAGAGCCAAGAGTGGAAACATTCATATCCTCCGTCGGCGCCTAGAATTGACCGAAACGTTCAACGGACGACACCCAAAAGACGCCATGCCCGGCGAGTCCGGTACCCGGACTGCAGAGTGCATCGAGAACGGTCGTCATTTGTTCCTCCGGGAGTACGATGTCGACGCGAACGCGCGGGACGAACCCAACGACGCGATCACGTGCCGATACGAACTGATCTTCGTCGGTATGGGGGCCGTGTCCTTCGATGTGTGAAACCGTGAACCCGGCAACTCCGAGCGCGCGAAGTTGATCCGTGACGGCCTGATAGACGCTCGAGCTGACGATCATTGCGAGTTTCTTCAAGTCGTGCTCCGATTGGAAATGCGCCGCGCCGCGCGCCCCTCGAGCCAAGCGTAGAGCGTTGGGAGCAAGACCAGCGTAAGCAGCGTGGAACTTGCCAGACCGCCGATGACGACGACCGCGAGCGGGCGCTGAATCTCGGACCCCGGTCCGGTGGCGATCAGCATCGGAACCAGGCCCAAGCTCGCAATCATCGCTGTCAATAGAACGGGGCGCAGCCGCCGCGCCGCACCTTCGCGCACCGCTTGGTCGATACTCCGGCCCGACGCACGGAGCTGATTGAAATACGTCACCATCACGACGCCGTTCAACACCGCAACGCCGAAGAGGGTGATGAACCCGACCGAAGCCGGCACGGAGAGGTACAGTCCGGATACGGCGAGACTGATCACACCACCGATGAGCGCGAACGGCACATTCAACAGGATGAGGCCGGCGTGGCGCACAGATCCAAAGCTCACGAACAACATGAGGAAGATCAGACCAATCGATAGTGGTACGACGATTCCGAGTCGAGCGGCGGCGCGTTGCTGGTTCTCGAACTGTCCACCGAACGTAACGTAATATCCCTGCGGCAGTGTGATGTCTTGCGCCAGGTGCTTACGGACCTCTGCTACAAAGCCCACCACATCGCGGCCCTCGACGTTGGCCTGAATGACCACGGAGCGACGTGCGGCTTCGCGCGTGATCTGCACCGGTCCGTCCACTTCATGGAGGTCGGCGAGCGCACTCAGCGGCACCCGTTCGCCGGTCGGTGTCGTGACGAGGAGTGCGCCGATCGCCTCGGGCGTTGCACGAGCTTCTTCGGGGTACCGCAACAGAACACCGACCTGGCGTTCATTCTCGAGCACTTCCGTGACCCGGCGGCCCGCGACCGCCGTCTCGACCAGGCGATTGATGTCTTCCGCGCTCAATCCAAAACGCGCGATCGCAGCGTGGCGGACGTCGATCTGCAAGTAGGACTGTCCGAAGATTTGCCCGCGGAAGATGTCCACCGCGCCGTCCACTTTCCCGAGCATTGCCTCGATCTCCTTGGCCTTCTCTTCGAGCACGGCGAGATCGTCGCCGAACAGGCGGATCGACATCGCCGCTCGCACGCCGGTCAGCATCTCGGAAACGCGCATGTCGATGGGCTGCGTGAAAGCAAACACGATGCCGATGAACCCCTCCATTTTCTTGCGAATCTTCTCCTGGAACTCCGCCGGGGTGATCGACCATTCAGAGCGGGGACGGGTGATGACGAAGTTGTCCGTCTGGTACAACCCCATGGGATCCATGCCCAGTTCGTCGACACCAGTGCGTGAGAAGACACCAGTCACCTCGGGCAACTCCATCATTGCCTTTTGGTACGGCGCGTCGAGTTCGAGCGAACGATCGAGCGAAACGCTCGGGAGTTTCTCGATGATGACGATGGTCGAGCCTTCGTCCAGCGTCGGCATGAATTCCCCACCGAGGCGCGTGAACAACACGGCCGCGAGCACCAGCCCGGCGATTCCGCCGAGGACGGCAATGGCGCGGCGCCGGAGCGCCCAATCGACCACCGGTGCGTACAAGCCACCCAGGAAGCGCTGCACACGGCCGTGTTCTTCACCCTCACCACGCATCAGCGCGCTCGCCAACGCCGGGATGACCGTCAGCGAGAGAAGGAGCGACGCGCCCAGAGCGAAACAGATCGTTAGCGCCAACGGGAGAAACATCTTGCCCTCCAACCCCGTCAGGCTGAAGAGCGGCAGGAAAACAAGAATGATGATGAGAACGCCCGACACGACCGGCCCAGCGACTTCCGTCGCGGCCCGGAAGACCACGTGCAGTCGGTCGACTCCTTTGGGCGCGCGCGCGAGCTGGGTTTGGACGTTCTCGACGATGACGACTGCGGCGTCCACCAGGATCCCGATCGCAATGCCGAGACCGCCAAGCGACATCAAATTCGCGGTCACACCAAACACTCGCATGAGGATGAAGGTCGACAACACCGACAACGGCAGGATGAGAGCGGCAGTGAGCGCGCTACGCAGGTTCCCGAGCATGATGAGCAGTACCAGTAGGACAAGCACCACGGCCTCGCCGAGCGCCTTCTCCACGGTGCCGACTGCGGACTCGATCAACTCGGTGCGGTCATAAACCGGGACAATGTGCACGCCCTTGGGCAGTACCGACGCCAGGCGCTCGACCTCACGTTTGACGCCGTCAACGGCTGCCCGGGTGTTGGCGCCCTTCCGCAAAAGCGCGAGGCCCGAGACGACGACACCCTCGCCGTCCGCGGTGACGCCGCCGTTTGGGGTGAGCGCCCCGATACGTACCGTGGCAACATCCTCGACGTGGATGGGAATCCCGTCACGCGTCGCGACCGTGACCTCTTTTATGTCCTCGATACCTCGCAGGTTCCCCACGGTTCGAACAAGAATCATCTCGTTGTTCCGGTCGATACGGCCACCGCCGGCATTGCGGTTGTTCGACGCGAGCGCGCTCTCGAGCTCCGCGAGCCCGAGCCCGCGGGCCGCAAGGCGATCGGGGTCCGCCACAACTTCATAGGCGCGTACCCGCCCGCCGGAGGAGTTCACGTCGGCGACGCCATCCACCGCGCGCAGGCGCGGCCGGATGACCCAGTCTTGCAGCGTGCGCAGTTCTTCCTTGGAGTAGCCTTCTCCTTCGACCCGGTAGATGAACATCTCGCCGAGGGGGCTGGTGATCGGGCCGAGTCCTCCTTCAACCCCTTCGGGCATGTCGCCCCACAGGGCATTGAGGCGCTCGGTCACTTGGCTCCGAGCCCAGTAGATGTCGGTGCCATCCTCGAAATCCATGATGATGTTGGTGATCGCGAACTTCGTCGTGGACCGCAGCACCGTCTGATGCGGAATTCCTTGCATTTCGCGCTCGATGGGCATGGCGATGCGCTGCTCGACTTCGGTCGGAGACATGCCGGGGGCCTTCACGACGATCTGCACCTGGGTGGTCGAGATGTCGGGGAACGCATCGATCGTCAAGCCGCGAAATGCCCAGATGCCGCCGGCCACGATCGCGAGCACGGCCGCGAGCACCATGACGCGCTGAACGAGCGCCGCTCGAATGATTGAGGCGATCATCTATTCGCCCTCGCTGTAGAGCCATTGTGATTTGAGCTCGGCCAGTCCACCGACGATGACTTCCATGCCGGCATTGGCGCTCGGCCCTGCGATCGGAGTCCAGTCCGCCATGGGAGCGCCGGCGTTGACCTCGATGGGCCGGTACCGCCCCGCGGCTAGCTTTTGAAAGATGTACGACTGGTTTCCGACTGTGAAAACGGCTCCAGACGGCACCATGAGCGATTGGAGCGGCGCTCCAACGACTTCTACCTCGGCATACATGCCGGGCCGCAAAAAACCGCCTTCGTTTGTGACAACAACCCGTCCTTCAACCGTCTGATCCGCCGCGTCCGCTTTGCCGCCCAGTGATCCGAGTTTGCCGTCCCAGCCTGTCCCCGGACTCCCTGATACGCGCACCGTCACCTTCGCTCCTGGCACAACCTGCGAAAGTCTTGCCACCGGTACGTGAACGGTGACCCAGAGCGTCGAGAGGTCGCCGACCTGGAAGGCATCCTCGCCGGCACCAAGCGACTGACCTCGCGAAATGGCCGACGCGAGTACAACACCACTGGCGGGGCTCGTGAGCGTCATCTCACCGAGGTGGGGTTCCGATGATTCGAGCGCCTCGATTTGGCGCGGCGACAGACCGGCCAGCTGAAGTTTGCGATCGGCCTGCGCCAATGCCGCTTGAGCCCGCTGGAACTCCGTGTCGACTCGGAGCCATTGGCTCTCAGAGACGACACCGTCCTTTCGAAGCGCCAGATTGCGTTCGCGGTCGGCGTGCGCGAGTCGAAGATTTGCGCGCGCGTCGAGCCAGGCAACCTGCGCCTCTCCGAGAGCGGTGCTTCGCAAACGCGCCAGCACTTGGCCCTTGCGGACCGCGTCGTGGGCCATCGCCCCGACTTCTTCAACCACACCCTCCACAACGGGAGATACACGCCACGTGCGATGCGGGTCGACCTCGAGCATGCCCGGGAGCTTCACGATTTCAGAGGCCTCGCGCCTCTGTGCGACGGCCGTGGTGAATCCCGCGTGGGATACTTGCTCGGGAGTCAGAAGGACCACCCCAGCTTCGGATTCCGCCGCTGGTTTTGCCGCCTCCTTGCTCTTGCAGGAAGGCGATAAAAGGAGCAACAGCGAGAACATGGCGACTCGGCGTGAACGGCGCATGCGACCTCCGGCACAGAGACTCCGCGCAGCAAATGGTCAGCACGTCACGAAGTTCGGGATTGAACGCAACGTGCTGCAATCGATGATGTGTGGGCTCGAGAGACCCACCGCGTTCTGAATCACAGATCTGCCATGCGACAGCACTTCCGCTCCAGCTGGGGCGGAAAAGTCATCGCGACAGGCTCAAGTTCAGATCAGCAGGATGGGGCTTCGTGAGTGGAGCGGGCTACTTCGCGGCTCAAGGCGGAGTCGGAGCATCGAGCGCGGGGCGAATGCGACTACGTGATTGCTGCAGGTACTCGCCATATCCAGGGCGCTCAGCGGCTCGATCTCGGGGCGGAAGCGCGCCGATGCAAGCCCCACCGCAATCTGAGGATGGTGGTGGCTCGAGCCATCGTGCCCCAGTGCGCTGGCTTCGTCGTCGTGCGGAACAGGAGCCGCAACCGCGTGGTCGCTGTGCCCGTCGTGTTCGAACGCCACGTGCAGCGCGACAAGTGGAGACAGGACACTCACCACGGCCCAACAGAGCAGAGTTCCAAGGATCGCGCGTTTGCGTGGGTATCCTCTCATGGCGCGGGATTCTGCCGGGCCCTCCGGAGGTTGTCAAGACATCAATGGTCGTGGAGCACCTTGCGCCCCAACGCTCCCGCGAAGCCGTTTACAAGAGGTGCGGACCGATTCCGAGCCGAGGAGCAGAGTCCTGTAGTGACGCACGTCCGTTCAAGCGAACTTCCCTCTTGCGGGTTGCGCAGCTGTTGGAAATTCGCTCTCCTGCGCCTCGCTGAGGCGCAGCGTGTGATCTGCCGTTGACCATTCCAGCAGGAGAAGTCTAGAGTTCTCCTCAGGGGTCAGCAATGGTAAGCGGCATAGCCTGCAGCCCAGCACGTATCCTTGAGAGATGGAACACATCGCTCCCAACGAATGCGGCGAAGGTCCAGCTCCGAATCCTGCTCCCATGTTTGTTCGTGACAAACTTGCTCTTCGGGGCAACGGTCAACACCAACGCATCCACGGAATGTTCACTCGAGTGGCGCCGCGACACCGGTGGCTGAGTGTTCACCACGCCTGCAGTTGCAGGCCACCAAGTATTCGTGGGTTCGTGTTCGGGCAAGCTCTTCGCCCTCGCAGATTCGACTGGAGACGTTCTCTGGTCGTACGACACCACGCGTGATGGACCGGCGGCGCAGTTCCATGGCGACCCGCTGCTTGCGGGAAACATCCTTGTTGTTGGTACCGACACCGATTCCATTGGCCACCTTTACGCCTTCGACCGCGCTACCGGCGCAGTGCTCTGGAAACACGCCGCAGGTGGCGGCTTCCCTTCGCAGATCGTCTCGCGTGACTCAACCGCATTTGCGATGACAGGCAACACGGAAATCGTGGCCGTCGACATCGCGAGCGGCACGATCCGGTGGCATGGCCATGGCCCGCCCGACACCGAACCTGCCTTCAACATTTCTGATCCGGTGGTCGCGGGGGAACGCCTGGTCGTCGGCTGGCGCGCTGGGTGGGTGGATGCCTTCGACGTAAAGTCCGGAGGTGTCCTTTAGCGAACACCACTTCTGAGCCCAGTAAATACGTCAGTGCACCTACAAGCAGACACCGTAATGGTTGGCACGCTGGACGGCTTCATTCATAAGCTGCGTCTTGGTGACGGCATGGAATTGCCACGAGCCGACGTCGGTGGGATGCCATTTGGGGACATCGTAAGAGCGGGAAGCATCGTCCTATTGCTCACGGATACGAATGAGATTAATCGTCTCACGGCCTGGACGCCGGACTTCAGGCAAAGGGTGTGGGTGTACCAGGCACACAAGCCTTGGTCGACGTTCCGGCCGGCACTGCAGGACAACAAGGCTCTCGTGGGCTACCCGGGACGTATCATCGTGCTTGATCTCACGAACGGTGGCGAGGTCGGCGGTTGCGACGTCGATGGTAGCCCACGCGGTCTCGCCTGGCATGGGCACACCGGATACGTCGGTCTGCTTCAGGGTGGTGTGTTGCGCTTGGAGATGTTGCGCTAGCCTGGATTTCCACGGACCAGAGTTCCCCTAACGCCGGGCCGGGTTTTCGTCAGCCTGTGATGCGGAGCGCCCGTCCATTCCACCATGGCACGCTGACCGGGACATCGACAAGTCCTGAGGCCAAGACGATGGGCAGGTGAGCGCGGCGGTCGAGTTTGATGTGGACTTCGCGGTCCGTGATGTCGACGCGTGCGGGCATATCGACAAGGTCTCGGAAGATTTGCCTGGCTTGAGCGTCCGAGTAGCCACGCATCCTGCGAGCGAGCAGTCGATACAGCCCGCTCGCGACCACGAGCAACGCCATGTCAAAGTCGACCTTGAGTCCGACGGCAGAGGACAGGGCATTCATGTGAAAGAATCGGACGGCGTCGGAGAGCGCGTTCTCGATGAGCATTCGTTGGGCGTAGCGGGTGATGAGC
>JANLSU010000117.1:0-30968 GCA_031362565.1 bacterium | reverse complement strand
CCGCCTGTGGTTTTCTCTCTTCACTTGAAATGCCCTCCTGATGGAGATGTGGGGTTGTTTGCTACCTCCTTCATATCCCCTCAGACAGGGCATTTCGAGTTCTTTCTACTATTTGCGCCCGCGAATCACGCTTGTTCAGGGTCTAGTGTAGTGTCTCCAAAACGCCTTTACAACGACCGACCTTGCGAAGGATTGCGTCGACGGACGCGGTCCACACGAAGGGTCGCGGATCGCGGTTATAGTTGTCGAGGTACTCGTCAATCGCACCGATCAGTTCCTTGACGCTATGAAACACGCTGCGGCGAATGCGTTTGCCGGTGATCTCACGAAACCATCGTTCGACGAGATTGAGCCACGACGAACTGGTCGGAGTGAAATGCAGATGGAATCGCGGGTGCTTTGCCAGCCAGTGCTGCACATTCTCGTGCTTGTGCGTCCCGTAATTGTCTACGATTAGGTGGAGATCGAGGTGCTTGGGGAACTCGCGATCGAGCCGACGTAGGAACTTGAGGAATTCCTGGTGCCGATGCCGCGGCAAACACTGGCCGATGACTTTGCCTTCGAGCATATCGAGCGCCGCAAAGAGCGTCGTTGTGCCGTTGCGCTTGTAGTCGTGCGTCATCGTTCCGCAGCGCCCCTTCTTCATCGGCAATCCGGGCTGGGTCCGGTCCAGGGCTTGAATCTGGCTCTTCTCATCGACGCAGAGCACGACCGCCTTGTCTGGCGGATTCAAGTAGAGTCCGACAACGTCGGTCAGTTTCTCGACGAATTGCGGATCGCGTGAGAGCTTGAACGTCTTGACTCGGTGAGGCTGCAGGCCATGGGCATCCCAGATGCGCTGCACCGTCGCGGAACTCACGCCCTGGGCTTTGGCCATCGTCCGGCAGCTCCAGTGCGTCGCCGCAATCGGTTTGGTCTGAAGCGTCGCATCGATAATCTGCTTCACTTTCTTGGCCGAGATCTTCCGTTTGCGGCCGCGGCCCTTTTCGATCTGAGTCAGCGCGTCCGTGCCGCCCTGTTGGAAGCGCTCTCGCCAGAGTAGAACCGTGGGCCTCGATGTGCCGAGTTGCCGAGCGATCTGACGGTTGGAAAGACCCTCGACAGCCAGTAGGATGATGCGTGATCGCAGAGCGACGCTCTGCGGCGTACTCCCGGCGCGCACCCACGCATCGAGGATGCGCCGCTGGTCGGAGGAGACTTCAATTGCTGCAGCAGAATCCCACATGGCTGCACAATAAGACGATTCCCTGGCTCTGTCAATTTATTTTAGAGACACTACACGAGGCGCTCGGGCGGCGTAGCGGGCGAGTTGCAGGATGCCGTGCGCGTCATCGACCGGTGGTGCTCGTTTCCGACAAGACCGAAGGACCCACCGCCGGCAGCCACACCTTCGACGGCCGCAACCGTTTTGGCACGGTGACGACGACCGGCCGCGAAGCTCCATCCGTGGAGGTCCGAGCATGGACACACTGCGTCGGGGATAGAAACAGCAAGCGACGTACCATGCCGCCGTCGCAAATCGCGTTGTTTCCGGTAGTTACGCGTCGTTGCGGGGTTCCAGAGGGGTGCCTCTGGGGTGCTGCTGGGGTGCCGCTACGGACGCTCGGGGCGCGTCTGGCGCGGCGTCGAATCCGCTCCGTTCGAACGTCTGGGAGGCGCATCGTCGAGGGCTGGTTTTCCAACCGCTGACGCCGGGGCATTGGAAGCGCCGAGCGGCCACTCAGCCGGGGTGGTGAAACACTCGCATCGGCAGGCATCACGTTGCGCATGCAGTTCGTCTGTTCTTGCCCTCGTCGTGGCACGCGTGATGCGATCACGCTCTACGGCACTTGCGATCCGCCTTCGGATGGGCCATCATGCCTGCAATGACTCTCCGCTCCCGTGATCGGCGCCGCGCTTCCATAGTCGGGGCCAGGTCGCACAGCTCCAGCGCGCAGGGCACTTCGGAGGAGATTCGAAATGAAAGCAGCAAGTGCGACGGGCACGTGGGTGCGTTGTTTGGGCGCTTGGTTGCTCCTGTTCTCGGTGCCGGCCAGCGCCGACTATCCTGTCTGCACTTGCCCCGCCCCGGGACCTGTCGATCTTCCCAATTGCACCTGCTACGTCGACGGCGGCGGCGACTGGCCGCTGGTTCCGGTCGTCGGCGACATTGTGGCGACCGCCCTTCGCACCGTGGGTGCGAAGAGTTCGTGCTTCCGGCACCGCGGGCAACCGTATTGGCAAGTTCAGCAGCAGATCTCGAGTCCAGCCCTCGCGCGACTGCTGCAGCAGTTGTACCCGAGCGTGACGGTAGAGAGTCCGGCGGAAGCCTGGTGCACCGAGACCATCGCGTACTGGGCCAATGCGTCGAATCTGCCGTATCCTGGCGGCTACGCGACGCTGTGGCACCACACGAGTTCCTACGTCAAGTACACCACCGAACTACGCGAGTGGTTCCAAACCGAAGAGGCGCTGGCTGGATTCCAGCTCTTCACGGCGCGCGGTCGTTGGATCGACGGCAGTGAGTTGGACCAAGCCGATTTCGAGCCCGGGATCAACGGTCCGTGCCCGGGCGCGTACCAACAGCTCGAAGGGTGGAACGATTCGACGTTGACATGGCTCGGTTCGGGCAATGCACACAGCCAGTTGGTGGACTCGATGATCGTGTATCGCTTCGAGAATACCGCCGGCAATGTCGTTCGCATCGACTTGACGATGGTCGAGGGCAACAGCGGCAGCGAGACGATCGAAGAGTGCGATCCCGATCTCGGCAAGCCGCGTCGCATCGCAGCCGACGATACGACATTTTCGCAATCGCGCATCAGCAACGATCACCGCTACACGGACATCGGCAGCCTGACGACGCTCGGGTCCAACTGGATCGGGGCCAAGAAGATCCGTGGCTGGGGGATCCACTTGAAGTCGAATGGAGCGGTGGACTACGACCCGGATCGCATCCGCACGGTCATTGTGCCGTTGTTCTTCCCTACGCCGATTCCCGTCGGGGCGGATACAAGCGGATTCTTCCGGGTCTCAAAACTGTTGAACTTCGCGCATACGACGCACGGGCAAGTCACGGTGACCACCAATTCGTCTCTCGTGTCGACCGGCGGCACGATCCCAGGCGCCGGTGCGACTTGGGTGTTCCCCGCCGGTTCGTATCCCGTCAACCCGGTGTTCGTGAACGTCGACCTGCGCGCCGAGCATCCCTATCCGGTGCGCGGAGTCGTAATCCAGTGGAAGAACGGCAAAGTGCCGCCGGTGTTCGAAGTCTGGTGGGCGAACGGCTCGGGGCAGCCGCACGTGCGAACAGTATTCGCGACGCCCAGCGCACCAGCGCTGCCGGCGGAAGTCGTACCGGTGCCGGTTGCGTTCCCGGCGACGCTCACCATGCCGATCCGCTACGCACGCTTGGGGATTCCCGCGACGCTCTTGACGCAGACGTACGAAGTGGTGGGATGGCACTTCGACTACGCGGTCGGGGATCCGGAAGACCACAACGACGTGTTCCGCGACGAGCAGACGATTCCTACTGATGCGAGACCGGTGCTGGCGCCGGCGGTTTTGGTCCTGCGATCGGCGATGCCAAACCCGTTCAATCCATCAGTCACGATTCGCTTCGCACTGCCGCGGAGAGGTCGGGCGCGTCTCGTCGTGCACGATGTGCGCGGCCGTGTCGTCACGACGCTCGTGGATGCTTTGCGAGATGCGGGCGAGCATCGATCAGTCTGGGATGGGCTCGACGTTCACGGGAAAAAACTGGCGTCGGGTGTGTACTTCGCACGTCTCACATTCGATGATGAAATGCGGACTCAGAAGCTGGTCTTGCTGCGGTGACGGTGCGATTTCGAGTCTAGCCAGCGAGATACGTCATCGACAACCGCCGGCACCTCGACACCATTCACCTCGCAGGTACCGACGCCGTTTCGAAAAACCATCGCGCCTACAGCCGCAAATCCATGGCCCGCAAGTGACACGGCTGGGATTTGGATAGGCGCCGTTAACGGCGCCGTCGGGTGAGTGCCGTCGCACGCAGCGCCGCAGAGCACGATCCCGATGAGCACTGCAACGAACCGAGGTAGAGGAATCTTCATGTACCAGCCGGCCTCGGGGTTTTCGAGATCAATGACCTCTCCCTGCTGATAACTGATTGACCCAACTCGACCCTCGCGACCGAGTGGACAAACGCAGCAGTAGGGCTAGTTCTTCAGGACGCCGTGGGCGCGGGCGACCTTGGTGAAGGCGGCGACGGCTTGATCCAGGTGCGCGGGGTCGTGGGCGGCGGAGATTTGGACCCGGATTCGGGCTTGGTTGTGGGCGACGACGGGGTAGCTGAAGCCGATCACGTAGATGCCTTCTTCCAGCAGGTCGCGGGCGACGGCGTGGGCCAGTTTGGCGTCGTAGAGCATGATCGGGCAGATGGGATGGACGCCGGGCTTGAGGTCGAAGCCCGCGGTGGTCATTCTGGCGCGGAAGGACTTTGTACTGGCTTCGAGCTTGTCGCGTAGTTGAGTGGAGGAATCAATTAAGTCGAAGGCCTTGATGCCGGCGGCGACGACGGCGGGCGGCATGGTGTTCGAGAACAAGTATGGGCGCGACCGCTGGCGGAGAAGATCGACGACTTCGCGGCGGGCGGCGGTGAGGCCGCCTGTGGCGCCGCCCAAGGCCTTGCCGAGGGTCGTCGTCAAGATGTCGACGCGGCCTTGCACGCCACAATGCTCGGGGGTGCCGCGGCCGGTGCGGCCCATGAAACCCGTCGCATGTGAATCGTCGACCATGACCAGCGCGCCGTATTTCTCGGCCAAATCACAGATGGCTGCCAAGGGCGCGATGTCGCCATCCATGCTGAAGACCCCGTCGGTGGCGACGATCTTGCGCGGGTTGGGCGCACTCGCCTGCAACTGCGCTTCGAGATCCGCCATGTCGGCGTGCTTGTAACGCCGGCGCTCCGCCTTGCACAGGCGGATGCCGTCGATGATGCTCGCATGGTTCAGCTCGTCGGAAATGACCGCATCTTGCTCGCCGAGTAGCGTCTCGAAAAGGCCGCCGTTGGCGTCGAAACACGACGTATAGAGAATGACGTCTTCGAAGCCGAGAAACTGCGCGGCGCGCGCTTCGAGTTGCTTGTGCAGGTCTTGGGTGCCGCAAATGAAGCGCACCGATGCGAGTCCGAAGCCATGCGTGTCGAGCGCCGCCCGCGCCGCCGCGATGATCTCCGGATGGTTCGCGAGGCCGAGATAGTTGTTGGCGCAAAAATTGAGGACTTCGCGCCCGCGCACCGCAATCGACGCCTGCTGCGGCGACTCGATGACCCGCTCTTCCTTGTAGAGCCCCGCGGCGCGGATCTCGTCGAGCGTCTTGCGAATCCCGTTCTGAACGTCACCATACATGGCGTGCTCTACCCTTCGTTCGCGAGGCGCAGCAGAATCTTGGGATGGGCGCGCAACATCGTCTCGAACTTCTCGGGCTCGAAGTCGCGAATGTCGAGAATCGTGTCGCGGCCGCCGTTCAACACCAGTTTCAGGATCTTGTCTTGAATCCCGTTACTGCGGTCTTCCAACAGGCGTTGGGTGAACGTCCAGGTGCGGAAGATCTCGCGCCCGATGACGCTGGTCAGCGTCAGGCCGTTCATGATGACGCGCTCGAAGCGCTCGATGGTGAAGTCACCGGAATGCAGGCCGAAGAGCACCACATCGCCGCCGCGCCGCGTGCTCTGGATGGCGTTGTTCACCGAGGCGTTGAAGCCGGCCATTTCGAGTGCGACGTCCAGGCCGACGCCGTTCGTGGCCCGTTGGATCGCAGCGACGAGTTCCGGATCCGCGCCCGGGTGGTCGTGTCCCGCCACCGATACCGGCAGCACGAGATCCGCGCTGGCTTGCAGCGCCAAGTCACGCTTGTCGGCGGCCGGATCGATGCCGATGACCCGCGCCGCGCCGAGCGGCTTGGCAATCATGGTGGCAAAAAGGCCGATCGTACCGGTGCCGAAGATCCCGACCGTCTTGCCGCGCAAATCGATCCGCGTACACGCATGCACTGCATTCCCGAACGGTTCCTGAATGGCGGCGACTTCGAGCCCGATCTTCTCTGTGTCCGTGGGCCAGAGAACGCGCGCCGGCAGCTTGATATATTCGGCGAAGCCGCCATCGCGCGACACGCCGATGATCCGGTCGTCGCCGCAAATGTGCGTCTGCCCGATCCGGCACTGGTAGCAGCTGCCGCAAAAGATGTGCGATTCGGTCGACACGATCTGGCCGATCCGGTACCCGAACACCGGGCCGACTTCCGAGCCGGCTTCGACGATGTGTCCCACGAGTTCGTGTCCGAGCACCCGTTCGGTCTTCGATTCGAGGTCGAGCGAGCGCAAGATGGTGTCGCGCAGGCTGCGCCGCTCGTAGATGTTGCGGTCGGTGCCGCACACCCCCGCATACGCCACCTGGACGATGACACTCTGGCCGTCCTGCGGCACGTGCTGCTCGTCGAGATGCGGGCGCGCGACACGCGTCTTGCGGAAGCCGCGAGTGCGATCCCAGGCGTCGCGATCCACGACGAGCGCCCACATGGTGTCGTGCGACTCCGGCGCGCCGGTGTGGGGCTCGGACAGCGGAACGGTGCGGGCCATGCATGCCTCCAGATGGGTTCCAAGAACCCCAGGACGATACCCCACACCGAACCGCCGAGCAACGAGCCGGGCGCGCACCCGCGTGGGGCCTGGGGTCCGAGCGCTGGACGTCCAGGCGCGGACCGTTGGAGAATGGCCGGCTGCGGAAGGCGAATGACGGACGCCGCAACGATGGAAGGAATGACCAGGTTGGACTCCACCCAGGCGCCGCAAGCGCCGCGCCCGGATGGCGGCTCCGAGTCGGGCGCCCCGCACCGGCTGAAGCGCGCCGGTATCGCCGCTTCGGCCGGCCTCGTCAGCATCGCCACGTTCCTGTCGCGTATCGGCGGCCTCGTGCGCGAACAGCTCTTCGCGTCCTTGATGGGCGCCGGATTTTATAGCGACGCCTTCGTGGTCGCGTTCCGCATCCCCAACCTGCTGCGCGATCTGTTGGCGGAGGGCGCGCTGTCGACCGCGTTCGTGCCGACCTTCACCCAGCGCCTGCTGCAGGGCGGCAAACGCGACGCGTATGCGCTCGGCAACCTGGTGCTGACGACGCTGCTCGTCGTGACCGGCGGCATCGCGCTCGCCGGCATGCTGTTCGCCCACCCCATCGTCTCACTCATCGCGCCGGGCTTTGCGGCCACGGCCGGCAAGTTGCCTCTCACGGTCCAACTGACGCGGACTCTGTTCCCGTTTCTGCCGATGATCGCGCTCGCCGCGGTCCTGATGGGCATGCTGAACGCGCAGCAGAAGTTCTTCGTCCCGGCGCTCGCGCCGGCGCTGTTCAACTTGGCGGCGATCGCGGTCGGTGCGGTGCTCTTCGTCTTCCACACCCCGGCGCCGCAGGCCGTCCTGTGGTGGACGTTCGCCGTGCTGGCGGGTGGACTCGTGCAGTTCGCGATCCAAATCCCGCCGCTGTTTCGCGCCGGATGGCGTTACCGGCCGGTTTTCCGGCCGCGCTTCGACGACCCCGGTCTGCGACAGATCTTGCGCCTGATGGTGCCGGCCTTCATCGGCCTGTCGGCGACGCAGCTCAATATCCTCATCAACAACGTGCTCGCGAGCCAACTCGAGCAAGGCTCACCGTCGTGGATCAACTACGCGTTTCGCTTGATGCAGCTACCGATCGGCGTCTTCGGCGTCGCGGTTGCCACCGTGAACTTAGCGGCAGTGAGCCGCGACGCCGCCGCGGGTGACATGGGGAGCTTCCGCCGCAACCTGGCGTCATCACTCAAGCTGGTGGCGTTCCTGACCCTGCCCGCGACCGCCGGCTTGGTGGCGCTGCGTGAGCCTATCATCGCGCTGCTTTACGAGCACGGGCGGTTCACGGCGCGCGATACCGAACACACGGCAGCCGTCTTGTCCGCGTACGCCCTGGGCTTGTACGCCTACGCATCGGTGAAAGTGATGGCGCCGGCGTATTACGCGCTGCAGGCGTCGCGGATTCCGCTGTTCGCGAGCCTCCTGGCCGTCGCCTGCAACATCGTCGCGAACCTGGCGCTCTACCATTCGATGGGCGCGCCGGGGCTGGCGCTCGGTACCTCGATCGGCGCACTTGCCAACTTCGGGTTGCTGTTCGTGGTGTTTGCGCGCCGGTATGGGGGTCTCCGCGGCCTCGGCCTGGGCAGCCAAATCGTCCGCGTCGCGATCGCCTCGGCGGCAATGGGTGTGGCGTGCCGTCTCATGTCGCACGCACTGGATGCGCGGCTCGGTGCCGGCGCCGGGTTCATGCGCGAGATTCTGGTGACGTTGCCGCCTGTCGCGCTGGGCGTCGTCCTCTACCTCGGGCTCGCATGGCTCTTGCGTGTCGAAGAAACCCACCAGGGACTCCGCATGTTGCGGCGCTTTGGAGCCCGCGTCGGGATCCGTTAGTACGCCGGGCGCTGCATGCCGAGGTCACACTTCGTCGAGCAGATGGGTGGCGCGGGTCTGAAACGTCTCACGCCGCGGGCGCGAGGCGGGATGGAGTGCGGCTTCACCGGACTCGACGACGGCGCGGAGCGCGAGACTCGCATCCGCTTCGCGCCACGCAAACAGACGGGCGAGTTCGTGCGAGGCCACGACCAACACGTTTTGCAGGACACGCGCCGCGAGCCGGGCCCGGGCCTGGGCGGGATCCGTCTTCAACGCTTTCTTGGCATCCTTGGGGCGGGCTTCGGCGAGGGCGCGGAGCGCTGCATCCAAGGGCCGCCCCGCGCCTGCCGCCAGGACATCCACGACGATGGCCGGAGCGAGCGCCGCCTCGAACCGGTCTTGCAACGCGCCGCGCGCCAGCTTGTTGGCCTTCACCAAGGTCTCGAACCACACCCGGACTTGCGCACTGCGTTCGTCCTGCACGAATTCGAGGAGTGGCCTGCCGACAGCGGCCTCGACGGCGCTCGGATAGTGCAGCCCCGGCGCCGGTCCCAAGAGCACGATGCCGCGCCGTTCCACGAACAGCACGAGTTCGTCGGCGGACTTCAACATGCAAGCGCGCTTCTGGCCAAACGCTTGCCAGCGCATTTTTTCGACTTCGTCCGGCGGTAAACCAGGTTTGAGGTCGGTCAACGTGCCGTCTCCGTGCCAGGCGCCGCGGCCGCTGAAGCGACGTTGCGATCGAGCAACGTCAGCTTATGTTCCGCCGCCTTGCGCAACTTGTGACGGGGATATTTCTTGACGACCTCCGCCAAGAGAGTGCGCGCCACGCCGCGCACGTCGTCACTGCCCTCCGACCAATGGAACCCCATGTAATACAGCTCTTCGGCGCCGACGGCGCGTTCCTTGCCGAGCTGGGTCACGAGCTTGGCACCATCGTGCCGCGCGACGCCGCCCAGTACCCGGAGCGCCGGATCGGCCAGGCGCGCTTCGCGGCCCAGGTCTTTGCGGCTCTTCCGCAACAGCAGCACACCATACTCATAGCGCTGCGCCGGCTGCAGCAGGTTCTGATCCCACAGCAACTGCAAGAGACGCTCCATCGCTTCGAAGCGCTTCACCGACGTGCTCTTGCGCAACGCCGCCAGGCGTTTGTCGATCTGCTTTTGGAGCGCCGCGGGGTCGGTGCCGCGCACGAATCCCAGGAACGACTGCCAGCGGGCGTCACCTTTTTCGTGCAGCGCGAGCAAACGCTCGACGGCCCGCGCGGCGCCGCGTTTGCGGACCGGTTCGGGGAAGGCGCGGAGCACGGCATCGGCGCGGCGCGCGACGTCGGGATCGCCGCCTTGCATCCACACATCGAGAAGCGCCTCCGCGGCGCTCGGCATCGTCTTGAGCGCGGCCTCGGCAGCATCGCGCAGGCGTGGATGCGAGGACGCCAGGAACGGCAGCACTTCCTTGGCAACCGCCGGCTTGTCGAGGCCCCGGAGCCGTTCCAGCACGTGTCCCTGCACCGAAGGATGCGGGCTCTTCTTCAAGAGCGGCACCAGCGACACCGCGGCCGCCGGCTGCAACTCGAGCTTTTGCAAGAGCGGCAGGATGTTCTGCGGCACCGGCGCCCAATCGGATTCGCACAGGAACGGGACGATCTTCGGCAACAGCGTGGCGATGCGTGCCGTCTGCACCGGCAGGCGCGCCAGCGACACCGCCGCATTGCGGCGCACGGGCTCCGGCTGTTTGCGATCCATGTACTGCAACAGCAACGCTTGCGCTTCGTCGGCGCCGCGCGCATCGCTGATCCCGCCCAGCAGAATCAGTCCCGAAATGACCGCATGCGGGTTGGCGAGTGTCGCCTTGTCGCGCAAGAACGTCCTGAGCTCACGCACTGCCGCCGCCCGCCCCCCCGGCGGCAGCCCCTCGATGACCTGCCGCGCACAAGCCGTCAGGTGTTTGATGAACTCGAGATCCGCACCGGGAATTGCCTTCAACAGAAACTGCAGGCTCGCCGTGCCACCGATCGCCGCGAGCGTCGTCGCGATGGCGCGCTTGCCATGATGATCCGCGCTGGGAAACAGCTTGCGCAGCGGCGCCACCGACGCCGCCCCCGCCAGGGTCAGCACCTGCACCGCCTGCTGGCGCACCGCGCCCGGCGCCAAAATCTTCGGTGCCACCAAGTGCAAAGCATCCGCCGGACCGAGTTGCGCCAACGCCCGCAGCGCCTGCACCTGCACCGACTCATCATCGGTCTCCAAGCTTTCAGCCAGCGCGTCAATAGCCGCCTTCGAATCGATTTCCAGCGCCGCAACAACACGCATGGCGGCAAGGCGCAACGAAGTGTCCTGCGAACGCAAGAGCCCAACCAGCAAACGAACCGTCTTCTCCACGACGAGACTCCCCCAGGCGTGCGCCATTACGTAGTTGCGATGATCGATTCCAACAACCGGCCCAGTATAGCCGACCCTAGAGCCGCTTTGGAGCCCATGCTGGCTTCCGGCTAGTCGCACGTCTTCGGGGGTGTGCGACCCCCCGACGGCGAGTTAAAGGGCGCGCGCATCGAATTTGCGCGCGAAGCGCGCGGCGCGGTCCGTTCTGTCTGAGCCGGCGGGGGGTCGCACGCCCCCGAAGACCGCCACGAATACACTGCTAGCCCGTCACCGCAAGTTCGCGGATCAGACTCACCATCCGCGCCGCCGATTCGTCCCAGCCGTGGCCGCGAGCAACGTCACGCCGCGCCTCGATCGCAGCCGACGCCGCCGTCGCCGTCTCTGCCAATGCCGCACGCACTTCCCCGACGAACGCCTCCGCTGTAGCTCCAACCCGCACGACCGCCGCATAGTCGTGCACGAAGGGCGAGAAGTCGGTCGACACGACCGCTTTGCCCATCGCCAAGTATTCCCAGAGTTTGTTGGGATTCACGCCGCGCGTCAGCGCGTTGCTGCGAAACGGGATGAGGCACACATCCATGGCGGCCAGATAGTGCGGCAGGTCCTCGTGCGGCTTGGCGCCGAGCCACACCAGGTTGGGCGTCGTGGCCGCGAGTTCCGCCGGGCGAACCGAGGGGCCCACCGCTGGGCCCACGAGCACCATGGTGCCGTTGGGAATCGCCTGCGCCGTCGCCACCAACAATTCGAGGTCGATCCACTCGGCGAGTGCGCCGGCGTAGCCGATGCACGGGCGGGGCAAATTCGCCATGTCCTCGACGCGCCGCGGGGCTCGAAATGCCGCGTCGAACAATTCGAAGTCGACGCCGTTGCCGATCTCGACGACCCGGCGCGGACCGAGCGGATCGATTTCCTCACGCAAGACATTCGAGCTGACTACGACCGCGTCGACACCGCGCACAATGCGCTCGAGATAGCCCCGCGCCCAAGCGGGTGTGCCGGGAAACGCCAGGTGATTGTCGTTGCAATCGTAAATCGCCACGCGCCGTGGCATCCAGCCGAGGATGCGGCCATAGAAAATATTCGAAACCAGAAGCGCCGTATCCCGGCCGCCGAATCCGGTCGCGGCGCGCACCGCCCACACCCACACCGCGAGGGCCAGGTTGATGATGCCGCGCACGAGTCCCAGGTCGAGTAGCCGGCGCAGGAACGGGTTGGGCACACTCTTGAACACCGGCACCGTGACGAAGGTCACGTTGCCGTCACGTTGCGGCCGCCAGGCATTGGGCCGCCCCCGCACGTAGGACTGCAGGAACAAGACCGGCCAGTCGGCCGGGAAACGCCGCACGAGCTGCTGCTTACGCGTGCGCACATAGTGCCACTGCACTTCAGAGCAGACGACGACCTTGAGACGAGTCGCCACGATGATGAATCAGAACAGCGCGTAGATGAACGGCGCGAGTGCCGAGCCCTGCGTGAAAACGATCAGCAGGCCCAAGAGCACCAGCATGAGCAGGATCGGCCCCAGCCAGAACTTCTTGCGGACGCGCATGAAACGCCACAGCTCGCCAAAGATGCTGACTTTGTCGCGGGCGTTTTCGCGGGCGTTGGACAGGAAACTCATGGGGTCCCTTCTCAGGGTGCGTCTTTTTTGAGGATACCACGCGCCTCGAGCGCTTGGTAGAGGGCGGCCGCCGCGACCCGGTGCCCGGCGGCGTTCCAGTGGCCGTCGATCCGGAAATGCAGCGGCGCCTGGGCGGCCGCGGCGCGAAAGGCGGCCAGAAGGTCCACGACCTCGACCCCATGCGCGGCGGCTGCGGCAGCGAGCCGCTCGGGCGGTAGGTCGACGTCGTGCGCTGCGGCCTGGCACTCGGCGCGCGCGATCGAAGCCGCGTAGAGCTCGGGCTCGACTTGGGTCCGAGACACGCCGATGACGCCGAGGAACTGCGCTCCGTCGGCGCGGCATTCGTCCTGCATGCGGGCCCAAATTGCCGCGTGCTGTTCGACCGCCGTGGCGGCATCCGCCAGCTCGTCGCGCAGCGTCAGGCGCCACTCCAAAGTGCGGTGGTGCCCGGGACAACTCGGCACCGCGGGGCCACCCGTTTCGTTCGAAACCGCCAGCACCGGCGCGCCGGGCGCCGCCGCCGTCTCGGCCGGGCTACCCAATTGCACAACGCGCGGTTTACGAGTCGACACGAACATCCACAAGTGGCTGTGTTGCAACAGAAACGATTTGCCCGCCGCCTTGACACGTTCTGCGAACGACAGATCGACCGCCGGCGCCACGCGCAGCGTGCCGTCCGGTGCCAAGGAGCACACGCTGTAGCGCCGGTCATCGTCCAAATCATTCGTGCAGTACTGGGCGATGACGAGATCCGGATGGAACCGGCGCGCCGTTTCCTCGAGCAAGAGCAGTTGCTGGCAGGTGCCGTAACCGCTGACGCCGAAATTGAGAACCTCATACCGGTGTCCACCAGTCGAACCGGCATTGAGGCGCGCTTCGAGGCGTTTAGCCATGCACGAGTCGAGCGGCACCTGCAGTGCCTCGACGAACGAATCACCGAGTATGGCGATGCGTGTCGTTCCGGCCGGCTTCCCCAGGGGATATTCGCGGTCGCGCAACCCGGCGCTCGAGAAATGTACCGGAGTGCGGAACTCCTGCCGCTCGTAGACGATGTCGGCATTCACCTTGTGGGTCCAGCCGAGGCGTGGCGAACGTGCGACGGCCGCCATGGGTTGCGGGCGCAGGATCCGGACCCCGGCTTCGAGAACGAGCAGCATCAGGAGCGCGCTGCCGGCTAGTAGCGCGACGTTTGCCGCCGCGCCTGCCACTCGCCCGCGAGCCACGGATGCCCTCAGTCCAGCTCGAAGAGATTGCGCCAGTCCACGTCATCCTGCAGCGGCTTCATCTCGCGCTTGTCGAGCAGAAAATGGTCCATCACCAGGTACTCCATGTTGGTGCGCATGAAGCACATGTAGGCGTCGTGCGGCGTCATGACGATCGGCTCGCCACGCACGTTGAACGACGTATTGATGATGACCGGGCAGCCGGTGCGCGCCTCGAAACGCTTGATGAGGTCGTAGTAGATGGCGTTCTGGTCGCGGGTCACGGTCTGAATACGGGCGCTGCCATCGATGTGGGTGACCGACGGAATCGTCCGATGGTCTTCCCGCACCGGTGCCACGAGCAGCATGTAGGGGCTCGGCTGGTCGAGTTCGAACCAATCGGACGCCCGTTCAGCGAGCACCGACGGCGCGAACGGCCGGAAGCTCTCGCGAAATTTGATCTTCATGTTGACGACGTCTTTGTTCGCCGGGTTGCGCGCGTCGGCGAGAATGCTGCGGTTGCCGAGCGCCCGCGGCCCGAATTCCATGCGGCCCTGGAACCAGCCGACCACCGCCTGCTCGTCGATCAATTGTGCGGTCCGGTCGAGCAAGTCGTCGTACGGCAGTTCGTGATACTGGACGCCGTTCTCGGTCAAGTACTTGCGGATATCGTCACGCGAGTACTCGGGCCCGAGGTACGAATTCGGCATCGGCGTCGTACGCGGGTTGTCGAGGATCGAATACCAGATGAGCGCCGCAACTCCGAGCGCGCCACCGGCATCACCGGCGGCAGGCTGGACGAAGATGTTCTTGAACGGTGTCTCGCGAATAATCTTGCCGTTCGCGACGCAGTTCAACGCCACGCCGCCCGCCATGCACAAGGAATCCAGGCCGGTCTGCGCGTGCAGGTTGCGGCACATCTTGAGAACCACGTCTTCGGTCACCTTTTGGACGGTCGCCGCCAGGTCCATTTCGCGCTGCGTGACCGGGGACTCCGGCGGCCGTGGCGGTGCACCGAACAACTTGTCGAATTTCTTGTTCGTCATGGTGAGCCCATAGTCGTAGGCGAAGTACTGCATGTTCATCTTGAAACTGCCATCGTCGGCGATGGTGATGAGCTCTTCCATCTCTTTCATGTACTTCGGCGTGCCGTAGGGCGCCAAGCCCATGACTTTGTACTCGGCGCTGTTCACCTTGAAGCCCAGGTAGTACGTGAAGGCGCTGTACAGGAGCCCGAGCGAGTGCGGGAACCGGATCTCGTTCAGAATCTCGATCTTGTTGCCGCGTCCGACACCCATCGTCGAGGTCGCCCATTCGCCGACCCCGTCGACGGTCAGGATCGCCGCCTCTTTGAACGGCGACACCAGGAACGAACTCGCCGCGTGCGATTCATGGTGCTCGGCGAACAGGATCGGACCCTTGTACTGCAGCTTCTTGTGGATCTGGTTGGGGATCCACAGCTTCTCGGTGAGCCACAGCGGAATGGCCTTCATGAAGGACGGGAACGACTTCGGGAACGTCGCCAGGTACGTGTAGAGGATCCGTTCGAACTTGATGAGCGGCTTGTCGTAGAAGCCGACGTAGTCGAGGTCCTTGACCTCGATGCCGCCCTCCTTCAAGCAGTACTGGACGGCATTGACCGGAAAATCGTGGTCGTGCTTCTTGCGCGTGAACCGCTCCTCGGACGCCGCCGCGACGATTTTGCCGTCCTGAATGAGACAGGCCGCCGAATCGTGATACAGAGCTGAGATCCCGAGGATGTTCATGGAATTCGCTCTCCGAAGCACCACGCCAGCGCTTCGGGGCGCGGCGAGGCGGGGTTCAGAACTGCTGCTTGTGCGTGTTGGACTGCGTGAGCCGGCGGTGCCAGTAGCTCGCCCGCGGCACCATGCGCCGGTCGAGGAGGTCCTGGCGCCCCAGGCGCACACCAAGGTTCGAGATGTCGATGATGATCCAGTAGAAGAGCGTCAGGAAGACGAACCGGTTCACGGTCCCCAGCAGATGCGCGAACCGCATCCACAGGCGGTAGAACCCTTTGAAGATCGAGACGATGGCGTGCAACGGGGACCCCGGCAGGACTACGGGTGGCAGCCACCGGCCGCAGGCCGGTTGCCCTTTCCGACAAGGTACAACCGATCATAGCACAGTCCCCCGGCGCGGTCCGAGGGGGCCCCTTGGCCGCATCTGGCGCGGGCCGGAGGCATCAAATCCGGAACAGGGTCTCGGGGTCGACCCGCAGCGCCTCGTCGCAGAGAAAGGGCTCGGCGTGCGTGCACCCGGCGGCAATGCCGTTGTAGCGCCGGTAGGTCTCCAGGATGGCGAGGATGGCGTTGCCTTGCCGCTCGATGCGCATCTGGGTCTCGTAGGCTTGCAGAGCGCGCACCAGCGTCTCCATCTCATCGCTCACGTCGATGAGGAACGACGGGTAGCGGTCGCGCGGCACCATATAATGGAACAGGCGCCGGACGTCGTGCGCCGGGCGCTCGGGTTCCAGGCCGCGCAGCCGCGCCAGTTTCAGCGCGTCCTTGACCAGCGCACCCGCCGCCAGATGATCGACGTGCGCGGCCCCGTCGTGGTGGCCGAAGCGATTCGTGTGGTAGGGCGCAAAGACGATTTGCGGTGCGAGTTCGCGCACCAGGCGCATCAATCGCGTCCGGCCCTCGATGTTGTTCTCGACGCGGGTGTCGGGGAAGTCGAGCAGCCGGTGATCGCAGCCCAGCACGCGGGCGGCGGCGGCGGCTTCGGCCTGGCGCGACTCGAGAGTGCCGTGCGTCCCTTGCTCGCCGCGCGTCAGCGCCACGATGAGCACCGAAC
The DNA here is from genome assembly GCA_031362565.1 of bacterium. Lineage (GTDB taxonomy): Bacteria > Krumholzibacteriota > Krumholzibacteriia > JANLSU01. Next base: position 14,516 of record JANLSU010000117.1, on the reverse strand, counting down.
GCCCGGCCCGGCACAGCTTCGCGATCGTGCCGCCCATACCCATTTCAGCGTCATCCGGGTGCGCCCCGAAGACCACGACGTCGTACGCCACGTGCCGCCCTTCAGCGCACCAGGATCATCTTGCGGACCGCGTGTTCGGACGCGGTGGAGAAACGGGCGAAGTAGATTCCGGATGCCACTTCGCGGCCGGCGGTGTCGCGGCCATTCCAGTTGGCATGGTGCACGCCGGCCGCTCGCGGCCCGTCCACCAGTTGCCGCACGACGCGGCCCTTCGAGTCCACGACATCGACGCGCACCCACGCATCCACCGGCAGATCGAACTGCAGAGTCGTCGTCGGATTGAAGGGATTCGGCACGTTGCTATGTAACGCGAAGCGCTGCGGCAACTGCGGCGGCGCATCGGTGGCGGCAGTGACCGGCGACGCCGGCCCGAATCCCGACGACGCACCGGTCGTCGAAACCGCCGCGATCTTGTACCAGTCGGCGGCCGCGCCGGCCGGATCGTTGAACGCCAGCGTGCCGGCCGGAACCGTCGTGACGAGCGTCGACGCCGACGGCACGAACTGCGCGTTGGCTCCACGGTAGAGCGCATATAGTTGCAAGCCGGCCGGTGGCACGGCGAGCCAGGTCACGGCATTGCGCACCGGATTCGACAGGCGTTGGGCGTGCAAACCGCCCGGCGGCACCGGCGCCGCACTCACGGCATTCGGACCGCCGAACGCACCCCGATTGGCGCGCGTCCCATCCGGATCGTTGAACGCAATCAGCGGATCACCGCTGTCGAGTGCCGGCGAATTCATCGCCAGCGCTAAGACGCCACCAGCTTGATTGACGTACAACGGGTTCTCGATCGTGTCATGCGCCCCCAACGATCCGCCCGCAACATTCAGGGCATTGTTCCAAAACGTGTTGTAGTCCAGTTGCGGTGCCGCACCGTTGAAGCTGCAAGCCGCGTTGACCGCCGTCGTATGGTTGGTGATGAGCCCATTGCGCACCGTCCACGGCGCTGGACACCCACTGGCAAATACCGCGTCACCGCCGCCGGCAACGCCGCGGTTCGCATCGAAGGTGACGTTGGCGAGCGCGCCATTCGCCGCCGTGGCGTAGATCCCGCCGCCGAGAAGCGACGCCTGATTGCCGCTCACGAGGCAGGACTGGAGCGCAATGGAGGTGCCGCTCGCAAGCGCCACGCCGGCACCGAACGTCGCCGCGCCGTTCCGCAGTTCCGAGCCCCGGAGCACCGCACTGCCGCCGGCAATACGCAGGTTGCCGCCCGAGCCCGTCGCGCCGTTGTTCGAACAGACGACTCCCGTCGCGTCGAGGGACCCCGTCTTGAGGTAGATGCCGCCGCCGTCCTGCACCGCATTGTTGGCGTCGATCGTCAGGCCGTTCAGGGTCAGAGTGCCGCCGTCGAGATAAAGACCGGCCCCGGCGGTCGTCGACCCGCCACCCACGCCGGTATTCGACGCGATCGAGCCGCCTTGAATGCTGAGGGTGGAATTGAGCACGTACAGGCCGGCGCCCTGCGACGCACTGTTGCCGGAAATGGTGCAATTCTGCAGCAGCGCCGAGGAATTCGCGAAAAACGCCCCACCGCCGCCGCCGGTCGTGAAAGCGTCGCCGGCGCTATTGGAGATGATGCGGCAATTCCGCAGCACCGGCGATGCGTCGATGCACAACACGCCCCCGCCGAATGTGCCGGGAAGCGGTGACGAGAGATTCCGCCCGACGCCACCCGAGAAACTGACCCCGTCGATGATGAGCGTGTTGTCGACGATCGGCGTAAACTCGAGCACCGGGCCGACACCGGTGCGTTGCACGATCGTCGGGTTGTTGATCGGATCGCGCCCCGTAAAGTCCGAGTTCCAGCCGCCCTGGACGAGCCGTTGAGTGCGGGTCACGAACCAGCCGTTCGTGTACACGTCGCCACCGCGAAGCGCCAAGGTGTCACCGGCGCCACTGGCCGTCAGTGCCTTGTCGAAACTCGGATAATCGGCCGGGATCGTCAGATTGTAGTCCTTGAACATCCGCAGCGCGTTGACGCGTCCTGCTCCCAGTTGGCCGACGAATCCCGGGTTTTGCATGTCGATATTGTCGCAACCCGCTTTGATATAGTTGCGCGTTTGGAGCGCCGTGAAGCCGGGGTTCAAGGTGCGGACGAGCCCGACGAGCCCGGTGACGACCGGCGTCGCCATGGAAGTGCCCGACAGAGCCGTGTAGCCGTGCTGGGCGGCGCCGGAAGCGCCGTGGAAAAAGTACGTGCTGTAGATCGAAACACCCGGCGCGCAGACGTCCACCCACGCGCCAAAGTTCGAGAAACTTGCCCGGGCATCGCCGGAACCGGTCGCGCCGACGTCCATGCAGTCGCCGCGCGAGTTCAAGTAGGCGGGCGCATTGGCGTTGTCGTTGCCGGCCGCCACGCACACGACCATGCCCGCCGCAATCGCCGTCGAGCAGGCAGCGCCAAGGCCGGACGCATTGCTGGAACCCCAGCTACAATTGATGGCGACGGCGCCCTTGCGGCGCGCGAAGTCGATCGCCTGGGCCGCGGCGCTCATCAGGACGACGCCTTGCTCCGCCTGGTTATCATTGATCGAACCACCGATGCGGAGCGGCAGAATCTTGCAGTTGTAGGCGACGCCACACACCCCGAGGTTGTTGTTGGTGACCGCGGCGGCGATGCCGGCACAATGCGTTCCGTGGCCGTTGAAATCGCTCGGGTCGTTGTCTTCCCCGACGGCGTCCTCGCCCGGCCAGGCGCCGGTCAGAGTCGACACGAAATCCCAACCCCGTACGTCATCGATGAGACCATCTGCATCGTCATCGATGCCGTTGCCGGCGATCTCACCCGGGTTCGACCAAATGTTGGCGGCCAAGTCCGGGTGTTGCCAGTCGACGCCCGTGTCGGCGATCGCGAGCAGGACGCTCGAACTACCCTTGGTGTGATTCCAACCACCGGTGAGATGCGCATCACTTCCCGTCACGCTCTCCAAATGCCACTGCGAGCCGAGATCGTTGGGCTCGTGTGACACCGGCATCAGCATGTCGAACTCGGCGTTCTCAACAGCGGCATCGGCGGCGTAGGCGGCGCGAATCGCGTTCAGATCGACGCCGTCCGAGAACTGGAGGATGAAGTAGCTGGCGAGATCGTGTCCGGCGATCGCTTTGCTGGCGTGCGACGCGCCCACGAACTCCGGCGCGAACTGCTGCACGCCGAACGTGGCGTTCAAAGCATCGAGGCTGCGGTTGCCGGTGGTCGCTGCCTGGCCCGCCTTGCCGGGCGCCGGCTGCACACTAACTTCGTCACGCAGTTTGACGACGAGCCGTCCCAGCGCGGGACGCCCGACAAATGCATGCGCCACGGGGGCACCGAAGAAGCAGAGCGCCACCATGGCGGAAACCGCCCATAGCGCAATGGGTCGCATCGTCCTCGCGGGTCGCGGACGGGTCGCGGGCATGCCTTGCGTGACCTCCTCATGGCGCGTCGGGATGGCGGACACGCACGTTCATCGGAGAAGGGAAGCCTAGCATGGATCGGGACTTTGCCTCAAGGGCACGGTTGCGAAGCGGCGGGGTCCAAGGGGCCCTCGGCAGGCGCCGTTTCGAGCTGTGCCAGTCGCAAGTTGCCGACCTTGCGCTCGAGGCGTTGCTGCCGGTGCACGAGCTGCTGGCGCTCGCCCTCCCCCAGGGCCGCGCCCTCGAGCCGCGCCGCAACTCGCTCTAAGGCGCGTCCGGGCGCCGCCAAGCGGTGCTCGAGCGCCTTGGCCAGCTCCTCGCAAGGTTCGACGAGGTCGGGTTCGGCCTCGAGCATGCGCTCCCAGAGCGCGCAGGCCCCCAGGAGATCGCCACGACGCTTCCGGGACTTCGCCAACGCTTGGTGCGCACCCCGACGCACCGGAAGCGGCGCCGCGGCACCGAGGCAGGCTTCGTACAACGACTCGGCCGTGTCTCGCTCGCCGGCCGCGTCGTAGATGCGCGCCACCGCGAGCCGTTCGGCGGCAACGCCGCCGGGGTCCGCCAGCGCCGCCAGGGTTCGGGGCGGGAAGCGCGCAACCTCGGCCGTGAGGAGCGCCAAACTCAGAATGTCGACGCGGTTGTGGCGCAGCACCCCGTCCAGCACGACGGAATTGCCGGTACGCAAATAGTCCAAGTAGACGTCCGGCACGTCACGCCCAGCGATATCGGCGTGGCGCCACACCCCGAGCCAGCGCTTCTCGAGCGCCGCTAGCCGCGATCCACCGCGTTCACCTTCGATCGTGACGCGGCGCGCCGCGTGCAGCATGTCGCAATGCACGAGCCCGGCGTGCGGCGCCGGCTGGCGCGACATCGCGAACCGCGTTGCGAGCAGCGGCGCGTCGAACGCCTTGCCGTTGAAGGTTACGAGTCCGGCAAATCCGGCCAGCCGTTCGGTGACCGCCGACAAGAGCGCGGGTTCGTCGGACGGGTCGCGCATCAGAAGTTGCTCGACCATGAACGCGTCCTTCTCCCACCATCCGAGCCCGACGAGGAACGCATAGGTGCCGGCGCGCGCCCCAAGGCCGGTGGTCTCGACGTCGAGAACCAACCAACGCTCCGCAGCCAACCCCGCGGCGCGCGGTTCGCGCGTCACGCGCGCCAAATCGTGCGGCTGCCATTCGCGGCCGGCGGCGACGTACACCCCGCCGTGCCGGTAGAGATCGGGATAGCGAGCGCGGGCGCGCCAGACGAGGCCGTGCGGCGTCGCGAGTTCATCGGCGGCCAATTCGGTTTCGGGATCATGGAGTGGCGGCGCGGCGCGCGGCGTCATGGCCGCCGCCCCGGACGCGCCGCGACGACCGCCGCCAGTTCAGCTTCGACACGGGTCACGAGTTCCGGCCATGCAAACGCGAGTGCGGTCGGACGCGCGCCGGCGGCGAGCCGGCGCCAGCGTGCGTCGTTGCACAGTTCGCGCATCGCGGCTGCAAGGCGCACCGGATCGCGCCTCGGAACGATCAGACCATTGACGCCGTCCTGCACCAAGTCCGGCACCGCGCCCACCGGGGTCGCGATCACCGGGCGGCCGGCGGCGAAGGCCTCGAGCACGACGTTCGGAATGCCTTCTTCGACGGAGCAGAGCACCAGAGCACGCGATTCACGGATCAACTCGCCGATGCGGGCGTGATCCTGGGCGCCCAAGAATTGCACCCGCGTACCGCGGGCGCTCTCTTCCAACTCCAGACGCAGCGGCCCAGCCCCGACGATCCAAATCTCGCATTCGGGCACGAGACGCGCCGCGGCGATCAACGTCGGCAGATCCTTTTCCGGCGTCAGCCGCCCGACAAACACCAGGCGCCAGGGCGGCGGCTGGCTCTCGGTGCGAGCGTCCGGCACATCGAGGCCATTGCCGAGGATGCGCACACGTCCGGCGAGGTCTTGCCAGGCGGCGCCGCGGCGCGCCGCCGCGTACGCTTTCTCGATCGTCGCGACGAACGTCTGCGACTGCACCCAAACACCTGCCGCACGGCGATTCAACGCGAACGCCAGCCGGCGCCGCAGTGCCGTCACACCGACCAGCGATTCGCCGTCGGCCCGTTGCCAGATGATGAACGGAGCCCCACAGCGCGCCGATGCGAAGGCCCCGAGAAGGCCGCTGTTCATGGTCATATAGCACAAGAAAACATCCGGGTGGACGCGCGCCGCTTGCACGGTCGCAAAGACGATTTCACCCGCCAAGCGCAGACCCGGAATCGGCACCACCGGACGGCGATGCACCGTGACACCAGCGATTTCTTCGTTGTTTCGGCGCCCCGCCTGGGCGCGGGTGAAGATGTGGACGCGGTGCCCACGGGCGGCGAGTTCGCGTCCCAAACGGTCGGCTTGCAACTCGGCACCGCCAAGGTGCTCGGGTGGCAGCAAGGCGATGAAGATCCCGATGTCGAGGCGGTCACCCGCCGCGCTACGCTCCGTCTGCACGGTTTCTCCGCTCACCTGTCGAAGGCATTCACCCGAACGACGCACGCCGAGCATCGCCGCAGCGCGCGGCGTGGGTCAAGCGCGCCCTTGTGGGCCGCGCCGGTGGTCCGATACGATCGGCACCGGCCAAGCCCCGCCCCTCACCCTGGAGCCTCGGACGACATGTGCGGTATTTGCGGCCTGTATGCACCGGGGAGCATCGACCGCGGCGTGCTCCAGCGCATGAACGATACCATCGTGCACCGGGGCCCCGACGACGAAGGATTCTACACCGACGAGCGCGTCGGGCTCGCCTCGCGGCGTCTCGCCATCATCGACTTGACGAGCGGCCGCATGCCGATCCACAACGAGGACGAATCGGTGTGGGTCGTTCAGAACGGTGAAATCTACAACTTCCGCGCCATCCGGGCTGAACTCGAGGCGAAGGGGCATCGCTTCACGACCCATACGGACACCGAAGTGCTGGTCCACCTCTACGAAGAGGCCGGCGACGCGATGTTCGAGCGTTTGCGCGGCATGTTCGCCATCGCGCTCTGGGATCGCAAGCGCGACATCCTGCTTTTGGGCCGGGACCGGGTCGGCAAGAAACCGCTGTATTACGCTTGGGACGGCAAGAACCTCGCCTTCGGGTCCGAGATCAAGGCCCTGCGACAGGTCCCAGGGCTCCAGTTGTCGCTCGACTGGGAGGCGCTCGAACACTATTTCGGGTATTTGTACATCCCCGATCCACTGTGCATCTTCCGTGAAATTCGCAAGCTGCCGGCCGGGCATTTCTTGAAGCTCGAACGTGGCAGGGTCGACGTGCGTCCGTATTGGGACCTGCGCTTCGATGAACCGTTCCGCGAAACCGACGAACGCTTCTATATCGAGAACTTGCGTGAGCTGCTGACCGATGCGGTGCGTTGCCGCCTGGTGAGCGACGTGCCGCTCGGCGCCTTCTTGAGCGGCGGCGTCGATTCCGCGACCGTCGTCGGGCTCATGAGCCAGCTCATCGACGAGCCGGTCAAGACGTTTTCGATTGGTTTCGAGGAAGAAAGCCATGACGAACTGCACTTCGCGCGCTTGGCGGCGAAGACGTTCCACACCGATCATCACGAAGAAATCCTGCGGCCCAACGCCGCCGAACTGCTCGCCAAGCTGGTGTACCACTTCGACGAGCCCTTCGGCGACCCGTCGGCGCTGCCCACTTTCATGGTGTCGCAGATGGCGCGCCGGCACGTGACGGTCGTGCTGTCCGGCGATGGCGGCGATGAAGCGTTCGCGGGGTACGACTCGCACGCCGTGCACGAGCGTGACGAACGATTCCACCGCCGGGTGCCGCACCCGGTGCGGTCACTGGCGGCGGCCGGTCTCGGCGCCGCGGCGCGCCTCACCGGACACCGCAAGCTGACGCGCGTCGCCGGCGCCGTGCGGCGTGCGAACCGGCCGCTCGCCGGCCGTTTCTACAAGATTTTCGACGCCGAACAGCGCCAGCGGTTGTTTGCGCCCGAAACCCGCCGGCACCTGGCGGGCGCCAACGTCGAGCGGGTTTTCGCGGCCTATATGGATTCCCAGCCGTTCCCGGATTTCCTGTCGCGCGTGCTGTATGCCGACACCAAGTCGTACATGACGAGCGACATCCTGGTGAAGGTGGATCGCGCCAGCATGGCCTGTTCGCTGGAAGTCCGCGCGCCGCTCGTGGACCACCCGCTGCTCGAATTCGTGGCCCGCATTCCGTCCGAGTTCAAACGCCGCAATGGCGTGTCGAAGTACATCTTGAAGCGGACGGTGGAATCGTTCGTGCCGCACGAGATCGTCTACCGCAAGAAGCAGGGTTTCGGCGTGCCGATCGAGAAGTGGTTCATGCACGAGCTGCGCGACATGTTGCACGATGAAATTCTGGCGCGCGATGACGGCGGCGAGCAATTCTTCGACCGTGCCTTCGTGGAACGCATGCTGCGCGAACACATGGCCGGCGCCCACGACTGGAGCGCCCACCTGTATCCATTGCTGGTGTTCCGCCTGTGGTGGCGGCGCTGGAAGCCGTAGCCGAAAATTACTCGCGCGGCGTGAGACCGCTGCGCTCGAGCAACTTCCAAACGAGCGGCAGGCTGGTGGCGGCAACGGCGATCTTGAGCACGTCGCCGATCAGGAACGGATAGAGGCCAAGCGCGAGGACTTGACTGCGGCCGACGAAGAACCCGAGCTGCGCGAGGCCGCAGGCGAAGAGAACGACCGATCCCAGAAGCATGGCGGCGAAGGCGCGGACCGGGGTTCGATCCCAGCCGCGCTCGGCGCCAAGGCCGATGACGAATGCTGCCGGCACGAATCCCAACAAGTATCCACCGGTCGGGCCGGCGAGATGGTGCAGTCCGGCCGCGCCACCGGCAAAGAACGGCAGGCCTGCGGCACCCTCCGCCAAGTAGGCCAGCATCGCCAACGCGCCGCGCCGGCTGCCGAGCGCCGCACCAACGAGAAAGACCGCGAGCGGCTGCAGGGTCACCGGCACCGGTGTGAAAGGCAAACGAACTTCGGCCTGGGCCAAGAGGCCGGTGGCCAGACTGGCGAGCCCGACCAGCACGAGATCGCGAGTCCAAGTCGTCGTTCCAGCAAAGTCCGCCAGAGTCGCACGTCGAACGGCCTGCATCTTCGCCTCCTCGAGAGTCGGGGCACCCTAGCACGCGGGCCCGCAGCGGGCCAAGTCCCGCGGCCTCGGGTGGTGATCGGTCTTGAAAACCGGCCCACGTTCGAGGAACCAGGCGGACTTCGTCTTCTGGCAAGTACGCCCAGAAATTACACTGAACCGATGTCTAGGTCCTTCCGACGTGGCCAGCTAAATGCTATTCTCCGTGCTGGAGGCTCGAAACCGTGCGATTCGTCTTTGACGAAACTAAAGCGACCCAGGCGGCGGCATTCCTTCTCAAGAAGGCCGGCGGCCAGGATTATCTGCTCAAGCTGATGAAGCTCCTCTACCTGGCTGATCGGCAGGCCCTAGTCGAGGGTGGTCTTACGATTACGGGTGATTCCCTGGTATCGATGCCGAAAGGACCTGTCCTGAGCGGCGTTCTTGATCTGGTGAACTACGGCTCTCCACCGGACCATGATTCTCCGTGGTGCAACGCCATTGCAGAACTTGGGCCCGGGCGCATTTTGAAGGTCGAAGTGGACCCAGGGGACGACGATCTATCAGAGTTTGAAACCTCGATTCTAAGCAATGTCTATTCTCAGTATGGCCATATCGACCGGTGGGACCTCGTAGACTTGCTTCACAAAACGTTGCCGGAATTCAAAGATCCTGGGAATTCCTCCTGCCCTATCGAGCCGGCGGACATTCTAAGGTATGCCGGCTTTAGCGATGCAGACATTCGAGGAATGGTTGAGGATGCGGAAGGTCATCGCGCAATGAAGGTGGCGATTGAATCCAGATGACGTTGTGCCGGGGTTTGCATTCCGAGATTGCTTTGCTCCTGACCCAAATCTGCGACATGTCCACTTTGTAGCTTCCGCCCCAAACGATGCAGGCGAAATCGCCATCCTTTCTTTCAGCACGTTGCGGCCCAACAGCGACCGGACACTCGTTGTGCCTGCGCATAAGCATCCACGGATCTTGCATGAGAGCCACGTGGCATACGGTTATGGGCAAATTCGAACCGTCAACTGGGTGTGCGAATACGTTGAAAAGCACATGCTGGTACCCGTCGAGCCCCTCTCGCCGGAATTGCTCCTCTGCGCCCAAGAGGGCGCCATGTCATCCCCGAGAGTTTATCCGCGCTTGAGGCACCTCGTGAGCAGAACGCTGCATCCGTAACTTGCTTCACGACCGGCGCGCCGTCAGCCGCGCACCAGGAACAGCACGGCGACGCCCAAGGCGATGCGATACCACGCGAACACATCGAGTGAATGGTGGCTCACGTAGCGCACGAACCAGCGCACGGCCATCCACGCCGCCACGAACGACACCACCAGTCCAAGCCCCATCCACTGCAGTTCGGCGCGTTCGAGGCCATGCATGCCTTTGATGAGGTCCAGCGCCGCCGCGCCGGCCAGAGTCGGAATCGCGAGCAAGAACGAGTACTCGGCGGCCGTGGCGCGATCGAGCCCGAACACTAGACCACCGAGAATGGTGGCGGCGGCGCGGCTGAATCCCGGGAAGAGCGCCAAGCACTGCGCGACGCCAATCGCCAAGGCTTGCGGAACGCGGATCTCGTCGAGCGAACGGCTGCGTTCGGAGCGCCGCAAACGCTCGACGACGAGCATCGCGACGGCGCCCACAATCAGCGCCACTGCGACCGGCCGCGGGCCGAACAGTCTGGCCTTGATCGCATCGTGAAACAGCACACCCAGCACGGCTGCCGGCAGGAAACCGACGATTAAATTGAGCAGCAGGCGTTGTGAACTCGCCTTGCCCGGCTGCAGAACGATGGCGAAGAGTTTGGCGCGGTACTCGATCACCACGGCGAGCATGGCACCGAGCTGAATGACGACCTCGAAAATCGACGCATGATCGCCACGATATCCGAGCCAATGGCCGACGAGAATGAGGTGTCCGGTCGATGACACCGGCAGGAACTCGGTCAAACCTTCGACGATTCCCAGTACCAGCACGACGACGAGCACGATCGTCTCCCCTCCTCCACCCCGACGCACCGCGGCAACACGCGGCCGCGATCATGCCGCTCGTTCGACCTTCGGGTCCACGAGTTTTGCCCACGCCGGTGATGGCGCCGTTCGTCAGGAACGCGTTGCCGCAGCCGTGGGTTCGAGCCGGCGGACGAGGAATTCGGTAAGGCGATCGTAGGTGGCGCCGATCGACATGCGCTCGACGGCGATGTCGCGGCCGCGCCGCGCCAGTTCGGCGCGCAGCGCCGTTTCGGAGAGCACCCGCACCACGGCGTCGGCAAACGCTTCCGGATCGGCGGCGAGCAGTAGGCCGTCGCCGGACGGCAGCTCCATGCCTTCCACCGCAATGGGCGTTGCGACCACCGGAACGCCCATTGCCAGCAGTTCGTAAATCCGGCCGCGAATGCCGTAGCCGAATCGCAACGGACACAAGACGGCGCCGGCTGCCGCGAGCGGCGCGCGTACGTCCTCGAGATAGCCCGTGACGGTGATCAACGGATCCGCCGCCGCCATGGCGTGAATCTCGGGCCCGGCGAACGCGCCGACGATGACCAGCCGCGTGCCCGGCCGGCGGGCCCGGATGCGCGGCAAAAGATCGTGCACCAGATACTGCACGGCATCGCGGTTCATCGGATTCGAGAGCGCGCCATAGAAGGCAATGCTGTCGAGATCGGGCTGCACTTGCGGTTGCGGTACGAAGTAGTCGGTATCGAGCCCGGTCGGAATGGTGATCGCGTCGTGCACATTGGGCGCCCAGGCGGCAAAGACGCCGCAATCCCGCGTCGTCGTCGCGACGACGACGTCGGCCCGCCGCAGCCCGGCCGCCTCCATGGCCCGGTAGCGCCGCACCAGCCACGGTTTGAGCCAACGCTCGAGATGGTTCGGGGTGCGCTCCAGCAGGCGTTCGACGCGCATCGACTGTACATCGTTCGCATCGATGACCTTGAGCGCCGGCGTGTCGAAGATGCGCGCGTCCCAAAACCAGTATTCGCAGAACAGCACGTCGTAGGCGCCGCTCGCCAATTCCTGCCGAATCGCCCGGGTGACGTTGGGAATCGAGTTGTAGAACCGGTCGGAGGACTCGGCGATCGTCAGACGCCGGATCCAGTACAGGACTTTGTAGAAGGCGCGATGCGCGCGGCTGCGTTTGTTGTCGGGCACGATCGTGATGACGCGGCCCGCGTGGCGCTCCAGTTCCGGGATGTGCTTCTCCCAGCCCGGATCGGCCGCCAGCGTCAAGAAGGTGATGTCGAAACGCCGCGCCATCCGCACGAGCAATTGGAAGGTGCGTATCTGCGTACCGCTCTGCAGGGGCAGCGGAAACATCTGGCAGAGGAAAAGCATCCGCTTGCGGGCCGCCACCCTATCGCCTCCGTGAATAGGGGGCCTCGATGGCGCCCGTGAACAAGCGATCGGGAACCCGTCCGCCCCGACTTCCGTAGCGTATCACAGCCCGCACCCCTCCCCCGGCGGGCCGGCGCGGAGCTAATCCAGACTTGACGCTCTGCGTCGAGCGCGGGGTGGGTGTGAGTGACATGTTGGCCGCAGAAAATGCGAACGGCCGCCGCTGAATCAGTACCGATGCGGAGCGCCGAACCGCGTGGCGCAATTTTCTGCAACTTTTTCCCCCGCATGTGCGTCCAACCGATGAACGCGAGACGTTCCCCCCAAGGCCGCTCGCTTTCGCAACGACGGACACAAGATTCCCGCGGGGCTCTTTGGTGCGCCACCGGAGCGGCGAGGACGGGTTGCGTGCTGGGGACCCCGCGGGTTTTCGACATACGGCGGCTGTAGCGTCCCCACAGGTCTTTCGCTACAGCGCCTCTCGCGGCCCGGTTGTTCCCCTCCACCGGGCCGCGCCTTTTTCCCGCCCGCCGGTTTGAAGTCGAGATCTTCCAGACAGCAAATTGCCTTGGTCCGCTCGCGGAGGGACGGACGTGACGGTGCAGGTGTCCCGGGGGGTACAGGCGCCGGGCCCAACCCCACCCCGACGGCCGACCCGCGCCGTGACTGGAATCCGTTTCAATTCAATGCGTTGGCGGCGGCGGCGGGCCGGCCGTGACTTTTAGGCATCGACGCTGCAGAGGACCTGTCCTGAGTGCCGCAAAGCTCCAACGAACGGGCCGCGGCGCCGCAACCTACGGACACCATTGGACAGGAAGGAACCGCGCCATGCGACCCGTCGACCCGTTTTCCAAAATTTTCGCACTGAGTACATCCGTCGCGCTGCTCGCGGGGTGCAACCTCGCGACCGATCCTCAGAACGCTGCACCGACGAGCCCGACCGCTTGGGAGCAGCAGAGCAACTTCACGGATCCACTCGGCGGTTACAACTTCTCGAGTGAGAAGGTGGCCTTTGGCGATCCGGCGCTCCAGCAGATGGAAGCGCTCGATGCACCGCAGACCGCCGGTGCCGACTCGATGCCGAGCGACAGCACCGGCACCGCGTTTCTCGTCCGCGTCGTCTGGGGCCAGCTCGAAGGCAATCCGAATGCGACGTCGGCGCTCGACTGGAGCGGCTCGATCGGCATCGATCAGGGTGCATTCCATGTTCTGCGGCCGATCGGTTTCGAACGCGAGCAAGGCGACCATCTGGTTCTGCCGCGCCATGACCGGCAGACGCTCGCCTTCGTGTCGCATACGTCGACGCGCGTCGATGGCCTCCTGCTCGTGGTGCGCCCGGAAGCGCCGGCAACCGGCGAGGGCATTGCGGCCGAGGGCTCGCTGACTTTTGCGACCCCGCCGCTGAACCGCGTTTTCACCTACACGGAACTTCGTACTGCCAACCTCGTGATTCCAGTCGATTCCGAAGGCAACGCCGTGTCGATCACCGGCATGTCGGCGCGGCCGAACCCCACCGAATGCACGCGTGGATTCGTGCGCGGCGAGTGGATGCATCGCTCCGGCAGTGAATCGGACAGCACCGGCGACCGCGGCCTGTTTCGTGGCCTGTGGGTGACGGATCTCGGCCGGCCCATGGGCACGATCCGCGGCCACTTCGGCACCAATGACAGCGGCGAGCACGTCTGGTTCGGCAAGATCATCGGCCGCCGCGGCGAAGCACTCGGCATCGCGCGCGGAACCTACGCTGCCAACCCGGATACGACGCAAGCGGGCGGCACGTTCACGGGCGACATTCTGACCGACAACGAACTCGTGAGTGGCCACGTCGAAGGTCACTTCCTGCCCGGCCGTCTCGGGTCCGAAAACGGCCCGAACCACGAACCGCGCCCCGCGGATCCGCCCGGTGGCGACGCCCGCCGCGGCCGTCCGGGTGCGCATGGCTTCATCGAAGGCCGCTGGTCGTTGCACTGCACCGACCCGGTGGAACCCCAGTAAGTTCGGGCGCCCTCCCCAGTTCGCTCCGAATGCGCGAAGGGCCGGTGGTGATTCACCGGCCCTTCGTTGTCACGAGTCGATTTTTTTCTTCGTTCAGTTCGCGACTCCTTTCGATGTGGAGTGCGGTCGTTCAGTCGTGGTCCACGGGCGGCTGGTGGCCGGGGGTCGGAATCGCTTCGAGAATGCCGTTCGCCAGTGCCCGCGTGGTCGTGTACTGCTGATACGCCATGTCTTCCAGCGTGACTTCGAACACGGGGCGGATGTGAGCCTTATTCGGGACGCGCCACGTGGTGGAGAGTGTGTTCTTCGAGTCGAGCAGCATCGTCCAGGTCGCACCGTCGTCGTACGACACGCGAGCCTTCACGTAGAAGCCGGTGCAGAATTCGCGCGCTGCCCAACTGACTCCGACGTTGTCGCCGACCCGTACAAACTGGCTTTCCGACGGGCTCACGAGGTCGACGCCGCGCAGATCGTCGATGCAAACCCGGTTGACGTCGTGTTCGGCGGGCGTACGCGGTGCCGGTGAGTCGCCGACGCTCGTGATGTCCTTCGGACCCACGATCGAGTTGTTGCAAGCTGCCGAGCCAACCACCATCGCGAACGCTAGAGTCGTGAATGCTTTCCGGAACATTGTTCTCGCCTCCTCG
>JANLSU010000099.1:0-42150 GCA_031362565.1 bacterium | reverse complement strand
GCCGCGTCGCACGTCCTCCGTTGCGAGCAAGCCTACGCGACTCAAAACGTCGCGGAAAGCTCTGCTCGCAACGTCCTTTCAGGACGCCACAATCTGACGCGGAATGCCTAATTCAGAGTGGGAGAGACTGGCAGGCTACAGCGGGATCGCTTCGAGACGTTGGTCTCGGTGCACGAAGAGCAGTTTCAGGCCGAATACGGCCGCTTGCGGCACGCCTCCCGGCGCGCCGTGGAGAAGTTCATCGCCTGTGGGGATCTAGAATGTGGGTTTGCGCGAGTTCGCTGCGATCAGTGCCGCGCTGAATTCCTCGTTGCCTTCAGTTGCAAGGCGCGCTACCTCTGCCCGTCCTGCCACGCCAAGCGCCTGGCGATCTGGAGTGAATGGCTCGAGCACGAACTCCTGTACGCCGTCCCCCATCGCCAATTCGTCTTCACCGTGCCGAAGCGGTTGCGACCTTTCTTCCTGCATGACCGCAAACTTCTCGGGCTCCTCTGCCGAGTAGCCTCGCACACCCTCAGAGAGTTCCTGCGCACTACCATGCGCGAGCCGCTCGGCGTCCCCGGTGTCGTCGCCTCCGTGCAGACCTTCGGAAGTCTCGTCAACTTCCATCCGCACCTCCACCTGCTCGTCACCGATGGCCTCTTCCGGCCCGACGGTACCTTCATCCATCTCGGCTTCCACCAGATCGAGATCCTGACCGAGGCCTTCCGGCGCGCGGTGCTCCGCGCTTTCGTCCGCAAAGACCTCCTCACCGAGCACGATGCCCAGTCCATGCTCGCCTGGCCGCACTCCGGGTTTCACGTTCACAACGCCGTCCGGCTCGAGGCCGATGACGCCAACGGCATCCTGCACCTCGCACGCTACGCCGCACGAGCGCCCGTCACGCTCGAACGATTGCAGTACGATGCCCGCAAACAGCAGGTCGTGTTCGTCTCCGACAAGACCGAGGGGCCGACTGCCGGCACTCATACCTTCGACTCGCTCGAGTTCTTGGCCCGGCTCCTCACCCACGTCCCCAATAAGAATGAAATCTGCGTTCGGTACTATGGTGCCTACTCGGTGCGGCGGAGGCACAGGTGGCGCAAGGAAGGTGTGCTGCGCGATCGGCAACAACCCGGCGATGCCAACGAGACCCCGCCACGCGACGACACGATCCCGACCTGGCCCGCACTCCGTGCTCTCCGACGACGGTGGGCCGAATTGCTGGCTCGCGTCTTCGAGGTCGATCCGCTCCGCTGTCTGCGCTGCGGCAGCACCATGCGCATCGTCGCCTTCATCCTCGAACCCAGCGTCATCGACGCCATCCTCAGGCACCTGCGGGCCAGGGGGCGTGACCCCCGGGCACTCCCAGAGCACCAAAGGCAGCCGCCCTGATCGCGGCTCCACCCGCGCTGAAAACATCGCCTTCAGCCACCGGACACTGCAAGCCGGCGGGGCGATGCTGTGCACTCTTCATCTACCGCGCCAGGACTGCCTGCCAATACACGTGCTGCGACCACGGTCTTCCTTCACAGCCTTGCCGCGCCAGCTCGATTTCCCGCCCCAATCGAGCACCCGTTCGGCAAACAACGATTCGACGCGACCCACGAACACGACTATACCCACCGTCCCCCACCGCCCTGCGAAGCGATTTCCTATCCCTAAGAATCAGACCTACGTCGTCGCGTTCCACGCCGACGGAAGCACCGGCCGGCCGGTCGCGGTCAAGACTTCGGGAAGCGTGATGCACCGGTGGTCGGTGGTCGGCGGACGGCAAGACATTGTTCGTTGAGGACAAACGCCAACGACTGATGAAGGTCGCGGTCACCGCCGGTCCCGGGCTTTCGGTCTCGGCGCCGACTCTGGTCCATGACTTCGACAAGCTGCGGGTGCGGACGCAGATCTGGAACGTTCTCCCCGACGGCCGCTTCTTCGTGGGCCTGAGGAACGAGAACGAGGACGAGATCACGCGCTACAGCTTGGTGCTGAACTGGACCGAGCTTCGAGGGCTGCGCTCGGGTGTCAGACACCGATCTTCACGATCTGGCCTGGTCTTGCCGCATCGAGTGCCTCGAGAAGCGCGGGTATGAGTGGCGCGAGATCTGCGAGACGATTGCTGCTCGCGGACAAGGTAATGACCCCGAACGGTAGAGATAGCAGGTTTTGTTGGTACGCGATGTTCTTATCGACTGTGACGAAGATGTCGAAAGAGCCGGATGCCAACCTGAGCAATTCGCCGTTTTTCTTGCCGGCCCAGCCGGCTTCAGGCACTGTTCGCACGTCGTGCGCCGACAAGTGCTTCTTCAGGCCTCGAGGCAAGCACTCGTCAAGAAGCACGCGCATACCGCGACACCGCATCTCCGGCGACTTCGAGAACGACGCTTACCTGCTCATGAGTCACAGAAGGGAAGTCGACGAGGAAGTCGTCGACTCGATCCCCGGCCTTGAGGTAGTCCATCAAGGTCTGAACAGGAACCCTCGTTCCAAAGAAGCATGGAGTTCCGGCAAGGATCTCTGGATCCACGCAGATGACGTGCTGAATAGGGGTCATCGACAACCGCCTCCGAGAGAATGGTAGCGCGTTCCGAAGCGCACGGCCAGGCCTCGTTTAACTGACCGATCCTGCGAGCCACGGGCCTCGGGCGACCCATCGCTCGAATTCGTGCCACTGCCCGAGCCGACATCCGCCGACATAGACGGCCTGACCCACAAGATCGCCGCGCGATTGACCGCCGTCATCGAACGCGCATCGGACGACGCGGGCGGCTCCGACGCCGTGCTCGAGCGCACCGCGGCAGCAATTCGCGTCGCCCTCGCAACGGCCATCGAGCCACCGCTTCCAAAGCTCGGGCTCGAGCTGCTCGATCACACCTCCACCGACGCGCCACTCTGCGCCAAGATCGCAGGCTTCTCGTTGCACGCAGCCCGCGTCGTGCCCGCACACGACCGCGACGCCCTGGAAAAGCTCTGCCGCTACGGCCTGCGTCCGCCGTTTTCGCAAGAGCGCCTGAGCCGGAGATCCGATGGGCGGGTCGTCTACCACCTGCGCAAACCTTGGCCCAATGCCCAAGGTGCCAATTGCCTCGTCCTCGAGCCTGGCCAATTCCTGCGCCGCCTCGCTGCGCTCGTGCCCGCGCCCTACACCAATCTCGTCCGCTACCACGGCGTCTTCGCCGGCCGCTCGCGATGGCGAAAACAACTCCCCACGCCGCCGTCCAAGACTCCATGCGACAGGGCAGAGCCGCCGGTCAAGATCGACAACAAGCTCTCGCGGTTCGATGACAGACGCCCCGAAGCGCCGAGTGCACCGGACGCGCCCGCCCCAAACCGCCGGCGTTCGATTCCTTGGGCGCAGCTGCTCATGAGTGTCTTCCACCTCGACGCGCTCGCCTGCCCGCGCTGTGCAACGCCCATGGTCGTGCTTGCGCTCCTCTCCGAGCCCGATGTCGTACGAAAGATCCTCCTCCACCTCGGGCTCCACGCAGACGTCCCGCCCACTTCGCCCGCCCGACAACACGACGAGACGCTCTTCGACGAAGACTTCCAAACCGGCGCGCCGGCACGTTCGCCGCCCTGAATCACGCGGCGCCACCGGCGAGCATCCACCACACCCAAACCCGACCTGCTCCGCGTCCGCCAACACGGACCGCGGCTCGGCGGCGCCCGAAATCAAGGCTCCGAGCCGCTTTCCGCCCGCCAATCCGCGTCCTGGCGCACACCTCTCCTCGGTTTTCGCCCCAACAATAGAGGTTCGCGGAAGCCAGGCCCCCCAAGCTACGGCCGGCTTCTGGCAAAATGCGGTTCGAAGTTCCTATGCGCGAAGTTCCTATGCGCTATGCGCGCGTCAAGGTCCTGCACGATCGCCGACGGGGGGGGCGCGCATCGGACTCGCGCCAAGACCGATCTCCACACCGCTGCACGGACAATTTCTCCCATGGGTGAAAAACTTCATGAAATTATTTGCCTACGGTAGAAAACCTCTGTAAGGTCTTGGACATGCGACCCCTCCGGCGGTACATCACGCCACAGGTCGAGCGTGACCTGAAGAAGAAGATGGTGTTCGTCGCCGGGCCCCGGCAGGTGGGCAAGACCACACTGGCCAAGGGCCTGCGCGACGGTAAACGTGGCTATCTCAACTGGGACGTGCCCGAGCACCGCGAGCGCATCCTCCGGCGCGAGTTTCCCGCGTCGCCACTCTGGGTCTTCGACGAAATTCACAAGTACAAGTCCTGGCGGAATCTGCTGAAGGGGTTGTACGACATCAAGCCGCGTTCGCAGCACATCTTGGTCACCGGAAGCGCCCGCCTCGACTTCTACCGGCGGGGAGGCGATTCCCTCCAAGGCCGCTATCATCTGCTTCGGATGCACCCGCTGTCGGTCGCCGAACTCGGCCTCGAAACCGCCAAGGAACTGGGTGACCTGCTGATCCTTGGAGGGTTCCCGGAGCCGTACTTCGGCGGTGCCGAGGTCGAGGCCCGGCGTTGGTCCCGCGAGCACCGCAATCTCCTCATTCGGGAGGAACTGACGAGCCTGGAGCGAGTCCATGACCTTGGAAACCTCGAGCTGATGGTGCTGCGGCTCCCGGAGCTCGTCGGCTCGCCGCTGTCGTTGAACGGTCTGCGCGAGGACTTGCAAGTGAGCCACAAGACGGTGTCGAATTGGCTGCGAATCCTGGAGCGGCTCTATGCCATATTCCGCGTGCCGCCCTTCGGAGCCCCGGGAATCCGCGCCATCAAGAAGGCGTCCAAGCACTATCACTTCGACTGGACGCTACCCTCCGAGCCGGCACAGCGCTTCGAAAACCTCGTGGCTGCGCACCTTCTCAAATGGGTGCACCATGAGCAGGATGCCCGCGGGCGCGATCTGGAGCTGCGATACTTCCGGGACACGGACGGCCGGGAAGTGGACTTCGTCGTGGTGGAGGGGCGCAAACCCATCACGATGGTGGACTGTAAGTGGGCAGACGACGCCGTGGACCGCAGCCTCCACTACCTCAAAACCCGCTTCCCATCGTGCGCGGCTTGGCAGTTGAGCGCCACGGGTCGCAAGGACTTCGTAACCCCAGAAGGAATTCGCGCCTGCCCCGCTCCAGTCCTGCTTTCGCAGCTCATCTGAATGAGTAGTCGGAGCTTGGCTCCGCACCAGGAACGCCGAGTCTATGCCGCCGCTCCCGAAAGGCGTATTCTAAGTCCTTCGGAAGACTTTACCCTTTGGGGCCCTCCGGGAACCAATAAGCCTCGCGTGGGGGATGGGATCATTGGCGTCTTCACGACCCCGCAGGGTGACAACACGTGCTTCACCGTTCCCGCACTCACGCCGGTGAACATGTATGTCGTGGCCGTGCTGCAAGGCGCGAGCAGCCTCGGCATTGCCGGTGCCGACCGAGTTCGTGAGTCGCGACTCTTCTTTGTGCTAACCAAACTAGCTGCTGTCCGCAGTCAGCCGCGCCCGGGCCGCATCGACCAGTTGATCCACACGGGCTTTCTGTTCGATCAGCTCTTCCTTGCGGGCTTTGGGAAGCTTCTTGATCTGGCGTTCGACTCGGAGTGCCAAATCCCGCGGACCGATTTCGCGTGCGAGCTCGAGGTGCAACGGTCCCCTGCCGCGCAGGAACTTGGCGCCCTTCGCAGCGTACCCTTCATGTTCAGCGATACGGCGGCCGACATCGGTCGCGATGCCCGTGTAGAGCGAACCGTCGCGGCAACGCACGAGATACACGAACCACTCCGACATTCCGGCCCCCTCCCCACACGTCCCTCGTGCACTCTACCAGAGGCGGCGCGCGTTCAACGCATACTTCCTGGAACGCCCCAACGCCAGTCGCGAATTTCCGGCATGTCTTGGCCGTACTTGTCGATGTATTGCTTGTGCTCGAGAAGTCTCTCCTCGAGTTGCCTCTTCAGATACAAACCACGTTCACCGGTCTGCGGCAGGCGGTTGATGGTGTCCATCACGAGGTGGAAACGGTCCAGGTCGTTCAGCACCGTCATGTCGAAGGGCGTGGTGATGGTGCCCTCTTCCTTGTAACCGCGCACGTGGATGTTGTCGTGGTTGGTGCGGCGGTAGGTCAGCCGGTGAATCAGCCACGGATAGGCGTGAAAGGCAAAGATGACCGGCTTGTCCTTGGTGAAGATCTCGTCGAACTCCATGTCACTCAAGCCGTGCGGGTGCTCGGTTGGCGGCTGCAGCTTCATGAGGTCGACGACATTGACCACCCGAATCTTGAGCTCGGGCAGTTGTTCGCGCAGGATCGACACGGCGGCGAGTGTCTCGAGCGTCGGAACGTCGCCACAGCACGCCATGACCACGTCGGGTGAAACACCCTGGTCATTGCTCGCCCACTGCCAGATGCCGATGCCCGCCGTGCAGTGTTTGACGGCCGCGTCCATGCTCAGCCACTGCGGCGCCGGGTGTTTGCCCGCAATCACGACATTGACGTAGTGGCGGCTCCGCAGACAATGGTCCATCACCGACAGCAGGCAATTGGCATCCGGCGGCAAGTACACGCGCACGACCTCGGCCTTCTTGTTGACGACGTGGTCGATGAAGCCGGGATCTTGATGGGTGAAGCCGTTGTGGTCCTGGCGCCAGACATGCGACGCCAGCAGGTAGTTCAACGACGCGATCTTCCGCCGCCACGGCAAATGCGCTGTGACCTTCAGCCACTTGGCGTGCTGGTTGAACATCGAATCAATAATGTGAATGAACGCCTCGTAGCAGTTGAAGAGTCCGTGGCGCCCGGTCAGCAAGTAGCCCTCGAGCCAACCCTCGCATTGATGCTCGCTCAGCATTTCCATGACGCGCCCCGTGGGCGCCAGGAACTCGTCGGTCGGCACGGTTGCCGCATTCCACTGACGCTGGGTGACCTCGAAGAGGGCCTCTAGGCCGTTCGAGAGCGTCTCGTCGGGCCCAAAGACCCGGAAATTCCGCTGCTCGCTGTTCAGCTTCGTCACATCGCGCAGGAAGCGCCCGAGCACATGTGTGTCGCCGATGCCGTGGGTACCGGGCTCGGGCACGTCGGCCGCATAGGCGCGGAAATCCGGCAGGCGCAGATCGCGAAGCAGAATACCGCCGTTGGCGTGCGGATTCGCACCCATGCGGCGGTCACCCTTGGGTGCAAGCTCGGCCAGTTCCGGTTTTAGGCGGCCCGCGGCATCGAAGAGTTCCTCCGGCCGGTAGCTCCGCAACCAGTCTTCCAACATCTGGAGATGTTCAGGATGCGTCGCCGGGTCGGAGAGCGGCACCTGGTGCGAACGGAAGGTGCCTTCGATTTGACGTCCGTCGACCATTTTCGGGCCGGTCCAGCCCTTGGGCGAATCGAGGACGATCATCGGCCAACGCGGCCGCACGCCGTTACCGTGGAGACGCGCATCCCGCTGGATGGTTTTGATCTGCTCGATTGCGACGTCGAGTGTCGCCGCCATCGCCTCGTGCATGAGCGCCGGCTCGTGGCCCGCGACGAAGTAGGGCGTCCAGCCGTAGCCGCGGAACAACTGCTCCAATTCCTCGCGCGTGATGCGAGCGAGGACGGCGGGGTTGGCGATCTTGTAGCCGTTGAGATGCAGGATCGGCAGCACCGCGCCGTCGGTGGCGGGGTCGAGAAACTTGTTGGAGTGCCATGCCGTGGCCAGTGGTCCGGTTTCCGCTTCGCCGTCGCCAACGACGCAGGCGACGACGAGATCGGGATTGTCGAACACCGCCCCGAACGCATGGCTGAGTGAATAGCCCAGTTCGCCGCCCTCATGGATCGACCCCGGGCACTCCGAAGACGCGTGGCTCGGAATCCCGCCCGGAAACGAAAACTGCCGGAAGAGCCGGCGAAGCCCGGCCTCATCTTGGCTGACGTCGGGATAGATCTCGCTGTAGGTGCCCTCGAGATACGTGTTGCCTACGACCGCGGGACCGCCGTGCCCGGGGCCGGAGATATAGATCATGTCGAGGTCGTACTTCTGGATGACTCGGTTCAAGTGCACATAGATGAAGTTCTGGCCGGGAGTCGTGCCCCAGTGTCCGAGCAGCATGCGCTTCACATCCGCGAGCCCGAGCGGCCGCTCGAGCAGCGGATTGTCGTAGAGATACATCTGCCCGACCGCGAGATAGTTGGCGGCGCGCCAGTACGCATCCATCTTGAGGAGCAGTTCCGGCGTGAGGGCGTTGGTCTGCATGTTTCACATCTTCCGAGTAGAGCCGAGGCGTAGGACGCGGGTCACGGAGCGCGCGATCATGAGTTCCTCGTCGGTGCGGATGACGCGCACTTTGACACGACCGGCGCGCGGCGAAATCAGCGGCGCATTCTTCGCATTGCGCTTGGGATCGAGTTCGATCCCGAGAAAACCGAGTTTGGCACAGATGCGCTTGCGGATGCTGGGCGCGTTTTCGCCGATGCCGGCGGAGAAGACAAGTGTGTCCACGCCGCCAAGCGCCGCGGCGAAGGCACCAATCCACTTCCGCACTTGGTAGCAAAAAAGCTCGACCGCTTCTGCGGCCCGAACATCGGTGGCTTCGCGGGCGCACAAGTCGCGCAGGTCGGAACTCGTGCCCGAGACTCCGAGCAGGCCGCATTCGTGATTCACCAAGTGCTGGAACTGCACCGCCGTCATGCGCTCGGTGCGGGCGAGGTAGTAGGCCAAACCGGGATCCAAGTCGCCGGTGCGCGTTCCCATCACCAATCCGGCCGCCGGTGTGAAGCCCATGCTGGTGTCGATGCTCTTGCCGTGGCGGACGGCAGCCAGGCTCGCACCATTCCCCAGATGCGCGAGGATGACGCGGCCCTTGGCCGCCGCGGGATCGAGGCGCCCGAGTTCCTCCATCAAGTACGCGTACGACAGTCCGTGGAAGCCGTAGCGCTCCACACCCTTTGCCGCGTAACGCCGCGGGATCGGCAAGAGCTTGGCGACGCGCGGCATGGTGCGGTGAAACGCGGTGTCGAAGCACGCCACTTGCGGCAGCTTTGGATGCCGCTTCCGGAACGCCTCGATGAGCTCGATCTCGCGTGGCAGATGCTCGGGATCATACGGCTGGATGCGGCGCAGTTCGGCGAGCAGCTTCGGCGTGACGCGCTCCGGTTCGGAGTGCTGCATGCCGTGCACGACACGGTGTCCCACGGCGTGAACCGCCGCGAAGACCGGCTGTACTTCGAGCCAGTCCAGCAGGAAACGGACTGCCGCGCGATGATCGGCCGCGGCAAGTCGGCGTGGAGCCGGCGCTTTCCCAGCCGCAGCGCTGACGATCAGATTCGTGCCGCGCAAACCGATGCGATCGATCTTCCCCGCGAGCCGCAGGCGCGGCACCTTGCCGGCCTCATACGCCGCGAACCGGATGCTCGACGAACCGCCGTTGATCGTCAGAACGCATGGCAAAGCAGATTTCATGGGTCCACTCCCGTCATCAAACCACCCGACGTGGTCCGTTGGGAGTCGATCTTCACACCAGCACCATACGGGGAGGGCTGACGGCCTCACAATGGGGGTTTGACATCGGGCCGGAACGGGACAATCATTCGGAACCCCTGGGCACGCCCCCCTTGGTTTGGCGAGCGGACACGCTCGGGCAAAAGGAAGCCGTCATGAAGTCATGGAAACACCTTTGTTGGGTCGCGGTCGGAGTCATGGTTTGCGCCCTGGCCATCGCGAACCACGCTGGGACCGTTTCGCCGTCGATCCAGTTCGCGCCGGACGACGTGCAGACGCCGGATTGGGGAGCGCGCATCATGACGCCTCGCGATGCAGAGGTGGAGCGCGCCCACATCCGCGCTCACCTGGCGCGGGTCGAGACGGCGATGCGCACGGCTGATGTGGCGGGCTATTCGGCTGCTCGGGGCGCAGCGCGTGCGCAGTTGCTCGATGCGCTGCATGAATATCGCCACCGCGGCGTGTTCCCGCACAACCACGGCGTGGCGGGGCGGGTACGCCGGTGTTCATCGATGAACATGGGACCCATTGCGCCGTCGGCTACTTGATGGCGCGTTCAGGTCGCGAGGATTTGGCGCGGCGCATCCATCGGACTCGTAACCTAGCGACGATTGCCGCACTCGCGAACGACGGCGAGTTGTGCCGCTGGCTGGATTCGGTGGGGCTTTCGGCGGTCGAGGCGGCGATGATCCAGCCGTCGTACGGCGGGCGTCCGTACGATGCACAAGACAACACCGAAGACGCTTATGCCGCAACGACCATCGCTGCGACCGGCGTGAACGGCGGTTTGATTGCTTGGAACCTGCTCACCACGCGCACTGGGAGTAGCGTCGTGCCCGGTGTCTTGGGAGTCACGGCGGGTTTCGCGCAAACCATGGTAGGAGTCATCGGTGGGGCCATCGAGAACCGCGGCGAGCACCATGTCGAGAGTCCGCACGTCGCCACGAACTTCGTGGTCGGCACCGTCAGCGCAGCGCTTGGAATGCGCTCGTTGTTGCACGCGAGGCGCGCACGCCGAATGGAAACCGCCGCGCGCTGCACGGGCACAACGTGGAGCCTCGCCGCTTGGTCACCGCATGTTGCGGATGCTGGAATTCGGTTCGGCTTGCGGTTCTAAGACCTTACTCGTGAGCCGCGGGCGCGCCATCTTGGCGGCCACTTGTCTTGAACGGCCCCGATCTGCGATGCTTCGCCGCTGCCACCCCACGACCTCCACTCGCCGTCTCGCGGCCGAGGTCTGCCCATGGGTGCCGCGCGAGC
Organism: bacterium; assembly: GCA_031362565.1. Classification (GTDB taxonomy): domain Bacteria; phylum Krumholzibacteriota; class Krumholzibacteriia; genus JANLSU01. The sequence continues at coordinate 31,501 of JANLSU010000099.1, read as the reverse complement.
GGATGAACGGAGGAAGCGTGTATTTTTGGAACACTGGCGCTCTGGCCAGCGAACTTCAAAAAGAAACCGTGACCGAATCGGAACAGGTCAAGTACCTGGTGGCAACGATTCTCCTGTACGAGATCCTGCCTTTCCTCACTTCTTGGATTCCCAACACCGTCGACATCTGGTCGTTTCTTGACGGCGCAGTGAGTGTGTCGATCATGGTGATCGGCGCCCTTGTGTGCGCGAAGGCGAACCGCCAGGGGGACAACAAGAATTTTCTGACTCGTTTCATTTGTCTCTCATGGCCACTCGGAATCCGGTTCGTCGTTCTGATGCTTCCCACGTACCTGGTCGTCGAAATCATCCTGCGCATGCTGGGTCTTCAGGTCGCGCATGGGGACAAGTATCAAACGGAGTGGTATGACGTCGCCATCTCGGCGCTGTACTCCGGGCTCGTGTTTTGGCGGCTTCGTCGCTGGATCCGTGTCGTATCCGGCCAGAGCGCGACCGTCTAACTTCGCGACTTGTCCTGCGATTCGCAGAAGAGGAGTGACCGATCCTTCCCTGGAAACAACTCGGCAGCGCCACCATCCCAGGCGAGAATGTGACGCTCGTGCTGTCGCAACGCGGCACGGAGTTCGTGATTCGCATTGGCACCGTGACGCTCATGGGCAGCACGATGCACGGGTCGGAGGATGTGCTGGCCGAGCGGGCGTGCGCCCGCATCGCGCGCGGCGCTGCCGCCCACGTTCTGGTCGGCGGGCTCGGCATGGGATACACGCTCGCTGCGGCACTGCAGCATCTCGGGCCCACGGCCCGCGTTACCGTGGCGGAACTCGTCCCGGCAGTCGTGGAATGGAACCGCGGCCCTCTCGCTCACCTCGCGGGCCGGCCCCTCGAGGACCCACGCACTGTGGTGTGGGAGGGCGATGTCGCCGCCGCCTACAAGGTGAAGCGCGCCGCCTACGACGCGATTCTTCTCGATATCGACAACGGACCGACCGGGCTCACGCGCACCAAGAACAATTGGCTCTACTCGCCCGCCGGCTTGGCCGCCGCATTCGATGCGCTCTGCGAGGGCGGTATCCTCGGCGTTTGGTCGATCGCTCCCGACCGGGGTTTCACGCGCCTTTTGACGCAGATCGGCTTCGAGGTCGAAGAGGACACCGTGCGGTCGCGGCGCACGAAGGGCGGCCGCCACACATTGTGGTTCGCGACCCGGCCGCGAGCGGGTGCGGGCGCGGGCCCGAAGCGGCGCCACGGGAAGTAGCCACGTCGTTCCAGAGTCTGGACGACCTCTCCCAGCGCGCCCGAGCGCCCAAGGGAATAGGCCGACGACGACGCGAGTAAGTCTCTCCGAAGGGGGAAACGGCCCGTCCCGGGCCGAACCTTCGGGAGGATCATCATGTCCACGGCATTCCGGTTGTTCCACAACGTGCGTTTCGCGGCGCTCTGCGCCGGTCTGCTTACTCTTTTGGCCTCGCCGGCAGCCCAGGCCGATCGTTATCGGCGCCAGGTTCCGGCGCCTTGGGAAACAGCCTTCTGTGGCCGGCTGGTGACGGTCGAAGTGCAAGTCGACGGACACACCGCACCTTTGTACCGCACCTCCGGTAGCGACGACCGCCGCTACGTGGAAGCGCAGCGCGGGGAGAATTACGCGCTCCGCATTCACAACCACACCGGCCGCCGCGTTGGCGTGCTGATAAGCGTCGACGGCTTGAATGTCGTGAACGGCGAGCGCTCGGCGCTCGCGAGCCACGAACCGATGTACGTTCTCGACGCCTGGGAAACTGCCACGATCCGCGGCTGGCGGACTTCACTCAAAGAGATCCGGAAGTTCGTGTTCGTGGACGAAGAACGTTCGTATGCGACCCGCACCGGCCAAGAGAATGGCGACTTGGGTTGGATTCGCGTTCTGGCGTTCGAGGAAGTGCCGCCGGTGACGATGTACGACCCGTCACAGCGCAACCGCGAGCACGACCGCGGCGACTGGCAGCGCGATGAATTGAGCGCTGCCAAGCCCGAAGCGCCTGGCGCCGAGGGGCGGGCCCTCGGCAAGAGCAAGCCGCAGGACACGGCACAATCCGCGCCGCAGACGCTCGAATCGTCCGGCAAGACGGACAGCAAGTCGTTCCCGGGCACGGGTTGGGGCGACCGTCAGCGCGACACGGTGCGCGAAACGTGGTTCGACCCGCAGGCCTGCGCCGTCGATCAACTCGTGATGCGGTACGAATACGCCCGCGGTCTCGCCGACCTGGGCATCTACCGTGACCGTGACCGTTTGGTCGAACGTGATCGCGGTGAGTTTGGCTTCGCACGCCCACCGCGGCGATGAACGCGCGGTGACCGCGGACTGCACCTGGACATGATGGGCCGGTGAACAACCGGCCTGAGCCGGACGGCGGCGTGCACGTGGGGCACGCGCCGTCCGCTTGGCGTTACTGCACTGGGGTCAGTTCGTCGGCGAGCGAGCCCATGGCGTAGATCTTCCGGAGCGCCTCGGTGATGCCGCGTGAATCCACCGCTACGCAGCGCGCTTGTTCGTCGGAATATCCGAAGTCCCACAGGAACGACTGGATGTTGCCGTCGAACACCAGCCCGACGTAGTCACCATTGCGATCCAGCACCGGACTGCCCGAGTTGCCGCCGATGATGTCGTTGGTGGTGACGAAATCGAGTGTCGTCGACAAGTCGATGGCGCCCTGCGCCGCGGCGACGCGCTCCGGCACGTCGAACGGCCGGCGGTTGTCGAACGATTTGGCACGATCGAACAAACCGAGGAACGTCGTCCGCCACGGCACTTCGGTCGAGAGCTGCCGGTAGCCGGCGGTCTTGCCGTAAGACAGGCGCAGAGTCCCGGTCGCGTCAGGATAGCTAGACTTGCCGTCCAGAGCGAAACGCGCGTGCGCAATGTGGGCGCCTTCGAGGGACTCGACGATTTCGACATTGTCTTCCATCCACTGGCGCTCGGCACGGTACGGAACATCCATGCGGCGCGCCCACAGGATGAGCGGATCTTTGGACGCTTCGATGGCCTTGCGCCCGCCTTCCAAGAGCCGCTTACGCTCCGCCACATCGGCCAACTTGGTGCCGGCGAGTAGCTCGTGCGCCACTTCGCCCGGGGTGTGCCCCGCCAGAGCCGTCTTGACGAATTCGTCCTTCGGGCCCAGCGCGTCGACACACATCTGCAAATACGACGTCAGCATGTGCTCTTCCATTGCCGGGTAGACGGGCGCCCGCGAGAACAATTGGAAGCGCTGCGACGCCAGGTTCGACTCGCGGTATTCCTTTAGACGCTGCTCGTTGGGCTTCTCGAGTTCGGCCGACATGCGCACCAAACCATTGGCGATATCCACCAAACGCGAAACCCGCGCCATGTCGTGGTAGAAGCGCGCATTGCCCTTTTGCGCCAGCACCTTTTGGCAGGCGGCAATGCCCTCCCAGGCGGCCGCATCGGCGCTCGCAACGGCCTCATTCTTGGCGACTCGGGCGCGCAACGCGTCTTCCATCGACTGCTTGGTGGCGATGAACTTGGGATCACTCAAGATTTCCAAGAAGCCGCGTTCGCGCTTGAGGTTGTTCTCGAGTCCGCGCACCGTATTGACCGTCTGCCGCTCGGGCTCCGAGCCCTGCGCTGCGTAGGCGCGGCACGCGGCCAGGCGCTGCTCCTGAATTTTGATCCGCGTCGGCCGCTGGAATTCGCGCTCGTACGCCAGTTGCGCCATCGTCCGCAACCGCCCGGTGCGCCCCGGATGTCCGACCACGAACGTCAGGTCGCCTTCCTTGACGCCGGACGGGCTCCAGCGAATCCAATGCTCGGGATGCAGCGGCTTGCCATTCTCATAGACGCGAAAAAACGCGAAGTCGAGATCGTGGCGCGGAAACGAGAAGTTGTCCAGATCGCCGCCGTAGAAGGCGATTTGCTCCTCGGGGGCGCACACGAGCCGCACGTCCTTGAAAGTGCGATAGCGGTACAGCCAATATTCGCCGCCGTTGTACAGCTCGACGGATTCGGTCTTGAGACCGGTCGCCTGGGTGGATTCTTGTTCCAGCTTGGCGATCACGGCTTTGCGCTGCGTGCTCTGCTGCTCGCGTGAGGCCTTCGCGTCGATGGCGCCAGTGACCTTAGCGGTGACGTCCTCCATCGACCACAGCACCTTGAGTTCGAGATCCGGGCACGCCATTTCTTCGCCCGGATCGTGGGCGAAAAACCCGTCGCGCAGGTAGTTATGTTCGGGCGACGACATTTTTTGCAGTTGATTGAGGGCGACGTGGTGGTTGGTAAGGACCAGGCCCTGTGGTGAGACGAACGCCCCGGAACCGCCGCCGAAGTTGACGCAGGACTTCTGGACGTGCTCGACCCATTGCGGTGTGGGTGTGAAGCCGTACCGTTCCTGCAGGCGTTGCACCGGCAGGTTATCGAGCGTCCACATTCCGTCGTCGGCCTGGGCGGCCGTAGCCCAAAGGATGGCGACCGCGAACAGCGTCCGCGTGGCGGCGAGGCGAGCCATGTTGGACCCTTTCTATTTCAGCAGCAGCACTTTCTCCGTGTCGACCCGGCCGCCGCTTTGCAATCGCAACAAGTAAGGGCCGGTTGCCGTCCGGCCACCGCGGCCGTCGGTCCCGTCCCACATCACATTGAACTCACCGGCGCTCCGCTGTTGGTCGAAGAGCGTGCGCACGAACCGGCCATCGGGCGTGAAGATGTCGATGCGGGCCCGGCCCGGGGCGGCGAGCGAGAACGTCACGCGGGTCGTCGGATTGAAGGGGTTCGGCGACACTTGCGTGATTGCAGTCTGCAACCGCCGCGCCGCGGGCACGTCGGTCGCGACGGAGCCGACCTCGGCGCTGAAGCTGCTCAGGTTGCCATGCGTGTCGGAAAACTGCACGACGTAATAGTGCGGGTTGGTGTCGAATTCGAGGTACTGCGTGCCGGCAGCGCACGCGAGCGCCGTCGACGGCACGAATCCAGGCGTATCGCCGCGAAACACGCACGCTTCGTTGAAGTCGGAGATCCCAGGCGCCGTCCACGAAACGACCCACGGGGTGGCATTCGTGTTGAGCGTCACGACCGGGGTCGGTGGCGCCAGATTGTCGACCGAGAAGGCCTGGGCCGCGGCGGAAGGACGCACGGCACCGCCCGTTTCGATCGCGACGACGCGGTATTGCGAGAACGGTTGCGGATTCCCGGGCGACGCGATGTCGTTGGTGTTGATGACAAGCGAGTAGTTGGCGGATTGATTAGCCGGCTGCACGCCGACGTCAACCCATGAACCCTGGAACCGCTGAATCGTATACTGGGCGATCGGCGCCACCGAACCCACGACGTCGAGAGAGTTGCGCTGCCAGTCGATTTGCAACTGGCCACCCTGGTCCGCCGGCACGTCCAGAATGGAAGCAACCGTCGGTCCGGTGCTCGGGACGAAGATCAGGTTCAACCATTCCGGATGGTCGACGAAGGGATTGCGATTGCCCTGAAAGCTGAAGACGGCGTCGGTGTGGGCGCGCTCGCGCGCATCCGGCGGATCCTGAGCATTCCACTGGATGAGATCCGACAAGAGCCCCATGTAGGCGACCGAGGCATTGCCGCCGGTGATCTGAATCAGGGCCGGGTTGTCGGTGAGGATCAGATTCGGTTCCTGGACATGCGTGATACTGTGGATTGTCCCTTCGTAGCGAACATCCATGTAGAACATGGCCCGCGCGACATCGCCCTTGCGACCGTTCCAGGTCTGCCACACGCTGGCGTTGAACCAGTTGGAATTGCCCGGAAATGTACCGGATCCACCGCCCTGCCCGTCGTTCACGTCGGTCACCCGCTCGGTCGATCCCGGCGCGCAATTGCCGTAGGGCATGTTGCCACGATCGGAGTTGTAACCCACGTCACACAGGAAGAGGTGGTGGCAATCCGTGTACGGATAGTTGGTGGAGCCATCGGTCGGGAAGCCGAGGCTGTTGGGCCACGTGTGCTCGCGGTTGTACGGACCCGTGCCGCCACCAATCTTGAGCAAGCTCCGGTTCCGGTATAAATCCAGAATGTTCGCCGATTGCGCCGGGTCTTGGTCTGCCAGCTCGAGGATGTTCCAAGTGTCCGTGCTTCCGGAGGTATACGGAAAGCGGGTGTGGTCGTCGATCACCGCATGCAGCGTCGAACGCATGAGCGCCGGGGTGCTCGTATCCACCGTGGAGTAGTAACCCGGCGGCGGCACCGCTAAAGTGACGGCGGGTGTGAGTGCCACCACGAACAGCACAACCCGGGCTCCGGCGCGAACCGCGGTCCGCGCCGCACTGAGGCCCTGGCGGCCGTTCTCCAAAAACGCACGAATGCTGTTCGGCTGCATGGTTCCTCGCTGGCTAAGGTGTTTTCAGACATGAGGGTACCACGCGCCGCCCGGCGACTTCAAACCGCCTGGAAGACGCCCGCGGCGGGTTCCGAACCGAGGCTGACCCAATCCCGTCGATCCAAGACCGCAGATCATTCGGCTGTAGGTGCATTTCCCGCATCAATACGGTACCATGTCGGAGTTTCCCGTACGATTCACGCCACCCTTCGTGGGAGGGCCGAGGCTTCGAGCCAAGGCGGGGCGGCATGGCGGCGGAGACGAAGCCATGAGGAGACGACATGCGCAATTTCATCTCAGGCTTTAGGGGTGCGTCGCGGATTGGGGCGCTCGCGTCGGTGGCCGCAATGGCCGCTTTTGGCATCGCCGACGCCCACACGCTGGCGTTCCAACCGGTGCGGGACAACACGCTCTATGAGAACGCAACCGGTGCGGTGAGCAACGGCCATGGGGACCATTGCTTCGCGGGCAATACCGGAACGGCATCCAAGCGCCGCGCCTTGCTCGTGTTCGATCTGAGTTTGATCCCACCGGGAGCCACGGTCACCGGTGTCACTCTCCAACTGACGCTCGATCGGGCCGCCGGCGCGAGTGGCGTGCGCGCGATGTCCCTGCATCGGGTTACGGCCAGTTGGGGCGAAGGCACATCGGAAGCCACCGATCCGTTCCATGGCGGTGGACAGGGCGGCCCGGCAGCGACGGGCGATGCGACATGGTTGCACCGTTTCTTTTCGACGACGCAATGGACGAGCGCGGGCGGCGATTTCGCGCTGGCGGCCAGCGCCACCAAGAACGTCAGCGAAACACTGGGCGACTACATTTGGACTTCGACGCCGGCTCTGGTTGCCGACGTGCAGCAATGGCTCGCGACGCCCGCCCAGAACTTCGGTTGGGCGCTCCGCGGCGATGAAAGCGTCGCGGCCACGGCGCGCCGCTTCTACACTCGCGAGGCAACGACGCCGGCGTTGCGTCCCAAGTTGACGGTGACGTTCACCTCGGTCACCGACGTGCCGGTTCCCGGCCCCGGGGAACTCGTCTTCGCGCCCGCTTGGCCCAATCCGTTCAATCCCACCACGAGACTGCGATGGGAATTACCCGTCGCAGGCCTTGTGCACGCCACCGTGCATGATGTCCGCGGCATTCTTGTCGCAACACTCGTCGACGGGACGCAATCCGCCGGTCCGCACACTTCGAATTGGGATGCGCGCGACGCGCGCGGCAACGTGCTGCCGTCCGGAGTCTACGTCGTGCGTGTCGAGCAAGGCGCCGCGGTACGCACCCAACGCGTGACGCTGGTGCGCTGACCGCACCTCACCGGCACCCCAAAGACAGTTCGTTTACGTCCGAGACAAGTTTTTACCTCCTTGCCCGGCGGTCTTCGACACGCCATCCGTTAGATTCCTCCGACGAGCGTCTATCGATCCCCGTGGGCGGAGGATTTCCAAATGAAGCGCATCGCCGGTTTTGTAATGGGCATTTTGACCGCCACTGCGGCCCTCGCCCAAACGACGTTTCACGGCGATGTTGCTCGCACCGGCGTCTACGCGACGCCGGGCCCCACCCAGCTCACCGGTCCCAAGTGGATCTTCAAGGCCGGCGGGCCCATCGTGACGTCGCCGGCAATCGCCGCCGGCGTGGTCTATATCGCCAGCCTCGACGGCCATCTCTACGCCGTCGACCAGGCGACCGGCAAGGAGAAGTGGAACTTCAAGTCACGGATGCCGATCGCGTCGTCGCCCGCCGTCACGGGAAGCGCGGTCTATTTCGTGTCCTCGACGGGTGCGTTGGCGGCGATCGACATCGCGACCGGCCAGCCCAAGTGGGTGTTTGCGGCCGAATTCGAACGCAAGTTCGAGGCAAAGAATCTGCACGGCTACCCGCCTGCCGCCCAGACCATCCCCGATGCCTGGGACGTCTTCACGTCATCACCGGCGGTCGCGAACGGCAAGGTCTACTTCGGCAGCGGCGACGGCAACGTGTACGCCGTCGATGCCACCAGTGGCGTGCTGCAATGGAAGTTTCCAACTCAAGACGTCGTCCATTCGTCACCGGCCGTCGTCAACAACACCGTTTACATCGGCAGCTGGGACAGCCATCTGTATGCGATCGACGCCGAGACCGGGCAGCTCAAGTGGTCCTTCAAATCGGGCGAGGATCCGGTCATTCACAATCAGGTCGGCTTTCAATCTTCGCCGGCGGTCGTCGATGGAACCGTGTACATCGGCTGCCGCGACGCGCACGTGTATGCGATCGACGCCGCGACGGGTCGCAAGAAATGGGACTATCCAACCAGCAAATCCTGGGTGATCGGCACGCCTGCGGTCCGCGACGGCACGGTCTACGTCGGAACTTCGGACAGCGCGCGCTTCATCGCGCTGGATGCGAAAACGGGACGGCTGCGATTCAACTTCGACGCCAAGGCCTACATGTTCTCGTCGGCGGCGCTCGCCGGCGGCCTGGCCTATGTGGGCAATCACAACGGCAAGCTGTATGCGATCGATGCCAAGACCGGCAAGCTGATGTGGGAGTTCCAAACCGATGCATCGAAGGCCGATCCGATGAAGGTGCTGAATCCCGACGGCAGTTTCAACCAGGACGCCTTCGCACCGGTCTTCGGCGACTTCGAGGACATGTATCTCGACATCTTCCGCTACCGGTCCATCGGCGCGATCGTGTCGTCACCGGCGGTCGACAACGGCGTCGTCTACTTCGGCAGCATGGACGGCAATTTGTACGCATTGCAATGAGGCGTCAAGCCGGGGCACCCGTCTACTGGACGCGCACGACCCGCGCCGATTGTTCCCCTTGGATCGAGGCCATGCGCACGAAGTAGATCCCGGCGCCAAGGGACCGTCCGGCATCGTCGCGCCCATCCCAGGCGACCCGGTGTGTGCCGGCAGTGGTGTCCATGTTCACGAGCCGCCGGACCCGCCGGCCGCGCACGTCGAACACGTCGAGCCGCACATGGCCGGCCGCTGGAATGCCATAGGCGAGCGGCAGCGAGACACTGAACGGCATCGGACCGAGGACACGCAGCGATGGGGCGACGAGGAACTCGGTACCGTGGTTCGAGTCGACGGGTGCATCGCCGCGCAGGCGCGTCACCACGGTCAACGACTCACTCTTGGTCGCGGCGAGTGTTCCGAAATCGAACGACAGCGCCATTCCGAGCCGCCCCGGGCCTGCCGTAGCGCGGTTCGTGAGCGGCAAATCGCCGGCGACGCGCGCCTCGAGTTGCGGCAGCGAGTCGACATCCATCGCGAACGCCGCACCCGTCGCGAATCCCTGTTCGGTCACGAAGAACGCCGGATGACTCGCTTCGAACGTCGCAAGCAACGCCGTGGACGTTGCAGTCGGCACGTCGTAGGCGCGGGCTTCATCGGGATCGCCACTCAAATAGGGCGGCACCACATCGACGAAGGCCAACGGCTGGTCCGACGCCGACGCATTCGTGAACACGAACGTCCGGGTCAGCGTCGAACTGTCCGGATCGACGCATGCCTGCATGTCGATGTTCCAGGATCCGAGCGTCGTGTGCGTCGTCAGACAATTGCCGCTCGTCTCGGGGCAAGAACGAACCACCGCGTTGCGCAGGAATCCGACGCCGCGCAACCGGCTTCCGGGACGTGCGAAGGCTTGAATACCGGGCGCCAGAGCATTGCCGGGCGTCGTCGCGCCCAGCGAGTCACCGGACACGGTCGCGACGCGCAGCGTCGGCATGTCGGATTCCGCGACCCCGGTGCGCGGCACGATCTTGAAGATTTCGCCGCCCTGATCGACGATGTACAACTCACCCTTGGAATCTTCACCGAAGCTCGTGACGGTGCCGATCGACACCGTGCCCGGCGGATCGAGTTCGGCGGCGCGATCGGTGACACCGGTCAACAGACCATTCACGAAGCGGCCCGAATAAATCTGGTTGCCACAGTAGTCGGCCAGGAAGTACGTGCCCTGCAGATCCGGGATCGCACAGCCGCGATACACGTAGCCGCCGGTGACCGAGCAGCGCCCCAGCGTGTGGTTGTATTCGAACGCCGGAAAATGGAACACGCAGCTCGGGTTCGTGCAGGAACCGCACGGCGTCGTCAGGCTCGACAAGCGGACTGAGCTGCCCTCATAGCACCTCCAGCCATAGTTCCACCCCTTGCCCTGCGATTGGCTGGCGGGCGCGAAATCAATTTCCTCGATGGCGTCTTGACCCACGTCGCCGATGATGAGATCGCCGGTCAAGCGATCGAAGCTGTCGCGCCACGGATTGCGCAACCCGAACGCCCAGATCTCGTCGAGACCCGTCGTCGGTCCAAAAAACGGATTGTCGGGAGCACCGACCGCCAGTGCGCCGCTCACGTCGAAGCGCAACATCTTGCCGAGGGGCACGTTCAAGTTCTGCGCACGGTCACCCGGATCGTTGGCCGACCCGCCGTCTCCAAGCCCCATCCAGAGGTAGCCGTCGGGCCCGAACGCAATCCAGCCGCCGTTGTGATTCGAGAACGGCTGTGCCACCGAATAGATGACGGTGCCGACTGGGTTCGCGGTGTCCGGGTTGGCGGAAACGGTGTAACGCGCCAACCGTGTTGTGCCGGCCGAATCGTTGTAGTGAATGTAGAACTTGCCGCTCGTGGCGTAGTCGGGTGCAAAGGCGAGACCCAGCAGGCCCTGTTCGTTGCCGGTCGCGAGAACGCCGGTCGTCAAGAACGCCTTCGGCAGAACGACGCCGTTCTTCAGGATTTTGATCCGGCCGCGATTGCCGGTGCCGCGCTGTTCGACAATGAAGAGTCTGTCATCTCCGGGAGGTGCGGTCGCGTACACCGGCAGCGTGAGGCCGCTCGCAACGCGTGTCGTCGTGAGCAGCGTCGCACCCTGAGCAATGCCGGCGACGGCCAGGACCAGGGCCGCGATCCCGAGACCAAGCTGTTGGATGAAATTTGGGCGCACGCGGGGACCTCCGACACAAGACAGGGGGGCATGAAGTTGAGGGGCCAATCCGTCGGCCCGGACGCCCATTCTATCACGCACCCGGACTGTTTTGCAGAAGTTCCCGCCGGAATGTGCTACGCACCCATCCGGGTCACGGCAAGACCCGGTCGAAGAACGCCAGCGTCCGGTCCCAAGCGCGCTGTGCGGACGCGACGTCGTACGCTTCCGGCCGGTCGGATTCGAAGAACCAGTGACCGGTGCCCGGATAAATGTGCACGGCGGACGCATCGCCGCCCTGCTGCAGTGCATATTCGAAGGCCTGCACTTCGGCGCTTGGCGCAAATGCATCGTGCGCCGCGAAGTGGCCGACGACCGGCATTCGCAATTGCGCCGCATCCACATCGGCGGCCAATCCATAGAAGGTGACGAGTGCGGCGACGTCACGCGGCCGGGCCGCCGCCAGACGCAATGCCATCGATCCACCCAGACTCAACCCGCAGACGCCAACACGCCCGATACGAAGATTCATGTCGTGTTGTAAAAACGAAAGCGCGGCGGCGCATTGCGCGAGGGCGCGCTCCGGGTCGAGCCTGTTGCGACGCGCGGTGGCTGCATCGACCGTGCGGGCGATGTCGCCATCGTAGAGATCCGGCGCCAGCGCGACATAGCCAAACGCCGCAAAGCGATCACACAGGAATTCGATTTCGGGACCAAGCCCCCACCACGCATGCAACACGAGCACACCAGGCGTCGAGAGCGGTGCCCGGCCGAGGTCGGGGCCCGGCATCGCGGCATAGGCGCCGGTCTCGCGGCCGTCCGCCGTGATTCGAATTCGCATTCCGTGGTGCATTAGCGCAGTAGCAGCATTTTGCGGGATGCGCTGTGAGCGCCGGCGCTCAAGCGCACCACGTAGAGCCCGGATGCGAGGGCGCGCCCGGCGTCGTTGGTGCCATTCCACGTCACCCGCACGGTGCCGGGCTCGGCGCGTGCCGGTGCGACCAGGGTGCGGACGTGGGTGCCACGCGCATCGAAGATGTCGAGACGCACCTCCGCGGCTTCCGGCACGACGTACTCGAGCGTCGTCACGGGATTGAATGGGTTGGGCACGTTCGGACCCAAACGGAAAGCACGCACGACCTCGATACCGGGGTCACCGACGTCCGTGTAGTTGCGGTCGACGTCGTTGTCGCGCCGCGGCTCGAGCCGCAAGCGCAGGACGGCGTCATTCGCATTCGGATGGCGCACCGCCACGATGCCCGTGAGCGCATTGAGTCCGTCACCCGGCGACGGCCGGTAGGAATACCCGATCGCATCGGGTGTGAACGTATCCCCGCCCACCCAGGCCGTGTTCGCACCGGCGCCCACCTTGAACTCGAAATCTGTCCCCGTGGTGTCGAAACTGCTTGCGACCACAATCGGGCCGGGAACCGTGACCAGCATGCCCTCGTTCTGCTCCTGGCCGATCTCGCCGACCGTCGCCAGCAGCCGCGGCGCGACCTTGCGACGCAGTGCCAAGACTTGCCCGCAGGCCGGAAACAGGACGATGCGCGTTTCGCAGTCGACTTCGTCGACCACGCCGGCCACTTGCACGCTGTCGCGGAAGCCGGGTAAGAACGAGAAGTCGGGAACGAAGACGCGGATGCCGGAATTCGGTGCGGTACCGCGCTGCACGAAGAACGACTGCACATCGTATTCCGCCTGCTCGTGCGTCACGACGCCGCGCACGTTCACCGCCTGACCCTCGAGGGGCGAGGTCCCGCAGGTATCGGCGAGGGCGTTGCCTTGGATTTGGGCAATCGTCACGATGCCAACCCGGTAGTCGCGCGGCACCGCCGGCGCAGTGGACGGCACGGTCGAGATGTTGCCCGATGAATCACGCCCGCGGACGAAATACAGCACCCGGGACAGGTTGGCCTGTCCGGGAACCGTCGCCGTGAACGTCGAATTGGGCCCCGGCGTCATCGTCACGGAGTCGTAGTTCGCCGCCGTATCCAGCTTGTAGTACGTTCGGATGCTCGACCAAGGACCTGCCGCAGCGTGCACCGAAATCGTCACCGCCGAGTTGGCGAGCGGCACGCACGGGGCGTACGTGGCGTTGTTCAAGCACGCCGGGTTGAGCAGGCAAGGCGCCGGCTCGCGCGGGGTGCGCACCGCGACGCCGAAATCGGTGGCGCTGCGGTCCGTGTCGTTGCCGTTCGTGAGCCGCTGCAGAGACTGCGTCGGACCAGTCGTGCCCGGATGCGGCGCCGGATCGGTGCACACCGTGCGGCTCATGGCATTCCACTCGCCGACTCCACCGCCATCCTTCCAGCTCACGCCATCGACGACTTCGTTGCAAGGGATCACGTTGCCCGTCGACACGCCGACCGACAACGTCAGCCCGTCGCCGCTATTCGCGAGCCCCATGTCGGTCCCGAGGCCGCTTGTTTTCACCAGATTGGGAATTGCCGGATCGTCGGTATCGGCCGTGCCGCCGTAGAACTCATAGTCGATGTCCGCGTACGTGCTGCCGGTCGCCGAGACCACGAGCAGCATGAGCTGGCCCGGCGGCAGCGCAATGTTCGCACCCGTGAGCGGTGTACCGGGAAACTGAAACGTGGTTTCGTTGCTACCGTTGTTCCCCTGATCGGAAATCACGGCGCCGTCGAGAAATGCGGTCGTGGTGCCGGCGTTGTAGAGCTCGACGAACTCGAACGGTGCTTCCGGATTCTCGCCCGGGTCGTAGCAGACTTCGCTGATCTTGACGCGGTCGGTGACCTGGAGGGCGAGAGCCGGGAGAGCGTCTACGGCGGCCGCACCGGCCAGCGCCACGGCAAGGAACCGCCTGAGGCGCGACCCCGCCGGAACTCGATGCATCTTGATGCGTGGCGCGGCGATCACCGCGGCGACTTGGGGCGTTGTCGTCGCAGCGTCACGGTGGCTTCGGGACAATGCTGCTGCCTCCGCCTAGGTGTCGATCGTCGAGTCCCCACCTCGCCCCGTTCCGGTATCTTCAAGGATAGGCGCTCGGCACCGAGACGCCTAGCCCCTCCCCGCTTGCCGTTCCGCGTACTCCACCAAACGGCAGTACAGGTCCAGAAGACGCATCTGTTCGAGGCTGCGGCAACGCGCCGCGAGCAGGGTCGGCGAGCCCACCACGACGGCGAGGCATTGGGCGCGCGAGATCGCCACGTTGATGCGATTCGGCGACAGCAGGAATTCGAGGCCACGTGGCACGTCTTCGATCGACGAGGCGCACATCGACACGACGACCGCCGGCGCCTCGAGCCCTTGAAATCGGTCGACGCTGCCGACGCGCGGTTCGGCGGCGAAATCGGCGCGCAGGCGCCGGTAGAGCCGGCGCACCTGCATGTTGTAGGGCGCGACGACCAGCACATCGTTGAGCTGCATCGGCCGCTCGACGCCGGCCGCACTGCGGAATTGGGCCGTCAGCAATTCGTGCACGATGCCGGCGACGGCGTCGACCTCCGGTTCGCTGGCTTGTGAATTGCCTTCGTGCGGCACGGGCACCCAGACGACACCCGTCGGCCGCTGCAATACACGCGGGCCGATGCGCCGCCCGAACACCACGCGCCGGGCCTCGGTCTTCGCGTCGGCATGCAAGCGCCCGTCGTACACCGCTTCCGAAATAAAGCCGCAGACGTCCGGGTGCATGCGATGCGTCGTCGCCAAGAAGACCCCAAAATCGTCGGGGATCGTCGCTTGTTCCTGCAGCAGGTATTGCAGCGCCGACTGGCCGCTTTCGCCGGGATGAGCGCCTTGAATCGGCTGGGCGAGCTGCATCTGATCGCCGACCAGGACCAGATTGCGCGCCGCGCTTCCGGCTGCGACCAGGTTGGCGAGCGCCACCTGGCCGGCCTCGTCCACGAACAGCACATCCACGGTTTGCTCGGCAGCGCGCGCGAAACACCATGCGGTTCCGCCCACCAAGAGTCCGCGGCCGGCGTCGCGCCCGCGCGCCAGCTCGGTTTCGATTTGGCTGTTGGTCTTGACATAGGCAACGCGCCCATCGGCGATCGGCTCGCCGCCGATCTTCACGACCCGCGCGTGCGCCTCGCCGCCAAGCGCGATGTCGCGTTCGGTGGCGCGCTGCAACACCGCCTGCATGAGGTTGACGATCGCTTTGTGGCTATGCGCCATGACGCCGACGATGCGCCCCTCACGCAACAGCTCGAGAATGACTTCCGACGCCTTGTGGGTCTTGCCGGTGCCGGGCGGGCCCTGAATGCAGAGCGTGCTCTGTTGCAAGTTGCGCACCGCGGCCGTGAGCGCCGGCACGAAGCCCACGCCCTCGGGAGCGATGCTGCCACCGGTGTGGCCGGCGATGCGGGCCGGACGCCGGAAGAGGAGGTCGTCGACGGCCGGTGAGAGCACTTGCCCTTCGGCCCACGCCGCTGCAAAGCGAAACACCGCGTTGGCGAGCGGCCGGATCGGCGGAATGTCCTTGCGCACGAGATCGACATGCGCGGGTGGCAGCGAGGCGCCGCGTTCCGGATCGAGCGTGATGCGTCCCGCTTCCGGATCCATCGTCACGATGCGGACTTCCGCATCGATGTCGGCTGCGAAGCAGCAGAGATCCCCCGGCTCGAGCTTGGTGTCCTGGTCGGCATCGAAACTGTAGTCCCAAAGCACCGGTGCGCCGCGCACGATTGGGTGGAGGCGTTCGAGTCCCGCCAAACAGTCGAAGTCTGTTTCCAATTCTTCGCTTGTCGAGCCGGCGCGATCGAAAATGCGCCACCAGGCGGGCTTCCATTCGCGGCGATGATACCCAACGAGATGTGCGAGGACGGTCGCGACGCGGGCGCGCTCGGGGTCGGTGGATTGAGCCGAGATGCCAAGGAGAGTTTGGGCGAGCTGTTCGCTCGCCGACACCGGGACTCGCAACTCAGTGCCGTCGGGATCGTCTTCGGGCGGCGTCAAGCCGAAGGCCTCGAGCACGGCCTTCGAATCCAATCCGGCCGGTAGGCCGGCGTTGGGCGCGGTGGGCGTCGCTGCCACGGCCGCGCGCGCCAAGCGCTCCGCGACGCGCGGCGCCGGCACGAATTGAAGTCCCGCTTCGGATTGCACACCACGTAGCCAGCGCGCCAGTTCGAGCGTCGACTCACAATCGTCCCGGTTGTAGTCGCGAATCGCTTGCAGTGTCGGTGATTCGCGCCACGTCAGGCCATCCGGCGTGTCGAGCCAGCCTTCGAACGCCGCCATGCAGCCTTGCGCGGTCTTGACGGTGCCACCGCGTGCGCTCCGGAAGAGCGGTTCGAGGTCTTTCAACGAGTAGCCCGGCGTACCGATCACCAGCCCCTGCTGCACGACGCGATACAGGTCCACGAACACTTCGTGCCGCAAGAGTTGGTCGACTTCCTCTTCACGCGAACCATACTTGCCCATGAGACGCCGGAGCGCCGCGACTTCGTAGACGTTGTAGTGATAAATGTGGGCGCCTGGGTCCTGCTGCCAGCGTGCATAGGCCCAGTCGACAAAGGCTTCGAAGGCCGGGCGTTCGTCTTCCGGACGGAGCGCCCAGAGATCGTGGAATTCGACCTCACCCGCCTGTTCATACACCGATCCGAACAGGTATTCCCAATTGCCGTCGGGCAACGGATGCCCTTCCATGTCGAAGTACACATCGAGCGCCGATTCCGGCGCGACGAGTGTCAGGCCGCGCCGTGCCAAAGGATCCGCATGCGGCCGGACTTCGTAGTGCGGGCGGCGCAGACCGCGCGACTCGATTTGCAACCGGGCTTGGGTCGAAAGGTGCGCCAGCACGTCCGGAGCGATGCCGGGCGCGACGCGCACCGGTTTGACGGCTGGGGCATTCCACGCCGCAACCTCGCCGGGCGTGGCGGTTCCAGCCGCGAGTTGGGTCATGGTGGTGATGCCGGCGCGTTCGAGCTTGCGGATCTGGGTGGTGCGAATCCCGGCCACACCGCGCACGTGGTCGGTGAGCGCCACGATGGTGTCGGCGCATTGCGTCCAGCGCCCGTGATCGCCACCGTGGCCCGGATGCGGCATCTGCAGCGGATCGAACGCGTCTTGAGCGTCCAGGAAGGCCTGCATCAAGCGCCGCACATAGTGCGCCTGATGATCCAGATCGATGCGTTGGCGCGACCCGTCGCCCAGGAAGAGTGTCGCGCCGCGCGGTGCAATGCCTTGCATTGGTGTGAGCATCGCCGCGTAGGCACAGAGTTGCACGACGTGATCCGGTTTGATCCGGCGCGCCAGCTTGGCGTCCGCGGGCTCGTACAAAAACCGGCCGGCGGCGGCTTCGACGCGCAGCAGGAAATCGGCGCGGCCTTCGAAACGGTCTGACGCGAGGTGTGCCTGGTAAATGCCGGCCACGCCGGCCTCGATGGCGCGCCGCGTCGCGTCCAGGGCGCCTTCGCCCAGGGTAATCGCCGTGACGATTCCAGCCGCGGCCAGTTGGTCGAGCACCGCCTGCTCGTGCGCCGCGCCACGCTGCATCAAGACGCGTGCGTCATCGTCGGGGGTTTGCGGCGAACATTCGAGCGCCGTGGCGCGCGGCGCGGCGGCGAAGAGCGGCAGATCACTCGCCGCGCCCGCGGCAAGTGGCCGCGTGACGGGCAACGGCAGCGCACCTTTGCGGCCGCGTTCGAGCCACCACCGATCCATCCACGCGGCGAAATCGCTTGCGAGGTAGACCGAGAGGTCACTCGGCGAGAAGCGGATGCGGTCACCGTCCCAGCGCATCGTGCCCCGTGCGGCTCCATCGAGCTTCGTGCTCGTTCACTCCACGACCTCGACACCCTTCCAAAAGGCAACGTGGCCACGAATGACCTTGGCCGCATCCTTGGGTTCCGGATAGAACCACGCCCCGTCCTTGTTCTCCGCGCCGTTCACCACGATGTTGTAATAGCTTGCGAGGCCCTTCCACGGACACGTCGTGTGGGTGCGGCTTTCCTTGAAGAATTCCATGTGGACCGTGGCCGGCGGGAAATAGTGATTCCCTTCGACGACCTCGGTCGCGGCACTCTCGGCGAGCACAACGCCGTTCCAAATCGCCTTCACTTCGCCTCCTGTGTAGTCAATGCCGAGAACGACGCACACCGAGGGCGCTCGGCCATGTCTCCTCAGTGTACCGCACTCCGCATCACTACGGGCATTCGTCCCAAAACCAGCGCGTCGACGCGACACGTTTGTCCATTTCTTGTCACCAAAGGCGCTTTCGCTTGGCACCGAGAGCTCGTCGTCACTAAGGTTGGTGTGCAAGTCGTCCGACACGTTTCATCCCAAGGAGGCCATGATGCCACTGGCTTTCGTTTCTCGACTGCGCACCACTGCGTCCCACCACGCTGCACGTACCGTCGGCGCGGGGCTCGTCGTCGCGCTCGTGTTCGCTCCACAGGGTGCACGGTCACAGCGCCGTGTGCCGACTGCCGATCCCGAACACCCCCGAATCAGGTATGCCGATTCGCTCGAGTCGGTGAACGACCGCTGCATCGTGCGCATGAATAAGCTCAACCCCAAGATGCGCCCGGTGTACGTCAACCGCCTGCCGGTCGGTTTCTGTTGAACCCCCTGCGTGAAGGTCTTCGGTGAAGACCCCGAGCAGTATCTCGAAGCGCGGCACGTGACGGTGCCGTGTGCCGTCGAGCCCGGCAAGACGGCGAAAATCGACAAGACTCTCACGGCGCGTCTCAACTATGAGATCTTCATGTTCTCCAGTCGAACGGCACGCCGGACCTTCGACAAGAATCCGATCGGCTACTGCGGTCTGCTCACCGACCCGGTGACGCAGAAGCGCTTCCAACCGCAGCAGAGTTCACCCCAGACCGCATACAAGAATCGCCGGTACTTCTTTCTTTCGGACTCGACCCGAACCGCGTTCCTCGCGACGCCGGACAGCTTCGCGGTGCGGAGAGGGATGTGATCGCCCACCGAAGCCGCGCCTGACGGCGAGCGCCCGGCGCTCGGCGGTCGTTGTCAGGCGCGGCTGGAACACACTACACTCGCGGCGATCCAGGAAGGACCCATGTCGAGACCGCCCGCGAATCGCCCGACACGCGCCGTTCCGCCGCCGCGTACGCTCGAAGAGCGGCGCCGCACGCTCGACAAAACGCTCTCACCGCGCCGCCGTCGCGTGTTTCAGATCATCTCGGTGCTCCTGCCGCTCGTGGTGCTCGGATTGGGCGAGCTCGCGTGCCGGGCTAGCGGATGGGGTGGATATCCGCCAGTTTTACAAAAGGTCGGCGAGGATGGCGGCCGCACGTGGTACGCCACCAGCCGGCGCGCCACGAACAAGTATTTCCGCGGCGGCAACTCGCTCACCGGTGGCATGCGCGAGCTGCAATTCCGAACCCCGAAACGCCCGGGCACGGTGCGCATCCTGTTCTTGGGTGAGTCGGCGGTTCAGGGGTTCCCGCAACCGCTGCCGATCACCAACGGGGCGTTCCTGGAAGCGATGCTGCGCGACGCATGGCACGGCGAGCGCAGCGTCGAGGTTTTGAATCTGGGCGCCACCGCCGTCGCGAGCTTTCCGGTCGGCTACTTTCTCGATGCCGCACTCGAACACGAACCCGACCTCGTGGTCTTGATGGTCGGCAACAACGAATACTATGGCGCTTACGGCGTCGCGTCATTGAGCGGGGCGGCGCGCTCCCCCGGCGGCATGCGCGTGCTGCGTGCGGTGCGCGGCCTGGGGCTCGTGCAGTGGTTCGAGTCGTTGCTCGGCCGGCGGGCGCCACCCAGCCGGTCGCTCATGGAACAGCTCGCCGGCAAGCAGCAAATTCCGCCCGCGAGCCCGCTCCGGCAAGCCGCGGCCACGAGCCTGCAGGCGCACATGACGGCGATGGTCCAGCGTTGCATCGCGCGCCACGTGCCGGTCATTGTCTGCACCGTGCCGACGAACGAACGGGGACTCGCACCGATTGGTTTCGACGCCGAACGGCCGGCGGCAGATGAAGCGGCGTTGGACCGCGCCGCAGCAGCGTTGACGTCCGACGCCGCGGGTGCCACCGACTTGGCGCGCGCCGCGATCGCCGGCGACTCGACGAATGCCCGGGCGCATTTCATTCTGGGCCAAGCGTTGACCGCTTTGGGGCAGAACCCCGCGGCGCTCGCGGAATATGTCCGGGCGCGCGATCTCGACATCCGGCCTTGGCGCGCGACGAGCGCCGCGAACAACGCGGTGCGGAGTGCGGCCGCCGCCGGTGCGACCCTCTGCGACATGGAAGGCGTGTTTCGCGCCGCGAGCCCCGGCGGTGCCGTCGGCTGGGAATTGATGGACGACCACGTCCACATGTCCTGGCGCGGCCAGGCGCTTTTCGCCCGCACGATTGCCGCCACCTTGGCGTCCATGCCTGAACCGTTACGCGTTCGCCCCGAGGACCTCGCCGCACTGCCCGACTGGGAAACCTACGCCGAGCGTCTCGGGCACAGCGTCTACACCGACTATGTGGCCGCGAGCTATATGCGCAATCTCTTCGACATCGGCTTCATGAAACACAACAACGCCGCGGCATTCGAGCACTACGACACGTGGCGCACGAGTCTGCTGGCCGGCATGACCGATCTCGACCGTTCCGCGGTCGAGCGCCAGCGCGACCCCAGCTTGCCGGGCGCGGCGCAGCGGCCGCTCGAGTTCGTGGTCGGCGTGTACCGCATGGGTGCCGGCGATTTCGCGACCGCGGCGCGGTTGTTTCGCGTCGCGCAAGCCTCTGTCGCGACCGTTTCGCTGTGGCGCTTGGAATGCACCTGGCATCTGCTCACGTGCAACCGCCGGCTACATGACGCACCGACGCCGGAGGACGCGGCCTTGTGCCAAGAGGCGATCCGCATCGGTGAGTTGCTCGAACGCTTTGCGGATGCCAAGAACCCGGAGGCCATGCGGTTCCTCGGCCTGGCGTACAACCTGGCCGGCAACTTTCCGGCGGCGATTACGCGCCTCGAACCCGCCGCGCAAACTTTGGATGGAACCGAAGGCTGGGAAGTCGTGGCCGCCCTGGCGGATTCATACCAGCAGCTCGGCCGCGCCGAGGATGCGCGGCGCATTCTGCGCGCCGCGCTCGCCAAGCCCGCGATGGCCGAGCCGGCGCGCCGCATGTTGAGCCGCATTGAAGGGGCCGCAGATCGCGTCCAACCATCACGGTAGCCGCTCCGGCTGCGTCGTCTCACCGAATTTCTTGCCCAGGTCCCGCAGGTACCGCGTCTGCATCGTGTGGTACCCGAATACATGGTGGGCCATGAAGCGGAACATTGGCCCGTAGATCTCACCGTCTTCGGTGATGGTGAGCGTGCAACCCTGCGGCGCCGGTGCAATCTCGAAAGTCCACGTGCCACCAAACGGCAGCTTGTCGTCCGCGATGCGGGTGACGAGCCGGCGCGGCGCCTCCATGGTTTCGAACACGAGCGTCAACCGTCCGCGGCGGCTCACCTCCACCCAGACCGGATGGCCGTCGCGATCGGGGAGCCGCTCGACCTGCTTCAGGCCCGACCGCCAATTGGCCGCCGCCGACACCCGCGTCACGCAGTCCCAGATCGCCTGCGGTTCCTGACGGTACGCGCCGCGCACGCGCGCCACGTGCGCGACGGGCAGGCGCGCGCCCAGAATCCGCGCGGTGACCAAGAAAACTAGAAAAAGCACCGCAGCGGCGAGCGCGGCCAGCATCCAGACTTGCAACCCGAGGACCTCCGAACGGCGATTGCGTTCAACTTCGCACCAAAGGGCTGAGCGGAGCAAGTGGCTGGGCGAGGACCCGGAACCGAGTCTCGCAATGGAACTACTTCGCGGCGCGAAGCGCGGCGATGCGCGGCAGGCGGCTCTTGGGGCTGTCGAGGGAGAACGAGCGGGCGTCACCGAGCTGGTCGCGCACGAAGGCTTCGGTGCGCGCGACGACTTCGGGCAACGACTTGTCTTTCACCCATGCAGTCCAGGCGATCGATTGTGCATCCATGTCGTATTCCCACAGGCCCACCAAGCGGCCGCGGTCGAAGATCGCATGGCTCGGCAGGTCCATGAGGCCGCCCAACGGCACAATGACCTTGTCGCCGGCCACCTTGCGCTCACGATCCTTGGTGTCGATCAGACTCGCGAGATCACGCCGGAGCAACAACAATGCATCGATGCTGCTGACGAGCGCATACTGCGGCTCTTCGGGCGGCACGAAACGCGCGATTGCGGTGCGATCGGCGGGCAGAATGAGGCGGTCGCTGCCTTTTTCCAACGGTTCGAGACCGAGCGGCTCGAGCGCCGCCTTGGCGGCGTTGACGCCCAACCCCGAGAACCATTTGAACTCGGTTGCGGTCGCCGGGCCCGCCCAGTGGAAATACCGCCGCGCGAGCTCGACGTACGCTGCATCGGCCGCCAATGCGTACTTGTCGAGCGGGTTCGGCTTCCACGCCGCGTACTGATAGCGCTGCTGATCGAGCCGGCCGTTCGTGGGCACGCGCCGGATCTTGCCTTCGGTCTGCAGCTTGCCGAGTGCGAGCGGCAGGGTCGTCGTCAGCCCCTTCTTCTTGCCGGCTTCACCGAGGTTGCGAGATGCGGCACCCGTAGCGCTCCGGATGCCTTCGGGATCGAGCGGACCCTTGCTGAGTGCCTTTACGACCGCAACGCACAAAGCGGCGATTTCTTTTTCCGTCACTCCGACCTTGACCGCCATCTTCATGTCGCCGTTGAACGCCGCGCCGACGCGCAAACCGAGCGCATAGTCGCTTGCCGGCAGCACGTAGGTGCAGCCACGCGCCGACGGAAGTTCGTGGATTTCGAGGTTGGCAACTGCGGCATCGCAAGCGGCGCGGCTCACCCCGCCGCGCGAGAACAGAGTCAGGTAGGGCCCGACACCGCCCACCGATCGCGCCCAGCCGCTGTGTTCGAGAATCGCGGCCGGCGACTTGCGCCTGAGCGACCCGTCGAGTCCTTGCCGGTGCCACCACCAGGCGCGCAGTTTGCCCGCGTCCATCGTCCTGCTCCCTTTCGGGGCAGCGACTACCGCGTGTGCGTCAGCTTGCCGCGGTGGTCCTGACCCGGTGCCGTGAGGCGGTAAAGATACACGCCGGGCGGCATGTTGGCACCGGTTCGATCGCGGCCGTCCCAGAGGATCTCGTGCGGGCCAGCGCCCAGGCCAGGCGCGCCAATTTCGCGCACCAAATGGCCGGCGGGGTCGTAGACGCGCAGCGTCGCCGTGCCGAAACGCGTTGTCGCAAAGCGCACCGCCGCCTGCGACGTGAACGGATTCGGATGCACGCCGGGGGCAAACGCCTCCGTCATCGGCGGGGCCGCATCCACCGGCGTGTCGGTACCACCGGTCAGCTCGAGCGTCACCTTGAGCGTCAGATCGCTGCTCGATAGGCTGTTGTTGAGTCCCACGGCAGCGAGGACGTTCGCCCCGTTCACGAGCAGTGCCCGCGTCGCCGCGTTGGTGAAGTCCTGCCGGATGAGGTTCAGTGTCGCTTCGTGCGAACTAGTCGCCAGGCTGGTGTTGACGATCGTCGCCGGCGCATTCTGCGCCAGAATGCGCGTGCCGTTCAGGTACACCGCGAGTCCGTCGTCGTACTCGTACAGGATCGATACCTTGCTGACCGTGTTGACATTGTAGAAATTGAACGCCTTGCGCGTGAACACCGTCGAATAGACGTTGACCATGTCCGAGAGCACCGTCGCGTCGTCGTTGTCTCCGAAACCGAAGCCGCTCGGCCCCTGCAGCCACGACGCATCATTGAACCCAATCGTCGCCCACGTGGCGGCCGGGTTGGTGGTGCCCTTGAAATAGCGCCAGGTTGCACCCAAGGGGATCACGGTCCGCACCGAAATCGCGCTCACCACATTCAGCGTCCAGGCCTGGTCCGCAAATCCACCGGCATTCGTGGCCCGCAATCGGATCGAAGCCGGCCCCGTAACCAGCGGCAGACCCGCAATCGCGCCCGTCGACGGACTGATCGCAAGCCAACCGGGGTTGGTGACCAGACTCCACGTCATCGGCATCGTGCCGCTCGCGGCCGGCACATACGTGAACTGCACGCCCACCGTGGTGGTCGTAGGTGCCGTCGAGGTGATCGTCGGCTGGATCGGCACCACGACGCCCGGTTGCAAGCGGGTCATGGTGGCGATCGACGGAGCACCCGCATCATCGACCAAGAACAACATGTACGTTCCGGGCGGTGCGGCATTGGGATCGGTCGGACAGGTCACCGTCAGGCGGCCGGGAACGGCGGTGAAGGCAAGCGGCACCGCTCGTTGGTCGCCGTTGAAACCACGCGTCACGGTGCCGGCCCGCACGAGCCACACGTCACTCACATCGGCGGCTTGCGGTGAATCGACGCTGAACTGGCTGCCGTACACGAGGCTCGCCGGCGCCGTGGTGATCACCGGCCGCGAACCCAGGAACAGATACGGCGGCGAAAAAATCTCCGCGTCGGCGTGCGTCTCCGAACCCGGCGTGCCGTCACCGCCGCCAGTGCAAAGAACGCGCGCATCCGGCAAGAGCAACGCCACCGAAGCGCGCCGGCGCGGCACGGTCATGCTCGCCTGCGTCGTCCACGTGCCGCTCGTCGCCGAGTAGCGCTCGGCGCTGTACACGGCTTGATCCAGCGCGTCATCCAGCAGGGTGCCGCCGGTTACGAGCACTGTGCCGTCCGCCAAGATCGTCGCGTTGTGAAAGCGTCGCGCCCGCGCCATGCTGCCGGTCCATGCCCAGCTCGTCGTGGTATTCAGGTCGAGCACTTCGCAGGTTGCAACCGCCGGATTCCGCCCGCCCGTCACCAGGAATCGGTTCGGTGCGCCCGGCAAGAGAAGCGCACTGCCGGCATCGCGGGTTCCTGCCAGCAGGTTCGACACCGCGAACCAGGAACTCGTGTCCGAGTCGAACCGGCGCGTCGATGCGTCCGGCCCCGCCACCAAGAGATCACCGGTGGAGAGCCAGAAACTCCAAGGCGTGCGCGGCAAGGCCAGCGGCGCATTGCTGAACGGGATCCACGCACCACTCCCCGCAACGAGCGCTTCGGCAACGTCCGTCGGTTGTCCCGGCAGCCGTTCGCCCGACAGCGTGAACAACCGGCCATCGCCAAGCAGGATGGCCGCCGGTTCGTTGCGCGGCTCGGTCAGAAATGGCAATGAGGTCCAGGTGTTCGCAACGACGTCGAAGCGATGCGCATCGTGCGTGCCGGCGCCGGTCACGTCATGTCCGCCGAGAATCGCCAACGTCCCGTCCGCCTGGCCCGCCTGCGCCGAGCCTGCGAGGTTCGTGTTGATGGCGGCGACCGTCGCAAAGCCATTCGCGGTGGGATTCCAAAGCCGTGGTGTGACGCCACTCTGGTCGCTCCACAGGAGAACGCGTCCATCGGCCATCAATGCCGCGTGCGAGGCGCTGAGCGGCCACGATGCGGGCGCCGACCATTGACCGACGACGTTCGGCTGAGCGTTCGCAACGCGCAGCGGCCCGCAAAGCAATACCAACCAGAGGAAGGCATGAACGAGCCGGCGTCCGTGGCATGCGCGATCAAGCATCGTGTCGATTCCACGCTGACGGACTCGTGCCGAAGGGGGCGTCGGCACTGCCAAGTCGAGCGAACGCGCCGGGGCGCGAGGTTGTAGTTCGCGCCGAACCCCGTTTGGGGGGGCAGACATCGGGTCCGCGCGGTTGCGATGAGCGTAGGCCTCACCGGTGCGCGCGGTCAATGGCGTCGCGTTCTTTACGGGGCCACACGCCCCAGAACGAGCGTCAGGGTGTTCCCCTGCCGGTTGGTGACGGCGAGATCGAGGTGTCCGTCCCCATCGAAGTCGCCGACCGCAATCGCACTCGGATCGGGCCCGGTGCCGAAGTCGAGGTGCGGTTCGAAGCCGGTGCCGGCACCGTGCAGCGACACCGTGACCGCCGAAGCTTGTGCATCCGGTGCCA
This sequence comes from bacterium, assembly GCA_031362565.1. GTDB lineage: Bacteria > Krumholzibacteriota > Krumholzibacteriia > JANLSU01. The sequence continues at coordinate 5,409 of JANLSU010000099.1, read as the reverse complement.
GGAGATCCAGTTTGCCATCGCCATTCACGTCGGCAAGCGTGATCGATCCGGCGCCTGGGGACAGCGAAATATCGACGCGCTGTCCGAACGTGCCATCCCCCATACCCGCGAGAACGTTGCCCACCCCAGACGAACGCTTCCCGCCAATGATGAGATCCGCCTTGCCGTCGCCGTTGACATCGGCGATCGCCAGCGCCGCGGGCTCGATGCGCGGCCGGAAAGACGGCGCCGGCGTGAAGTTTCCGTCACCCGAACCGAGGAACGCCGTCGCCGCACCCTTGCGCGGATCGGCGACGACGAAATCGGGCTTCCCGTCGCCGTTCAGATCGCCGGTCACGGACACGTACACGAGGTGCGGCGTTGCAACGCGGCGCGCCGGCAACACCGTTCCATCGCCCTTGCCCATGTAGAGCAAGACTTCCGGGGTCGTGGCGCGCGGCACCAACCAGTCGAGCTTGTGATCGCCATTGATGTCCACGAGATCGATGCGCACCGGATCGACACCAATTGCGATGTCGGCCTTGGGGTCGAAGGTTCCATCGCCATGGTTGCGCAGCATCGAGAGCATGCTCGCCTTGCCTTGTACGAGCGCCACGGCAATGTCGTTGTCGCCATCGCCGTCCAAATCGCCGCATGCTGTGAACAGCGGGCCATCGCCCACCGTCACCTCTTGGCGCGGCGCGAAACCGCCGCTCTTTTGCGACAGGAAAAGCGTCAGAGTCGTACCGCCGCCGTTGCAGACGACAAGATCGAGCCGGCCGTCGCCATTCAAGTCCATCGTGGTGACACCGTTCGGACTCATACCGGTTTCGAAGCTGCGCCCGCCACCCAACGACCCATCGGCATTGCCGCGCAGAATTGCCACCGAAAAGCCCTGCGGATTGGCGGCGATAACATCGGGAATCTCGTCATCATCGATGCGCCCGACCGCAAAGGCACCGCCGAGATCGATCCGCACCGTCTGCGGATCGCCGAATGTTCCATCGCCCGCGCCGTGCATGGTCACGATACCTTGGCGCCCCAACGCCACGACGTCGACCTTGCCATCGCGGTCGAGGTCGGCGAGCTGCAGGCGGAACACCGCCCCGGCCCCGTGCCACACGGGTGCAAGCGGCGCCGGGCTCGCGCCGCCACGCAGTACGAACAAGCACCAACCCGGTTTGCCTCGATCGGTGGAGGCGATGACGGCGACGGCATCAGCGTGGCCGTCGTGATCGACATCGCCAACAACGACATCGAGCGGTTCGCCCGGCGTGTCGAATTCTTGCGCCGTCCCGAATCCGCCATTCGCCTTTCCAGGCCAGATGGCTAGCGCCGATTGCCCGCGCTCGGCAATCACGAGATCGGTCGTGCCGTCGGCGTTCCAATCGCAAGGAACAGCCGCCACGGGCTGCCAGCCGCCATCGAGTTCCGTAGCACGGCGAAATGCGGCGCTCGTCTCGCCGCCGCCGGTACCCACCGCACCCTTGGCGCGCGCCGCGGATCCTTTGCCGGTCGCACGCCGCGGCGGTGTGCCGCCCGGTTTACTGCCGCTGCCATACCAAAGCGTCACACTGCTCGAGTCCGTCTTGACGCTGTCGGCGCCACTCGCCAAGGCTTGCAGCCCGGCCGGCCGCCGCGCGCCGTTGCCCATGTTGACGATGGCCAGATCCATCCGATGGTCGCGGTCGAAATCCTCCGCGACGATGGAGATCGGACGATTGCCGGCCGCGAGGCGCAGGCCCGGCCGCAAGGTGCCGTCCCCCGTGCCGTAGAGAATCGACACCGACTTCGCACCCGAGTTGCCGACCACGACATCTTGGATGCCGTCGCGATTCAGGTCGGCGATCGTCACCGCGAACGGCGCCGCACCCACCTTGTAGTCGCTCTTGAACGTGAACCCACCCTTGCCGTCCCCGAGCATGACGCGCACTAGGCTGTCCTGCGGCGATTCCCCGGTACCGTGATGGGTCAAGACGAGATCGAGGTTGTGATCGCCGTTCAAGTCGCCGATTGCGATCGACTGCGTTTGCGTCTCGACATTCGCGGCCAAGAATCGCGCCTCGAACAGCGGCGCCGCGCCGGCGGCGGCGGCCCCACTGCAAACCAACATCAGAGCGAACCCAGCAAGAAGCGTTTTGTTGCGGCGAGCGCGAGACATGAGCGTCCTTCCTTCCGAAGCGTCGAGGATGCACGCGCCAGAGCGCGCTATTCGTTGCCGGCGCCGGCCGCCGGTGCGTCCAGCCCTAGTCCACGGTGCAGCAGGCGGACGGCGCGATCGGCATCCTGTTCCTGCACGACGAAACTCAAGTTGATGCGCGAGGCGCCCTGCGAAATCATCTCGATCCCGATGTTGACGCCGCCCAAAAGCGTGAACAAATGGCCCGCGAGCCCGGTACGGGTCGCCGCACCCTGCCCGACGACGGAGATGACGGCGAGGTCGCGCTTCACGGCTACATGGCCGATCGCTTCCAGTTCCGCGACCGCGTCCTCGAGCGCCCGTGTGTCGTCGATCGTCAGCGAGATCGACACTTCCGACGTGGTCACGAGATCGACGGCGACGTGGTGCCGTCCGAAAATATCGAACACCCGCGCCAGAAATCCGTGCGCCAAGAGCATGCGAGTTGATTCCACCGTCACCGACGTGATGCCCTTCTTGCAGGCGATCGACTTCACGCGCCAGTGAGCTTCGGAGGTGTCGGTATCGGCAGCGATGAGCGATCCCGGGTCGTCCGGCCGCTGCGTGTTCAGAACGCGCACCGGAATCCCGCGCTCGACCGCCGGCAAGATCGTCTTCGGGTGTAACACCTTGGCGCCGAAATACGCCAGCTCGGCGGCTTCGGTGAACGACAATCGCGCCACGGGGCGTGCTTCCGGCACGATGCGCGGGTCGGCCGACATCATCCCGCTCGTGTCGGTCCAAATTTGGATTTCGTCGGCGCCGAGCGCCGCGCCTAGAAGCGCCGCCGTGAAGTCCGATCCGCCACGCCCGAGCGTTGTGGTGTCCCCGGCGCGAGTGCGGCCGATGAAACCGGTCACGACCGGCACCGGCGGACGTGCCGCGAGCGCCGCACGCAAAAGCGCCTGCGATTCCGGCAATGGATGCGCCGCACCGAAGCGCTCGTCCGTTACCAGACCCGCGTCACCCGCTACAACGGCGCGCGCTGCGACGCCGTGACGCTCGAGCCCGGCGGCGAACAGCACCGCCGACAAACGCTCGCCCCAGGACAAGACGCGATCCTGCGCCCGTGCGTCCAACACACCCGGCGCTGCGGCCTCGGCGCCGAAGGTCTCCCAGAGCGGTTCCAGCAGATGCTCCGGCAACTCGAGCTCACGAACCAAGCCGCGATGCCGGTCGACGATGCGTGCCGCGAGTTCGTGGCGGGACGCCGGTTCGCGCCCGAAGCGGACGAGCAAGTCGGTGACGCCGGCCAGTGCGCTCACGACCACGACCGGATCACGCGGCAGAGCCCGCGCGACGAGTGTCATGGCGTTTTCAAAGGCACCGGGCGACCCCACCGAGGTGCCGCCGAATTTCATCACGATCATGGCTTGGTCGTCCTCATTCCAACGTGGCGCCCCACTCGGCGGCGGTGCTATATTGCCGCATCCTCGCCTGGCGCGCCACCCGTGACGTCCAGGCCGCGCCTTTTACGCCGACATCTTGCGGGCCTTCGGCATGGCGGCCCGGCGTACCCGAAGGAGACTCATGCGCGTCGTTGGCCCCGCCATCGCAGTCGCCGTTCTGACCCTGGGCCTCGCCGCGCACCCGGCGCGCGCCCTCGACCCGAACGAGATCACGACCGAAACGCTCGGGAACGGCATGAAGATCGTCATGTGGCCCGACCATTCGATTCCCAACCTGGCGCTCTATACCTTCTTCCGCGTCGGATCCCGCAACGAGCGCCCCGGGATCACCGGCCTGTCGCATTTCTTCGAACACATGATGTTCCTGGGATCGCGCAACTACGGTCCGGGCGAACTCGACCGCACGATGGAAGCGGCCGGCGGCGCCAACAATGCCTATACCGAGCAGGACATTACGGTGTATCAGGACTGGTTTCCACGCTCGGCACTCGAAACGATCTTCAAACTGGAATCGGATCGCATCGGCTGGCTGGCGATCGATTCGACATCGGTACAGAGCGAACGCGGCGTTGTGGCGTCGGAGCGCCGGCGCTCGGTCGAGGACAACAACTCGCGGCTCATCGACGAAGAGAACTGGGCTGCCGCCTACAAGGCGCATCCCTACCAGTGGCCGGTGATCGGTTGGATGGTGGACATCGAGCATTGGAAGATCGCTGATTTGCGGAAATACTTCGAGACGTACTACGCACCCAACAATGCCACCATGGTGCTGGTCGGCGACTTCACGCCCGAGGAAGTGCGGCCGCTCTTCAAGCAATACATCGAGATCGTGCCGCGTGGCCCGGCGCCGCTGCCGGTCACGACGACCGAGCCCGAGCAACAGGGCGAACGGCGGGTGGAGTTTCACAAGACGGCCGAGCTAGCGCAGTTCGTTTCGAGCTGGCACATTCCGGCGACCGCGCATGCCGACTACTGGCCGCTGCGGGTCGCCGAAGCGTTGCTCTTGCAAGGCGAGTCGTCACGCCTGTGGCGGCGGCTCGTCGAACGCGAGCAGGCGGCACTCTCCGTTGATGGCGGCTTCCAGCACGCGCTCGACCCGACGCTGTTCCAGGTCTTCGTGCAAGCCAAGTCGGGAGTGCCGACGTCGAACTGCGAAGCACTGGTGTACGACGAGTTGGACCGGCTCGGGAAGGAAGCGCCGAGCGAACACGAGCTGCAGAAGGCCAAGAACCAGCTCGCCGCCGACTTCTACCGGCGTATGCAGACGATCGCCGGCAAGGCGGAGCTGCTCGGCCGTTCGGATGTGTATTTCGGGGACCCGAAGGCATTCGCGACCACGGTGCAGCAGTATGAGAAGGTGACGGCGGCGGATGTGCAGCGCGTCGCGAAGACGTATTTCACGGATCGCAACCGCACCGTCACGACACTCGTGCCCGAAAAGGACAACCGCAAGACCGACTCTGCGCCTAGCACCGCGGGCGCCACCACGGGAGGCAGCCGATGAACCGCAGGTCAACCTTACTCACCGTGGCGCTCCTGTTGTGCAGTGCGGCGCTCTTTGCCCATCCGGCCCTCGGCGAACCGGCGGCCGAACTCGTGCCGCAGTACGCGCGTACGACGTTGGCGAACGGCCTGACGTTACTGCTCCTCGAACAGCACGAAGTTCCGGTCGTCAACCTCGACCTGACGTTTCCGGCCGGCTCGATCGCGGATCCCGCGGGCAAGGAGGGGTTGGCGGACGTCACGATGTCGATGCTGCGCAAGGGCACCGATCGCTACACCGCCGAACAACTGGCGGAGGAACTCGATTTTCTGGGCGCAAATCTCAACCTCGATGCGTCG
>JANLSU010000057.1:0-3384 GCA_031362565.1 bacterium | reverse complement strand
CGACGGCGTCCGGAAGTCGCGGCCATCGCGGCTCGACCAGTAGCTCCAGGTGCTGCGCGACAGGCGCTCGACGAAGAAGTCGGGAATGAACCCGCCGCCGTTGAAACGCTCGTCGACGATGATTCCCTGCTTCTCGACTTGAGGATAGTACTGCTTCGAGAATTCCTGAATCCCCGCGGTCGCGGTATTCGGCACGTGAATGTAGGCGATGCGGCCGCCGGTCGCTTGATCGACCTTGCGGCGGTTGCCGTTCACCCAAGCCGTGTAGCGCAGCGAAGCTTCGTTCCCGACCGGTTGCACGGTGTAAGTGCGCGGCTTCTTGTCGTCGGGCGAACTCCCGACCGTGATCGACACCTGCTTGTCGACCGTGCCGACAAAAGCCGCATAGACGGATTCGGGCGCTTTGACCTCACGCCGGTTGACCGACAAGAGGTAGTCGCCCTCCTTCACGGCAATCCCGGGCTCGCCGAGCGGCGCCCGCGTGCTGCTGTTCCAGTCCCGTTCGCGGTAGATCTTGGTGAATCGGTACAGGCCGCTCTTCGCGTCGCGCTCCCAATCGACACCGAGCAAGCCAGCCTGCACATGCGGCACGTCCGGGAAGTCGCCACCGTTGACATAAGCGTGCGACGTGCTGAGTTCGCCGATGAGTTCGCCCAAGATGTAGTTCAAGTCGTTGCGATGCGCGACGTATGGGACGAGGGCGCGATAGCGCTCGCCGAGCGCCTTCCAGTCGAGTCCGCCCATATTCGGGTCGTAGTAGAAGTCGCGCTCGAGCCGCCACGCTTCCTCGAACATCTGCTTCCACTCGAGCTTGGGATCGACCGTCGCCATCAAGGTTCCGGCCGGTAGCTTGCCGTCTCCCACCTTGTGATCGGGCGACACCTCGACGATGCCCCAGTCGTCGCCGGCTTGGTACAAGAGCTTGCCGCCGTCCTTCGACAGCGAATAGCCGCCCTGCACACCGGCGATCACGGTTTTGGTCTCACGCTTTTCGAAGTCATACTGGTGAATGGTCGTGGGCGGAGGGCCGTCCGCATCCGGGTCCGGATCGTCGAACGACAGATACACGAGCTTGCCTTCGAGTGCCGACAGGCCCGCGTAGCGGCCTGGAGCGACGGGGATTTCGGCGACACGATCGGCGATCCCATCCAAGTCGACTTTGACGACGACGGTCGCATCGTCCTTGTCGTCCTTTGCGTCCTTGACGTCGGACTTGGATTTCTTGCCTTTGTCCTTCTTGCCGTCCTTCTTCGCATCGGCTGCTGTGCCGTCGGACTTCTTGTCGCCGTCGGCCGCGACGCCCGTCTCCTCGTCACTCTGCGGCGGCACCGGCGACCGCAGCGTGTCCTGCAGAGTCACGGCGTAGATTTTGTCGGTGACCCGGAGCTGGAAGTCGAACTCGAACTGGCCGAACTCCGGATCGAAGGTGCGGCGCGACATGAAATACAGGAACCGGCCTTTGGGATCGAAGCTCGGGCTGTAGTCGTCCCACATCCCACCGGAAACCGTCGTCGATTTGCCGCTCGCGAGCGAGTAGAGCTCGACTTCATTCAGGGTGTTGTCGCCGACGCGCGCATAGGCGATCCACTTGGAATCGGGGGCCCACACGTAGTCGCCGATCTCTTGGTACGGGCTCTTGTCGATCTTGGTGAGCTTGCCGCTCGCGACATCGCACCACCACAACTCGAGTCGTTTGTCATGGAAAGCGAGCTTCTTCGAGTCGGGCGACCAGGCAACGCGGAACCGGTAGGTGTCGCAGCCCTTGGTCACTTGGCGATCCGCGGTCTTGCCATCGGCGCCGATGACATGAATCTCGTACTCACCGCTCGCGTCGGAGAGATACGCGATCCACTTGCCGTCGGGCGACCAAACCGGCGCCCGCTCGCGCACACCGGGTGTGTTGGTGAGATTGCGCACGTCGCCCTTTTCGGCCGGCACCGAGAACAATTCGCCGCGCGCCTCGATCACCGCACGTTTTGCGGACGGCGACAAGTCGCTACCGCCGGCCCATTCCGCGACGTTGCGGAACTCGGCGCGCGCCGCCGGCTTGTCGTCCGGCACCAGAATTTGGATCTTGTGGACCTGCTCCGACGGCAGCTCCATGACGTAGAGATAACCGCCGTTCTCGAACACCAGGCCATCGCTGCCGACGGACGGCCATTTGACGTCGTAGTCGGTGTACTTGGTGACTTGGCGGCGTGTCTTGGCCTGCGTGTCGTAGGCCCAGATGTTCTGCCGGCGGCCATCCTGATCCGTGTTGTAGTAGATCGTGTTCTGAAACCACATCGGCCATTCGTCCGACCCGGGCCAGTCGGTGATCTTTTCCGACCCGTTGTGCGCGAAGTCGTAGGTCCAGATCTCGGGCGCGTTGCCGCCCTTGTAGCGCTTCCACGTCCGGTTGTCGTAGGACGGGCTCACGTAGGCGATGCGATTGCCATCGGCAGCGAAGGTCGCGTATCCGGCGGTTGGCAACGGCAGGAGTTCCGGGAATCCACCCGGCACGTCCAACTTGAAGAAGCGCGAGAAGCGCTGCATCGACGAGTGGCTCTGGGAGCGCAAGAGCAGCGATTTGCCGTTCGGATACCACTCGGCGGCGACATCCCATGACGGATGCCACGTGAGGCGCGTCGGCTCGCCGCCTTCCACTGGTACCGAGTAGGCGTCGACGTTGCCGTCATATTCGGCGGTGAAGGCAACCGTGCGTCCGTCGGGCGACATCTTCGGGAAACTCTCGATGCCTTCGTGCGCCGTCAAGCGTGACGCGACACCACCGGCGCGCGCCACGGTCCACAGGTCGCCGGCGTACACGAACACGATGCGATCGCCTTGAAGGTCGGGCTGGCGCAGCAAACGGCATTCTTCGAGCGCCAGAGCGCGGGTCGCGAACCCCTGCACGGCAAGCGCCGCGCACGCAAACAGCACGAGCGATTTCGACCGGAACATGTGGATCCACTCTCCGGGGTAAGGTGGCCAAGCTGGCGCGGACATCCGGCCGTCCCCTGGCGAGGTCTTCGACGGCGCGGGCAGGATACTACGATCCATGGACTGGCGGCAGGCGGTTGGCGGCGCGGCTCGGTCAGTCGAGCCGCATGCTGACTTCGCCCGCACCGACATGACAATCGACATGCGCCTGGCCCGAGCCGCGGTCCCAGCTGACGCCGCCGCCCACCAGCATGTGGCGATCGGACTCGACCCGGCCGTGCGGCAGTTTCAATTCCGCGTCCCCGACACCGGCCCGCAGTTCGACGTCGCGCACCGATTGCTCGGGCATGCGGACGCGGATTTCGCCGGCGCCGAGATCAACTTCCAGGTCCGATTCGAAGTCGTCGATCTCGATCTCGCCAGCGCCCATGTCGATGTTCAAGTCGTGGCCGCGCGGCACCC
>JANLSU010000046.1:0-27585 GCA_031362565.1 bacterium | reverse complement strand
CTGGATTCGATTGCCGACGCATCCCAGCAACTCGTGTGCAGCTTCCACGTTCTGGAGCACATCGACGAGGATATTGTCGAGCGCCATGTCGACAACATGGGGCGGGTGTTGCGGCCGGGCGGGTTTCAGGTCCACCAATTGGGTCTCGACGACCACCTGGCGCACTACGATCGTGCAGTGCATAACAAGAACTATCTGCGGTACTCTGAACGCACCTGGCATCTGTTCTTCCGGAACCGGGTGCAGTATTTCAGCCGCATCCCCCGGTCCCGCTGGCTATCGATGTTCGAGCGGTCCGGGATGCGATTACTGGAAGATTTTTCAGTGACGTGCGATCCTGCCACCGTAAGAGTGCATCGCGACTTCGTTGCAATGAGCGTGGTGGATCGCGCATGCGTCATCCCGACGTTTGTGATGGTCAAGAATGCGGCTGTGGCTCGCACCGTCTGAGGTCAGCTAGTGCTAGAACTGAAAATAGATGAACGGCGAAACGTTCAGCGGCGATAGAAAGCACACCAATAGCGCTTCGGTGATGATCAGTGGAACCGCATAACTCGAGCGGGTTGCGTGCGCCGGTAATCCGAGCGCGAACGTTCGGGTTACAAATCCGCCCAACACGACAAGCGGCACCGCCAGCAACGCCCAGGTATAGGGCCACACTAGCCCGGCGGGATCCACAAAGAACAGCTTCCGCAAGACCACCCCGGTTGCGTCAAAAGACGGCGATCGGAAGAACACCCACGTGACGGTCACCAATACAAATACCGCGGTTGCCTTCGCCCAGGTCAAAGGCGATTTCCAGGGACCATTTGTGGGCCGCCCACCGTAGAACCCTCGCTCCAACGCCAGGAACGCTCCCTGCAACCCACCCCATACCACGAAATTCCAACTTGCCCCGTGCCATAGCCCGCCAAGCAGCATCGTCGCCATCAAATTGACATATGTCCTGAATTGCCCGCGCCGGTTACCACCGAATGCGATGTACACATAGTCCCGCAGCCAGCTGGACAACGACATATGCCAGCGCTGCCAGAATTCCGTGATGGACTGGGCTGTGTAAGGCATGTTGAAGTTCTGGGGCAGGTGGAATCCCAGCATCCGCCCAACGCCGAGTGCCATGTCGGTGTACCCCGAAAAGTCGAAGAGAATCTGGATGGAATACGCCAGCACGCCCAGCCAGACTGTGCCGGACGAAAACAGGTGGGGTGCCGCATACACCTGATCGGCCATGATCGCCATGTTGTCCGCCACAACCATCTTCTTGAATGCGCCGCGCACGAACAGTTGGGCTCCCCCTGCTAGATTCGCCCAGTTCAATTGGATCCCGTGTTCCAACTGCGGGAGGAATTGGTGGGGACGCATGATCGGTCCGGCCACCAGGCGTGGGAAGAACGTGATGAAAATGGCATAGTCCAGCATGGACCGTGCGGGTCGAGCGTCGCCACGATAGATATCAATCACGTAGCTGAGTGTCTCGAAAGTATAAAATGAAATGCCGATCGGCAAGATGATGCTCAGAGTTCCCAAGTGCCACCCAAGCGGAACCAGCAACGCGTTGAGGCTGTCGACGAAAAAGCCGAAATATTTGAAAAAACCCAGAAAACCAAGATTGGTGACAAGGCTGATGACCAACAACCAGCGTCGTGTGCGTGCGGACTGCGTCGCGAACAAGAACTTGGAGACGTAGTAGTCCACGACTGTAACAGTGGCCAAGAGGCCCAGGAAACGCCAATCCCAGTACGCGTAGAAAAAACAACTGGCAGCCAACAAGATCAACTTGCGGCCCAAAGTCGACCGAACCAGTGCCAGTAAGGTCAGGACACTGGCCAGCAACAACGCGAATTCAAAGGTTACGAAACTCATCGTGTCATACTCTCGATTCGCGCCGCCAGGCTGGCCCCAACCACTGCGTGTCCGTTGGTATTGAGGTGGCCCTCGCCAGGCAGTGTATTAGCGAATCCGCGGGGTAGTCTGCCCTGAGCGGCCAGGTCGCGAAATCCATTCGCCGGGTCAAGGACACTCCAGTTGGCGACGCCTAGCACGGTCTGGACCAGGGCGACATAGTCGCGGTCCTCGCGGACGATCTGATGATTGGAAATCTTCGGCACTTCTGGAAGCACGAGCACGATCACCGGCACGCCGGCATAGGCGTCCCGGAGGGCCTGCAGCTCGAGCGACGCAATGCCCGGTGTTTGATCCGGCCGCGCGCTATGTGCGTCAATCGAGTGCTCTCCGCGGGCATCGGAGCTAGCCTGTCGCGTGTGAATCTGCTCGTAGCGGAAGTATCCATAGTTCACCAAGGCCAACGACCGTCTCAGCCACCGGCCGGCTGTCGGCCCGCTGTCCAAGAGCGGTATGTGGACCAGCTGCAATGCGTTGTTCTGCAGGATGAAATGGTTCACCCGCCGCTGATCGAACCCTTCGTCGCCAAAATCGCTCTGCTCGATCTGCACCACGACCAAGGTGGGATCGTATCGCCTGTGTACGAACGGCGCGATGTAGGCGTAGTCTGCCAGCGTCGCGCCAGAAGCGCCCAGATTGTGCAGATCCATCTTCAGGCCACGCTGCCGCAGCAATTGTTCTGCAATCGAGACGAATTTCTGGTTGTCGTCCACCTGGAATGCCTCAGTGTGCGAATCTCCAAGCACCACGACACTCGCCCCATCGCTGTAGGGAGTTGCGATTTCGCCATTGGCGACGTAGTGAGTCACGCCGTGCCCTTCGGTACCCCATACGACGACCGTGCCGGCGCCCGGCACTTTGCCCAGTTCCGCGTCAACGACGTATGTGATTCCAGGGCTATACATGCAGGTGCGCAGAAGAACCTCGAGCCCCGCAAGTACGAGCAGCATCAGTGCACCCGCTCTTGCAACGTCGCGGACGATGCGACGATTCCGGTCATGGAAAACGCGCGGATCACGGACCATGAGCCTTGCTCGCATTGGAAAAACGAACCCCACAATACCCTAGCACAGCCTCGACCGCCTTGATGACGGGCACGCGTCGGATCGAAGGGTGGGGGCTTGCAAAGCGGTCAGCGAGGCGATCTACTCTCCGGGCGGGAGCGCACACGCACAATCAGGCACATTCACCGAACGGATACTCATCGGGGGTGCAGCATGACAGTGTTCAGGCCGTTGACCGATCGCGATGTCGCCAACTATCACCTGAACAGCGAATTCGTGCGCTATCTGGAACTCTTTGGTCGTCGCTACGGACGCGCGAAAAACGATATACGCGTTCTCGATTGGGGATGCGGGCGTGGCCAAGCCGTCGTTCGTCTACGTCAGCTTGGTTACAATGCGGCGGGTGCCGACATCGACGCCGAATCCATCGAAAACGGCCGCCGTTATTTTGTTGAGGCAAGCACGCCCGGCGACGCGTCTTGCTTGCATGTGATCGAGTGACGGGCGGCTCGACGTCCCCGACGCGAGCATTGATTTCTTGTTCTCAGAAACGGTGCTGGAGCACGTGGTTGATCTGGATGCCGTAGCCCGGGAGTTCCGCCGCCTCACTGCCACTCCGAGCTGTGGTCTGCACGTATTCCCGGCCCGACGCGGGGTGGTAGAACAGCACCTGAACATGCCGTTCATCCATTGGCTGCCCAAGAATCGGCTGCGGCGTCTGGTCATGCGGGCCTACGTCGCGGCTGGCGTCGAACCAAAGTGGGTGGAGGAAAGCCTACGCGACAAGGTGCAACGCTACTACGACTACAGTTTAGAACACACGTTCTATCGACCAATCCAAGAGGTGCGCGACACCTTCGAGCGCCGCGGGTTCCAGTCGCGGTTGGTTGCCGGAGAGCATCCGCGCATTACCCAACACGCGGTGCTCGGCGCGATGGTTCGTCCTCCAGGGTTGCGCCAGGCGGTCAACTGGGCGCTCACGAACTTCAAGGTCGTCGAGCTGTTGCTGGAGAGGACGGAAGCGCCGCATAGCACGCCTCCAGCTTCTCCCCGACCCGCGTCCAAGTAAAGTCCCGCAGAATCGTCGCGCGCCCTTCCTCTCCCAAGCGCCGCGCCAGCGCCGCATCATCCAAAACGAAGTCCAACCGCTCGGCCAGCGCCTTCGGATCACCCGGCGGCACCAGAAAGCCGTTCTCACCATCCCGGATCAAGTCCGGGAAGCCGCCGACGCGCGATGCCACGACCGGCGTGCCGCAGGCGAGTGCTTCCAGGTTCACCAGTTCGAAGACCGATTCCAAGGACGGAGTGGCGAAGACGGTCGCCGATTGGTAGGCGCGGACCAGGCGCCCCTGGTCGCGCAAATCGGGCAAGTGCTCGATCTTGTGGAAGCCACGCGCTTCCTCGGCCGCGAGCGCTTTCGCAAACGCCTCGCCATACGCTGGGTCGCGCGAGATCGTCAGCAAGACGACCCGTGCCGGTTTCTTCAAATGCTGCAACGCTTGCAGCAGCACGAGCGCGCCCTTGTGCTCCTGCAATGCGCCCACGAACAGGATCGTCCGCGGCTCCTTCAAGCCGGACTCCGGATGGAACGTCACCTCGTCGACCCCATAGTGCACGGTGCCAATGCGCTCTGTAGGCACTTCCAACGCGCGCAAGGATGCAATCGTCGATGTGCAGCCGGTTAGATAGAAGTCGCCGGCGTGGCGGAACACGTCCCGCGTCACGCGGTGCTCCCGGTAGTGAAACCGGTAGGTGACGTCGAGTGTGTGGCACCAGACGACCTTGGGTGTCCGCACGTTGCGCAACAGCCAGAAGAACCCCAGTTCGATGTCGTTGTGGAGTTGGATTACGTCATAGCCCTCGGCAAGGCGCGCGAAGCCGGGCCCGTACCAGTACTTGACGACGTACTTCCACGGGAAGAGATGATTCTGCACCTTGTGCACGAACAAGTCGAAGCCGTGCATGGTCGCCGGGATGAGGCTCCAGGCCGGCCACTTCACGACGCGCAGTCCTTCCCAGACGAGGTCCTCGCGGCGCCAGATGCCGCGCATTCGCTCGTCGGTATTGAGGGTCAGGATATCGACGTGATGGCCGCGGTCGCGAAGCGCCATCGCGCTCCGTTTGAGCACGCGTTCGCCGCCGCCCGTCACCGGATCCCAATAGGGGCTCACCATGAGGATGCGCAGGCGACGTTTGGCCGCCACAGGCTGGCCCGGCGTTGTCGGCTGCGGTACGCTCACGCCGGTCCGCCACGAATGCGCTCGAACTCGACCGGGAAGGTATCGGTGTCCTGCGGGTCGTATTCCACGTCGGCCACCGCCAGCACCGCCAAATCGGCATCCGGGTCGGCGACCAGCGAGTGCGCGACACGCGGCGGTACGCGCACCGAAACGGGTGCTGCGACGTCCATGCGGACGCTCATCCGCGCCGTGCCGGCGGTCTCGGCCATGTAGAGGGTGCCGCGGCCGCTCACCGGAGAAAACCACTCCGTCGTGCGCTCGTGAAAGTGATTGGCCCGGGTTTCGCCGGGCGCTCCCACCGAGAGGTAGACCTCGCCAAAGGGCAGTCCCTGTAAGTGGCGCTGCTGCAAGATTTTCACGAACCACCCACGCGCGTCTTCGATCCTGCGCAACGGGCGTATCTCGACGCCGGCGATCATGCGTACATCCTCTCCAAGGGGGGTCCGCGGCCGGACTCTGGAGGATACCCGGCGCCTTGCTCCACCTGCCAGGGGTCGACTCGCTTGACCCTCCGCGGCGTCCGCGTTACACTTCCAGCACACCAAGGACCCTTTCGACGTGGGCCTGCGCGCAGGCTTTGGCTCTTGACGCGCCGGATTTGGCCTTGGAGGCCGCCATGAAATTGATGCAATCGGTTGCAGCAGTCATCGCCGCCGTGGCTCTTAGCACCGGCACGGTTGCCGCGCAGGGCACAAACGGCACCATCGGGGTCTACGCCGACCTCTCCGCCACCCAGACGAGCGGCAGTTTCTCGATTGGTGTGCCGCGCACCATCTACATCGTCGCGACGCTCGACGGTCAAACGGCCGGAGGCATTACGGGCGCCGAATTCCGCGTCGACGGGATGCCGGACGACTGGCTCGTCTTTTTGACGCCCAACCCGTCAGCCAACGTCGTGCTCGGCGATCCGTTTCGCGTTTCCGGAGGCGCTCGGCGCGCCAATATCGCTTTCGCGAATTGCGCCCCTGGAACCGGCGGGCACGTTCTCCTCTACACTGCGGTCGTCATTGCGCAGTCGGTCGTGGCGCCGCGCGATCTGATCGTGCTCGGGGGAAACCCACCGAGCAATGCCACCTTTCCGATGCCCTTCTTTACGCGCTGCGATTCTCCGGAGTTTTCCAAGGTGGAAGCTCTCGGGGGGAGTTTCCATCTCGACGTGCGCGCCCCGCAGGATCTCGACTATTCGCAGTTGCCCGGCTATGACGGGCGGCGTGGAGTCCAGCCGCACCAGGGCCTGCCGGGTGACATGTTCCACTTCCGCGCCATCTATTCGACCTCTGACGGCCTCTTGCCGGCGGCGGGATCGCCGCGGCTCGAGTTGGACGGCAATGGCGATGGCGACGCGTCGGACTCGGGCGAGGGTGCGTTCACACTCTTGTCCGCGGACCAGGATTCGACTCTGACGAACGGCAAGGAGTACCGCTATGACGTCGCCCTCGGGGCGCCGCCGAGCGGCCGCTACCACTACCGGTTCACCGCCACGGACGCCCATGGTGCCGCCGTGCCGGGCGTTGCGACGGCGTGGCACGATTCGCTCTTCGTCAGCGGTGAACTCGCCAATCTCGTCGTGCATGCCGAGGGCATCCGCATTCTGCCCTTCAATCCAAGTGCGAATGCCGTCGCCGGGATCGTGGCGCGGGTCGAGAATCGATCCGACCGTCAGGTGAACGGCGTTACGGTTCGGATCGAGAACGTCTTCGGGCAGACGATCGTCGAGCGCCTGCTCTCGACGATGGGGCCGCGATCCGTGACCGAAGTCGCCGGCACTTGGCGTTTCGCGGACGCGGGTTTCCAGCCCGTGCGAGTTCGCGTCGATCCGGGGAATGCGATTCTGGAGAGCGACGAGACCGACAATGTCGCAACGCATGCGATCTATGTCGCCGGCTCTGGGATCATCATGATCGGCGGGTTGCCGCCGAACGTTCCGGTGCCGCCGGTGGCGCCTTTTACGCTCAACGGCAACGCGGCCTACACGGTTGGGGCGCTGCCGCCTTCCGTAGTGAGTGGCGCCCGAGTAGTGTGCTCGCCCTCCTGGGAAGCCTCGCAAACAACCTATACCAATGCCGCGGGCGAATTTCACGCCGCGTTTACGCCGCCTGCTGTTCCGGGTACCTATCGTTTGTCATTCGTGGTGCGCGACGGTGCCCGCACCGATTCGTCGATTGTGAGCGTGCAAGTGTCACCGTTCGCGGGCCAGCAGGCGCCCCATCTCGCCAATTTGGTCCTGAGTGTTGGCGCCGCGCTGGGCGCTGGATGTCCGGCGACGACGACGGCGATTTCGTGGTCGGTTACGAATCGTGGGGACCGGGCATCGGTTCCTACAACGGTGCGATTGCTGTCCGACGGGGTGGCGGTTGCGAGCCAGATTGCACTGGGTGCCGTCGCACCCAGCGCGACTGTCGTACTCGCCCCGGTTCAGGTCCCAGTCTCGGGCTCCGGCCTGCATTCCTTTACGGCGCATGTCGATCCAAGCAATGCGCTGCATGAATTTCGTAAGGATGACAACGCGGCGGCCGCGAGTGTCGTGGTACCGCCCGGTTGCCTTGATTTGGCGCTTGATCAGGCGCGTTTCATTACGTCGAGCCCGTTCTGTGCCTCCGCTTCAGTCCTTTGGGGGGCCCGGGTGGTGAACCGCGGCTGTGTCGCGTCGGCGCCGGCGCGCGTCGCGTGCCGCGTCGGTGGAGTGGAGATCGCAACGAGTGCGCTCGGCGCCCTCGCACCGGGCGCAACGATGGAGGTGTCTTTCTCGCGACCGTTCGGCGCTTCCTGCCAAGAACTGGAATTCGGCCTCGACCCCGAGGGCGCAGCCGGCACGGACTGCGACACCCGCAGCAACGACCTCACCGCGAGTCTTTGTGTCACCGACTGCGGGGTGTTGCCGTCGCCCACCTTCCGTGTCGAATCTTGCGACCTGCAAATCACCAACTCGCACCCAGCGCTCGGTGAACAGGTACGGTTCCAGGCTTGGATTTCGAACATCGGGCCGGGGAACGCAACCCAGCCGGTCAGCGTGCGGTTCGACGTCGATGGCGTCGTGATCGGCGGCGGCGCTATCCCTATTGGCCCGCTGCAGGCAGGGGACCGGGTCCTCGCGACGTCGCCGGGCCTGTGGGCGGCGAATTTCGCCCCGCATCTTTTGACGGTGACCGTTACGGTGCCGGCTCAACCGCCGAATGACGCCTTTGATCTCGTCGCCACGCGCATCCTGCCGTGGAATTTGCATCCCCAGGCGATCGCGCGCTGTCCGGATGCAACGGCGATGTTCTCGTCCTGTGGGCCGTGCGCCGGCACGGACATCGATATTCGGGCTGTCGTAGTCAACGACGGCCTGCTCGATTGCGACTCTGTACGGGTCGACTTCCGCGACGAGTTGCAGGGCGGTGCGCTGATCGGCACTGCCTTTGCGGTCGATGTGCGAGGCGGAAATGCCTGCGCGGCTACGGTTGCGCCGGTTCACATCACACAAGCGTTCCCGGCCGGCCTCTACCGCGTGGCCGCCGTCGTCGATCCGCACAACGCCTGGAGTGAGACCAACGAGGCCGACAACGTCTACACCCAGGATCTGCAGGTGGGGTGCGCACTGACGGTCGATCTCGTGTCAGCGATCCATTTCTTGCCCGGATTCACGCCGCAGGTGGGTGACACCGTGCGGGCCGTCGATGTGCAAGTGACGAACAACGGAACCGGCAGCGCTTTCGGTGTCGAGGCGCGGCTGCAGCTCAATCAGGTGACGCTCTGCGACCTGCAGATGGGCAATCTTGCGGCTGGCGGTTCGAGTACGGTGCGGTGCACGACGCCATGGGTGGTCGCGGCGCCGCTCTGCTCGCAGCAGTTACAGGCGTGCGCCGATCCGAACGGCCGCATCGGCGAAACAAATGAAAGCAACAATTGCGCCACCGCCGGCGTCGGGCCCGGTGGCCCGAGCGATGTGGGACTCTCTCCGTTTGCGATTCGCATCACGCCGACGAATCCGGCGGCCGGCCAGCCGGTTGTGATCGACGTCGATGTCTACAACTTCAACAATGTCGAGACGACGTGTCTGCTGACGGTCGAGTGGACGACCGCAGCGATCGGCGGGGTCTACTTGCCGGTCGGGAGCGTGCCGCTGCGCGTGCCGCCCGGACCCATCCACCTTGTGAATGCGGCGCGGATCGTGTGGACGACGCCGTTCGCAAGTCTCTCGCTGCGTTTTCAGCTGCTGAACATGTGCCCGGCGGATCAGTCCACCGGGGACAACGTCGTGTACGGTACGCTGCCGTGGTTCATTCCCAACAACACGCCGGTCACGGTGAGCGATCTCGGCGCCGAGTCGACGCCGGATGGCGTGCTGCTGCATTGGCGTGCGGAACCGAGCGTCGAGTCCTTTGCGCTCGAGCGCCGTCGCGCCGGTGACATGGCATGGACTCGCCTGCCGGACGCCGTGCCGGCCCGATCGGTCTCGAACACGGCGCGTTACGAAGTTCTGGATGACACCGCCGAGCCCGGGGCGCATGTCGAATACCGGCTCATCGGACGCTTCGCGGGCGGCAGGGAAGAAGCCGTCGGCCTCCTGTCGTGGACCTACGACCGCGCCGGCCTGTTCGCCCTGCAATTGCACCCGGTGCGTCCCAACCCGTTCCGCCCGGGAGGCGCGTTCGAGTTCTCGCTGCCGGGCGCGCGCAGCATCGATCTGTGCGTCTTCGATACCGCGGGACGGCGCGTTGCGGCCTTGCGCCATGGTCCGGAGCCGGCGGGCCGCCACACGGTGGCGTGGGATGGTTGCGATGCGACCGGTCGACGGGTCCCAGCGGGAGTCTACTTCTGCCGGTTTGTCGCTGGTTCATTCCAGCAAACGCGCCGCGTGGTGCTCATGCGTTAGCGCGTGATCGAGAGAGCCATTGGAGGCCAGTATGATCCTTGCTAGACAGTTTGCAGTGGGTGTAGCGCTGGCGGCGTTGGCGTTCGGTGTTGGCCCGGGTGCGACGGTGGCGACGGCGCTCGAAGCAAACGGCACGATTGGACTCTACTCGGATCTCTCTGGGACGCGAACGAGTGCCACGTTCGCGATCGGCGTGCCGCGCACGCTGTACATCATCGCCACGCTGGACGGCGAAACGGCCGACGGCATTACCGGCGCCGAATTCAGCGTTAGTGGGTTCCCGGACGGTTGGCAGGTGTTCGTGGCAGCGAACCCGGCGGCCGTGATCACGCTTGGCGATCCATTTCGGGTTGTGAACGGCGCCCAGCGCGCCAACATCGCCTTTTCGTTTTGCACCGGCGCAACGGAAGGGCAGGTTCTTCTCTATACCGCGGTGGTGATCGCGACCTCGGTCGTGGCGCCACATGATTTGATCGTTGTCGGCGGCAATCCACCTACGAACCCCAACTTTGCGACGCCGATTTTCACGCGCTGCAATCTTCCGGAGTATTCCAAAGTCGAGGCGGTGGGAGGGCATTTCCGACTGGAGCAGCGGGCGCCACAGGATCTCGACTACTCCCAACTGCCCGGTTACAACGGCAACCGCGGGGTCGAGCCACACCAGGGCCAGCCCGGCGACCTGTTCCATTTCCGCGTCGTCTTTGCGAATTCCGACGGGCTCGTGCCGGCGGCGGGATCGCCACGCCTCGAACTGGACGCCAATGCCGATGGTGACGCGCTGGATCCGGGCGAGGGCGCGTTCACGATGTCGTCCGCGGACCAGGATTCCACCCTTACGAACGGCAAGGAGTACCGCTATGACGTGGCCCTCGGCGCGCCGCCGGGCGGCCGCTACCACTATCGATTCGCCGCCGTGGACGCGCACGGTGCCGCGGTGCCGGGCAGCGCGACGGCCTGGCATGATTCACTCTTCGTGACCGGCGAGTGGCCCAATCTCGTCGTGCATGCGGAGGATATTCGCGTCGTGCCCGGCGATCCGCCGGTCAATACCATGACCGCAATCGTGGCCCGCATCGAGAACCGATCCGATCGTTCGGCACACGACGTCCGGGTCCGCATCGAAAATGTGTTTGGACTGATCATCGCCGAGCGCACTCTGGCTTCGATGGGACCTCGTTCCACGACCGAGGTGGCCTGCAGTTGGCGCTTCACGGACCCGGGTTTCCAGCCGGTGCGCGTGCGCGTCGATCCCGGCAATACGATTCCCGAGAGCGATGAGACGGACAACGTCGCAAGCCACGCGGTGTCGGTCGGCAGCTCCGCAGTCCTGGTGTTGAGCGGTTTACCACCGTCGATCACCGTGCCGCCGGTGGCGCCGTTTATGATGAACGGCAATGCCGCCTATTCTGTTGGGGCAATGCCGCACGCCGTGGTGAGCGGCGCCCAGGTTGTGTGTGCACCGTCCTGGGATGCTTCACAAACGACGCGCACCGATGCGGCGGGTAATTTCCGCGCCGGCTTCACGCCGCCGGCGGTGCTGGGCTCCTACCGGTTGTCGTTCGTGGTGCGCGATGGCGCCCGCACCGACTCGTCGATCGTCAGCGTGCAGGTGACATCGATTCTGGGGCAGCAGCCACCGCACTTGGCGAACTTGGCTCTGCATCTCGAGGCCGCGCTGGGTGCGGGCTGTCCCGCGACGGTGGCGGCGATTACGTGGTCGGTGACGAATCAGGGGGACCGGACGTCGGAGGCGACGACGGTGCGCTTGCTGGCCGATGGGGTGGAGCTTGCGGGCGAGTTGGCGCTTGGCGCGCTCGCACCAGGTGCGACGGTAGCGCTCGATCCTCTCGAGGTGCCGGTGTCCGGTAGTGGTTTGCGTTCCTTTACGGCGCAGATCGACCCGGACAATGCGCGGCGTGAATTCCGCAAGGACGATAATGCCGCGGCCGCCAGTGTCGTGGTGCCGCCGGGCTGCTTGGATCTGGCGCTCGAGCGGGCACAGTTCACGGCGAGTCCGTTTTGCTCGTCGACGAACGTTCCATTCACGATCCGGGTCGTGAACCGTGGCTGTGTGGCGTCGTCGTCGGCGCGCGTTGCCTGCCACTCCGATGGCGGGGAGATTGCGACGGCGGCGCTAGACGCGCTCGCACCCGGTGCGGCGGCGGAAGTGTCCTTTGCCGAAGCATTCGAGCTGACATGCCACGAACTGGACTTCGTGTTGGATCCCGAGCACGTTGCCGGCACCGACTGTGAGGCAGGCAACAACACTCTCACGGCAAGTCTTTGTGTTGGGCACTGCGACGTGCCGCCGCTACCACCGCGGCCCAACTTCCACGTCGAGTCCTGCGATATTCACGTGACGAATGCGGCCCCGGCGCTCGGCGAGGAACTGCAGTTCCAGTCCTGGATCTCGAACTCGGGCCCAGGTGATGCGACGCTCCCCGTGAACGTCCGGTTTACGGTCGACGACAGTGTGATCGGCGGCGTGGCCGTGCCGATCGGTCCATTGCACCCGGGGAGCAGGGTGCTGGCGACATCGCCGGGTGTGTGGGCGGCGGATTTCGCGCCCCATGTTGTCACGGTAGCCATCGATCCCGCCGGTCAAGCGGAGCCCGATACGCTGGACAACAGCGCGTTCCGGGTGCTGCCCTGGAATCTGCGGCCGCAGGTCATTACGCGGTGCCCGAACCCGAACTCGATGTTCTCTGCCTGCGCGCCCTGTCCCGACACCCCGGTCGACATTCGTGCCGTCGTTCTCAATGATGGCTTGTTCGACTGCGATTCGGTGCAGGTCGATTTTCGCGACGAGTCGCACGGCGGGGCTGTGATCGGCACCGCCGTGGCGGCGAACGTGCGGGGTGGAAGCACCTGCGGTGGGGTGATCGCGCCGGTGCACGTCACACACACGTTTACGGACGGGTTGTACCATGTGGCGGCGGTCATCGACCCGCAGAACGCCTGGCCGGAGTCCGACGAGACCGATAACGCCTTTGCACAGGACCTGAACGTCGGTTGCATCGTGACCATCGATCTCGTCCCGACGATCCATTTCCCACCCGGATTCACCCCGCAGGTGGGCGACACCGTACGGGCTGTCGACGTGCAAGTCGCGAACCATGGAACCGGACGGGCCCGCGACGTCGAGGCACGCCTGCAGCTCGACCACGTGACGCTCTGCGATTTGTCGATGGGCGACATCTTGCCCGGCGCTTCGAACACCGTACAGTGCACGACGCCGTGGGTCGTGACCGAACCGCTTGGCGCGCAACAGTTGGAGGCGTGTGCGGATCCAAACAACCGGATCTTTGAATCGGACGAGACGAACAACTGTACGCACCGCGGCGCGTCGGGCGGCCCAAGTGACCTAGCGATCTACTCGAGTTCGATTCACATTACACCCACCAATCCATCCGCCGGCGAACCGGTGTTGATCGAGGTCGGGGTGTACAACCAGAACGACGTCGAGTCGACATGTTCCCTGCTCGCCGAGTGGCTGAGTGAAACGGGCTACCTGCCGATCACGAGTGTGACGCTGCGAGTGCCGGCCGGTCCCCTCTACTTCCCGAACGCACTGACCGTCTTTTGGCAGGTGCCGTCGGCAAACGTCGGACTGCGGTTTCGATTGTTGAACGTTGCTCCGGAGGACACGGATCTCTCGAACAACACGGCAACCGGAACACTGCCATGGTTCGTCGTCCCCTCGGCGCCCGTGACGGTGAGCGACCTTGGCGCCGAGTCCGTGACGGATGGCGTGCTCTTGCACTGGCGCGCCGAGCCGAGCGTCGAGTCCTTCCGCCTCGAACGGCGCCGCGCCGGTGAGGTGGCGTGGATGCGCTTGCCGGATGCCGTGCCGGCGCTGTCGTCGGCGCACTCGGGCCGCTACGAGGTCTTGGACCGCACCGCCGAGCCCGGGGTGCATCTCGAATACCAGATCGTCGGCAGGTTTGCAGGCGGCCGCGAGGAAGCTGTCGGCCTCTTGTCATGGCTGTATGACCGCACGGCGCTTTTCGCTCTGCAGCTGCATCCCGTGCGCCCGAACCCGTTCCGGCCAGGCGCCGCGTTCGAGTTCTCGCTGCCCCAGTCGCGCCAAGTGGATCTGGGCGTGTTCGACGCCGCTGGACGGCGGGTCGCCACACTGCGCCACGGTTTGGAAGGACAGGGCCGGCACGCCGCCGCCTGGGATGCCCGCGACACGACGGGCAGGCGCGTCCCCGCCGGGGTCTACTTCTGTCGCTTCGTGAGCGGTGCCTTTCAGCAGACGCGCCGCGTCATTCTGATCCGGTAGCCCGCGGCCACTCGAGAAGTGAACGGCGGCGGCCGCGTTCGAATCGCGTCCGCCGCCCCCGCGTCCGCCGTGCGCATCACTGCCAACATCGCCGACAGCCGTCAGTCCCTCTCGTTGACGAATGCCCAATGGCGCGGTCTTGAAGCAGCCCGGCGCCAAGGCCCTTTTGGCGAGCGTCTCTTGTGGCCCGTCTATTGCGTCGAGTCAATCGACCGAAGGGGCATCGAGCCCGCCGCTAACGCCGGCCATCAGAAGTATCGGCGCCTGCGAGCGCCGGTGAGTTGTTTGAAAATTGGACAAACGAACCGGCGAGACCTCTCGTCGCGCGTGGCGTTCTGCACCACCGCGGCACGGATGCCGCACCGAGGTCGTTCCACCGCGCGCCACGCGCTCTTGGGCTTGCGCTGCCTAGGCCGCCTTACTCCACCTCAGGCGTCGCCTCGATGCGGCGCAGTCTCGCAGGTACAAATTGATTAGCGTTTGATATGGGACCCCCATCTCGACGGCCAATGCCTTGAAATAGCCGATGGTTTCGGCATCGAGACGAATCGTGACCTGCTTCTTCAGCTGCTTCGAATACGGGTTCGGACGCGATTTCGAAAAATCGTACTGTTTTCTCATGGTCTCCGCCAGTGATCGTACTCGGAGCGTTCCACGCGTGTCGCCTTGCGTGCCGAGACAACCCGAATGATGCGTCCACGGCTACGATACGTGTGGTGAACCACCACAACGCGCCCAGAAAAGCTCAACCCGAGCAGGACAAGGCGCGGCTCGTCATCGGAGTGATCAGGGTCGTCGATCAATCGCGCGGACTCATCGTAAAAGACGGTCTGCGCCTCCAGAAACGATACCCTGTGCTTCCGGCGGTTCGCCGCGGCCTTGCTTGAGTCCCACTCAAACCGTAGCCCTCTCATGCGTACATCGTAACTACGCTGTAGTTATTTGTCAACCACGGCCCCTCGCGGCCCAACGAGGCTTCGTTAGACCGGAGCCGTGTGAACCTCATCGACGGCTTTCAGTCACGCCCGTTGACGATGCCGCACGGCCGCAGTCAAAGGATCCGCCTCTAGGGCCACTTCTCGCGCGCCGCACGTGTGGCGCGTCTCTTGCGAGGACTCACTCGACCGCCCGACATCGGCGCCCGCGAGCGCCAATGTGTTATTTGAAAATCAGACCGCCGGCCTTGCTCAAGACCCTCTGCTGCGAGGTGTTCTGCGCTGCCACCTCATTCGCCCGCGACTCGCTTCGGCGCAGACGTTCGCCAAGGCGCCAGATCGCGCCCCAACGGTCCACAAAATGCAAAGACGACTGTCCCGACGTAATCCGTCCTGCGACTCGCTTCAGCGCAGACGTTTTCTCAAGGCGGCAGATCGTGCTTCCGGGAGCACCAATTCCAAAGATCACTGTCCCGACGTGATCCGTCGCGCGAACCAGTCAGCGCAGACGTTTTCGAGCGGGGATTCCGCACCGGGGCGATTGCTCCGCGCTGTCGAACCGGTATGGCTGCCCGAAGCGGCGTGATGGCGCGTGTCAACGCCATAGACACTTCTCCGCCGTACCACGAAGAACTAAAGGGGTGAACGGTCGCCTTCTCGACGTGTCCTGTGGTGGACCACCCGGATGTGGCTACGCAGGCCGTGTTTCAGCCGAACACAGTTCGCGCTAAGCCTGAGCCAGATCCAAGGGTGACTGTCCCGACGTTATCCGTCTCATGCTCAAGGCCCAGCGCCGACGTTAGTCGGCTTTGTCGGGCTGGCTAGAACCGAAGTCTGACTGAGAGTCAGAGTGCGGCGGTCCGGATGTGGGGCCGAGTCCGACTCCGAGTCGGAGCACGTCTTCGGAGGTGTGGGACCCCCGACCGCGAGTTAACGGGCTCGCGCATCTAATATTGCGCGCGAAGCGCGCGGCGCGGCCCGTTCTGTCTGAGTGGGCGGGGGTCCCACACCTCCGAAGACCCCACGCTCCAGCAATCGCTCAAGGTGTCGCGGGATTGGGATCGCGCTGAAAGCAAGAAGAAGCGCCGGATCTCGCGACCCGGCGCTTCTTCACTGACTTCGAACCTTGCGGAACGTCTTAGCGGACGACCGTCACGCGTTGCGTCTTCGCGCCCATCGTCGACTGCAGGCGGACGAAGTACACGCCGGCGGCAACTGCGCTGCCTTGGCTGTTCTTACCGTCCCACTGCATCAGGTGTTCGCCGGCGCGCACCGCTTCGTCTTGCAGCAAGCGAACCTGGCGGCCACTCACGTCGGTGATGGTCAGCTTGACATGACCCGCCTGGCCGATCCGGTAGCGCAGCGCCGTGACGCCGTTCACAACCGGGTTCGGATTCGGGCTCATCAGACTGACGCGCATGGACTCGCTCAAACGCTGTCCGTACGTGGTGCCCACGACCGACCCCTGGCCACGGCGGTCCGTGATGCGCAGGTGGTAGTAGTAGGTCACGCCCGGCTCGGCACTCGTATCGAGGGCGGTCGTGACCGCGCCTTCCTGGCCGAGTTCGGTCTGCTGCGGGGCGAACGGCCCGTTCACATCGACGGCGCGTTCGAGCGTGATCGAACCGACATCGGTGAGATCCGAGAAGTGCCAGCGGACGAGCACGCCGTCTGCCTGGCCCAACGCCGCGAATTCATCGAGCGTGACCGGCACCGTCTCCGGGAACCAGCCGATGTCGACGAACAAACCGTGCGTGATGTCGACGGTGTCATGCAGGTCGTTGTTGATGGCCGGCTCCATGAGCGCATTCGGCGACGCACTGATGTCCCAGTGCGAAACCGACGAACCGCTGGCAAACGGGCTCGGTGCGTACATGAACGGATGGCCCGTATTGTCGGCGCCCGCCTTCTTGGCCGGGTCCAACAACATCGTGCAGTTGACGCCACCGCCGAGCTGCGCCTTGATGGCGTTGCCGTCGGCCTGCGAAATGCCGATGCAGGGAATCGTGATCGACGGATCCGTGCCGCCCATGCCGGGCAGGCCGGTCGGAACGTTGTTGACGACGATCATGCCGGTGGCGCCGGCGGCCTGAGCCGCGAGTGCCTTGAGCACGAACGTGCACGTGCCACGGTCGATCAACGCGATGTTGCTGAACACTGCCGCACCGTTGATGATCGGCTCACATGCGTCTTCGTTCGGGGCGACGCCGTCGTCGACCTGAACGATGTTGCCGGTGAATCCGCCCAGCGTCAGCGCCGCTCCGAACGTCGCCGTCTGCACATCGTAGCTGCCGGCGATCACGCCCGGCGAGTTGATCTTGAGCTGCGGGCGTGGACCGAGGAAGGCGGCCGCTTCGGCCTTGCCACGGGCCCCGTCCCACACCAGGTGATTGATGCTGATGGCGTTCGCCGCGCGCTGGGCGTTCGTCATCACGTCCCAATGCAACCCGGAGACGTTGTCCATCAGGAAATGGTCATAGGCGCCCGGGAAGCCGCCGTTCAACACGCCCGTGCTGCCGTTCGTCGTGCTCGCGAACCCGAGGCCGTGCCCGAGTTCGTGCATGATGACCGGCAGAAGCTCGATGTTCGTGCCTTCGAGTCCATCCGTGCCGTAGTACCACAGCAAGCCAGGGCCGAAGCAACCGAGGTCGATGTTCGAGTTGAAGGTCGACGTCATGTCGGGGTTCGCCGCTGACAAGTCGGAACCAAACAGCTTGTTGGCCAACGACTGCTGGTACCAAGTTCCCGTGAACGGTGCGCCGGCGAAATCACGATGGATCGTGAGTGCACCGGTGCTGCCCAACACCGCACTCGTCGCAGTGCAAGTCTGTGCCGCGAACTGCGACCGAACCAGAATCGGCACGGAGCTGGTGAGGATGTTCCCCCAGATGTTTGCGCCGTACTGGAAAATGAACAGGCGCTGAGCACCGAGTGTGACGCCCGGGTTTCCACCGACCGGTGCGCGCGGCGCCGGGTCATTGAATCCCACGCCGGCGGCGTTGTTGTTGACGATGGTGATGACGGCCGTTGCGAAGGCGTTGCTGGCCGTAATCGCGAGGAGCATGCCAAGCGCCATGCACGCCACGAGGCCGCGGTTGTGTTTCTTGAATGTCATGTGGCTCACCGGTCCTCGCGTTGTGGGGCGGGTGCCGGCGCGGGCAGCGCGGCCTTGGGATCCTGGACGCACTGCATGACCTTGTTACCGTTCGGGTCGAGCTGGATCGTGACGTACTCCTGATGGGTCCCCTTGAGGTCCATCATGTACGAGCCGTCCGGCAACCGCACTTCGAACAGTTCCGGCTCCGGCTGCTTATCGGCCTCGACTTCCGCGGGCAAGCCTTCTGGACGGATGCTCGTCAGAAGCCCGGTATCCGGGTCGATGTAGGCGCGCATGCCGGCGTCCATCGCGGTTGTGGTCGGCTGCGGGGCCGGAACGGCTGCCGCGGCGGCCTGGGGCTGAGGGGTAACGGTGGACGCGTGGGCGTCGCACGCAAAGGATTTGGTGCCGAGCAGCATCACACTACCGCAGGCGGTGACCGCAAGGGCGGTCAGGGCTGCGGAAAGCGGAAACCGCGAGGAAATCGCAGTCCACTTCATGGGCTTCTCCCTCGGTGAAATAGTGTCGCAGAGAACTGCGCGATCTAGAGCGATGAAGGTGAGTCTAGGGCCTTGGCGGCAGAGGCGAAAGGGATTTCCACGCGCCGGCCGCCGAGGGGCGCGAAGGTTCAACTGTCCCATCCAAGGCGCCGCTGTCCCGCCGGGGACACCCGCGCAGCCGTTCGGCCCACCCCGATCCGCGGCCTCAGTCCACAAGGCGTTAGCCGGCCGCCAGTTCGTCGAACCAAGCGGCGCATCGTTCCTTTGGACTGCCAATTGCACCGCATGGTGCTGAGTTCGACCCAAATCATGGGGGCGCCACGCAACGCCGCAGCGTGGGTTCTCGAAGCGGAGGCAGCAAGTGAACAACGTATCGAAACCGGGCCGCCCGTGTGCGCCAGAGCGCGCCCTCGCCGCGGCACTTCTCGGCGCCGTCCTGTGGATGGCGGCGGGCTGTATGCAGTCCTCGACCCAACCGGCGACCGTGCCCTCGACGTCCAATCCGGCAGTCCCAGCGCTCGGCGACCTGCAGGCCGGCGTGAATCTCACGAGCCAGCAGGCGGCCGCGCTCGCTCCGGCCCACGCCTCGTGGCAGCGCGACGAAGTCCAATGGTCCGCGGGCGGCAACCTGACCGGCGAACCGCCGGTCTTCGAGTTCGTGGCGGTCGGTGTTTCGGTGCTCGAGCCACCGCAGACCCTGCGGCTCGTTTCGAACCTGCGGGCCTTCGAGGCCGGCCGGATCGACGTCCCGGGACTCGAGGAACCGCTCTTGGCCCGCTCGGGCGGACCCGGACGGGATGGCGGCATGGGGCACGGCGGGCACCGTCCACCCCGGGGCGGGCTCCCCGACCTGGGCCTGACGCCCGCGCAGCTGCAACAAATCCACGCCGCGCAGCGCACCCTGCATGAATCGGTCGAGTCCCTCGTGGCCCAGTTCCGGGCCGGTACACTGACCCAAGAACAGTTCGAAGCTGGCGTCGTCGCCGCTCAGGCGACGTTCGAAACGACGCTCCAGAGCATTCTGACCGCCGACCAGTACACCCAGTTGCAACAGGCCAGGCGTGACCGTCTCGTGGCCCGCCTGACGGCGCAACTGGCGTCCTTCGACGCGGGCGTCACCCGGCGGGTGAACATCCTGGATCGCATTCTCGACCTGAGCGACACGCAGGCCGCCGACATCACGACGATTCTGACCAACACCAAGCCCTCGATCCAAGCCGTGCTGACGAACTTGCAAGACGCATCGGTCACCCCGCAGCAGGCGGAGGCCGCACTGGCGCAGATTCAAAAAAATGCGTCCGACGCGATCGCCGCCACTCTGACACCGGAGCAAGCTACCCTCTTCAACCAGTTGAGGTTCTTGCGCCGGCTGTTCCACGGCTGCCGTCCGTAGCTTTGCGAGCGCGCGACTCGACCGGGGCCCTCCCCTCCGAACCCCCGGTCGAGTTCGCGCCGAATCGCTTCGACCCTGCCTCGGCTCGCTCACGAACGAGCCTCAAGTTGCAAGCCTCGCCCGCCAATGTGCACGGTTTCGCACGCCACTCACTTCGCAAGTGTGACGTCGTGCGCGTGCGGCGTGATGTTCAATGCGCGCCATGCGCGGGCTCATGACCTCGAACATGTCCTGCACGCGTGCGTGGTACGCGCCATGCAGCGCGCCTTTGCATGCCAGTTGCGAAGGAGGTCGTCATGGTTCGCGTCATGGCTTACGGGGTCATGGTCGTGGTGGTGGCGGTGTTCTGCGGGGGATGCGTCCGCGACGGAGTCTCTCCTGAGCCCACACCCAACAACCCGGCTCCCGTAGCAACAGATGAGGCTTCGCTCGCCGATGCGTGTGAGAAAGCCGTCGGCGAGCCCTCCGCCGTGAATTTCGGCGCGCCCCTTCCCGGTCTCCCGGCGGCGCTGGTCGCGCGCTTCGAGGCGGGCAAGGAAGAATTCGAAAGCATCGAGACACCGGACGAAGGATTGGGTCCCGTCTTCAATGAAGCCGGCTGCGCGGTGTGCCACGTGCAGGGCAGCATCGGGGGCGCCGGCACTCTTGTCGAAACGCGCTTCGGAAAGCGCAACGCCGACGGCACGTTCGACCCCTCGGCGCGATTGGGCGGCTCGCTGATTCAAATCAAGGGGATTACGAACGGCGCGTGCTCGCAGCCCGGCGAACAAGTGCCCGCCGCCGCCAATGTCGTTGCCGGCCGGCAAACCACGCCGCTCTTTGGTTTGGGGCTGCTGGATGCTGTCCCGGGCTGGTTGTTGCGGCAACTTGCCGATCCCACCGATCGCGACCGCGACGGCATCTCCGGGCGGCTCAACATCGTCGTCAGTCCCGCCACCCAACGGTCCGAGATCGGCCGTTTTGGCTGGAAAGCACAAGTGCCATCGGTGTTCGTGTTCTCGGGCGATGCCTACCTGAACGAGATGGGAATCACCAACAACCTCTTCCCGGTGGAGAATGCACCGCAGGGCGGTCCCATCGTCTGTGATGACGGTATCCCCGGGACGGCAATCGACGACGAGGACGCCAACAACAACGGCATCAGTGACGGCGTCGAGGCATTCAACGACTTCATGCGGCTGCTGGCGCCGCCGCCCTTGGCAGGCGCGCCGACCGCGGAAGTGCTCCGCGGGACACGCACCTTCGTGGCGTCGAAATGTGCGAGTTGCCACCAACCGGCGCTCATCACGGGCTTCGTCCCCGGTGTCGCAGCTCTATCGGGCAAGCGGTTCTTCCCGTTCACCGATCTCTTGCTCCATGACATGGGGGCGCTCGGTGACGGCATCGTCCAAGGCCGCGCCGAAGCCCGCGAGATGCGAACCGCGCCACTGTGGGGACTGCGCGTCAGCGCGCCGTACTTGCATGACGGCCGGGCCGCGACCATCAGTGCTGCTATCGCCGCCCATGACGGCGAAGCTTCACGGGCGCGTGATGCCTTCCTGGCACTGCCGGGTCCGCAGCGTGCAGCGCTCTTGGCGTTCCTGAACTTTATCTGAAGCACCGGCGTGGCGACCCATGGCAACCTGCTTCGAGGCCCGGCCGTCCGGGCCTCGAAGCGTTGTATCATGGTCGGCCGTGTGAGTTCTCATTCGCTGGAGGGCATTCATGGTCATCACGACCGGCAACGCGGTCGATGGGTTCACGGTGGGGCAGTACCTGGGTGTCGTGCGCGGCATCGTCGTTCGATCGCCCAGCATCGCGCAGGGGTTTCTCGGTGGGCTGAAGCAAATCGTCGGCGGGAATATCGAGGCCTACGCGCAGGTCTGCGAACGAGCCCGCGACGATGCGTTCAATCGAATGATGAAGCACGCCGAGGAGCGCGGCGCCGATGCCATCATCGCCGCGCGCTACGATGCGACGGAGTTCGCGTCCGGCGTCACCGAAGTCCTGGCCTATGGAACCGCGGTGAAGCTCGTACGGGTTTGAGACAGCGGCGCTCGGCCGCGGCGCTTATGGCTCGAGCAGTGCACCGAGCTTCGCTTCCACCTCACGAATGTCGACCGGCGTTCCGGTCCACTGCGCGACGACCTGGCCCTGCTGGTCGACTAGGAAGGCGGCCGGAATCGCCTTGATGTGGAAGCGCTCCCAGGTCGACTCGGCTGCGGAATCAATTCCAATTGGGTAGGTGAACTTTTTCGCGGCAATGAACTTCCGGACCTTTTCCGCTCCGTCTTCATCGATGGAGACACCGAGGACGGAGAAACCGCGGCCGGCGTACTTCTGGTGCAGTACCTCGAGCTCCGGCATGGATTTGCGGCACGGCGCACACCACGTGGCCCAGAAGTCGAGGAGCACCACCCGGCCCTTGAAGGTTTCCCATTTGAGCAAATCCCCGGCAAGGCTTGTAACCGCAAGATTTGGTGCCGGTCGTGGGAACTTCGGCGGCAGGTATGCCGCCGGGTCGGCGTCGAACTCCTTAGCGCACTTCTCGGCGCAAAAGGCGTAGCGAACATCATCACGCACCCGAACTGCTTTCACGGCCTCGGCCGTGTTCGATCCTTCGGTCACCTTGCAGACGATGCAAACCGCTTTTTCGGCGGCTTCGGCGCGCGCTACCCCGCCCGGCAATCCAGCCCAAAGCGCCAGACCCAAGGCGACCCCAATGACGGTTTTCATTCAGCAGGTCCTTTCAGAAGCCAACCGAGGCGGCAATTCCAAAGCGCTCCAGCCAAGCATCAATCAGTGTGATACTGAACCGCTGCGCCGAGTACATCCCGAGAAGGTGCGTCCGATGGCCGTCGTACATGAGTTGCGCCGTGATGCCTGGATAAATTTCGAAATTCGCCCCGAATGGGAAATTGAATCCTGCATCCCACTCCGAGTAGTTGAGGCTTCCATAGATCGAGACCGGAACCGGGTCGAGGTTTTTTGCCACGGTGAGATAGTACGACTGCTTGCCCTTTGGCGAGCCAATGCGGTCCGAACTCGTACCGAGGAAAGCAGCCGGACGGAGCCCTGCCTCCTGCAGCAAGAACCAGGTCGCAATCGGCCCAACCTCGCCGGCGGCCGGGTTGTACTCGAGCCCGACCTGAAGACTCGAGAGGACGCGATAGCTGATGGTGGAACGCCAGCGTGGCCGCTCGAGTTCCGTGTCGACGTAACGCAGCGACAGCGCCCACTGTGTATGCAAGCCGCTCCCCCGGAGCGGCGCTCCTTCACCCGGTCAGCCGCTTCAGGTCGGTGCTGCGACGCGCGGCCGTAGCTTGGTTGGCTCCACGGGAGCTTTTGTGTCCGCCGCTCGAGCTTGCAGCGCCGCGGCCGGCAGAGCAGCAAGCCAGTACAGAACGCATGCAACCGCAGCCGGCGCCCGCAACGCGGCGACGAACCTCAAGAATCGAAGGCTACGCTTCGCCAACATTTAACGCTCCGCTGCCGGCACACCGACCCACCACGGGTTGGAAGGGTCATGGGCGTGGAGTATGCTGCAGTGGTCACGCGCCCACCAGTCGGTCTTTGGAACCGGGTCCGTGCGCTGCAAGATGGAGGATACGGGATGCACGGGCAGTCGGGACGCAGCGCCGGGATGCTGCCCAAGGGACTCGTGATCCTGCACGAGGATCGCGACATTCTGGTGGTCGACAAGCCGCCGGGGCTGTTGTCGATGGGTACCAACACCGACAAGACGCACACCGCCTATTTTATTCTCACGGACTACGTGCGCAAAGGCCAGGGCAAGTCCCGTAAGCGCATCTTCATCGTTCACCGGCTGGACCGCGACACTTCCGGCGTGCTGTTGTTCGCCAAGACCGAAGATGCAAAGTTCCGTTTGCAGGGAGAATGGCCGAGCACGCGCAAAAAGTACTTCGCGGTCGTGCATGGCACCTGTGAAAAGACGTCGGAGACAATCTCGAGTTACTTGGCCGAAAATCAGGCGCATGTCGTGTATTCCACCAGCGACACGCGCGAGGGGCGGTTGGCGAAAACCTCGTACCGGGTTCTCGAGCAGTCGAAACGCTACGCCCTGCTCGAAGTCGATCTGTTGACGGGCCGCAAGCACCAGATCCGGGTTCATCTGGCCGAAATCGGGCATGCGGTCGTTGGCGACACGAAATACGGTACGGAGGATCGCGCCGCGGCGCGCCTCGCGCTGCATGCCAAGTCGATCAGCTTCCGGCACCCCTTCGACGGCACGCCGATGACGATCGAAACGCCGCTGCCCGCGTCTTTCAAGGCGCTCATGCGGAGCGCCGGCAAGCGCTGAGTTCAACCCACCTTGTCGATGCGGGCTCGGAAGGCGCGCCGGAAGGCGCGGCCCACCGGCAAGGTGCGGCCGCTCTGGAGCGTCACGGCGTATTCGCCCGACTCGCCAATGTCGACGTGGCGCACCTGGCGCATGTTGACGAGCACCGAGCGGTGGATGCGTACGAAGTGCTCCGGGTCGAGCCTGGCGACGAGGCTCTGCATTGTTTCGCGCCAGAGATGCCTCTCGGTCCCGGCATGCAACTCGACGTAGTTGCCGGCTGCCTGCACCCAATCGATCTCGGCGACAGGCACGAAAAAAACGCGCCCGCCGCTCTTGACGATGAGACGCTGGGCGTGGGCGCGTGCCTGTCGCAGGTCGTCGAGCAAGGCGCGCACGCTCTGCTCGAGCCCTTGGCCGCCGGCGGTGACGCCGGACCGGGCGCGGGCGAGAGCCTGCTGGAAGCGCTCACGGTCGAACGGCTTGAGCAGGTAGTCGAGCGCGTGCACCTCGAAAGCACGCAGCGCGTATTGGTCATACGCCGTCACGAATACGACCGCTGGGACGCGCGGTGTGCCGATTGCGTCCAAGACCTCGAAGCCGTTGAGTTCGGGCATCTGCACGTCGAGAAACATCAAGTCGGGCGGATCGCGTTCGATCCAAGCCAGCGCTTCGAGCCCATCGGCGCATTCGCCCACGAGCACCACGTCCGGCTCCGATGCCAGCAGCGTGCGGAGCTTCTCCCGCGCCAACGCCTCGTCATCGACGATGAGAACGCGCAGACTCATGGTGCGCCGCCCCCCGCCACGCCGCTGCCGGTCACGAACGGAATTGTGACGCGGACGAGCGCCCCGCCACCCGGGCGCTCGACGCATTCGAAGCGTGCGGCGCCCGGTGCCATCTGCTCGATCCGGGCGCGGGTGTTCGCGAGTCCGCGCCCGCCCGCCCGCGGCGCGCCGTTCCACCCCGGCCCGTCATCGCCGATCTCGAGGATGAGACAGCCCTCCACGACCCGCGCCGTGATCTCGATCGCACCACCCGCCGCCCGATGGCTGATGCCGTGCTGGATGGCATTCTCGACCAGCGGTTGCAACAGCAATGTCGGCACCCGTCCATCGAGAGCCCGTGGCTCGATCTCTGTACGGACGCGCAACCGCTCCCCAAAACGCACCTGCTGAATTTGGACATACGCGTCGAGGAATTGCATTTCGCGCGACAGCGGGATGTCGCGTGCGTCGTCGTGCTCCATCGACAGGCGCAAAAGGTCCGAAAGGCGCACCAGCATGCGGTCCGCCGCCTCGACGTCGCGATGCATGAGGGTCGAGATGGCGTGCAGCGTGTTGAAGAGAAAGTGCGGCTGCAGCTGCATGCGCAGCACATCCAATCGCGCATCCGCCAGGCGCGCCTCGAGCTGCGACGCACGCAACTCGCGCTCGTGGAGCCGGCGCCGGGTATCGAGCGCCAGGAAGCCGGTGACCACGGCGGCATACGTCACGATGTTGGCGCTCAACTTGCCGACCATGAGGCCGAGAAGCAGCCGCGGTACCGGCAACGGCGCTTTGGCGAACAACCCGAGGGCCCAGAACACGCAACCCGTCGCCACCGCTTGCACGCTCGAGAGCGCGAGCGCCGCCGGCACGTGGAAGGCGAGGGCACGGCCGATGTGCCGGCGTTCGAACGGGCGCTGGCGCGCGAACCACAGGGCGACCGCCGAGAGCGGCGCCCACAGGAGCATCTCGGTGCATGGCACCAGCAACACGTCGGCGGGATTCGGATGGCGGCCCGAGTAGCGCGCATAGAGCAGCGTTTGGCTGCCGAAAAACAGCCCCAGAAGCCCCCAAGCGGCGATCCATCCGAGCGCCAGGAGGAGCCTGCGGCCGGGGCCCCGGGCCCGCGCCGGGCCCGTCATCGCTGCCGTTTCGCGCGCGCGTCAGTGCACGAGAACGACGCGCACCGCGCGTTGGGCGCCAGCGAAAGAGGCGCGCACCCAGTAGATCCCGGTTCCCAAGTTCTGAAGCTCCGGCACATGAACAGTGTGCACACCTCCCTCGAGTCCTGAAAGCAGCCGCGTCACTCGCACCCGGCCCCGAGCATCCACAACCTGCAACGACACGGCGCCCGAGCGGGGCAAAAAGAGCGCCAAGCTCGGATCCTTGGACACCGGTGACGCCGACGCGAGGCGGAGATCGAACGCCCGCGGGCTTACTGCGTCAATCCAGATCTCGGCCAGAATCTGCGCGCCGCCCGCGCCGTTCATCCGCAGGCGGTATCCGTAGTGTTCGCCGGCCCGCACGTCCCGGTCGACGACCCGTACGCGGCGTCCCTCGAGTGCGAGCCCGTCGCACCGGCGCCATGCGTCCGTTGCGTTCCGGCGTTCGAGCGCGAGATCGCCGGTAGGAGCCTCCCCAAGCTCCCACTGGATCTCGACGCCTTCGGCGGTGGCTCGAGCGAACACAAGAGACGCTGCGACGGGTGTCGTGGCCGGTTCGACAACGTTGAGCCTTTGGCCCGCGGCGACCGTCGCAAGTCTTTGACGCAGTCCACTCGGCCAACGAATGTCGATGCTATCGGCCTGGGCCGCATCCCCGAGCCCGAAGTGCAGCTCGAGATTCTGACTATTATATCCCGAGAGCGGCAGGACCTGTTGAGTTTGCCAGCGCGGCACACCGCCGATGCGCGCCAGCACGCGCACCCGGGCACCGGTCGCCGACCGGTTGGACACCGTTCCTTGGAGCCGCAATGCGAGCCACGCGCCCGCCGGTCCATCGTTGCGATACAGCGCATCATTCTGATTGAGGCGATTGGCGACGAAAGCATCGAGATCGCCATCGCCATCCACATCCGCAAACGAACACCCGAACGAGGAACCACCGCTCGACACGAGTGGTCCGCTGGTGACGCGTGTAAACGTGTAGGTGGGTGGGCCGTTGTTCAGGTACAGCGTTTCGCTTTCGCCGTTGTCGTTGGCGACCAAGAGATCTTGGTCCCCATCGTTGTCCACATCACCCCAGGCGCTGCCGACGGAGTTGCCGGGAATCGCCGGCAAGACGCTCACCGGCTTCGCATTGACGCCGCAGCCGGTGAGCGTCTTG
>JANLSU010000041.1:0-7995 GCA_031362565.1 bacterium | reverse complement strand
CGAATGAGGGAGTGAGCGCACAGGCGGTGCGTGAACGACCGCGAGCCCTCCCCCCCGGCGCCGCCCACCGCCCGGCTTCCTCTGCCTCCGCAGCCCCGCCCTTGACACCGCCGCCCCCGCCCCGTCAGAATGCCCGTTCGACAGATTCGGGCAAGCGAAGGTTCGCCTTCCGCCCGGCAGCGCGGTTTTACCGCAGCTTGGCCGGGTTCCCCTTAGAGGGGCCCAAGGAGCGGTCGCCGTGTTGCGCCGCCTTTGGGGGTCGGTGGCTTCGCCGCCGGCCTTTTTTCTTTTGCGTCCCGGCCGCGGGCTGACGCTCGGGCAGGGCTCCGGAGGTGCCATATTCTCGATCGCGATCCCCGCCGTGCGCCGCGTGTGAACGAGCGCATCGGTGTGCGTGAAGTGCGCGTGATCCTGGACGAAGGCGAGCAATCAGTCCAACTCGGTGTGCTGCCGACGCGTGACGCGCTCGCCAAAGCGCGTGAGCTGGGCCTCGACTTGGTCGAAGTGTCGCCGACTGCACGGCCGCCGGTTTGCAAGATCATGGACTTCGGAAAGTACAAGTACGAGCAGGCCAAGAAGGCGCGGCAGTCGAAGAAGCGCCAACACCAGGTCGTCGTCAAGGAAATCAAGCTGCGGCCGAAGATCGAGACACACGATTACGACTTCAAGAAGAAGCACATCGTCGAGTTTCTCGAGGCCGGCGACAAAGTGAAGATCACTCTGCAGTTCCGGGGACGCGAAATGGCCCACGCCGGCCTTGGCCGCAAGCTCCTCGATCAGCTGGCGGACGAATTGAAGGACGTGGCGAAAGTCGAAGCGCCACCGCGGCAGGAAGGCCGCACCATGATCCTGATGCTGACGCCGGGCATCACCAAGCCCCGGCCGGTCAGCAAACGGGATGTAGAGGACGATGACAAGAACGATGTCGCACCCGGGATCGGGATCGACATCACCGCCGCTCCCAAGGAATCGGCGGCTGCGTCCGAAGAGTGATTCGCGGCCTTGGACCCCGAATCGCGAACTCCGGCCGCCGACGAGCGGTCGCGAAGGAGGCTGTAACGTGCCGAAGATGAAAACCCACCGTGGCCTCGCCAAGCGAGTGAAGCGCACGGCATCGGGAAAATTGAAGCGCAAGCGCGCCAACCACCGCCATATGCTGGAGTGCAAGTCGCGCAAGCGGAAACGTGGACTCGGCAGCGCCGTGATGGTCGCTGACTGTGAAGAGAAGCGCCTGAACCGCCTGCTGAATTTCTGATCATGTTCACCAGCGGTTGCGTCGCATTGGCCCGCACCGCGACCCCGTGGCGCAGCGCACCAGCGCCGGCGGCGGTTGGATCGAAGGAGTTCTGAAATGTCTCGTGCAACCAACAACGTCTCGGCACGCGCCCGGCACCGCAAGGTTCTGAAGGCCGCGAAGGGTTACTACGGCGGCAAGAGCCGCTTGTACAAGACCGCCAAGGAAGCCGTCGAGCGCTCGATGCTGTACGCGTTTCGCGACCGCAAGCAGAAGAAGCGCCACTATCGCTCGCTCTGGATCATGCGCATCAACGCGGCCGCTCGCTTGAACGGCATGTCGTACAGCAACCTCATGCACGGGTTGAAAGCCGCCAACATCGACATCGACCGCAAGGTTCTGGCGGAGCTCGCCGTGAGCGACGCGGAAGGCTTCCGCAAGCTGGCTGAGACCGCGAAGCAAACCGCGGCCTGACGCGATGAGGGATGGCGGGGACGAGCTTGGGGCGCGCATCGAAAGCTTGCGCCGCGAATCGCGGCGCGATTTCGAAGCAGCCGGCGATGCACCGGCGGTCGAGGCCGTCTGGGTGCGCGACTTGGCCCGCAAAGGCCGCCTCGCCACGTTCTTCGCCGATCTGGCCCAAGCCGACAGTGGCTTGCGGCGCGACCTCGGGCAGTTGCTCAATCGAGTCAAGAACGAGCTGACGGAAGTGCACGCGACGGCCGTGGCGCGCGTCGCCGCAACGCGGCCGCCGGTTCGCACCGGGCTCGATCCGTCGCTCCCGGGCCGGCCGCGCTGGGTGGCTCGCCCGCATGTTCTGTCGCAGGTTCTCGACGAGATGAAGTCGATCTTCAAGGGACTCGGCTTCAGTGTCGTGACCGGTCCCGAGATCGAACTCGATCACTACAATTTCGAGGCGCTCAATTTTCCGCCCGACCATCCGGCGCGAGATACTCAGGACACGTTCTACGTCAATGACACCGTGTTGCTGCGCACCCAGACCTCACCGATGCAGGTGCGGGTGATGGAGGCGGCGACACCGCCCATCCGGGTCATCGTCCCGGGGCGTGTGTATCGCAACGAGCAACTCGACGCGTCGCACGCGGCGGAATTCCATCAGATCGAGGGCCTGTATGTCGACCAGCGCGTGTCGATGGTCGATCTCAAGGCGACGGTCACCCATTTCATCCGCCAGCTCTTCGGCCCGCAGACCGTGGCGCGTTTCAAGCCGCACTTTTTTCCGTTTACAGAGCCGAGCGTCGATGTCGATATGAGTTGTTTCGCGTGCCAGGGCAAAGGCTGCGCGCTGTGCGGCAAGAGCGGCTGGATCGAGATCATGGGGGCCGGCATGGTGCACCCGAACGTCTTTGCCGCCTCGGGGTATGCGCCGGAGGCCTACACCGGCTTCGCATTCGGAATCGGTGTCGACCGGGTCGCCATGCTGCGCCACGGCATCACGGACATCCGTTCGTTCCTCGAGAACGACGTGCGGTTTCTGTCGCAGTTCTGAGCCAGAGGGGGGGCGTGCAGTGCGAATTCCACTCGCATGGTTGCGGGAATACGTCGACTGGCCGGTCGACACACGCACCCTGGCGCACGATCTGACGATGTCCGGCACGAAGATCGAGGCAGTGCACGGTGGAGCGGCCGATTTCGAGGGCGTGTTCGTGGGCAAGGTCCTCGAGCAAGGCCGCCATCCCGACGCCGACCGGCTCAGCCTTTGCAAGGTCGAAGTCGGCGGCGAGACGTTCCAAATCGTCTGCGGCGCACCCAACGTGCGCGCCGGTCTCACGGTGGCGGTCGCCAAGATCGGCGCTCGCTTGCCCGGCGACTTCAAGATTCGCAAGTCGAAGATTCGCGGCGTCGTGTCCGAAGGCATGATCTGCTCGGCGCGCGAGCTCGGGCTCGGGCAGGACTCGAACGGCATCCTGGAGTTGGCGGCCGGCTTGGCGAGCGGCGCCGATTTCGCAGTGCTGTCGAGCGGCGACCCGATCCTCGAAGCCGAGGTGACACCGAACCGCCCGGATTGTCTGGCGCTCACCGGCATCGCCCGCGAGGTCGCGGCGCTCTACGGCGGCCGCGTCAAGGTGCCCGCGTTGTGGAAGGAGCCGGCGGGACTTGCGCCTTGCGCCGTGCCCGTCCACATCGATTCCGCGGCCGATTGTGGCCGCTACGTCGGGCGCGTGCTGCACGACATTCGCCTCGGCGCCTCGCCCGATTGGTTGCGGGCACGGCTCGAATCCGCCGGCTTGCATTCGATCAACAACGTCGTCGACATCACCAACTTCGTCATGCTGGAAAGCGGCCAGCCGCTGCACGCGTTCGATCTCGAGATGTTGCAAGGACCGCGGATCATCGTGCGCCGGGCACACACCGGCGAGTTGCTCCGGACTCTCGACGGCGTCGAACGCGCCCTCGGTCCGGACATTCTGGTGATTGCCGATGCCGAAAAGGCCATCGCTCTCGCCGGTGTCATGGGTGGCGGCGCGACCGCGGTCCGCCAAACGACCACCAGCCTGCTGCTCGAAGCGGCCTACTTCGATCCGAGTGTCGTGCGAGCCGGACGGCGCAAGCTCAACATGAACACCGACGCCTCGTACCGGTTCGAGCGCCAAACGGATTTCGAGGCGGTCGGCGCCGCCGCCGATCGCGCCACCCAGTTGCTCGTGGAATTCGCCGGCGCCCAAGTGCGCCACGTTGCCGCCGACGAAGCACCGGGACGGCCGGCGCCGCGCGGGCTCGAGCTCGGCACCGAGCGTTGCAATCGTTTGATCGGCACCGGGCTCGACGCCGAAGCCATCGCTGGGCTGTTGCGGCGCCTCGATTTGCCGGCCACGCCCGCCGGTGACCGCGTCTTGGTGGAAGTGCCGTCGTTCCGGCGCGATCTGCGTGCCGAGATCGATCTCGTCGAAGAAGTGGCACGCATGCACGGCTATGAGAACATCCCGGCCGACGTCGTGCCGCCGGCGCCGGTCGTGTATCGCGACAATCCACCCGACATGTTGGTCGGCCGGTTGCGCGATCTCGCCGTCGGGCTCGGCTATTTCGAGGTGCGAACGAGCGCCTTCATGGAGAGCCGTGATCCGGAGCGGCTCCAACTCGCTGCCGACGACCGGCGCCGGCGCGCCGTCCGGCTCGTCAATCCCATCGTCACCACACTCGACACGATGCGGACGTCGCTCGTCCCCGGGATGCTCCGCGTGTTGCGCCACAATCGCAATCACGACCAAGAGGCGTTGCGTTTTGCGCAGGTGGACCGGGTCTTTGCGGATGTGCCTGGCGCGCTTCCCGGACTGCCGGCCGAGTCGGAACAGATGCTCTTCGTCGCGGCCGGGAACGCCAACCCGCCGGGCTGGGCCGACAAGGCCCGCCCGTTCGACCTGTATGACCTCAAAGGCGATGCCGAAGCCTTCTTCGCACAGTTGGGCGTTGACACCTCTTGGGTGTATGGATACACTGAGCCCTTCTTGGACGACGCTGCAAGCTTTGTAATTTCAGGGACTTACGGCGCCATCGGCAGAGGTGGTGCGGTGCGGGAGGCGGTGCTGCGGGGGTTCGACCTCGAGATTTCAGCACACGTGCTCGAGATCGACGTCGAGGCACTCGCGCGTCACCTGGGTGGCGCGGGCCGGCAGCGCGAGTTGCCGCGCTACCCGGCCGTGAAGCGCGACTTGTCGCTCGCGGTTCCTGAAGGGACGACGTACGGTGCCGTCCACGCCGCGGTTCTGGCGGTGGCGGGTCCGCATCTCGAATCGCTGCAGTGCTTCGACGTCTTTACGGGCGGCGGCGCACCGGGTGAGCGGAGTCTCGGATTACGGTTGCGCTTCCGGGATCCAGATCAGACACTAACCGACGCACAGGTGGCGCCGGCGCTCGAAAAGGTCGTCCGCCATCTGGCGGACACGTTGCACGTCAAACTCCGAGCCGGCTCGTGAAGCCGTGGGTGGAAAAGGGGAGGAACCGTCGATGCAGCAACTGCAGCACTTGCAGAGCTTGAGCTTGCTCGAGGAGCGCATCCAGGCGGCGGTGGAGCTCATCACGTACTTGAAGAATGAAAAGAAACGGCTGGAGAGCGAGACGTCGCGCCTGCTGGAGACGCAGCGCGGCCTCGAACGCCAGGGGAAGAATCTCGAGGACCAGGTGGAACTCCTGCAACTCGAGAAGGACGAACTCGCGACGAGCTGCGAAACGTTGCGCGCCAAGCAGGAAGACTGGCAGCGGTTCGAGAGCGACCGCGAAGAGATTCGGGTTCGCATCGACAGCATGCTGGCGAAGTTCGAGGAGCTCGAGGTCTGAATCCCGAACTGCGTGTCACCGGACGGGGAGCGTCCATGGAGCGATCCAAAAGCACCCGCGTGGAGATTTTCGGCAGCGACTATCACGTGCGTGGCGACGCGGATCCGGCATACATCCGCGATCTGGCTGCGTATGTCGATACGAAAATGTCGGAGATCGCCACCGATCAGAGCCTCGTGTCGTCTACGAAGGTCGCAATCCTGACGGCGATCCACATCGCGGACGAACTGTTCCAGGAGCGCCGTCAGCGCGAGCAATCGGTCAACGACATCGCGGAACGCGCCCTGCGGATCTCGGAGCCGCTGGCGCGTCAGCTCTGAGCGCCGAACGCGCGCGATGCGGTTCGCCGGCGCGAATCGCGTTGCGCGTGTTCGCCCTGCTCTGCTAAGCTCGCGGCGGACGAATTCCCTGCGGTGTTGGTGAGTCGGTGCGTTTTTTCGAGCCAATACTTCGATTTCGGGAACCTAAAGTCCGTCTCAAGATGAAAGCTTCGTCGCGAAGCTCGATCGCGAGGCGGGTGGCGGTGCCCACCTGGTTGCCAGGTTCGAAGAAACTCGGCTCACGGCAATGGCGGGGAATTCTCCACTCGACCCCTGTATTTTCCTCCTCCAAGGTGCGCCAGAGCGCGTTGGCCGGGGGCCGACGGCATCCCGGCTCCAAGGGGTGACCGCATGTCCGCACGTCTTCTCGATGGCCGCGCCGTCGCCGACGCGTTGCTTGCCGGCGTGCGCGACGCGGTCACTGCGCGGCCGCCGGGATCGCGGCCGCCGGTTCTCGCCGCCGTGCTCGTCGGTGACGATGCGGCGTCGCAGGTGTACGTGCGGAACAAGATCCAAGCGTGCGCGAAGGCCGGCATCGAGTCGCTTTGCGAAGCGATTGCGGCTCAGGCCTCGCAATCGGAACTGACGGCGCGTCTCGCAGCGCTGAACGCCGACCCCGGTGTCGACGGGATCCTGTTGCAGTTGCCGTTGCCGAAGCATCTCGACGCGCGCCGCGCCGTCGAATCGATCGCGCCCGCCAAGGATGTCGACGGACTGCACTCGGTCAATCTGGGCAAGTTGGTGGCGGATGACGACTCCGGGTTCGTGCCGTGCACGCCGGCGGGCGTTGTGTGGATGCTCGGCGAATGCGGCGTCGACGTCGCGGGCCAACAGGTGCTGGTCATCGGCCGCAGCACGCTGGTCGGCCGGCCGCTTGCCCTCTTGCTGCTGCGCCGGGGCAGG
Organism: bacterium; assembly: GCA_031362565.1. Classification (GTDB taxonomy): domain Bacteria; phylum Krumholzibacteriota; class Krumholzibacteriia; genus JANLSU01. The sequence continues at coordinate 1,242 of JANLSU010000041.1, read as the reverse complement.
GGCGGCAATGCGACGGTGACGGTCGCGCATACCCAGAGCCGCGATCTGCCGGCGCTCGTGCGCACCGCCGATGTGGTGATCGCCGCCGCCGGGATGCCCGAGTTCGTGCACGGCGATTGGCTGCGGCCGGGGGCCGTCGTCGTCGATGTCGGCATCCATCGCCGGCCCGGCCCGGGTGCCAAGAGCCGCCTCGTCGGCGATGTGCATTTCGCCAGCGCCGTCGAGGTCGCCAGTGCGATCACGCCGGTGCCGGGCGGCGTCGGGCCGATGACGGTTGCGATGCTGCTTCGCAACACGTTGCTCGCCTGGCAACGACGGGAGGCGTAAAATGGCGTTCGTCCAACCCGACCTCTTCGCGGCGTCGGACCCGCACGTCTTCCAGGTGCGCGAGATCAACGAAGCCGTCCGCCAGGTGCTGGAAGAAGGCTTCGGCGAGATCTTCGTCGAGGGCGAGATCTCGAATGCCAAGCAACAAGCGGCGTCGGGACATTGGTATTTCTCGTTGAAGGATGACGCCGCGGAGATCGCCGCCGTGATGTTTCGCGGCGATGCGGCGCTCCTGACCTTCCGGCCTGAAAACGGCCTCGCCGTGCGGGTGCGCGGCAAACTGAACGTCTATGTGCCGCGCGGCCGCTATCAAGTCCAAGTCCGCAGCATGCAGCCGGTGGGACAGGGCGCGCTCGAGTTGGCGTTCAAGCAGCTCAAGGAAAAGCTCGCACTCGAAGGGCTCTTCGACGCCGAACGCAAGCGCCCGCTGCCGCGCTTCCCGCGCCGCATTGCGGTCGTCACCTCGCCAAGCGGTGCCGCGGTGCGCGACGTACTGACAACACTTGTCGGGCGTTGGCCGTTGGCTGAGGTGTTGGTCGTGCCGGTGCAAGTTCAAGGCGAAGGCGCCCCGCGCGACATCGTACAAGCCCTCGGGCTCGTGTCGCGAAGCGGCGCCGCCGACGTCATCCTTCTAGTGCGCGGCGGCGGCAGTCTCGAGGACTTGTGGGCGTTCAACGACGAGCGGGTGGCGCGCGCCATCATCGCGTGCCGCGTTCCGGTCGTGACCGGCATCGGCCACGAGGTCGACTTCACGATTGCCGATTTTGTTGCCGATGTGCGCGCGCCCACGCCGTCCGCAGCGGCGGAACTCGCCGTGCCGGACGCTGCGGCCATGCTGGCCGAACTGGCGGCCACGACACGACGTCTTGGACTTGCGGCGGGACGTGCGCAGCAGTTGCGCCACGAACGGCTGGC
>JANLSU010000121.1:0-74071 GCA_031362565.1 bacterium | reverse complement strand
AATTCCGTCCGGAACAGTGTAAGTTCTTCACCCATGACGCCCCTCCCGGGTAAGGTAGACGATGCGTAAGACACATCGTGTTTACCAGGTCCAGGGCAGGGGCGTCAGCCTTTATACGCCACCTGTCGTGAATAAGATGGGATTACGCTGGGTCGCGAAGAGCGCGAATCTCGGCACCGACCGTGCCGCATTGCGCGAGAAGATCGAGGGTCTCTTTGCGGACGGTGGAACGTCCCTCTACGATGCGGTCGGCGCCGCGTACGACCAGATCGCGCAGGCCAAGGCCGACGATCGGATCCAAGCGATCGTAGTGCTGAGCGACGGTGATGACCGGAATAGCACTCTGAAACTAGAGGCGCTCCTCGAACGAGTCGGGTCGCATGGCGAGCCGGCCGTCGCCCGTATTTTTACGATTGGGTATGGCAGTGACGCGAACAGCAGCGTTCTACAGCGCATCGCCGACGCAACTCAAGCGCGGTACTATGCCGGTAAGCCCGAGGACATCCGCGCGGTTTTCAAGGAAATCTCGACGTTCTTCTAAAGACCCTGCCCGACCTACCGAACGGAGAAGACCGCAATGGCCGAAGGACCGAGACTGACGTGGTTCGGCAAGCTCGTCATCTTCGTGGTCATTGTCGGCTGCGGTTTTTTGGCGTACCGGTACCTGGTTGCCGGCAAGCTCCCGGGACGCAACACCACCGCGGCTGATCCGGGCAACAGCACCACGACACCCACTGGCGGCGGCCAGATCGGCATCGCCTACGGGACGGAGAAAAAAGCCTGGCTCGAGTGGGCGGTCCACGAATATCAGCAGACGAACGCCGGCAAGCGCGTCCAGATCAACCTGATTCCACTCGGTTCGTTGGAGGCGGCGCAGGCGATCATCGCGGGCGACAAGCGTCTCAACGTCTGGTCCCCGGCGAGTGCTCTCTACAAGGAGATTTTCCTGCAAGAGTGGACGGTGAAGCAGCCCGGAACACCCATCGTACACGAGGAAGCGTTGGCGCTGACCCCGATGGTGTTCGTCATGTGGGAGGAACGCTACCAGGCATTCGTGCGGTGTTTCGGCAGCGTGTCGTTCGACACGATCGGCAAGGCGCTACAGGCGCAGGGCGGCTGGCAGGAAATCGCCGGGCATGGCGATTGGGGTCTCTTCAAGTTCGGGCACACTCATCCCAATCAATCGAATAGCGGCATCATGACGCTGGTGGCAATGGCCTACGAGTATCACAAGAAAACCCGTGGGCTCGAACTCCAAGACATTCTCGATCCAGGTTTTCAGAAGTGGATGGGGGGGATCGAAGGCGGGGTCACCGGCCTTTCGAACAGTACCGGCAATATGATGCGCCAGATGATCCTGCAAGGCCCGTCGTCCTTCGATGCTCTGTTCGTGTACGAGAGCGTTGTGATCGAGAACCTGCGCAACGCCGAAGGACGTTGGGGCAAGTTGCATGTCATCTACCCGGATCGCAACATCTGGAACGACAATCCCTACTATGTCCTCGATACGCCTTGGACCAGCTCCGACCAGCGCCACCAGGCCGAGGAATTCGTCGAGTTCCTGCTGAGCCAGCCGGTGCAAGAACAGGCGCTAGTGCACGGATTCCGGCCGGGAAATCCCAACGTTCCAGTGTTGACCCCAAACAGCCCCTTCACGACGTATGCTTCCGTGGGACTGCAGAACGAAGTGAAATCGGTGTGCGAGCCGCCGCGCGCCGAGGTTGTTTCCAACCTGCTGTCGAGTTGGCAGCGCCAGTACGGTGCGCGCGCACACTGAGGATTGCGCGCCCAAAAGGGAGGAATCATGTTTCGCAGGCTTGCCAACTTGTTCCGGGGGTTCATGGGACTGTTCATTTCCGGGATGGAGAAGCGCAACCCCGAGGCGCTGCTCGATGTGGAAAAGGAGCACCTGCGCGAGCAGATCGCGCGTTATAACCAAGGTTTGGCCACCCATGCGGGCCTGTGCGAGAGGTTGATGACCCAAGTCCGCAAGCTCGAAACCGAAGAGCGCGACCTGCGGGCCAAGGCCACAGCACATCTGCGCGCCGGAAACCAGGATTCGGCCGGACAGTACGCGCTTCGCCTGCAGACGGTGACGCGCGAGCTGGAGGAGAATCGCGCCCAGTTGGGACAAGCGGAGACAACCTACAAAGACCTCGTCAAGGCGCGCGATGTCAGTGTGCAAGCGGCGCGTGCCAAGCTCGAAGCTCTGAAATCGAGCATCGACGATCTCAAGGTCAAGCGCGCGATGGCCGAGCTGACCGAGATGGCGTCCGGGATGATTACCACGATCGGCGGCAGCGGCGACACTCTCGACCGATTGCACACCATGGTCGAGGAAGAACGCACGCAGGCAGCGGGCCGGGCACGCGTTGCACGCGACAGCATGGAGATGGGTTCGGTCGAGGTGAAGGAAGGCGAGCAGAAGGCACTTGCGGCGCAGGCATTGGCGGAGTTCGCGGCGCGCGAGGGAATTGCGCTCGCTCCGGGAACGCCGGCTCCCGGATCACAGCCGGCCGAGGAAACACCGCGGAAGCTCGGTCCGGCGACAGAAAACCAGTGAGCAGTAGGAACCATGTGGCGTCTTCTCAAGCAGGCCCTTTTTGCCCGGGTGGATACCCCGCTTCTAGGCGATGTGCCCGTCAACGTGGTCGGGCTCGCGTGCTTCGCTGTGCTGGGAATCGCGAACCCCGGTTTCTGGTTTCTGGGCGCGGCATTGGAATCGGGCTATCTCGTGGCGCTCCTGTCCAACCCACGGTTCCGTAATTTCGCGCGTGCTCAAGACCTCGCGGCGGATGCGCGGATCGAGGAGGTCGAGACCGGCGCGCAGGTCAAGCGGCTCGACGAGCCCAGGCGCCGCCGGTATGCGCTCCTGGACCAGAAGTGCGCGCGTGTCGCACAACTGTATAGCGATCGCCAAATCGAGCGGTTCTTGGTCGACGGGAACCTCGCGGCGCTGGACAAGTTGCGGGACTACTACTTGGACTTGCTGATCGCCGATCAGGACCTGCAGGCCGCCGAATCCGCCCAGATCGAAACGCAAATCCAACGCCAAATCGCCGCTCTGGAGCGTGAGCTCGCGGCCAACCAGGGCCCGGGATCCTTGCGGGATTCGAAGGCCGCGACGCTGGCTATTTTGCGGAAACGACTGACCAGTCTGAGCCGTCGCCAGCAGACACTCGAGGAAATCGACAGCGACCTGCTGCGGATTGAAGCTCAGACCGACCTCGCGGTCGAAAACGCCCTCATCGAGGGTAAGCCACAGGTCATTTCGACGAGCATCGAGCTCGTGAGTCACTTGCTGGATGGCACCCCCGATTTTCTCGTCGATTCGGACCCAGCTCCCGCGGCGACACAACCGCCCACGCGCGACAGCGGCGAGACGGCGGCCCCCAAAACTCCGCCCCGTGCAGTCGAGAGGAATGAGTGAGTTTGGAGCCGAAACCGAATCCGGCCTGGGAGGCAAACCTGCCCGCCTGGGCCACCGAGCTCGTTACTCTCTACGAAAGCGGTGCGTACAATCAGTTCGTGCTGCATGGCAACGTGCAAGACCGCATCGTGCTGCCGCTCGCAACCGGATCACGTCTAGGATCGCTGGACGAGTTTCTTCTGCAAGTGCTCCTGCAACATCAGGACGTCGTGCTGAGCTACGACTTGGGCAATGGCTTGCGCGTCGAACGCGGCGGGGATCTCTTCGGCGAGTGGCCGCACTTCAAGGAAGCGCCGGAGATGCCACGCATGGCGCGTCCCGCGGTCGAGTTCATCACGCGCTATTTTCGGTATTGCGCCAACCTGGGCCGTCTCGGCAAGAAACGCCTGCATGTCGGTCTGGCGGTGCGCTCCGCCGACCTCATGCTGCCATCCGGGACGGGAAGCTCGAATCCAGAACTAAATGCCCTCGTGCTGCTGGTCCGAGAGTGGGCTACGGACCCCTTGCTCACCGAGTATCCTTTGGTCACGTTCCTGTTGGCCGAGAACCTCAACGATTTGCATCCGCTGCTCGCGGGCAGCGCGCGCGCGGCGCAAATCCGGGTGCCGTTACCTTCCGAAAAAGAGATCGAATCTTCACTGCAGATCGCAGTGCCGGGATTCCCCGCGGCGCTGGGAGCGTTAGGTGACGAATGCGCCGCCGTGGCCGCCCAGTTGCGCGGCGCGACACTGGCCTCGATCGAGTCGTTGGTCAAACGACAGGAGTACGGGCGCAAGCCGCTCGGAGCCGTGGATCTGGCCGACCTGAAGAAGAAACTCGTCGAGAAGGACTGCCGCGGGTTGATTGATTTCGTGGAGAGCACGCATACGCTCGACGAGTTGCAAGGGCTCGACGCAGTGAAGACGTGGCTGCGCCAGGATCTGGAATTATGGAAACGCAACGATCTCGAGGCGCTACCGAAGGGCTACCTCTTCTGTGGTCCGGTCGGAACTGGTAAGACATTCCTGGTCGAGTGTCTGGCGGGCGAAGCCGGTGTGCCGGTCGTGAAGCTGAAGAACTTCCGCGACCGCTGGGTTGGCTCGACGGAAGGCAACCTCGAAACGATTTTCCGGCTCATTCAGGCGCTCGGCCGCTGCTATGTGTTCGTGGACGAGGCCGATCAGACGCTAGGAAAACGGGATGCGGGCTCGGGAGACAGCGGATTGTCGGGGCGTGTTTACGCGATGATCGCGGAGGAGATGGGCAGCACGCGCAATCGCGGCCGCGTCGTGTGGGTGCTTGCATCCAGCCGGCCGGATCTGATCGAGGTCGATCTCAAGCGGCCCGGTCGCATCGATGTGAAGGTGCCGCTCTTGCCGACGGCAAACGCCGCCGAAAGCGCCGCGCTCATCAGCAAGCTCTTGCGGCGGCGTGGCCTGGAACTTCCCCCGGGCGATCAGGGTTCACTGGCAACGCTCGCGCCGCCGTTACTCACCCCGGGTGCCGCCGAGGCACTTGCTGTGAAGGTGTATCGCAAAGTGCGCACGTCGAGCTTATCGATTGCCGATGCGTTGCGCGTCGAGCTCGAGGACTACCGCCACCCCGTGCCCCTCGATGTGTTGCGGTTCCAAATCGAGATCGCACTTCGCGAAGCTTCCGATCCGGCGTTCGTGCCGGCACCGTTCCGTGACTTGGACAAGTTGATCCACCCCTAAAACACGGATCGGTGTGGCCTCGTGCCGATCCGTCGGCGTGGCTTCCCGAGGACCTCCTCCCCGGCGCTCTCGCAGGAATTGAGATCGAACGACGAAGGGCCGCCCGCTCACGGGCGACCCTCGAAGAAGTGTAATCGAGGCGCTTGTCAGTGGTGATGATGGCCGTCGTGGTCGTCGTCGTCATCGCCATCGCCATCATCGCCATCATGATCGTCATCGTCGCCGCCGCAGTCGTGATCATCGTCGTGGTCGCGGAAATGTGGCATGACACCACGCAGCACGACGGGGCCGCTCGCATCACCCAGGTGGACTTCGACCAAGCGATCCCCACCGCCTAGGGTTTGCAGCTCACAGACCGACGCAACGCCGCACGGCAAGACATCGCCGTGTTCGGTCTTCAACTCGAGCTTGCCCTTGCCGTGACAGTCGGTGTGGATCGTCCAACCACAGTCGAACGTGTCGGCGCCACCCAAGATCGTGATTCTGCCGTTGTTGAACGCGAGCGCCGAGGTGCCGGCCAGCGTGGTCCCCGGAACGACCTCGAGATAGGTGCGCTGCAAACCGGCCGGCACGGAGTCGTCGAACGCGATCGCCGAACTCTCGCCCGGGCGGTTCTGCACTTCGAACTGCAGCTGGACGACTTCCAATGGATGGTTGCCGGACATTGTACCGAAGCCGTTAGGATTCGAGATCTGAATCGCAACGTGCCCATCCAATCCCGGCGTCGTGGTCGGAAACGGCAGGGTGCTGTTGAACGACAGATCCGTGAAGTTCTGTGCGAAGGCGTCGCTGCCGACGGTTGCACTCACCAGATGAACGTGGTCGGTGAGAAACTCGACCACGAATGACGCGAATGTGATCTCGTGCGTCGTCTCGACGTGAATCGGCACGGTGACGGTGCTTCCAGGTGCGCCACTGACATGCGGCATCGAGAGCGTGGCCCCCACCGCCGCCGTACCCGCGCCCGGTGACGATTTCGCGGCTGCCTTGAGCGGCAAGCACTGCACGCAGACGACATATGTCGTGTCCGGGAGAAGATCCTCGACTTTGACTTCGAACTCTTGGTCGTCGATCTCTTCCTTCTCGAGTTCGATTTCACCCTCGGAGTCCGGGGGGCCGGACACCCAATGCAGCGGGCCCTTGGCCTTGCCTTCGCAATCACCCTGGTGATTGAGCGGGGCGCCGCCGCGGCCTGCCGCGCGAACCGCGGCTGACTTGCTGTCGGTTGGGCTGATGGGCCCGCATGCGGTGATCCATGCGATCGCGATGCACGCGACGGTGATTGTCGCGAGGCTCCATTCGCGACCGCGCAGTTTGGCGTGTTGTAATGCCGAAGAAACGCGCATGGCACCAAATTCCTTTTCGAGGCGCTACCGGCGACCTCGCACGAGCGGACTGATCTCGGCGTCGCCGTTTGGAATTCGGAGTACAGCACCCGGCATGCCGTTTCCCAGACTGCGCACCGCCGGCGCCCGTAACCCCACGACCCACAACGTTTCCAGGGAGATCGTCGCCGGCTTGCCGTGGAAAATACGCCTGACGGTCCTGACCTTCGATCCGGTGCGCCGCGGGGCCGGACGCGGCATTTTCGAGGATCGATCGAGAATCGTCGCAACCCGCCGAAGCACCACCATGGTGCAGCGGAGTTCCACACGAGATTGCAGCAGGCATCCGCCGATTGGCGAAACGGAGTCAGGCAAACGTTTGGAATCGGAGCGGGTCAGCGCAGAAGTACGGCCTTCTGAGTCGTCGTCGTACGACCGGCGCGGAGATGAATCAAGTAAACCCCGGAGGCGACCGGCGTGCCGCTCGCGTCCGTACCGTCCCACGTGGCCCGATAGCGGCCCGGCGCGCGCGGCGCCTGGAGGAGTTCGCGGACGACGCGGCCACCGAGATCGACGATCCGCAGCGCGACCGGGACGACGCCGTCGCCGGCTGGAATCAGGTACTCGACGCTGGTCGTCGGGTTGAACGGGTTCGGGATCGCCCGCACACCGTAGTGGAGCGGCAGGGCCGGCGTTTGTCCGTTGTGTGAGACGGTCACCGCCGGCATCTGCTCTGCATCGCGATCGTTGACTGCGAGGCGCGCGAACGAGACGCTTCCGGCATCGGACCCTTGCCGGAGTCGGAAATGCAGCTCGAGCACTTCTCCTGACGCCCGGGCGAGCGCCGTACCGCCCGCCAGCAGGCCATGCACGACGCCATCTTGTTCGGGATTCAGGGTCAGTTCGAAGCCTGCGGCTTGCGAGCCCACGCTCGCCTGTTCGAACTCGAGGGCTGCCGCGTCGTACTCGAGGCTGAAGACGACGCTCGTCAGCGGTGTGTCGTGTATGGATGCGAGGACCGGCAGCACGCATTCGGCACCGTTCCAGGCGGCCGTGCCAAACGTCAGCGGTACCACGGTCGTGGCTGCGGCCTTGGCGCGGTTCGGCCAACTGCCGTCGACATCGGCGAGCAAGATCGCCTTCAAGTCGACGATGGCATTCGAACACCCCATCGTGCCGATGGCGCACGGCGCGGACGCATTCACCCCAAGCGGATCGCAGAAGAACTTCCATGTTGCACACAAAGGACAGGCGGCGAAGTCGAACACCACGTAGCGTCGCAGGCACTGCAAATCCGTCACATTCGGCGGCCCGCCCGATCCATCCACGTCCGCGGCGACTTGCTGGTCCGGAGTCAGCGGGATGCCGACTAGCGCGGAAATCAGCACGTTGACATCGCCGCCGCCGATGGTGCCCGGGTCCGTCGCCGCCGGAGTGCGGCTTGCGGCGAGCGTCGAGACTGCCGGCGTGACGTTGGTGGCCTTGAAGATCCCGTTCAAGTCGGAAAGCGGCGCACAGGCGTCCGGCGGCGCCGGGGCAAGGATGCAGACCGCGACGTTCGCGACGCGATTGGTGTTCGGCAGGGCCGGTTCGTAATAGCTCACCCGGCCACTCACGGTCGGGTTCACGTTGGCGACGCTCAGGTGGTACGCGCCGCACTGGCTCGCCCAGCCGTCGACGACAATGTAGTAATCGTTGCCGCCCTCCAGTTGCAGCGCCGAGAGCCGCGCATCCAAGGTGCAGACGTCGTCGCTGCAGCCCACGCTGGTAGAAGGATCGTTCTTATAGACGTGCAGCACCGTGTCGAAGCCCGACCCGCACAGGCTGATGTCGACACACAGGGCGGCCGTGGTGTGAAGCACGTACACAAGATCCGCGGCTTCGGAGTTTTCGTCGAACGCGCAGGCGGGATCGTAGTTGTTGGCGGCGGCGCAAGTGTTGCCGTCAGCGGTGAACGGCAGCGACGTGATGGGTATCGCACTCGCAAAGTCCTCGCCGGATCCAGGTCCCAGTCGACCGGCGAGCACCGGCCGGGTGAACTGCGCGTTCACGGCGAGTTTTGTCGCAGCATCCGCCGGTAGAAGGTTCGGCGTTGACCCGGCCGCCGGCCATGGCGTGGACACGATCGCAAGAGCGGCAACGATCCACGTCATTGTGCGCATCGCAGAACTCCTCACTCGTGACCGCCGCTATGCTAGGTGACATTCTTCGCACGGTCAAACAAGAGATCCGGCGTTCGCAGGGCAGCGGGTGAAATCGCCCACTTGCGCACCGCGTGGACAAGGGATTCAGTCCAGACGAATTCGCAATGTTCTTGCGAGCGGGTGTCGCTTCGACACCAACAATTGAATCCGCAGCCGTGAAGCGCCACACTGCGGGTGAACGTCTTGGCAGGAAGGTTGGTGGGATGCCGAAGTTTCGACCTCGGATGCTTCTGGGCGGCGTGTTGGCGCTCGGAATCGCGCTGCAACTCGTGCCGTACGGTCGCCGGCATGTGAATCCCATGGTGACTGCGGAGCCGGCCTGGGATTCAGCCCGCACGCGTGACCTGTTCTTTCGCGCCTGTGGTGACTGTCACAGCAACGACACGCGTTGGCCGTGGTACAGCCACGTGGCCCCGGTGTCATGGCTGCTGCAGCAGCACGTCGAGGAAGGCCGCAGCAAACTGAATGTCTCGCGCTGGTCATTGGCGATGCTCGATCCGGCCAGCAACGCTGAACGCCAGATTGGCCGCGGCAACATGCCGCTCTCCTCCTATCTGCGCGGCCACCCGGAGGCGCGCCTGACCGCCGCCGAAAAGGCCGATCTGATCGCCGGGCTCAAAGCCACCGTGGCGGCCGCGGGGACCATGGACCTCCAAGAGTAGCCACCTTTACTCGCACCGGGCGCTCGGGGCAAACTCCAGTGTCCGGCGGCCACGGACCGAGCCAGGGATCCCTTCGACTCATCAGGAGCGTGCATGGGGCGCATCTTCGAAACCCGAAAAGCCACGATGTTCGCGCGCTGGGACAAGATGTCCAAGGCCTTCACGCGAGTTGGCAAGGAACTGTCGATTGCCGTCAAGGCGGGCGGGCCGAATCCGGACAACAACTCGGCGCTCCGCCGGGTCATCCAAAACGCCCGCGCTCTGAACATGCCCAAGGACAAGATCGAGGGTGCGATCAAGCGCGCGTCGCAGCGCGACGAATCGAACTACGAAGAGATCGTGTACGAGGGCTATGCACCGCACGGGATCGCGGTACTCGTGGAGTGCGCGACCGACAACTCGACGCGGACGGTCGCCAACGTGCGATCGCACTTCGTCAAGGGCGGCGGCACCTTCGCTTCGAGCGGCAGTGTCAGTTTTGCCTTCAAACGCATGGGTGTGTTCCGATTGAATCCGGCCGGTATCGACCAGGAAGCACTCGAGCTCGAGCTCATCGATCACGGTCTCGAGGAAATGGGCGAGAGTACCAGTGAAAAGGGCGAGCCGCAGGTTGTCATCCGGTGCTCGTTCACGCAGTTCGGCCACCTGCAAAAGGCGCTCGAAGATCGCAAGATCACGCCGCTTTCGGCCGAGTCCGAATACATCTCCCAGAACCCCATGGAGCTTCCCGAAGACCAGGCCACCGAAGTCCTGAAGCTCATCGACCGGCTCGAACAGGACGACGACGTGCAGAAAGTGTTTCACAATCTGCGGTGACCGGGAGCGATCGGTTGAACGCTCTGGCGGGGCCTCCGGCTCGAAACCATAGCCTGGTGCGCGGGCTCGGGATCGCGGTGCCGCTCGTTCTCGCGGCGCTCGTCTGCATGCTTGCATGGCGTTCGGAACACGCTCTCACCGGTGACTGGGGCCTGCCACTCGACGACGCCTGGATTCACGCCACCATTGCCCGCAACGTGGTGCAGGGTCATGGTTGGTGCGTCAACCCCGGTGAAATGGCGCAGCCCTCATCGGGGCCGCTCTGGACGTTGCTCGTCGCCGCGGGGTACGCGGCCTTCGGCGCCGGCGTGTGGGTGCCCAAGATCCTAGGGCTCCTGTCGTTCCTCGGCTGCGTCGTTGCTGCGTCGCGCCTGGCGCGCCTGTTGGCCGGCGACGAGATCGCGGGCCTTGTTGCGGCGCTTGCAACCGCACTCTGCGCGCCACTCGCCTGGCACGGCCTCTCGGGAATGGAAACGCCGCTCGCGGCATTGCTCGTGACGGCGACTCTGGATGCCTTCTATCGCTGGCCGGTGGGCCGGCGCCGGTTCGTGTGGGGCGCACTCGCGGCATTGGCGGTTGCGGCGCGCCCGGAAACGCTCATTCTCTTGCCGATTCTTGCCGGTGAGCGCTGGCTCGCGGCACGCGGCTCCGCGCCCGGTGTCGGTTGGCGCAACGCGTTGCTACCGGCAGCGGCCGGCATGCTGCTGCTGGTCCCGTATTTCGCTCTCAACGTGTCGCACGCGGGTTCGCTTTTCCCGACGACGCTGGCGGCCAAGGCACACGACACCGGGCTGCTGCGGGCGCTCGCGCGCTTCGATGGCCGCGAGATGCTGGTGTCATTGACCTTGTATCCGTACATCTGGGGTGTGTTCAGCGTCGCATTCTTCGCGCGTCTGAACTTGGCGCTGCTGGCGGCGGCGCCGCTCGGCGCGTGGGCGGTGGCGCGCAGTGCACGGCGTGCATGGGCGCCTGGGCTCGTGCTCGTGGGGTTGCCGCTCTTGCGTGGTATTGCGGCGCCACATGCGACACCGCCCATTCACAACGGCCGCTACATTGGCGCCATCCTGCCGCTCTTCCTGGTGTGCGCGTCGATTGGGCTCGTGGCCCTGTGGCGTGCGGAGGGGCGCGCCGCCTTCGCGGCGTTCACAACGCGCCGGGCGCGTATCGTCTGCGGGACGCTCGTGGCGATCGTGTTTCTCGCGCACCTGCACCTCGAACACCCGATACCACACGAAGGCGCCGGGTTCATGGCCGCGCTGGCGCTGATCGTGCCGGGAGCCAACCCCGAGAACGCGTTGCACCCGCTGCTGCAAGTGGAACGCCTGGGGGTCATGCTGGCGCTCGTGCCGGTGCTGGCCTTGCTTGCGGCGGGATCGCTGCGCGGCACGGGCGCACGACTCTTGGCTGCGGTGCTCGGCGCTGTGGCGCTCGGGTTGCTCATCGCACACACAGCGGAGTTGCCGACGCGCTACGCGCGCAACGTGCGCAACATTCAGGATATGGATGTGACGCTGGGGCGATGGATCGACGCCAACGTCCCGGCCGGTGAAAAAATCGCGGTGTGTGACATCGGTGCCGCTGCATACTTCGGGCACCGCCCGGTCGTGGACATCTTCGGCTTGGCGACTCCCGCCTTGGCGCCGACGTTCTCGCCGGCTCACTTGCGCACCCTCGGCGCCATTCGCAACTTACGTCCCGACCTTTTGATGATTTTTCCGGTGATGTTTCCCGACTGGATGCAACGTGCATCACTCTTTCGGCTGGTGTTCTCGCATCGCATCAAGGACAACACCATTCTGGCGTCGCACGTCGTCGGCGTGTACCGGCCCGGCTGGGACGAATTCACCAAGTACTACGACGATGCGCTCTTGGCGCGGCTCGATCCGCCGGATGTTGGCGGTTCGCTGGCCGACCATTGGCGCCGCGGTCTCTACAACTTGGGATTGGGCACGCGCGCCGATCTGTATTCCACGGCCGGGGACCTGCGGCGGGCGCGCAACGACCTGAAGGGCGCCGAAAGTGCGTACCGGCGCGCCATCGCTTTCGATTCGACACATGCGCTGTCGGCGTGGTCGGGCCTGGCACGTGTTTTGGACAGCCGCAACACGCCACAGGATGCGGCAGAGTTGCCGCGCCTGATTGACAACATGATCCGAGCAAATTCCAACTCGCCGGTGCCGCTCGAAATGGCCGGCGACTACTGGCGCAAGGAAGGCCGTCCCCAACAAGCCGTCGCGGCGTGGAGCGAGGCGCTGAAATTGTTCCCGGACTCGGCAAGCCTGCTGCACAAGCTCGACCAGATCCTGACCCAAGCCGGATCGGAACCGGCGGCCCAACCCTATCGCGACCGGATGCGCGAGCTGGGCGTCCGCAATGCGAATCCCGAAGCGACGCCCTGACAGCAGCGTGGCGCTTGGATTAGTTGTAGAGCTTCTTGACGTCGCTCCAGGTCTTGTTCTGCACGCCGACGTGCACGCAGGTGAAGCATTCTTCCTGTTCGCCGAGTATTTCGTGCTGCGGGCCCGTGAAGCTGACCACGTAACAGCAGAAGTCCGGATCCAAAGTGAAGCTGAAGCCGCCCTTGCGCGACCCCGCGACGATGCAGTCCGGGCCGGGGAACAGCGCTTCCCATGAAACGCCACCGGTGATCGGAATGAAGCTACAGCCCCAACCGGCCGGCGCTTCGCACGCGATCATGATGCATCCGGGGACTGGGTTCTCCGGCTGGAAGTGCAGGTCACAAACCGGCACGGGCGAATTGAGGTTCACGACCGAGAAATACGTGATCACTGTATTGCCGGCGGTCCGACACGAATCCTGAATGACCGAAAACGTCGCGAACGCGGCGGTCAGTCTCGGCTACGGCATCGGCTTCATGGCGCAGCGCCGTGGTGACTTCACGTGGGTGGGCCACAGCGGAGGAGTTGCGGGATACAGCGCGATGATGTACTTCGATCGGGAAATGCAGCTGGGCGTCATCGTCTTCCGCAACGCGGTCGGTGGAAAGGCAAAGATCGGGCGGCTGGCCGTCGACGTACTGAAGGTCCTTGTCGAGGCGAAGTGGGATGCGAGCCATAAACCGGTGCACTGATCGATCCATGACGTCGGAGTCGTGGTGCGCCGGCGCCGGCCGCAACTCCGTTCCGTAGGGCGACCTCGATCTCCCCTCCGGCGTCGATTTCATGTTCGGTCGGACTCTGCCCAGCGTTGGTACCTCTTGAAGGGGGGCCCGGCCCGGCGTGCCGGCCTCTTCCAAAGAGGCGGCAACGGTGCGCGCTCCGGCAATCCAACCCTGCTTGCGGCCCGCGACCCCGATCGCTGCTAGAATGGGGGCCTTGACCCTTCCGATACGGGGAGCCCGCATGGACGTGCCCGCACCGGACTCGCAGCCCAGGCCCGAGATTCCGGACACGCCGTCGCTCGAGCTGTTGCAACGCGCGCAGGCGGGTGATCCAACGGCGCTCGACCAGCTGTGCGCGCGCTATTTGGCGCCGTTGCGACGCTGGGCGCACAGCCGGTTGCCGGCGCGCGCCCGCGATCTGCTGGCGACCGACGATCTCGTGCAGGAAACCCTGCTGCGGACGTTGAAGCACATCGATGGTTTTGAGCCGCGGCGCCCGGGCGCCCTGCAGGCTTACTTGCGGCAAGCGATCGCCAATCGAGTTCGCGACGAAATCCGCCGCGTGGCACGAATTCCAGGCCACGACGGGAATGAAGAGACTCTCGTGTCCAGTGACCCTTCGCCTCTCGAAGCCCTGATTGGCGCGCAAGCGCTGGCGCGCTACGAATCGGCGTTGCAACGTCTCGGCGACGAAGAAAGAGCCGCCGTTGTGGCGCGTGTCGAACTGGGATGCAGTTATGCCGAGATCGGCGCCGAACTCGGTCAACGAACGCCGGACGCCGCCCGAATGATGGTCAGCCGGGCACTGATCCGGCTTGCGCGGGAGATGGCCGATGGCGTTTGAAGACGCATTGCAGCATTTGTCGCTGCGAGTTTCAGATCGCGATCCGGTCGATTGGCGGCGCGCGCTCGAGGACACGGCACCAGCCGCCGTCGAACGCCGCATTCTCGAGCAACTGCGCATCGTCGGCGAAATTGCCGCTTGGCACACGGGCGGCGGCGCTCCAGCGACAGCGGAATCAACAGCCGCCCTGGCTTCGGATGCGGCCCTCACGGCCGGACTCACGTCCGCGGTCAGCACCGCCGACAATCCGGGTGCCGCGGTGCCGCCGGTATGGGGTCATCTCGAGCTCTGCGAACGCGTCGGCAACGGGGCCTTTGGCGAGGTGTACCGCGCCTGGGACACGGCGCTACGCCGGGAAGTGGCTCTCAAGCTTTTGCAGCTGGAAGATTCCGCGTCGCCTGGCACCGGCGCGGGCGCGGCACTGGAAGAGGCCCGCAATCTGGCGCGTATCCGCCATCCCAACGTGGTGCAGGTGTACGGTGCCGAACAACATGACGGCCGCGTCGGGCTGTGGATGGAATTTGTGCGCGGCCGCACGCTCGACGCATTCGTGCGCGAACACGGGCCCTTTGGAGCCCGGGAAGCGGCGCTTGTTGGCCAAGAACTTTGTCGTGCGTTGACGGCGGTGCACCGCGCCGGCCTCATCCACCGGGACGTGAAGGCACGCAACGTGATGCGCGAAGACGGCGGCCGCATTGTGCTGATGGATTTCGGCACCGGATGGGAGCGCAATCCAGACCCGGGAACACGCCCGCACATCGCCGGCACTCCGGTGTACATGGCGCCCGAAGTCTTGCAGGGCGCATCAGCCACTCCGCAGTCGGATCTCTTTGCGCTGGGCGTGCTGCTGCATTATCTCGTCACGGCGCAATTCCCGGTCGAAGCGGCCACCGTTGACGAACTCCGCCGTGCGCATGCGGCGGGGCAAGTGACGTTGCTGCGTGAAGTGCGGCCCGATCTTCCGGAACCCTATCTGCAGGTCGTGGAGGCAGCGCTGGCGCCCGATCCAGCCCATCGCTTCGCGTCTGCCGGACAGATGGAGCGGGCCCTTGGTGCCACCCTCGGGATCGCACCGGCGGCGGGGAACGCCGAAGCGCCGGCAGAAATGCAGCCGGCCGCGTCGACCGCCGGCGTTGTGGAACCGGCAAGCGGGGAACGTCTGCCCCGGCGCCGTCCCGTGTTGGTCGCCGGCTTGGTGGCAGCCGTGGTTGTTGCGGGCGTTTTCGCTCTGCAACTGCGACGTCCCGCAAGCGACACCGCTCGCACGCCGCCGCGCGCGACTGCGCTTCCGAGGCAGTCTGCTATTCCGGCCGTGTCGGACGGGTATCGCGTCGAGGCCGGTTTCATGCGCCGGCGATCCGGCGCGCGCACCGCGCTCGATCCGGGAGGCCAAGTAGCGCCAGGGGATGGGCTCTCGCTCGAGATCCAGAGTTCGGCACCGGTCTACGTCTATGTTGTAAACGAGGACGAGCGTGGCGAATGCTACTTGCTCTTCCCGTTACCCGGTTTCGAGACGGCGAACCCACTCAAACCGGACATCAAACACCAACTGCCGGGCCGGCGTGCCGGCGGTACGCTCGTCGACTGGGAGGTTTCGAGCGCCGGCGGCAAGGAACACCTGCTCGTGGTGGCCAGCCCCCAACGGCTTGCGGAATTCGAAGCCGATTTGCTCGCGCTCCCGCGCGCCGAATCCGGCGGCGCGGCGCAGTATGCACAGCTAAGCCAGGCCAGCAAGCTGCGGTTACGCGGCATTGGATCGCTGCAGGAGGTTGGCGATTCGGGCCCCGGTCCGAACTCCAACGGCCGGCTCGCCGCCCTTGCGGCGCAGTTGCCGCGAACCGCTGAAGTTGTCGAAGGCGTGTGGGTCCGGCAGGTGGAGTTCGAGAATCCGGTGCAACACTAGGAGGCATCTCGCGGTGCGGTGTGCGGCGCTGTTGACGTTGATTTTCGTGCCAGCGGCTCTTGCGGCCGATAAGCCGGGCGCCGCGGCACCGTCGCGCCCACCGGTGAGCGTGCTCACCGCGCAGTTCGATACGTTGCTGGCGCACGGCCGAATCCAGACCGCAGTCCGGCAAGTACCGGTGCTTCAGGCGGCATACGAACGCACCTTCGCAGCCGACACGTTGCAACTCGTGGACGCGCTGAACAAACTCGCGGCCAAATTGGCCGGCGCCGGCCCCGAAGCGGCGGGGCCCGTGGAAGGTTTGTTTCTGCGCGGGTTGCACTTGCGCGAGGCACGTTTCGGCCCGGAGGACGTCAGCGTTGCGAAGAGTTGCAATAATCTGGCGAATGTCTTCATCAACCGCGGGGAGTACGAACGCGCCGCAGCGTATAAAGAACGCGACCTCGCGGTCCGGCTCCACGCCCTAGGGGCGAGGCATCCGCAAGTCGCCCGCACCCAGCATGAGTTCGCCGTTCTGCAAATGCAGCTCGGCCGGTACCGCGACGCCGGAACGCACTTCGCGGCAGCACTCGCCGCCGTCGATGTGCAGCCCAGTCCTGATTCCACTCGCTTGGCGAACCTCCTGGGTGATGTCAGCGAACTGCGGCGGATCGAAACACGCTATGCCGCCGCGGAATCGTGTCTGCAGCGCTCGCTCGCGCTCGGCGCACATCTTTTTCCGCCCGACGACCCGTGGTTTGCGGTGCCCACGAACAATCTCGCCGGGCTTTACCGCGACCTTGGGCGGTATTCGGACGCGGAGCCGCTGCTCGATCGGTCGTTGCGGCTGCGGGCTGACGCTACAAGACCGGATTCCACAGCTCTCGCCACTGCCAATCTCAACCTCGCGGAGCTGTATCGCTTGCAGAACCGTTCCCAGGAAGCCGCGGCGCGATACGCGGAAGCACTGCGGCTGGCGCGCCGTGCACGCGGCAAGGATGATCCGGCTTTGGTGTGGTTTCTCATCCAAAACGCGGTGTATGGGGCCGAACAAGGTGCGCCGCAGCGCGCCGAATCCTTGTACCGCGAGGCACTCGCCGTACTCGACCGTGCCGGAGGCCCGGCCTCACTGGCCGCGCAGACCGCCAACGATCTGGCTGATCTGATGGCGAAACAGGCGCACTTTGCCGCCGCCGAATCGCTGTATCAACAGGCGCTCGCTACCCGAGAGGAACTCTTGGGCCCCAGCCATCCGGATGTCGCGCTCACATTGACGGGTCTGGCGCGTTGTCTTCATGCCTCCGGCGCCGGGCACGATGCGCCGGCACTCCAACTCCTGAAGCGTGCATGCGACATCTTGGATGCGACGCATGCCGAACCCGAAGCCCGCATCGAAGCGCATGCCACGCGCGCCTTCCTGCTGGCGGATCGCGGCGACCTTCGGGCCGCGGTGGGTTCCATGGCGATCGCCCTCGATCAGGTGGAGGTGCTGCGCCCGAAGCGCGGCGCGGCCGAGGCGAGTCGAGTCCGCTTTCTCGCCGGTCATTCGCATGACGCCGATGCCATGGTGCGCTGGTGCTTGTCTTTGGGCGAGACCGGCCGCGCGATCGAAGTCGTGGAGCGATTGCGGGCGCGAGCATTCCTGGACCGGGTTGCAGGCGCGGAAATGGACGTATTGGCGGACGTGCCGGCCGCGGAGCGTACGGCGCTCGAGGCGCAGGTTGCAGCCGCGCACACCCAACTCGGCGAACTACAGCGCCGGTTGGCGCGTTTGCTGGAGAATCAGGCGCAGAAAGGCGACGAGCGCCGCCGGCAGATCGCGCAGATCGAGATCGAGCGTGACACTGCCGCACGCGACCTCGAGCGCGCACAGGAGAGTCTGCTGGGCGCAAGCCCGGCATGGCGGGCGCGTCTTGCGGAGTCGAGCGCGCAAATCCATGTCGCTGGCATCGCTGCACGGGCACCGGCGCAAGGGTGCATCGTGCTCTTTCGAATCGGCGCAGAAACGAGCTACGCGTTCGCAATTCCGCCACCGCCGCAACAGCCACAAGCGTGGGAACTGGCGATTCCGCCGGATGTCGCGCGTTCCTGGGGAGTAGCGCCGGGTCCGTTGACGGCGGCGGCACTCGAGACCGCCGTTGCCGGATCCGGTGCATTCGGCAGCGGCAATCCAACCGCGTTGGCGTCACGCTTGATGCGGGTGCGTGGAATCGGCCGGTTGGCGGATGTGGGCGCTAAGAACGGCGTTGCCCCGCCGGAGCGCCTGGGTCAGTCGCTGTACGACCTTTGGCGGGTGTTGATCCCGGCACCGTTGTGGGATCAACTCGTGAGGGCGCCGGAGACGATTCTTGTTCCGGACGGCGCGTTGTGTCAGCTGCCATTCGAGGCACTCGTGGTCGCCGCCAAGGACGCATCGACGGCGCCGCGATACTGGCTCGATGACGGCCCGGTGATTCGTTACGCACTCTCGGGGGCGTCGTTGATCGCGCCGGGGAACGGCACTGCGGAACGAGCGCCCGACGTCAGTGGCGGGAATGCGGCCGCGCCCGTCCCGCTGCCCGAAGTCTTGAGTGTGAGTGCACCGGCATTTGCACCCAACGGGCCGTTTGCGGCGTTGCCGGCGACTGCACGTGAAACGGCGGTGTTACGCGCCGCTCTCGGCCGCATGCCGATGACCATCCTGCAGGGCAAGGACGCCACCGAGCCGAATGTACGCCGCGCCTTGCCGGGGAAACGTTATCTGCATCTCGCAACACATGGGATCGTGGACCCGAAGCGCGATCAATCGCTGGCGGGGATCGTTCTCACACCTCCGGCGCAGCCCACTCGCGAGACTGCGGCGGACGGCTGGTTGCAGCTGTTCGAGATCTACGACTTGCGGCTCGACTGCGACCTTGCGGTGTTGTCCGCCTGCGAAACAGGTGTCGGCACCTACGTAGCCGGCGAAGGCGTGTACGCACTGTCGCGGGGGTTCTTGGCGGCAGGCGCCCAGCAGGTGGTGGCCAGCTTGTGGTCCGTGGAAGATGAGTCGACTGCGACTCTCGTCGGCGGTTTCTTGGGCGGCGTCATCGCCTCGGGCCGGCATCCCGATGCCTCGGAAACCGCCCGCGCGCTGCGCGATGCCAAGCGCCGCATCCGCAGCCGCAAGGAGTGGAGCGCGCCCTTTTTCTGGGCGCCGTTCATTCTCACGTCACGCCACTGACCGGCGCTTGCCGTACCGCACCGTACGTGCTACTTCACCAACACCATCGTCTGAGTGTCGTGTCCCGCGTCCCAGCGCAACGTGCAGTAGTACAACCCGGCGGCTACGGGCCGCCCATCGATGCCCGTGCCGTGCCAGATTCGCGTGTGCCGTCCCGCCGACAAATGCCCCACGAACAGGCGGTCGACGAGGCGCCCGGCGACGTCATGCACCGAGAGATCGACGCGCCCCGACCGCACCAATTCGAACTCTACTTGCGTGGTGGGATTGAACGGATTGGGCGCGATTTGTAGCAGGTGTGCGCTGGGCGATCCGGGCGCCACATCGGTCGGCGCGCCCCAGCGTGCGAGCAAGGCCGCAGTGTGGTCATTGATCCACGCCAGCGCCTCGATATCTCTGAATCCGCTCGATTGCGTGCCGACGAAAGCGACCGTGCTGGTCGCGAGGTCGATCACGGCGAGGTCCTTGGTGGTACCTCTGTCGCCGGCTGAGTACAACGTCGAACCGTTCGGCGAGAAAACGAGGGATTCGAGGCTTGTCGCGCCAGTCAGCAGCCACTGCTGCAAAGGCGCGCCGGTGGCAAGATCGACCCGGGTCACGCGGGGTGTGCCGCCCGTCAAGATGAAGGCTCGCCCATCCGGATGGAACGCGATGTCGTCGAGCCGCTTGCCCGACAGCACGTTGTTCGCGACCACGGTGCCGTGTCCGGTCGTGATGTCGATGCGCAAGAGCTTGTTGGAACCGTAGGTGACGCCATACAGAGTTTCGGTGCCGGGCTGAAAGGCCAAGCCGTCGACATCCGCGAAACCAATCGGG
The DNA here is from genome assembly GCA_031362565.1 of bacterium. GTDB lineage: Bacteria > Krumholzibacteriota > Krumholzibacteriia > JANLSU01. Next base: position 54,075 of record JANLSU010000121.1, on the reverse strand, counting down.
CCGATCACAGTTCCATGGCCGGTGGCGGGATCGAGTTCCAGCAGCTGTGCGTTGTCGACTGCAAACAGGCGGTCCGCCGTGCCGGTGCGCGGCAATACCGCGAGCGCCTCGCAGTCAGCGAACGGTGAACCGAGCGCGCCCACGAGGGCGCCGACGCCGGTCACGGGATCCGGAATCCGGACCAACTGATCGACGCCGCTGGTTTGACCGACGTCATTCAATGCCAACAGGCTGCGCCCGGTTGGCGCCGGGAGTGCGCCTTCCACCGTGACTTCGAGCGCCGCAGTGTCCGCCGCACACGAATACCACCAGCCGTGCAGCAGGTATTCGGTGCCGGGGATCAGGCCGGTGACGTCGAAGCTGGTCGAGCCTCCGGCGAAGAATGCCAGCGCGCCACCCCCGTCGAATTGCCCGGAAGACGGCAGCGGTCCGCCGTTGGGATAGGGATTGTTATCGCAATCCAGCCCATCCCCACCGGACAAGTAAAACGCGCCGCCCGTCAGGGTGAAAATTCCCGGGGAACTGTCGAAGGTTTCGATGAAGGGTAACTCCGCCGGCGGCAGGCCCTCGAAAAACAATGCCGGCGCGTCCTGCAACCCTTCATAGCAAAACTCCCAGTGGAACGGATGGATGGCAGTGCCACCGACCGGGGGAACGCCGCTGTGTGCCGCAAACGCGTCGCTCCGCACGACCGCGATGTTGTCCAGCCGGAAGCGAAACTGTTGGCCGAAGGAGTTGAAGCCGCGCAAGTTCATTGTGATATGAACATCAGGGCCGCCCGGCGTAAACGCCATCGCGGTGGAGTGGCCGTTCGATGTCCGAGTTTCGAATGGACAGTAGCCGGTCGGGAATCTGCGGTCCAGCTTGTCCACGACAATGAGATCGCCAGCGACGGCAGTCGTTGCCGCGGCGACCGCGAGGAGTGCGGCCAGAGCCCAGATGTTGCGATTTTGCATGATGTTCTCCAAGGGCGAAACGGCGACCGTCCGCGGCAAGACGGCGCGGAGCCGATCCGAAGATCCGACGGTGGGGGCTGTGTGGCGGAGTATACGGATGCACCGGGCGAGGGTCAAGGCCGACGGGAGCATGCAGCGAACACCACGCCGCCTTCATCAAGCCGCAACCACCATCAAGGGTTCTGATCGACGTTGGACGGCGGGGCCTGCCCGGCGCCACGAGTCCGTGACGCCGAGACGCTCGTTCGTTACGCCACCCCGCCGCCGTCGCCGGTCTTGCCGCACCAGATGTCAGTGCGAGTAGACCGCTTTGCCCGTCATCGTCGCGTTCGCGGTTTTCATCCGGAAGAGGTAGATCCCCTTGCTGAGGGGGCGGCCTTGGAAATCGTTGCCTGTCCAGATGTGCGTCCGTTCCCCGGCTGAAAGCGACGCATCGACCAGGGAACCGACCAGCCGGCCGCCAACGTCGAACACGTCGAGCCGCACCGGACCCGCGTGTGTGACCGAGTAGCGGATGGGACCGCCACGCTGCAGTGGGTTCGGAACGTAGAGGAACTGGCGACGGGAGAGTTCCGCGTCCACCCCGGTCGGGTCGGCACCCGTAAGTGCGACATGACCGGCCAGCGGCACCCCCACGTCATCGCGCGACGGAATCCACGAGGCGCCACCGTTCATGCTCAGCTCGGTGAAGACGTCGAAGAAGCTGCTGATCATGTAGCCGGTCGAAAACGGCCGAATGGTTGTCACGCCGATGGACGCCATGGTTGGTGACTCGCGAACGAGCATCCCGAACGGTAACCCCGTGATATCGAGTTGGATCATCTCGTTGTCGTAGTACTCGGTGTCTCCCAGCACGTGGTTGAACGTCACGACAACAGTGCACAGAGCCGGCGCCGAAATCGGCAAGAAACTCCCCCCGTTGTCGATCGAGATCTCGCAGTCGACCTGGGAGCTGAAGGTGTGGACCGAAGCCAGCGAATTGGGTTTGTGCGACGGCTGCGCACAGTTCGTGAACCGCCAATGGCTCGGTTTCCGTGCCAGAACCTGTTGCCACTTCTGGTGGGCCCGGTGCAGCTGCTCCTGCCCGGGAGCGCTCTTGTAGTACCTGAGGTTGGAGACCGGCGGAATGCACTTATCGACGTTGTAGGTTTCCGGTGCGAACGTGTCCAGGGGTGCTGCGTCACTCAATGCGGCTCTCCCCAGCGCAACGACGCAAAAGACCGCCAGGCGAGCCAACCAACGCATCGAATCCGATCGCGACATCTCGACCCTCCAATTCCTGTGACCAAACGAATGCGTCAGCGACGCCGGCCCAATCCATGGATGGATGGCGCGCCGGACGCGAAAACGGGATGGCCGGAAGCGCATTCAGAGTACCACTGGTGCTCGGGAACGCAAGAAAACTCGCAGCGCGATCGTCGAGAGACGGCCGGTTCCGTGGAAACACGGATGTTGGCACGGATGGACGCGGGCGGTGGCTTCAGGGCACGCGGCCTTCGAGCACGGCTGCGAGCTTGGCGGGGTCCAAGTTGCCGCCGGAGACGACACAGACGATGGGGCCATCGGGGCGCGTGACTGTGGCGCCCATGGCGCCGGCGGCCGGGCGTCCGGTAAGCGCGGCGGCGAGCGCAGCGGCTCCAGCGCCTTCGGCCACGGTGCGGGCGCGCGCGACGAGGCTGCGAATTGCGGCGGCGATTTCATCGCGGCTGACGACACAACTGCCGGCGAGAAGCGTTGACGCCAACGGCCACATTTCGTGCAGCACACTCCGGCCGCCGATTCCGTCGACGAAACTCGGTTGGTAGTCGATGGCGCACGGCGCGCCGGTCGCGAGTGCGGCGACGAGTGGTGCGGCGGTTTCGACTTCGCAGGCAAAGGTCGGTGCGCCGGACCGTGAAGCGCGGAGCGCAGCTGCAATACCGCACGACAATCCGCCGCCGCCGAACGGCACGTAGACGCTCGCGACATGCGGCAAGTCTTCCAAGATTTCGAGTCCGATGGTGGCGTTGCCGGCGATAACCGCCGGGTCGCTCACGGGGTGGGCGAAATAACCTTCCAACCCGTCGTAGCGGCGTTCGACCAGAACTTGCCACCAGCGTTCGAATGGCACCGGCACGAGCCGCGCGCCGAGGCGCGTGATGGCATCGAGCTTGGCGGCGGGTGCGGTGTCGGGAACGATGACCGTGCACGGTACGCCGGTTTCGCGCGCCCACCACGCGACACCCTGCGCCATATTGCCGGCGCTCGCCGTGTACACGCCGCGCGCCAAGTCGGCGCGCGGCACGAGACCCAAAGCGCTCGCGGCGCCACGAATCTTGAAAGAACCGATGGGCTGCAGTGTCTCGAGCTTGAGCCAGATTTCCGGCTCGCCGGCCTGCGGCGCGAGCCGAATCAATGGGGTTCGCAACGCCATACCCGCGATGCGCTGCCGCGCCGCCTGAATGTCCGCCAGCGAAGGCGTCAGAAGCGCGTACGGCGTGTTGGACGTCATGCGCTGCCCGGCGGGCCGCCCCATTCGAGCCAGGTGCCGCCGCCGGTCTCGACCGCGCGCCGATGAATGAAGTGCGCCGCGGCGAGGTCCTCGATTGCGACGCCCAAGGATTCGAAGATCGTGACGTCGTCGCGCGACACGCGCCCCGGAACTTTGCCGAGAAACACTTCGCCCAGGTCACCTAAGAGATGCGCGTCATCGATGGCGCCCTCGGCGCGGGCGAGCAAGAAATCACCGGATTCGTTCAAGCACGACTCGCGACAATCGGTAAAGAAGCGCGCCCGCCGAACGGCTTCCGTATCGAGTTCGCGGCTGTTCGAGAAGCAGGCGCCGACGGCGTTCACATGCGTGCCCGGCGCGAGCCACTCGCCGCGCAGAATCGGTTCGCGCGCCGCGGTCGTCGTGCAGACGAGATCCGCACCGTGCAATGCCTCGGCGGCACTCGCCGCGACCTCGATCGCAAGCCCGCGGCGTTCGCCCTCTTCCCGCGCGAAGCGCTCGGCGTTCGCCCGGCTCCGGCTCCACACCCGCACCCGGCGCAGCGTGCGCACGCATTGCATCGCTGCGAGGTGCGTCCGCGCCTGAGCGCCCGATCCCAAGAGCGCCAGATCGCCGGCCTCCGGGCGGGCCAGGGCCTGCGTCGCCGCAGCCGACGCCGCGGCGGTGCGGATCGCTGTAATCGCTGTCGCGTCGAGGATCGCCAAAGGCTCGCCGTGCTTGACTCCGAACAACAGGACAACGCCCTGGTGTGAGTCGTAGGGCGTGCCATGGTTGCCGGGCATCACCGACACCACCTTGAGGCCGAAGCTTTCCGGTGCGCCTAGGTACCCGGGCATGAGACCCAAAATACCGGAGCCGTCCGGCAGTCGGACTTTGGTGCGGAGCGGCAACACGACGTTGTCGTTCGCGAGTGCGACCAGCGTGTTGTGCATGAGCGGAATGCAGGCTTGCATCGTCAACAGTTCGTGGACGCCCGCCTCGTTGACGAAGAGAACTTTCACGCCCCCGCCTCCTTGGCGCCATGCCCAAACAATGCGAGAGCGCGCTCGGGATCCACGTTGCCGCCCGAGACGATCGCTACGACTCTGGCGCCCTCGGGCCCCCGTACCTTGCCGGCCAGCAAGGCCGCCGTGGCCGCGGCACCGGCACCCTCGACAAAAAGTTTGGCGCGAACGAGGAGCAGACGCATGGCCTCCATGATTTCTTCCTCCGTCACGAGTACGAGATCGTCCAGCGCCCGCTGCGCGACTTCGAACGGCAGAGTGCCCACGAAGGGCGGCGTCAATCCATCCGCGAGGGTTGGCAACCGGGTGACGGGCACCGGTTTGCCGGCCGCGAGCGCCGGCGTCATACCGGGTCCGGCCGCGAGTTCGACGCCCACCACGCGGCACTGCGGCAGCAGCGCTTTGATGGCGCAAGTGACGCCGGCCATGAGTCCGCCGCCGCCGATCGGCACCACCACACACTCGACATCGGGCATTTGCGCGACGATCTCGAGACCCACCGTGCCGGCGCCCGCGAGTCCCACCGGGTCGTCGAACGGATGCACGAATGTCGCACCGCTACGGGCTTCTTCCTCGCGCAGCCGGTCGAAAAGCGTGGCGCGATCGGCGTGGGTCACGATCGTCGCGCCGTAGCCGCGAACGGCGTCCATCTTGGAGCGCGGTGCATCCGCCGGCATGACGACGGTGCACGGCACGCCCACGACGCGCGCCGCCCATGCCACGGCTTGGGCGTGATTGCCGGCCGACACCGTCACGAGACCGCGCGACCGCCGCTCCGCCGGCAGCGACAACACCACGTTGAGCGCGCCGCGCGGCTTGAACGAACCGGTTTTCTGAAAGCTCTCACACTTGAGATCGAGACGCACCCCGGCGCGCTCACCCAAACTGCGCGATGAGAGCATCGGCGTGCGGTGCAGGTACGCTGCCGTGCGTTCGGCCGCTTCACGAATGGCGTCGAGTGGAATCCGCATGATGCAGCAAGGCTGGCAGGCGCTCCGGCCGGTGTCAAGGCGCTCACGTGAGATCTGCGTGCCGGTGTTTCAACGCGCCGGCTCGGACCGTTTGCCAAGCACTCGCACCGCGACACGCCACGGGTCGGTCTCGTTGGCGCCGCGCGCCGCTGCCGCCAAACGGAACAGCGGCAGGAGCGCGCAGAAGGCGAAGAGCGCGTAGAACATGGAGTATCGAATTTCGAAGTAACGCAACACGCCGTCCAGCACGGCGATCAAGAGGCCCCAGACGATGCAGGCACCCGAGGTCGGCGGACTGGTCTTGGGATCCGGGAGCATCGAAAAAGTAAAGAGCGCGAACTCGGCACCGGTCATGGGACCGAGCGCGAACACGAGCCCACCTTGGCCAAGTGCGACCCTGAGCATGCTCATCATGAGATAACCGCCGAGCCAGGCCAGCACCAAGTGCAGGCGCTTCACGCGTCGCATCATGGTCAGTCCGAGTGCCAGGATGAGAAGTGCGACGCGCCACTCGCCGCCCCACTGTGAGCCGGGTGCAACGGTGGCGATGTTGCGCAAGAGCACCACCGAAGCGACGATGCCGAAGTTGGATGGGTTGAAGAAGTGGCGGTTGCCGGCGCGGAGGAAGTACTTCGACGCCACACCCCAGGCCGAAGCCAGAAAATACACCCGCCAGTCATTGCTCGCGATCAGAATGCCGAGCGATAGGCCGGTAATGTAGGCGCTGATCGGCACCAGCACCTGGCGTTGGAACACGAACGCCAGCAGCATATCGACGACACACGCCGAACCGAGCGCGACGCCGATCTGCAGCAGGTCGCGGTTGAAGTAGAGCATGGTCTGCCCGAGGATCGTCCAGGTCGTGAGCGCCAACGCCAACATGATGCGTGGGTCGCGCAGGGTCGGGACAACGATCTTCACTGGTCGCTCGTGCAGGGTGTGCCTCCTCAGCGCCACATGAACGAAAGATCGGAGAGCGGGTGATCGAGGTCGAGCATGCGGCTCGCCAGCTCGGTCTCGAGGCGATCGAGCACTTCGTCGTCACGCCAGCCGAAACGCCGCCGGATCGAATCGGTGAGCGCGGGATCGCGGGACGTATTGCCGGCGATCTGCCACCAAGAGCGTGCGCGCTCGGGGTGGCCCTCTTTCGCGAACGCATCGCCGAGCGCCAGGGCGAGTGTCGCGACGAGTTGCGGCGGCGCACCGCCGACGCGGCGGCCGATCGCGACACATAGGCCCAGGTCGTGACTTGCGGCGTCGGGTGCGGTCTTGATGCCTTCGCGCCACAAGAGGCGGGCCGGCCGATTCAAGTAATTCAGTCCACGGCCGAAGAGCGCCGGCACATACATGGGCTCTTGACGCAGCAACTCGGTCAGCTGGTGCACCGATTCGACGTTTGCCGGCGCCTTGATCTCGAGCGCACCGAAAAGGATCAACTCGTCCACCCACGCAAGCGCGAGTTGCAGGGCTGTTTCGCGGCAGGGGTGTTCGGCGTGGAGCCGCTCGAGCGTTGCGATGGGTTCGTGTTCGAGCCACGCGGGCATCTGCCCGGCGAGCGTCTGGCGCCGCGCCGCGCCGGCGAGATTGGCGCGCCGCAGCTGCAATACCGCCATGCGGTACCCATTGCCGAGAACGAGATCACACGGCGCGAGACCGAGGCCGGTGCGCATCATCGCCAGTCCATGTTCCGAATCGTCGCGCCGGATCGCGGCGAGACCGGCCGCTGTTTGGACGAGGGCGGAATCGGCAGGCGTGCCGTCGGAGCGCTGCCCGCTCGCGAGTGCCTCGAGCGCGCGACCGCGCGTCGTGAGTTCGTTCAGGTTCGCGAGCCCGGCGCTTTCGGCGGTGACGCCGGGTGGCGCCGCGGGAAGGTCGAGGAGGCCGCCGCGGCGCACCGCAATCACGGTGATCACTGCGAAGATCGCCGCACCGGCGGCGAACAACGTCAAGTTGCGCCGCCGCGCGCGGCGCACCGGCTCCGCCGCGGGTTCGCTCGCACTCATGGCGTGTCTCCCCGCGTCGCGGCCGGCATTCCCTTTGCTGCCGCACTCGCACCCTGGCCGGGCTCGAGTGGAGTGCCTTCGACCAGGCGCGCATAGCCATCGACGCACGCCGCGACGGCTGGGCCCTCGAAGGTCTGCACTCGCCCGCTTGGCCACCTCACAACCATTCGCTCGGGTCGATCGACCGTGCCAAGGCCGAAATGCAACCGCAACTCGCTCTGCGAAGCGAAGCCCGTGCCGCCGCTGACTTCCTGCACCAAACAGCGAGGTCCCACCGTCACTTCGACGCGCGTTCCCACGGCGCTCGCCGTCGAAGCGAAACGCCGTCCATCGACCGTGTTGGGTTCGTCTGGCCGGCCCGCCAAAGACAACCCGAGCCAATGCCGGCCGGGTCCGCCGGTCTTCAAGAGACTGTGATAGAGCAACGAAGGTGCGCTCTGGTTGGCTACGAACAAATCGAGTGCCCCGTCGGCATCGAAGTCGTTCACCGCCACGCCTCTGCCGTTCAGCACATCGGTGATGCCGGCTGCGGCGGCAACTTCGGCGAAGTGTGGAACGTGCCGCGCGCCGCCCTGCTCACCCGCGACCTCGCGTGCCGCGTCCTCTCCGTCCGCGAGCTGCACGAACAAGCGGCTCGGTTCGTACCCCGAGAGATCGCGATTTCCCATCGGCGGCCAGTCGGCGGTGTCGGCGGCGTTATTCTTGGTTTGCGTCACCATCTCCTGCAGGTCGTACCAATAGGTGTGTTCGGGATCGCCGCTCACGAAACCGTTCAACGCGAAGATGTCGAGCAAGCCGTCGTTGTTCGCATCGAGGAACTTGGCTCCCCAGCCCCAGCCGCCGTCGTCTGCGCCGCTCGCTCGCGCCGCGTTCCAGAAGCTTCGTCCACCGGGGCCCCCCTTCGGGTCGGCGAGGTTCAGCCACAGCATGTTGCCTTCGTCGGTCTTGTAGCGGCGTGCGAGGATGTTGGTGACGTAGACATCGAGGAAACCATTGCCGTCGACGTCGCCAAAATCGACGTTCATCCCTTTCCACCAGTCATCGCCGATGCCGGGATGCCCCGACGTATCGACGACACGCTCGAAGCGCGGCGGATTCTCGGTGGCGCCGGTGTTCAGATACAGCTCGTCCGGGCCGAAATCGTTCGCAAGGTAGAGATCGGGCCAGCCGTCGTTGTTGAGATCGGCGGCGCCGGCTGCGAGGGTCCAGCCGCGGAAAAGCAATCCGCACTCGACCGCGACGTCTGTGAAGTGGCCATTGCCCAGATTGTGGTAGAGCAGCGTGCGTCCGCCGTTGTCGGCGTGAGTGAACGTGTTGTGCATGACGCGCGTCGTCACCGGATCCCACAAATTCGAACGCTGCATCTTGCCGGTGCTGGCGTCCGCCAGCGAATCGGCGAAGTAGTTCCCGACCAGCAAATCGAGCCATCCATCGCGGTCGTAATCGACGAACGTCGCGGCGTTCGCATAGCCCCACCCGCCGACACCGGCACGCCCCGTGTCATCGCTGAAGGTGCCGTCACCGCGATTCAGGAAGAGCTGATTGGCCTCGCCCCACTTGGCCACGAACAGATCCGCGTCGCCGTCGTTGTCGATGTCGCCGAAGACGGCGTGCACGCACCCACCCTCGGGATTGCCGCAGGCCACGCCGGCCGGCGCCGCCACGTCCTCGAAGGTTCCATCGCCGCGGTTGCGGTAGAGCGCGTTCGGCTGGCCGCGCCCGGAGTTGGTGCAGTAAAAATCCGTGCGCCCGTCGCCGTCGAAATCGGCCCCGGCCACCGCCGCGCCCACCGATACGAGCCAAGGCATGATGTTGGCGAAGCGCGGTGACAACTCGACCGGGGAGTGCAAGTGGCTGCATCCCGCCCGGGTGGCGATTTCTTCGAACCGCACGCCTGGGTCAAGCGCCGCAGAAGCATGCGGGCGCAGCCAGATCGACCCAGCGGTGAGCGCAAGTAGCATTACGGCCACGCGGACGAAGGGTGACAAGGTGGGCTCCAAGACGCTTGACGGGGCTCGCGGACAGGCAGAAACTCTACAGGAACACACCGCCTCGCGATAGTCGTCGTGTCGAGGATGGCTCGATTCCGTGCCCGGCTTCGCTCTCCCAAGGCCGCTCGGATTCGCGCTCCGGCGCCCCGCGTTCCAGGTCGACTCGCCAGGACCGTCGTCGAAATCTGTGGCTGACATGCAGCGCGAAGGGTCGCTTCACTTGGGCAAGCTCCAACGGATCCTTTTCGGCATTTCCCCCGATGCGACCCGGTTCGAGCGGCGCGGCTTCCGCGGCGGCGACCCGGTGGCGCGGCAGCGCTTCGAAACGATCGGCGCGACCTTCGTCGCCGGGTACCACGCCGGGCTCGAAACGGGACCGAGCGAGCAACTCGTGGCGCGGCTCGAGGCCGTCGAGCCCGAGCGGCGCGGCTTCGCCTATGAAGGGGCGGGCATGGCGCTCCTGCTGCTCGATACGCTGCTGCCCTGGCGGCGCGACCGATGGCAGACGTTCCTCGCCGGCGCCGGCAGCCGGCACGCATACATGGTTCATATCGGCGCCGGCTGGGCGATGGCTCGGGCCGGCCGTTCGTTCGAGCGCGCCACCCGGCGTATGGACCAGCGGTTGCGCTGGCTCGTGCTCGACGGCTGGGGCTTCCACGATGGGTATTTCAGTGCCCGGCGCTGCATCGAGCAGCATGTGGTGCCGGCGCGCATCGTTGCCGGCTACCAGCGGCGCGCGTGGGATCAAGGGCTGGGCCGCGCCCTGTGGTTCGTGGAGTGCGCCGGGGTCGCCGGGGTCACGGCATCGATCGAACGTTTCGATGCCGCGCGGCACGCCGACCTGTGGAGCGGAGTGGGGCTCGCGGCCGCGTACGCGGGTGGGGCGGATGACGCAGCGCTGGAGAATTTGCGTCGCGCCGCCGGCGAACATCGCTCGGCCCTGGCCCAGGGCGCGGCGTTCGCGGCCCAAGCGCGCGAGCGCGCCGGGAACGCGACGCCGCACACCGAACGGGCGTGTCTTACGTTGTGTGGTCTGGGCGCCAAAGCGGCGGCGCAATGCACCGACGAAGCCTTCCGGGATCTACCGCCCGATGGCAGCGAACCGGCGTACGAGGCGTGGCGCGGGCGGCTGCGAATGCGATTCGCGCCAGTGGCGGTGCAGTCATGAGCGAGCGCGGCATGACGAATGGGCATTCCGATGCGAACGCCATGACGAGCCCGAGTGACATCGCTATCGTCGGCATGGCGTGCTGCTATCCGGACGCGCGCTCACCGGACGAATTGTGGCGCAACGTGCTGGCGCAGCGTCGAGCCTTCCGGCGCGTGCCGCCAGAGCGTTTGCGGTTCGAGGATTACGCGCCCGGCGATCGCACCGGTACCGATTCGATCTCCACACCCTATGTGGCAGTCATCGAAGGCTGGGAGTTTGATCGCGCCCGCTTTCGGATCGCGGGTCCAGCATTTCGTGCCGCCGACACGGCTCACTGGCTGGCGCTCGACGTGGCGTCGCGGGCATTCGTCGACGCGGGCTTCGCCGATCCGGCGCACTTACCGCGCGAATCAACGGGAGTCGTTCTCGGCAATTCGCTCACCGGCGAGTTCTCGCGCGCCAGCACCCTGCGGCTCCGCTGGCCCTACGTGCGCCGCATGGTGGATGCGGCGCTGCGTGAACGCGGCCAGCCACTCGAAGAGCGCCACGAGTTTCTGTCCGAACTCGAGGTGACGTTCAAGGCGCCGTTTCCCGAAGTCGGCGACGAGACGCTGGCGGGTGGACTCTCGAACACCATCGCCGGGCGCATTTGCAATCAGTTCGACTTGAAGGGTGGCGGCTATACGGTGGACGGCGCCTGCGCCAGTTCGCTCTTGGCTGTCACCACCGCGTGCTCGTCGCTCGTCGCCGGCGACCTCGATGTGGCGCTCGCCGGCGGTGTGGATTTGAGCCTCGATCCGTTCGAGTTGGTGGGCTTCTCCCGCCTTGGCGCCCTCGCACCCGAACTCATGCGTGTCTATGACGCGCGCTCGGCCGGTTTCTGGCCGGGCGAAGGTTGCGGGTTCGTGGTCTTGATGCGGCACGCCGATGCACTCGCACGTGGTTTGCGCGTGTATGCGGTCGTGCGCGGCTGGGGCGTGGCTTCGGATGGCAGCGGCGGCATCACGCGCCCCGAAGTGGAAGGCCAACTCCTGGCCGTGCGCCGCGCTTACCGGCGCGCCGGCTATGGCCCGGACAGCGTCGTCTACTTCGAAGGGCATGGCACGGGCACGACGGTCGGCGATGCGGTCGAGCTGGAGGTCTTGTCGCGGGCGCGGCGCGAAGCCGATCCCGCCGCTGAGCCGGCGGCGCTCGGCTCCGTCAAGGCCAACATCGGCCACACCAAAGCCGCCGCCGGCATCGCGGGATTGATCAAGGCGACGTTGGCGGTCCACAACCAGATTCGCCCGCCCACGACCGGCTGTTTCGACGCCCATCCGTCACTCACCGGCGCTTGTGTGCGGGTGCTGCGCGACGCCGAACCCTGGCCGGCGGGAAAACCGTTGCGGGCTGCGGTCAGTGCGATGGGCTTCGGGGGCATCGACACGCATCTCACGTTGGAGGGCGCCGGCACACCCGGAGGCGGCGATCTCGATGGCGAGGCGCGCGCTCTCGCGAGCACCTATCAAGATTGCGAGCTGTTCCTCTTCGGCGCCGAGACCGTGGAGTTATTGCGCGAGGCCGTCGAACGAACGCGACGCGCGGCGAGTCGAATCTCATTCGCCGAACTCGGCGACTTGGCGGCAGCGCTGGCGCGACTGCTGCGAAAGCGGCCGCGCTGCCGGGCCGCCGTCGTAGCGGGCACGCCGGACGGGCTCGAATCGCGTCTCGCCGCGCTGGAATCATCGTTGGCCGCCGGCGCGCCGCCGATGCTCGACGTGCGCCGCGGCGTGTACTTCGATACCGGCGAGAGCGCGCCGCGCCTTGGCTATTTGTTCACCGGGCAGGGTTCGCCCGCCCATCTGGACGGCGGTTTGTGGCGCCGGCGCTTCGAATCCGTGCGTGCTCTCTACGACAACACGGTGATCAAGCGCGATGCCGATCCGCACCAGACCGCCGTGGCGCAGCCGGCGATCGTGACCGCGTCGCTTTCCGGCCTTCAGACCCTCGCCGCTCTCGGACTCGCGGCCGATGTCGCAATTGGTCACAGTCTCGGTGAGTTGACGGCATATCACTGGGCGGGCGCGTTCGATGCGCCGGCGCTCGTGCGGTTGGCGGCGGCGCGCGGCGGCGCGATGGGCGAACTCGGCAGCCCCGGTGCAATGGCCAGCCTCGCAACCGATGCACCGGCGGCCGAACGGTTGATTGCCGGTGGCGATGTCGTCGTTGCGGGGTTGAACGCCCCGAACCAAACCGTAATCGCCGGAGACGCGAGCGCGGTCGAAGCGGTCATCGCGCTGGCGCGCGCCGCCGGTGTCGCTGCGGTGCGCCTGCCGGTCACTCGTGCCTTCCACTCGCCACTCGTCGCAGCAGCCGTCCCGGCGCTCGCGGCGCACTTGGCGGCGGCGCCTTTGGGTGCGATCCAGCGGCGGGTGTTTTCGACCGTGACCGGCGGGGAACTCGAAGCCGCGGCCGATCTCGCCGCACTTCTGCTGCGCCAAGTCACCGCACCGGTGCGTTTCAGCGCCGCGTTGCAGGCCGCGGATTCCGAGGTGGATCTGTGGCTCGAGGTCGGGCCCGGCCAAACCCTTCGCACCCTCGCCTCTGGGCAGACGGCGACGCCCGTCATCGCCCTCGATGCGGCGAGTGAATCGTTGGTCGGATTGCTGAACGCGGCCGGAGCAGCGTGGGCACTCGGAAGCGCACTGCAGCACGAGGCGCTTTTCGCGACGCGCTTCGTCAAACCGTTCGACCTCGATCGGCAGCGGCGATTTCTCGCCAATCCGTGCGAGCAGGCACCGCTGCCGGATGAAGAAGGGGCGTCCACGACAGCCGACGCCATACGCGCCGGGGCGAAACCGGAACCGAAACCGCAACCGGCGGGCAAGCCCGCCGGGACGTTGGAACTCGTACGGCGCCTCGTCGCCGAACGGATCGAATTGCCGGTCGAATCCGTGAGCGATCAACATCGGCTCCTCGGCGATCTGCATCTGAATTCGATCGTCGTTGGTCAGGTGGCCGTCGAAGCGGCGACGCGCCTCGGGTTGCCGCCACCCGCTGATCCTACTGCGTACGCCGGCGCCACCGTCGGTGAACTGGCGCGGGCGCTCGAAGAGTTGAGCGCGACACACGGCACCGGCACGGCTTTGGCCGCGCCCGCGGTTCCGGCCGGCGTCGATGCATGGGTGCGGCCGTTCGTGACCCGGTGGCTGGATTGTCCCGGGCCCGGCAACGCACCGGCCAGTACGCATGGCGTATGGAGCGTATTCGCGTCGCCAGGCGATCCACTCGCAGGTGCGATCGAGCGGGCGCTCGGCGCCAAGAGTAGCGGCGAGGGTGTCATCGTGATTCTGCCGCCCGAACCCGACGAGCGCTGTGCAACGTTGCTTCTCGAAGCCGCGCGCGCACTTTGGCCGCGTCGCACGACCGGGTGCTTCGTCGTCGTGCAATGCGACGGCGGTGGCGGCGGGTTCGCGCGCTCGCTGCATCTCGAATCGCCGGAAACAGCCACCTGCATCGTCGACGTGCCGCGCGATGATCCTCGTGTCGCAGCTTGGGTGGCGGATGAAGCGCAAGCCGCGTCAGGTTTCCGCGCCGTGGCCTATGGCCGCGATGGAATTCGACGCGAACCCGTCCTCGCTCCTGGAGGGCCGTTGTTGCACGCGCCCTTAGCGCTCGGCCCCGACGACGTGCTGCTCGTGACCGGTGGCGGCAAGGGGATCGCGGCCGAGTGCGCGCTGGGGCTCGCCCGGAAGTACAGCGTGCGGCTCGGCCTCGTGGGTCGCGCCCATCCGGATACCGATTCGGTGCTGGCGCAAAATCTCGAACGCTTCCGCGCCAGCGGCGTGCGGTTCCACTACGCCGTCGCCGACGTTGCCGCGGCCGAGCGCTTGCGCGATGCGGTCGGCGAGATCGAAGCAGCGCTCGGACCCGTGACCGGTGTGCTGCACGGCGCCGGAACCAACATCCCACGGCCGCTCAGTGCGCTCGACGCGGCGGATTTTCTCGCCACCGCGGCACCGAAGCTCGCCGGCGCGCGGAATCTTGCCGCCGCGGTCGATGCGTCGCGGCTCAAACTGTTCGTGGCTTTCGGTTCGATCATCGCGCGCACCGGAATGCGCGGCGAAGCCGACTACGCGGCCGCGAACGAGTGGCTTGCAGGTTGGGTGCGGCGTTTTCAGGCGGACCACCCCGCGTGCCGCTGCTTGACGATCGAATGGTCCGTGTGGTCCGGCGCTGGAATGGGCGAGCGGCTCGGCCGGTTGGAAGCCCTCGTGCGTGATGGCATCACGCCGATCCCGGTCGACGTTGGCGTGCAGTGGCTCGGCCGCCTGATCGACACGGACCTTCCGGATCCATCGATCCTGGTGGCCGGTCGCTTCGGCGTGCAAGCGACGTTGAAACTCGAAGCGGCGCGCTTGCCGCTCTGGCGCTTTCTCGAACAACCGCGCGTGCTGTACCCCGGCATCGAACTCGTAGTGGATGTCGAGTTGTCGCGCGACTCGGACCCGTATCTCGCGGATCACACTCTGGCCGGCGACCCGCTCTTCCCGGCGGTCCTGGGGCTCGAAGCGATGGCCGAAGCCGCAATGGCGATTACCGGCGCTACAACGCCGCCGGTGTTCGAAGCCGTGGAGTTCGCGCGCCCCATCGTCGTGCCGCGCGATGGCACCGAGACCATCCGCGTCGCGGCCCTGGTGCGCGAGCCGGGTGTTGTCGACGTGGCCCTGCGCGCGTCGCGCACCCAGTTCCAAGTCGATCACTTCCGTGCCCGCTGCCGGTTCAATGCAGTCCCGGGTGAAACTCCCAGTCGAGTTGCGCTCGCGGGCGATAGCCTCGTCGACGGCCGGCTTGCCTTCGAACCCGAAGCCGATCTCTATGGTTCGGTGTTGTTCCAAGACGGGCGGTTCCGTCGCGTCAGTGGCTACCGTTGGTTGCGGGCCACCGAATGCCTGGCCGAAATCTCCGCGGACGGGGCGACAGCATGGTTCGGGACCTACCTGCCGGCGTCCCTGGTGCTCGGCGATCCCGGGGCGCGCGACGCCGCAATTCACGCCCTCCAGGCTTGCATCCCGCATCGCACCCTGCTGCCGATTGCCATCGAGCGCCTCGAAATCAACCGGCTGCCCAGCGGCCAGGCGTTCGCGGTGCGGGCTCGGGAGCGCCACCGTGACGGTGACACGTTCATCTACGATCTCGAAATCACCACGCCCGATGGCGCTGTGCTCGAGCATTGGAGCGGCCTTACGCTCCGCGCCGTGGGGCCAACGAAGGCACCGAAGGCGTGGAGTGCGCCATTGCTCGCACCCTACTTGCAGCGCCGGCTCGATGACCTCGTTCCCGGTCTTACCATCGGTGTGGCGCTACAACGGGACGGCGCCGCTGGGAGCGACGACCCGGCACGGGCTTTCGAAGTGGCGTTGGCGCGGCGTTCCTCCGTGGTACATCGTCCCGACGGTAAGCCGGAACTTCCGTCGGAGCCGGATCTCACGGTCTCGGTATCACACGCGGGAGCGCTGATGCTGGCTGTCGCCGGTGCGGGGACGCTCGGCTGCGACGTCGAACCCGTTGTCGAGCGCCCCTCTGACGAGTGGCACGGGTTGCTCGGCGCGCAACGCTACGCACTCGCCGTGCAGGTCGCGCGCGAGTCGGGCGAGAATCTCGCGGATTCGCTGACGCGGGTTTGGACGGTGATCGAATGCCTGAAGAAGGCGGGTGTTGCCTCCGAAACGCCAATCCTTCTACGCTCGACCACCACCGACGGCTGGGTGATGCTGGCGGCGGGCGATGCGTTGATCACGACCTTCGTCGGGGTGCTCCAGCCGGCGGCGGAGCGGCTGGCGTTCGCAGTATTCGCCGGGGGGCGCCATGCAGGCGTATGAGTATCTGCACACGGTGGGGTTCGAGGAAACCAATCTGCTCGGCAATGTCTACTACGTGAACCACGTACGCTGGCAGGGACGCTGCCGTGAGATGTTCTTACGCGACCACGCGCCGAGCGTGCTCGACGACATCGCAACGGGTCTCTGCCTGGTCACCACCCGCTGTTCGTGCGACTACTTGCAAGAGCTTTCAGCCTTCGATCAAGTGCATGTCCGGATGCGCTTGGGAACGCTGGCGCAAAATCGCATGACACTGCGGTTCGAGTACTGGCGGTCGCACGACGGCGGCGAAGAGTTGGTGGCGCGCGGCGAGCAGCAAATCGCCTTCATGCGCCGAAGCGGCAACGCCATGGTCGCGGCCGAGGTGCCGGACGATCTTCTCGCCGCCCTGCGTCCGTTCGCGTGATCGCGGCAAAAGGCGGGCGCCACCGCCCGTGACCGCGGCGCGGGCCTACTTCTTGGTCCTGGACCCGACAGCCGCCGCCATTAACGCTGGCAAGGCAGAAAACGTCAGCACGAGCGCGCCGGCGATGCAGAGGGCGGTCATCAAACCGAGCCGCGCATTGGCGGGCACCTGGCTGAAGGTGAGCACCCCGAATCCGAGCGCCACGGCCACTGCGTCGACGACGATCGCCGGGCCGACGGCGCGCGCGGCGGCTGCGATTGCGGCATCGCGCCGCGCACCGCGCGCCAGTTCGGTGCGGCAACGATCGGTCAAATGAATCGCGTAATCGACCCCGACGCCCAACACCATGCTCGCGAACATCGAAGTCGCCACGCCGAGTGGGATGCCGATCCAGCCCATGCCCGCGAAGCACAGGATCACCGCGAAGGCGCACGGCACGACACAGATCGCCCCCCAGCGCCAGGAACGCGACAGCAGCACCGTGATCACCAGGATGCCGGCCAAGGATCCGAAGAGTGAACGCAGTTGCCCGGTGACGATCGCCTTGATGAAGCCTTGACTGACGCCCACGTCGCCGGCGAACCCGAGCTGGATGCCGGAGGCATGCAAATGTTCGGCCTCGTAGGTCCGGATGGCCTGGACGAGGCGCTCGGTGTCGATGTAGTTGGCATTCTTGAGATACACCGCGACCAGGCCGCGCGTGTAGTGCGGGTTCACGACCTCGCGCAGCCGTTCGGTGCCGCGGACTCGACCGTATTGGCTCCACAGCCAGCGGATGCGCTCCGGATCGTCCGGGATCGTGCGTTGCGCTTCGTCGCGGCTCTTGACGATGAATTGCGTCGTTGCGATGTAGTCGGGCGGACCGAGGACGCCGCCGACAGTGTCGTCGACTCGTCCGCGTATGAAGGTTTCGAGTCCGGCAATCTCCCGCAGTGTCGCCGCCGTTTCCAAACGCTGCGACCGGATCTCGAAATCGAGCTTTTCCTCCGGCTGCGGATCGATGAAGAACTTGGGCGAGCCGGAGCGCAGCGGCATGGTGACCCGGATGCGGTCGCCGTCGCGCGCCGCGGTTTCGATCCAGGACTGCCACCGGTTCCAGCGCAGCGGCCCGTGCGGCGGCGGATTCTCGAGCCCGGTTGTGCCCGGACGCCGCACATCCACCCAGGCGCCAACGAGGCGCGCCGGATCGACGCTAACGCCGGCCGGCAGGAGCAACGTGTGGTGATCGACGTCGACGGGGGGCAATTGTCCACGCACGACGAACGAGTCGGTATCGACCGTCACGTACAACGTGTGGGTACCGAAGAACTGCGCGTTGAAGGCTTGGGTCGTTTGGTATAACTCGCTCTCGGGCGCGAAGGCACCGATCCAACTGTCCTGCACCACGAGCCGCCGGATTCCGAACGGCAGGACCACGAGCACCAAGAGCAGCACCACGAGCACCGCGCGGTGATGGCGTGCGACCGCGAGCGCGACTCGTCCAAGCACCGCGCCGAGACGCCCGCCCTCGGCACCGCGCCCGGCAGCCCGCCGCGGCCCCCACAGCACGAGCAACGCCGGGATCACCGTCAGCGACCAGAGCATGCAGAACACCATGCCGAGCCCGGTAAAGATGCCGAAGGCTTGCAGCGGCGGCAGCGGTGACAACGCAAACGAAAAGAAACCGAGCGCGGTGGTGAGCGACGTCTTGATGATCGGCGACCCAATCTCGTCGAGAGTCGCGCGGACCGAGGCGGCACGGGGTTCCTCCGGCTGTTGCCGGCGCCGCGCTGCATAGTGTGCAAAGACGTGAATTTCGTCGGTGACGCCCATGGCAACGAGGATCACCGGCATTACTGCCATCGTCAGGTACACGGGAACGTTGAGCCAACCCATCAGGCCGAAGACGAAGACCAGACACGCTCCGACTTCGAGGAGCGGCAACAACACCGCCACCGCACTGCGATAGCTCACCAGGAAAACTAACGCCATGATCGCCAGTACGAGCGGCAAGAGACCGACGTGCTGGCCGACGAAACGTTGCAGTTCGCCGAATGATGCCGGCGGAGCTGCGCCGGACTGTTCGCGCGGGGCGTGAATGGCGCGCGCCGGCAAGCCGAGGTCGGCCAAAATGTGGGCCCCGAGTCGCGACTCGACAACGGGCGCGCCGAGGACACGCACTTCGTCCTGTGGCGAGTCGTAGGGCGCGCAGAGATCTTCGACTGCATTGCACAGAGCCGTTCGGTCCGCGCCTTCCGGCGCGCCGATGAAGACGGCGGTCGCCGATTCGTCGGCGGAAATCAACGTGCCCTGATAGAGGCGAATCGCCCGCAGGTCGTCCCGCAGCTCGAAGCGTTCGGCGGCAGTCGCGGGAAAGGGCTCGAGAAAGGATCGGTGCTCGAGCGATCCAGCCCGGAAACGGTCACTCTTTTCGGTGGCCAGGCTGAGGACGTCCGGGGCGTGGACGCCAGGAAGTTGCATCGCCTTCTGGGTCAAATCGCGCACGAGCTGCAACGTGCGGTCGTTGAAGATGCCGTCGCGGTCGTGAGAATGAATCAGGACGATGAGAGGATCCGTGACGCCGAATTCCTGGCGCATGGACCGGTCGTACAGGACCGTGGGGTCGCCAGGGGGCACGAGCGAATGGCCGTCAGTCCGCAACTCGAGCCGGCGCATGCCGGGCGCCATGGCCAGTACGGCCACGCAGGCGACGGTCGTGACGAGCGCCGGGCGCCGGATCGCGAGCCGGGGTAGGGCCTGGAGTCGTAACACTACCTACTGGCCCCCCCTGCGGGACGCGTCCCCAAGGCCAAACCCCGAAAAACGCCGTTGCGACCCTGGATTCGGAAGTATAAAGTAAGCATGAAGGTTTTAGAGCTTCAAGGTACCATACACCGGTTGCGAGCCCCTGTAGCGGGTTCTTTCGACCGAACGAGAGATCGTCGTGTCCTCGTACATCGGAGGGTCTCATGCATCAACTGCGCTTTGAAAGAGGACTACGCGCCGCAACCGTTCTCGCGGCACTCGCTCTAATGGCATTACCGATGCTGGCTCATGCTGCACCGTGCACGGTGCCGGACAACGGCGGCGGCACCGTCGATCTGCCGCCCAATCCCTGCGGCTATGTGAGTCCGAGCGACCTGCACGAAATGATCGACGGACTGCCGCCCGGCACGACGATCCAGGTCGGTGCGCAGCATCGGGATTTCTTCAACGTCGTGCGCAACCCTGGTGGATCTTTAGGCGGCGAGCTTGAGCACTTCAGTTCCGGGTTGTCCCTGGTACTGAACGGAACAGATGGCTTGGTGCTGAGCCGCAACATTTTCATGACGGCGCAGTGCGAAACCCACGTTGCACCTCGCACCCCGGGAGCCCCGGTTCAGTCGTTCGACACCGACATGTTCATGCTGCAAGGACAGATCATCGGCGACCCGGACTTCGATCTGCTGCGCATCACGGCGGGGACGGGGTTCGGGATGCCGAGCCCGGGTCACACGACGCTGACCCAGCTACCCGGCAACACCTGGGCCGTGGACAGTTTCTTCGACATTACATACCGCATCGATTTCGTCGGTCATCCAGGCAGCGTTCTCGGCGGCCACTCGGGCAGCACGACCGGTACGATTCGCATGCAGGCGGGCGACCCGGGTGCGGTCGGCGTCGAGCCGAGCACTTGGGGTAACGTCAAGAATTTGTACCAGCACTGATCGATGCGCCCGCGTGGCAGCCGCTGCGCCAGCATCTTGATCGAAACTCACGCTGGCGTGGTGAACTCCACGCCGGCGCGACTGGCTTCGGACCGTAGGTGAAGGTTGAATCGTTACGTCCTCGTACATCCGGAGAGTCTCATGCATCCACCGCGCTTTGACAGAGGACTACGCGCCTCGATGATTCTGGCGGCACTCGCCGTGACGGCGTTGCCGCTGGTCGCTTTCGCTGTCCCTTGCACTGTGCCGGACAATGGCGGTGGAACGGTGGATCTACCGCCGAATCCGTGCGGCTACGTCAGTCCAACCGACCTGCACGAGATGATCGACGGCTTGCCGCCCGGGACGACGATCACCGTCGGAGCCCAGCATGATCGCTTCTTCAACATCACGCACACACCCGGTGGACCCTTGGGCGGCGGGCACGAGACCTTCGGTTCGGCGTTGACCTTGGTTCTGAACGGCACGGGCGCTCTCGTGCTGCATCGCACCATCAACATGACGGCCCAGTGCGCGACCGACGTCGCACCACGCACGCCCGGAAACCCGCTTCAGTCGTTCGACACCGACATGTTCGGGCTGCAGGGGCAGATCACCGGCGACCCGGACTTCGACCTGCTGCGCATCACCGCAGGGACCGGATTCGGAATGCCGAGCCCGGGTCACACGACGCTGACCCAGCTCCCCGGCAACCAGTGGGCCGTGGACAGCTTCTTCGACATCACGTACCGCATCGATTTCATCGGCGCACCGGGAAGTGTTCTCGCTGGCCGCTCGGGGAGCACCACGGGCACGATTCGGATGGCGACGGGGAACGGCGGATCGGTCGGCGTTGAATCGAGCACCTGGGGCAACGTCAAGAATCTGTACCAGCACTGATCGATGCGCCGCGCGTGGCAGCATGCCGCGCCCGCGTCTCGATTCGAAATTCGCGCCGGCGTGTTGAACTCCACGCCGGCGCGTCACACCCGCCGCTCGACTCCGAGGGTGCTGAACAGGTGTTCCTTGAGCCGGCAGAACTCCGCGGTGTCGGGGTCGCGCGGGCGCGGGAGTGGGTTGTCGACGATCTCCCGCAAGGTCGCCGGGCGCCGGCTCATGACCGCGATCCGGTCCGCCAGCTCGCACGCTTCTTCGACGTCGTGGGTGACCAGCAAACAGGTTTTGCCCGTCGCCTTCCAGATCCGGACGATCTCGCGCCGCATCTCGAGCCGGGTCAGTGAGTCGAGCGCGCCGAACGGTTCGTCCAGGAAGAGCACATCCGGTTCGACGGCGAGCGCGCGCGCGAACTCGACGCGTTGCTTCATGCCGCCCGACAGTTCGCTCGGCAACGCGGCCTCGAAACCCTGCAATCCCACCAGGTCGACGTAACGCGCCACGATTGCCGCCCGGTCAGCGGCCGGCAACCGGCGCGGCAAGCCAAAACCGATGTTGCCGCGCACATCGAGCCACGGGAAGATGCCCGGTTCCTGAAAGACGAAAACCCGGCGGCTCGATGGCTCGCGCACCAACTCGCCGTCGATCTCGATGCTTCCCGCGTCGATCGCGTCGAAGCCCGCGATGCAGTTGAGCAGCGTCGTCTTGCCGCAGCCCGATGGCCCAACGATCGCCAGGAACTCGCCCTCGCGCACTTCGAGATCGATGCCTTGCAGAACCGAAACCGCCGCCTTGCGGGCCCAGAACGTCTTGACGAGACCCGCGACGCGGATCTTGACGCGCGCTTGGGCGCCGGTCATCGGGCCACCACCCCACGGCGTTCGAGCTCGGCTTGTTCGAGACGGCGCACGACCGTGTCGAGTCCGAGCCCGATGAGGCCGATGACGATCATCGCCGCCACGACGCGGTCGTAACGCAACTGATTACGCGCATCGAGAACGAGAAAACCGAGACCCGATTCGACGCCCAGCATCTCGGCAGCCACGACCACGACCCAGGCGATTCCGAGCCCGATGCGTAGCGCGGTCAAGATCGACGGCAGGGTCGCCGGCAGGATCACGTGGCGCGCCAGCGCGAAGCCACGCACGCCGAAGTTGAGCGCCGAGCGCCGGTACTTGAGATCGACGGTCGCCGTTGCGGCCGCCGTCGACACCGTGACCGGAAAGAATGCGGCGAGAAAGATGAGGAACACGGCCGCCGGGTCACCGCCGCCGAGCGCCAATGTCGCGACCGGCAACCAAGCGATCGGCGAGATCGGCCGCAAGCATTGGATGACGGTATTCGCGAGCGCCGACAACCAAGCCAGGCTTCCGAGTGCGAGACCGAACGGCACGCCCAAGACGACCGCGAGCGTGAAACCACAACCGACTCGGAAGAGCGACGCGATGATGTGCCGCAACATTTCGCCGCTCCGTACCATCGTCGCGAGCGCGGTGAGCGCCGCGATGGGGCTCGGCAGCCAGGTCGGATGGCGCAGTTTCTCCATCTGTAGGCGGGTGGCGCGCGCCACGGCTTCTTGCTCGGCGTCGGGAACTCCAGCGACCGGCACCAGCGACGGTTCCAGGCCGCCACCGAAGTCGCGCTGCGCCGCGTCGAGCAGCGGCCGGAGGCGAGCATCGGCGTTCGGGGGTAGTGCGGCGAGCGTCGGTTGAAGCGCCCCAAGCCACAGGCGCAGCGTGCCGGCACTGGTCGCAATGCGCGCCGGGTCGAGCGCGAGCCAGGCCCGGCCGGCGACCGTGCCTTTGGCTCCGAGCACGACCGCCGCACACGAATCGGCACGCGCCGACGAGAAGGCAAGTGTTGCACGGCGAAGCGGCGCCGGCCGCGTCACCACGACCAGCGCTTGCCAGAGCGCCAGGAACCCGGCGAGTCCCACGAGCGGCAACACGGCACGGGTCCGGGCCCTCATGGATTGGCGTTCGTCGCGAACGAGGGATCGCAATAATCTTCGAAGCCGAACCGGTCGTCCGGCGTGGAGGGTGCGAAGTAGCCGAGCTTCTCGGCGAAACGCTGAATCTCTTCGAAGTCGGCGCGCGCCGGCCCGAGCCCCGTATAGCGCACCCGGTCGGGCGGTTTGGAAAGCACGAAGCGAATGAGATCGGCGTTCTGGTTATAGTACTCCGGTCGCGCCGCAATCGCCGCCGCTTGCGAGCGATGGGTGGCGTCCCAGCCGTCGGGAAGCTGGGCGACACCTGGTGTTGCCGCGCTGTCCGGTGTCGCACGCCGCACTCCAGGAGCCAGGTCCTCGCCCGGCGAATCGAGCCACCGGCCCGACGCGGCAATGCCATCCACCAGCTCCTGAACCAGCGGCCGGTCGTTCTTGATCAAGTCGTCGCTCACCGCCAACACGCACGAAATGAAGTTGGGCCACATGTCTTTGGTAAACCCGAGGACGCGCCCGAAGCCCTCGACCTCCGATTTGGCCGCGAACGGTTCACCGACGATGTACGCGTCAACGGCGCGCTTCTGCAGCGCCGAGGGCATCTCGGGCGGCGGATACACGACCATGTTGAGATCGGCAGCGGTCATGCCGTGCTTCTCCAGCTCGCGCTCGAGCAGGATGCGTTGGTTCGAGTAGCGGTGCGGGATGGCGATGGTCTTGCCGCGTAGTCCCGTAAAGTCGTGGATGTCCGAGTCGGTACGCACGACGAGCGTCGTGCCGTCGCGGTGGCCCAAATAGACGATCTTGATCGGCAGCCCTTGGCGGCAGAGCGTCATGGCGAGCGGTGCCAGGATGAACGAGGCCTGGAGTTTTCCCGCCTTGAACTCCTCGGCGATGGTCGCGAACTCGGTGTAGCGCTTGGACCGGAACACCGCGCCACCGGCGGAGTGTGAAGTCACCCAGCTCGTGACCGGGCACGTCAGGTGACAGGTGACGGGCAGAAACCCCACGACCAGTTCGCCGCGTGCTGCCGGTGCCGATTGCTGGCGCGCAATGAAGCGCCGCCAGCCGCCGAGGTTGAGCTGCACGTGCAACCCGAACAGCGTCACCAGGACGGCGAGGGTCGCGGCGCCCACTCGCATCGACCGTGTCATGGAGGCCCTCTCGGTCGTGAATGCCGGTGGATCGTTGCGGCGGAACGTTACGAGCCTAACGCCAACGATATCCGCCGTCAATCTGCCGGGGCCTCAGAGCTTGTAGCGGTCCAAACTCATGACCAGCGACTGCACGCCTTCGGCGAGGGTTGGGTGAATGGCCTGCGCATCGACGATGGCACGGGCCGTAGCACCGGCTTGCATGAGTGAGACGAAGATATGAATCAGTTCGCCGGCCTCGATGCCGACGATGGCGGCCCCCAGAATCTTCTCGGTCTTGGGATCGATGAGCACCTTGAGAATGCCGGCGGTTTCATCCAGCTCGATGGCGCGGGCGATGTTGGCGAAGGGCATAGTGGCGGCTTCGTAGGCGATGCCCTTCTCCTTGGCCTCGGTTTCCGACAGGCCGACCCGCGCTAGTTGCGGATCGGTAAAAACGCTGTAGGGTACGAGCCGGCCGCTTCGATGGCGCTCGCGGCCGTTCAAGATGTCGAAGAGCAGGCGATGATCGTCCCACGAGTTGTGGGTAAATTGCGCGCCGCCCAGAACGTCGCCCACGGCGTACACCCCTGGCGCCATGGTGCGATAGTGTTCGTCGGCGACGATCGCACCGCGCTTGTCGAGCTCGATTCCCGCGGCGTCGCAACCCAAGTCCTTGGTGTTGGGTTCGCGGCCGACGGCAACCAACAAATGGGAACCGCGCACTAACGTGCCATTCTGTAGTTCCACCCGCAGACCGTCCTGATCCTTCCACACCGCCTTGGCCTCGGCGCCGAAACGAATTTGAATGCCTTCGGCTAAGAATGCGTCCTCGAGTGCCTTGGCGACGTCTTCGTCCTCGCGGCCCAGCAAGTGCTTGCTGCGCTGCAGAATCGTCACCTCACTGCCGAAGCGGCGGAACATCTGCCCGAACTCGACGGCGATGTAGCCGCCGCCCAGGACGATGAGATGTTTGGGAATGTCGCGCAGCTGCATGATGCTGGCGTTGTCGAGAAAATCGACTTGCTCGAGCCCCGCGAGCGGCGGCAGCACAGGCCGGCCGCCGGTATTGATGATGATGGTTTCGGCGTGGTGGGTTTCGTCACCCACCTGGACCTCGTGTGGGCCGGCAAAACGGGCCTGGCCGTGCTTCCACTGCAAACGGTCGCCGGACGCCTCGAGCCGGCGCTGCACGCCGGCGCGCCATTCCTCGACGATGCGGTTCTTGCGATCGACCACCGCCGCCAGGTCGACCACGACGGGGCCGGTGTGGACGCCGAGCCGGCCGGCACGCCGCGCGACCTGTGCGGTGCGGGCGCTCGCCATCATCGTCTTGGTGGGCGTGCATCCGGTGTTGACGCAGGTGCCACCCAACAAGGCGCGCTCGACGATGAGCACGCGCTTGCCCGCCTCCGCGAGCCGCGCCGCGAGCGGCACACCTGCTTGGCCGCTGCCGATGACGATGACGTCATACCGCATGGCTGGCGCTCCGTAGCGGCAGCTCGATTCCGTCGACCGAGGAGTCGCGATTTGTCAGGTTGGTGGATTCGCCGCGGCGCGCCTTCGCGACTTGTTCGATGAGACGCACCGCGAGCGCCGTCCAGCCGGTTTGGTGGCTCGCACCGACGCCGCGCCCATTGTCGCCGTGGAAGTACTCGTAGAAGAGCACCAGATCCTTCCAATGCGGATCGGTGGTGTATTGCAGCTCTTCGCCGTGCACCGGGCGCCGTCCGGTCGCGTCCGGCAGAAAGATGCTCGCGATGCGCTTCGCGAGTTCCTGCGCCACCTGTTGCAGGTTGAGCAGATTGCCCGAACCGGTGGGGAACTCGACTTTGACTTCATCCCCATAGAAGTGGTGATAGCGTTCGAGGCACTCGATCAGGAGGTAGTTGAGCGGCATCCAGATGGGGCCGCGCCAGTTCGAGTTGCCGCCGAAGAGCGCCGTATTGCCTTCGGCCGGCGTGTAGTCGACGTGGTAATTCTCGCCCATCACATTGCACGTGTACGGATGGTCCTTGTGGATGCGCGACAGGCCGCGCACGCCGTGCGGCGACAAGAACTCGGCCTCGTCGAGCACGTAACGCAGCACGCGCAGCAGCCGTTCCTTGGAAGGAATCGCCAGCAGCCGGTGGCCGTGGCCGCCGTTGTGGCCCTTTTGCATGTATGTGACATGCTCGGCCAGGTCCTTGCGATTCTCCAGGAACCAATCCATGCGCTTACGGAAGCCGGGCAACTTGGCGAAGGTGTGTTCCTCGAGGATTTCCACCGCGAAGAGCGGAATAACGCCGACGAGCGAGCGAATACGGAGCGGCATTTGGGTGCCGTCCACATGCAGCTTGTCGTAGTAGAAACCGTCGGTTTCATCCCACAGGCCGTCGCCACCCAGGTGGTTCATGGCATCGGTGATGGCGATGAAATGCTCGAAGAATTTCGAGGCAACGTCCTCGTAGGCCGGGTCTTCGCTCGCCAATTCGAGCGCCATCGACAGCATGGTCGTGCAGTAGAAGGCCATCCACGCCGTGCCGTCGGCCTGTTCCAAATGGCCGCCGGTCGGCAGCGGCCGCGAGCGGTCGAAAACGCCGATGTTGTCGAGCCCGAGGAAGCCGCCGCCGAAAACGTTCTTGCCCATGATGTCTTTGCGGTTGACCCACCAGGTGAAGTTGATGAGCAGTTTCTGGAAGCAGCGCTCTAGGAAGAGCCGGTCGCGGCCGCCTTTAGGGCCGGTGATCTTGTAGGCACGCCACACGGCCCAGGCATGCACCGGCGGGTTGACATCGCCGAACGCCCACTCGTAGGCAGGAATCTGGCCGTTCGGGTGCATGTACCACTCGCGCAGGAAAAGCACGAGTTGTTGTTTGGTGAAGTCCGGGTCGACGTTCGCGAACGGCAGCATGTGGAATGCGAGATCCCACGCCGCATACCACGGATACTCCCACTTGTCCGGCATCGAGATGACATCGCGGTTGTGCAGGTGCCGCCATTCGCTGTTGCGGCCGGTGGCGCGCTCGGGCGGCGGCGCCGGCATCGACGGGTCGCCTTCGAGCCAGTCCTTCACGACGTAGTGGAAGAACTGTTTCGACCACAGAAGACCCGCGTAGCCCTGGCGCATGACCCGCCGCTCTTCCGGCGTCACGGCGCTTTGCACGACACTGTCATAGAATTCGTCGGCTTCTTCTTGGCGGGTCGCGAACACCCGGTCGAACTCGGCGCCGAAGGGCGCTGGGGCAACGACACCGTCAGCGCACAAACGCAGACACACGACGGCGGAGCGTCCGGCCGGCACATCCAAGACGTAGTGCGCTGCGGCTTTGGTGCCCGTACCCGCGGCGTTCACGGCAGCCTGGTTGCCCTGCACGACGTATTCGTGGAAGGAATCCTTCACGTAGGGCATCGGATTCGGCACGTTCCAGAGGCGTTGGCCGTTGGTTTCGTTCTCGGTAAAGAGCAGCGCCGGCCGGCGGCCATCGGGCCCCGGGCCCACGGCCAGCTTGTAGCGGCCCAGCGTCGAGTGTTCGGCGATGATTTCGTTGTCACCATGGCGCTCGAGTCGCGGCCGCGCCCAATAGCCTTCGCCGGTGCGACCCCAGGCCCAGGTGTTGCGGAACCAGAGCGTCGGCAGCAGGTGCACGGTGGCGGCTTCGGGGCCACGGTTCGCGACGGTGATGCGAATCAAGATGTCGTCGGCCGACGCCTTGGCATATTCCGCAAAGACATCGAAATACCGGCCGTCCTGAAAAACACCGGTGTCGTGCAACTCGAACTCCCCGTCGTCCTTGCCGCGCGTCCTGTTTTCTTGCACGAGCCACGAGTACGGGTATTCGGCCTGTGGATATTTGTAGAGCGCCTTCATGTACGAGTGCGTCGGCGTCGAATCGAGATAGTAGTAGCACTCCTTGGCATCCTCGCCGTGGTTGCCCTCGGAGCCGGTGAGGCCGAACAAGCGTTCTTTCAGAATCGGATCGTGGCCGTTCCAAAGCGCGATCGAAAAGCAGAGCCGGCACTCGCGATCGGTGAACCCGAGCAAACCGTCCTCGCCCCAGCGGTAGGCGCGGCTGCGGGCCTGATCGTGTGGGAACGAATCCCAGGCTTCACCGGTGGCCGAGTAATCCTCGCGCACGGTGCCCCATTGGCGTTCCGACAAATAGGGGCCCCAGCGTTTCCAATTCTGTTCGCGCCGCGCGTCTTGCTGCAGGCGGGTCCATTCGGGACCGGTACCACGGCCGGTATGCGGGGTCGGGCCCTTCGCTTCGGATCCTTGCACGTCGTCCTCCGTCTCGGTATCGGCGGCGCGAGTCGCGGCGCTCCAAGGGGCCAATGGCCCGGACGCGCCCAAGGTTCCATCCCCGCGCCGTATTCGTCACGAATCGGGTTCGCGGGCGAGCGCGGCGTGAATCCGCGCGGCCAATCCAGCCGGCATTGGCGGTGCCGCCAGCGCAGCGCGGAGCCTGCCGAGAACATCCGATTCGACTCGAGCCAAGGTCGCACAAAAGATACACGTCTCGAGGTGGGCGCGGATGCACTGATTGGTCTGGGGGTCCGTTTCCCTGTCCAGATGGTCGTCCAGGCGGCGGAGCAGTGCCTCGCAGTTCATGCCGTCCTTGGATCGCACTTCCCCGGTTCCTTCCCTGCCGCGGTGCCCCCTTCCAAGGGGGAATGACCTGCGGCGCCCTGCGTGTCTATAATGGTGCCGTGCCGCCGCAAGTTCCACGGACCCCGGATCGACGGGCGCAGTGCGTCCCGTCCGGGCATCGCGCCGCCACCTGAAAATGGGGAGGACTGCAGCGTGGAAATTCGCCACAAGGCAAACAACGCCGTGCTCGTCGAGCTCGAAACCACGGTGCTCCGCGGTGCCGACCTGCGTGGCATTGTCGCCATGAGTGCGTTGCTTGCGAGCACCGATCTCACCGGCAGCGATTTGCGTGGCGCCGACCTCTCGGACGGCGATCTGCACGACGCCGCACTTGCCGGCGCCGATCTACGGGCGGCGCTCATCATGGCGTGCAATCTCGCGGGCGCCGATCTGAGCGGCGCCCAGTGTGCCGATGCAAAATTTCTCGCGTCGAATTTTCAAGGCGCAAACCTGCGCGGCGCGGAGCTGACGCGCGCCAGCGCGATGTGGGCCAACTTCGACCGCGTCGAGGCCCACGACTCCGTTTGGCAGAACGCCGACGCGCAGCGCATTTCCGCCTGCGAAGCCGACTGGACCGGGGCGGATCTGGGCGGGACGAATTTCCGCTGGGCGAACTTGAGTGGCGCCAAGTTCCGCGGCGCCAATCTCACGGCGGTGGATTTCACCGGCGCGAATCTGCGCGGCGCCTGTTTTGACGACGCCGATTTGGCCTGTGCGAATTTGAGCAGCGCCGACGTCGACGGCGCATCGTTCCGCCGCACGACGCTTTCCCGCACTGTGTTCGCGGGCTGCGTGAATTTGAGTGCGGCGTTGGGACTCGAGGAGGCGCGGCATCTGGGGGCTTCTTGGATCGATCCGCGCACTCTGACGGCGGGGCATTTGCCGGCGGCGTTCCTGGAAGGCATCGGCGTGCGAACGGGTTGAGGCGTTACGAGTCGGTGCCGGCCGAGTCCGCTTCGATCGCCCGCGCGATCCGTCGCATGAGATCCGCCGGGACGCTCAAACGCCGCACCTTGGCCTTCACCTGCTGCAAGACGGTCTTTTCGAACTCGTACTCACGCAGGCAATTGGCGCACGTGTCGATGTGCTCTTGGACGAGCTTCTCTTCCGAGCCGTCCAGCTCCCGGTCGAGGAAATCATCGAGCCGCCGGAGCACCTCTTCGCATGTATAACGGTCGGGTGTCATTCGAGGTCCTCTCAATTTTCTGCGGCCGTGAGCGCTGTCACGATGCCGTGCGATTCCGCCACGTGCCACAGAGCCTTCTGCAGCATGCGCCGCCCGCGATGCAGCCGCGATCGAACCGTTCCAAGCGGCACACCGACGATCTCCGCGATGTCTTGGTACGGCAGGTCGTCCACGAAGTAGAGGGCGCAAACGACGCGGTATTCGTCGGGCAATGCCGCAATCGCTTCAGCGACCTGTTCCGAGTCCATTCGTTCGAGCAACGCGCCGGCTGGATCCGCGCCACGTGTATGCAAACCGGCGCCCGCAGTCTGGAACATGAGGTACAGCGCCGGAGTGTCGTCCAGATCCACGAACTCGGGCCCACGTTTCACGCGGCGATACTTGGCGAAATAGCAATTGGTCAGAATGCGCATGTACCAAGCTTTGAAATTTGTCCCCAGCTCGAAGCTGGCGAAGGCGCGAAAAGCCAGCAGTGCCGCTTCCTGAACCAGGTCCTCGGCGTCCGACGAGTTGCGCGCTAGGCGCAGAGCGACGCCGTACGCCACCCGCAGCACCGGCTGCAGCAACGCCTCGAAGGTCTTGGCGTCGTGGGTCTCTGGGCGCACCGCAGTCATTCGGACTCCGTGTGGGGCGGCGCCAGTGGCGCCGCGGGTCGATTGTCAGGGTAGCCTTTCGGCTCCGTGTCTGCCGACCCCAACTCAATGCAGGTCGATCTCCAGAAGTTCCCAGGGGCCGTTGGAGTCGCGAGCCGCCGTCTGGCCGGGCGCTGGAACCTCTTGTCGCGACGACGGTTCAAGGCCATTGCCGGCTCGATTCGAATCCGGACACGAGGCCCGGCGGTGCTATGATGAGGCGTCATTTCGCGCCCCCACCAGCCGGATCCGCCGGCGAACCCCCGCCTCCCGCGACACGCAAGGAGATGGCGAACATGAGTGAAGAGAAGAGCCGGATCGACGCAGCCGTCGAGGCCCTCAAGCGCGAGCGCGAGGAATTGGCACTCAAAATAACCCTCGCCAAGGCCGACACGCGCGATGAGTGGAACAAGCTCGAGGCGAAGCTGGACGCGCTCGAAGATCGCACCCGGCCCGCGGCCAAAGTCGTCGGAGAGACGGCCACCGAAGTCGGGGCGTCGCTCGAGCTCGCCGCCGACGAGATCAAGAAGGGCTTCGCGAAACTCCGCCGATTGCTCTGAACGGCTAGCGAATTCCATGGCGCCAGAAAATCACGGCCAAGTCGCGATTCTCTACCCCGGCAATCCCGAGGCAAGGCGAACCGCAACACCGGCCAACAACCGGTTTGCAGATGTGTTTCGTGCGCTTGGCGCCAAGGGTCTCGACGTCGAGCCGGCCGTGTATCACGACGAATTCTGCGCCGAAGTGCGGGAGCAACTCCTGCGCGTCGATGGCGTGCTCGTGTGGTGCAACCCCATTGAAAACGGCCGGGACCGGTCCGTCCTCGATTCGATGCTCCGCGATGTGGCAGCCGCCGGCATCTTCGTCAGCACCCATCCCGATGTGATCTTGAAGTTGGGGACAAAAGACGTCCTGGTTCGAACCCGCGCCGTCGGCTGGGGGTCCGACACGCATCGGTATGACAGTCTCGAGCAAATGTGCCGCGAGCTGCCGGCGCGGCTCGCAACCGGAAAAGCGCGCGTCCTGAAACAGTGGCGCGGCAACGGGGGAAATGGCGTGTGGAAGGTCCAACTGCCGGCGGACCGAGTTCCTGGTGGTGAGTCGCCGCGTCCCTTTGCTTTGGTGAACGCCGAAACCATGCTGCGTGTCCGTCACGCCAAACGCGACTGCATCGAAGAAGAAATCACTTTGGGCGAATTCGCCGCGCGGTGCGCGCCGTACTTTGCCGGCAACGGGCGCATGATCGACCAGGAGTATCAGGAGCGGCTCCCGGAAGGCATGATTCGCTGTTATCTCGTCGACCGCGAAGTGGCGGGATTTGGGCATCAGGCGATCAATGCGCTATTTCCTGCA
Source organism: bacterium (assembly GCA_031362565.1). Lineage (GTDB taxonomy): Bacteria > Krumholzibacteriota > Krumholzibacteriia > JANLSU01. The sequence continues at coordinate 21,807 of JANLSU010000121.1, read as the reverse complement.
CCCGACGGCGCATCGCCGGCGGCGGCCCCGCAGCCGGGGCCGCGGTTGTACCACCCCGCGACGCAGCCGGAGTTTCAAGCCCTCAAACACCAGTTGGAGCAGGAGTGGGTGCCGGCCGCGCTGCAACTTCTGGAGATCGACCGCGAGGCCGTGCCGATCCTGTGGGATTGCGATTTTCTGTTGGGCCCGAAGGACGCGAAGGGGGAGGACACCTATGTTCTCTGCGAGATCAACGTCAGCAGCGTCGCCCCGTACCCCGAGTCGGCGGTGCCTGCCATTGCGGATGCGACGGTGCGGCGGATCCGGGCGGCCCGGCAGCAACGTGGGCTGGCGTAACTAGCGCAACCGGAAATCGACGAGAGTCGACGTCGTGCGCGTCGAGTCGAAGAAGTCGACTGGCGTCGTGCGCCGCAGGATGCCGACACCCTGGGCCAGGACATTGGTGGCCAATTGATCTTCGTACTCGACGCAATCCCCGAACGTGCCCGCCGGAACGGTCACACGGCCCGGCAGTTTGCGCACCGTCCGATACACCGCGATGTCGCCTTGGAATAGATAGTTATAGCTGTAGGCGGTGTCGCGTGGCACCAAGAGCGTGCGTGACTCGTAGAAACGCCCTGGAAATCCAAACATCACCGCATGCAGCCCATCGTCGCGCAGTTGCACTTGTGAACCCACGTCCGACATGCCGGGCGTGCGTTGCCTGATCTGCCACCACAACCCCCCGAGCGCGCTGCCAGTGCCGGTCACAATCGAGGTATCGACGCGCACTTGGACGACATTGCCATGATCGAACAAGCTGTCGACGTACACCCAGTAGTTTCCGGTTGCGAGTGGAAAGAACGGGCGCGGGGCTACAGGGCCCGAGGGTGAGTCGCAATTTCCGAGAGCCAAAGCTCCACCCAGGATGGCGGCGAGGCCGGCGATCGTGCGGAACCGGATCATCGAGAGCCGCATGGCAACCGATCGGGAAGGGTCAACTCCACTTTACCTTCACGGACTTCACGGAACGTGTGACAAGTTCCTCGAGCACCTCGAGATCGATGTCGGAGAGGCGTTTGATATAGAGGCACGCTTTTCCGGCTTGGTGCTTGCCGAGCTTCTTCAGGAGACCCGCCTGACCCTCGATGTCGCCCAGGACGTAAATCGAGAACGCTGCCTTACGTGGCGAGAAGCCCGTGATACACATGTCCCCTTCGTGGCCGCTCGCATACTTGTAGTGGTAGCTCCCGAATCCGATGATCGTCGGGCCCCACATCTTCGGCTCGGCCTTCGTGGCCTTTTTCATCATTTTCAAGAGTGTCCGCGAGTCACGGCGGCGCTCTTCGTCAGGGACAGCGTTGATGAATGCGCTGACACTCACAGCTGTCGGTTTGGTTTTCGCTGCGGCCATCTCCGGGCCTCCCGTCGAGGGTGTCCGCTCGCGCATGGCAGCGGCTTGGTGATCGGGAATGAGGACTCCATTGGACTCCGGAACGCGGTGTACCGGCAAGTGGGTCCGGCCGCCGCGGCGGCGCCCGCCTAGGACCGGCGTTCAGGCGCGCGGTCGCGCGGGTGCGGATCGCTTCGGCTTGAACGGGAGCCCCTCGTCCGTGAAGGTTCGATAGTCGGCGGTCAACTCTTCGCCTTTCCGGATCCGGCGCATCGCCCGGAAACGGCCGTCTTCACCCGCCTCGACGTTCGGGCGGTCGGAATGATTCACGTACCACCCGACCGACAACATGTTCAGGGTCGGCGGCACACCGATCCGGTCCCCCCAGACCATGCCGAAGTCTTCATACAATTGCCGGATGGCCGAGGGCATTCGCCGCACCGCGGCGCGCGACACCCACGTGACGCGCTCGCTCTCGCCGCGGAACACCAGTGTTCCGGCCGGGATGTCGCGGATCGCCCCCACGCCCACGCCATGCAGGCGCGAATACGCGATGCGGGCATAGACGCCGTCATGCGGCCATCGTTTCTTCACGGGTTTGCCCCTAACCGCCTTTAAAACACATGCACGAGGAGCCCGTCGCGAAGCTTGGGTTCGAACCACGTCGACTTGGGTGGCAATACGGCGCCGGCATCCGATACCTGTATCAAGTCGTCGACCGCGAGCGGAAACAGCGCGAATGCCACCGCGGCTTGGCCGGCCTCGACGCGGCGCACAAGGTCCTCTGGACCGCGAATGCCACCGACAAAATCGATGCGCGTGTCGGTGCGCGGATCTTCGATCCCGAGCAGCGGACCCAAGATGCGGTCCTGGAGCAGGCTAGCATCGAGCCTGCGAACGGGATCGCCGGCGTCGATGTCGCCGAACGCCAACTGGTGCCAACGGCCGTCGAGATACATCGCGACCTCGCCGGCCCGTGCCGGCACCGGGCCGCCGGCCCGCAAGTCGACGCGTGGTGCGAGCCGCGTGATCGCCGCCCGAAATTCGTCGACGCTTTGGCCCGCCAAATCCTTCACGACGCGGTTGTAGGGCAGGATGCGGACTTGGGTGTCGGCGAAAGCCACCGCCAAGAATAGGCTCGCGTCTGGTGCCGGCTTCGCCAGGCGCTGCTCGGCGGCGCGATTGCGGGCCGCGCTCGCGGCGCGATGATGTCCGTCGGCGATGTAGAGCGCTGGAACCGCCGCGAACTCGGTGCAAAGCGCCTGCCCGTCGGCGGCCGCGGCGCGCCACAGCGTATGCCGCACCCCATCCGGCGCCACGAAGTCGTAGAGAGGCGCTTGCGCCGCAATCGCTCCGACCCGCGCGTCAATTGCGGCCGCAGCGCGATAGGTCAGGAACACGGGACCCGTCTGCGCGCGCAGGGCGCCGATGTGGCGCGTGCGGTCGTCTTCCTTGTCTGGCCGCGTGCGCTCATGCTTCTTGATGATGTCCTGCTCGTATTCGTCCACCGAGAAACACCCCGCGACGCCCGTCTGCTCGTGATCGCCCATGCGCAGCCGGTACACGTACACGGCCGGCTCCGCATCCCGGAGCAACGTCCCGGCAGCGCGCAACGCTTCGAAGTTGGTGCGCGCCCGCTCGTACACCGCTTCAGAGTAGGGCGGCGTGCCGGCGGCCAATTCGAGTTCGGCGCGCGTCACGCGCAGGAAGCTGAGTGGATTGTCATGGGCGAGGGTGCGGGCCTCATCGGCCGTCATGACGTCGTAGGGCGGCGCGGCAACGCGCGCGGCGCTCCCGGCCTCTGGACGCACGGCGCAGAACGGATGCAGGCGGGCCATCTTAGACGCGGCCGGGATATTCCGCGAGGCCACGGCCGAGGACGCGCATGGACTCGACGAGGTCTTCACAGCAGAGCACATACGCCAGCCGTACTTCGCGCGCGCCGGCGCCAGGCGTCATGTAGAACCCGGGGCCGGGTGCCATCATGACCGTGCGTTTGTCGCACTCGAACTCCTCGAGCATCCAGCGCGCGAAGCGTTCGCTGTCGTCCACCGGCAGTTCGGCCATGAGATAAAAGGCCCCGTCGGGCCGGCGGCATTTCACTCCGGGAAGTTTCCCCAGCGCTTCGACCAGGACGTTCCGGCGCTTCTGGTATTCGTCGCGCACGTCGTCGAAGTAGCTCTGCGGCGTTTCGAGTGCCGCCAACGCCGCGTACTGATCGATGGTCGGCGGGCACAGACGCGCCTGCGCGAAGCGCAAACACGCGTCCAAAATCTCGCGGTTGCGCGTCATGAGCGAACCGATGCGTGCTCCGCAAGCGCTGAAGCGCTTCGAGATGCTGTCGAGAATGACGGCGCGGTCATCGAGCCCAGCGAGGTGAAACAGGCTCGTATGACGCGCGCCGTCATAAGTGAACTCGCGATAGACTTCATCGGCCAAGAGAAAGAGGCCGTGCTCGAGCGCGACATCGCCCAGCATTTCGAGCTCGTGGCGGGTCAGGATCGCGCCGGTCGGATTGCCGGGGCTCGACCACAGGATGGCGCGGGTGCGGTCATCGACCATGGCGTCGATGACGCTCCGCGGCGGCAAATGAAAGCCGTCCTCGGCGCGCGATGGAATCGCCCGCACTTCGGCACCGGCCATGACCGCGAAGCCGGCGTAGTTCGTATAGAACGGTTCGGGGACGAGGACGTTGTCGCCGGGGCCGCAGATGGCCATGAGCGCGAAGAGAATCGCTTCCGAGCCGCCGGTCGTGACCAGGATCTCTTCCGGTTGCACGTCGATCTCGAAACGCGCGTAGTAGCGCGCCAGCCCAATGCGGTAGTCGGCAAGCCCCGCCGAGTGTCCATACGCCAGCACTTGCTGGTCCCAATTCTTGTAGGCGTTGCGCATCTCGACGGGCGTCAAGATATCGGGCTGGCCGATGTTGAGCGCGTAGACGTGCAGGCCGCGCGCCTTGGCCTGGTCGTACAAGGGTGCCAACTTGCGGATCGGCGAGGCAGGCATGCGTCGGGCGCGCTCGGGCAGAACCACGGCGCGCTGCGGGCGCAGACTCAACGGCAGCCTCCTCGGGTTCCGGCGGGACAAGACCAGTCTACCTGCAAACGGCGCGCCGGGTCAAAGCCGTCGCCGCGTGTGGTCATCTTGCCGGGCGCGGCACGTGGCAGGCGCGAACGACACTCATTCGCTCATCAGGAAGATAAGCGGCCGCACGTCGTCCTCGGGGGTCCATTCCCAGTACCGGACGAGGATGGCGTAGACCGAAAAGCCGACTTCGCCTTCGCCGAACAGGAAATAGCGTAGCGACTGGGTCATCAGGTTGAGGCGCGTCAGGCCCAGGTAAATGCTGATCGGATCGACGAGTTCGCTGAAATACGCCAGGCTGTTCGCCACGGCAACCGCGCCGGTGATCGCGACATCGTAGTCTTGGCCGCTCTGCCGCACATGCAATTGCAGTGGCGCCAAGAATTCGCTCCGGTTGTCGAGCAGGTTGACGTGCACGAATGCGAACGGTCCCGCGACCCGGTAATGCTGCTGGATCTCGGCGCGCTTGCGATCGCGTGCGGTCCGGTCGGCGGTCTTGAGTGCCACCAGATGCACCCTCTTGCCGATGATGTTGGGCCACAACGCCTTCGAGTCGCTGTCGGCGAACGTAATGTGCTCGACCCGGAGTTCGCTGGCGCGGACGTAACGGCTGATGGCACCCAGTACCACGACGATGAAGATGAACACGCTCGAGACGATGACGCCGTCCGGCCGTTCGATGACGTTGTCGACGAGGGTGTAGCCCAGGACGGCGGAGACCAGCGCGAAGTAACTGGCCAGGATCCGGGCCCGGCGGCGTGAAGCCGCGCCTGCCGGTGGCGGCTCGTTCCAGAGCGCGAGCGTGACCGCTATAGCGGCCGACAGCATGAGGACGAGAACGCCGGTGGCATAGGCGCCACCCTGCTTCTCGACGTTGGCCTGAAAGACCACGGTGACGATCACGTCGATGGCGAAAAGCACGAGCACCAGCGGACGTGCATAGGAGACCCAGCGTGGTGCCATGCCGAAGCGCGGCAGATAGCGCGGAATCAAGTTCAGCATGCCGGCCATGGCGGAGGCGCCGGCGAACCATAAGATGGCGATCGTCGAGACGTCGTACACCGTGCCGAAGCCGTGCCCGAGAAGCGTGTGCGCGAGATAAGCGAGCGCGCGTCCCGCGGCCGGCCCGCCTTCCGCGACATCCGCCTGCTTGAGCAGCAATGTCGTGACGAAGCTCGAGCCAATGAGCAGTACGCTCATGATGAGTGCCGCCGTCGTCAACAACCGGCGCGTGGCCTGGATTCGCCCGAGCGGCAGGTCGACGGCGGCACCTGCCGGCAACCCATGCTCGGAGTGCGCGGCGCCCCCGGGCAAGCGATCGCCTCCCGAGATGAGTGGCATGACGGCGACGCCGGTCTCGAACCCGCTCATGCCGAGCGCCAACTTCGGAAACACGAGTGCCGACGCCGCGAACAACATGGTCCAGTCCCCACGCAGCGTGAGAGCACTGCGCCAGCCCTCGAAGAGTTCAGGCCGGTGGGCAATTTCGACGAGGCCGCGGCCGATGACTACCACGTTCAGCAGGAGATAGGGCACGGTCAGAAACCCGGCGACGCCGATCGCTTCCTTGAAACCCTTGAGAAAGACGAGCGCCAAGACGGCGAGAAATCCCAACGTCAGCCACATTTGGTGATCGCCCAAATACGGATGCATGAAAGGGTTTTCGATGGCGTGCTGCGCCGCGTCGGCAGCCGACAGCGTCATGGTAATGACGAAGTCGGTGGTGGCGAATCCGAGGAGTGCTAGAACGAACAACTTGCCGCCCCAGCCGGGGAGCAAATTTTCCAGCATGGCGATAGAGCCCTGGCCCGCGAACGATCGCCGCGCCACTTGCGCGTAGACCGGTAGCGCACCACAGAGTGTCACGACCAAGAGCAACACCGTGGCGAGCGGTGACAAGGCCCCAGCCGCCAAGAGCGCAATGCCCGGCTGGTATCCGAGGGTCGAAAAATAGTCGACACCGGTCAGCCAGAGCACTTGGTACCACGGATGCCCGTGTCCGTGTCTCGCCGGTGAGTCGAGATTGCCGCCGTGCAACAACCAGCGCGCCATGCGACCGCCCGGCGGCGCGCGATCCGGTGCCGGAAGCGTCGGTAGGTTCAAACTTTGTGGTGTCGCCTCGTCCACGATTTCTCCAGGCGCATTCCCGACCCTCGGCTCGAGGCGCATTATGGCGGACAGGATCCCGCGCGCAAGATACACTGGCCGCCGGAGGACCTGTGATCGATCTTTCGGGACGCATCGCACTTGTGACCGGGGCCTCGCGCGGAATCGGCGCCGCCACGGCCGGCGCTTTCGCGCGCGCCGGCGCGGACGTGGTCGTGCACCACCGCGCCTCGCCTTCGCAAGCGAATCAGGTGGCGGCGGATGTGCGCGCGGCGGGGCGACGGGCCTGGCTCGTGGCAGCCGACCTGGGTGAAGCAGGTGCAGCGACCCGGATTGCGGCCACTGTTGCGGCCGCGACTGGTCGTCTCGACGTGCTCGTGCACAACGCCGGCATTTGGACTGCCGGCCGCGTCGAATCCATGTCCCTCGAAGTGTGGCGCGAAACGATGCGCGTCAACCTCGACGCCGTTTTCGAACTGACGCAGGCGCTCTTGCCGTTCTTGCAGCAGTCCGAATCGGCGGCGATCGTGATCGTAACCTCGACGGCCGCCCAGCGCGGCGAAGCGGACCACTCGCACTATGCCGCCAGCAAGGGCGCGCTCGTGGCGTGGACCAAGTCGTTGGCGGTCGAACTCGCGCCGCGCGTGCGGGTCAACGCGGTCGCGCCGGGTTGGGTCGGTACCGAGATGGTCGAGCGTGAAATGCAGCAGCCGGCGCGGCGGCTCGAAATCGAGGCGGCGATTCCGCGCGGCCGTGTTGCGACCCCGGATGAGATCGCGGGTCCAATCGTTTTTCTCGCTTCGGACTTGGCGGCGCATATTACCGGCGAGATTCTCAACGTCAACGGTGGAGCTGTGCTGTGCGGCTGATGATTGCTCTTGCGACCTTGGTTTGCGGAACCGTCTCCGTGTCGGCGGCGCCGCTCGTGTATCGCGACGGCCAAGTTGCGACCGGCGCCCACGGCATGGTCGTGAGTCAACAGCCGCTCGCGACCCGCGTTGGACTTGAAACCCTGAAGAACGGCGGCAATGCCATCGATGCTGCCGTCGCGACCGCACTCGCGCTGGCCGTCGTGCATCCCCAAGCGGGCAATTTGGGGGGCGGTGGATTCCTGCTCTTCTATCGGGCCAGCGACAGCCTATGCACCGTGATCGACTGCCGCGAAACAGCGCCGGCGGCAGCATCCCGTGACATGTACCTGGACGCAAAGGGCAATGCGGATTCGTTGCGATCGCGCGTCGGACCGTGGGCGTCGGGAGTGCCGGGCACTCCGGCCGGGCTGTATCTCGCCTGGTCGAAGTATGGGCGCCGTCCCTGGCGCAGTCTCGTGGCGCCCGCCATCCGCTACGCGCAGGACGGCTTCTCGGTGAACGAGGACCTTGCCGCCGCGGTCGACCAGTCGAAGGACAAGCTCAAAGCGTTTCCCGCCAGCGCCGACATTTTTCTACCACACGGCCGGCCGCTGCGCGCTGGTGACAAGCTCCAGCAGCGCGATCTGGCGCGTACGCTCCGGCTGCTCGCGCAATCGGGTCCGCTGACGTTCTACGAAGGGGCGATTTCAGAAATCGTCGCCAAGGAGATGGAGCGCGTTCAAGGGCCCATCAAACGCGCCGACTTGGCCGGCTATCGCGCCACCGAACGCACCCCGCTCCGCGGGCGCTATCGTGATCTCGAGGTCATCGTCGTGCCGCCGCCGAGTTCGGGAGGTGTGACGCTGCTCGAGATGCTCGCGATCTTGGAGCACTGGCAGATTTCCGCCACCGGTCCACGGTCGACATACCGCGTGCATCTCACGGCCGAGGCCATGGCGCGCGCCTTCGCAGATCGTAATACGCATCTTGGCGACCCGGCATTCATTCGCCCGCCGGTCACCGGTTTGCTTGCGGCGCCGTACATCAAGAAACTCATTGAATCGATCGACCCCGAACATGCGACGCCGCGCGGCAAACTCCAGCCTGGCGATCCGTGGCCCTGGGAGCCCGGTGGTCACATGGCACTCGTCCCGGCGGACGCCGCCTGGGACACGCTGCGCACGGCGCCCCCCGAGCCCGATCACACGACGCATCTTTCGGTGGTCGACGCCGCCGGCAACATCGCGAGCTTCACGACGACTCTGAACGACGAATTCGGCAGCGGCTTCATGGTCGCGGGCGCCGGGTTTCTTCTCAACAACGAGATGGACGATTTCACCGCCAAGCCGGGCACGCCGAACATGTACGGCCTGGTGGGCGGCGAAGCAAACGCGATTGCCGCCGGCAAACGGCCGCTGTCGTCGATGTGCCCGACCATTGTTCGCAAGGGCGGCCACCCGTGGCTCGTGCTCGGCAGTCCCGGCGGACCGCGCATCATCACGACGGTGCTGAATATTCTCGTCGATGTGCGCGATCACGGGGTGACGCTCGAAACGGCCGTTGCGACACCCCGGTTCCATCATCAGTGGCAGCCGGACTTGATCTACTACGAGCCCGGCGCTTTCACCGACGACGTACGCAACAATCTCACCGCCATGGGCCACGCGTTGCGCGAACGCACCCCCTACAGCAGTGCACAATGCATCGAGATTCTGCCCAACGGCACGCGCCGCGGTGTCAGCGATCCGCGTTCGCGCGGTGCAGCGCTGGGGTACTGAATGCGAATGCCGGCGCAGCAGCGGCATCTCCAGCCGGCGGGCATATGAGGGATAGGAAAACTTGCACCGCTGCGCAGGGAAGCCAACGAGATTGAAAATCTGTCCCGAGCCCTACCTGGCGCCGATATTCTCATTGGTCACCGCGCATCGGAGAGAGCCCTCGACTCGTTGCCGTCTTGCAATGTAGCTGGTGCTCCGGTCGACGGCCGACTCACCGCGCAGGAGATCGAGTAGCATTGGCGGCTGAAGCACGACTCATAAGTCTGGCCGCATGCCGGGGGCTGTCGTTCGATTCCTCGTCAGATGGCTCTCTCGATTTGGGATTGGCGTTTCTTTGTGCCGGGGCACGCAGCATTCTAGTCAGCACCTACTCCGAGGATGACCACGGGACCGAGATCGTGAACTTGGCAGACCACTTATTGAACCAGGTGTAGCATCCAGAGCCACACGGCCACTACATCACGACCTGAGGTGAACTGACGACGCCGCTTGTCATTTGTACATGGCCTTGATCGCCGGCCAGGTGGTGCTTTGGACCGCCACGGGGGGCGAGGCGTGCAGCTCGAAGCGTGTGTCGAAGCACGCTGGCGGACCGTGGATCGCGACCTGCGCACGGACGGCGGGGAAGTCGACGTCGGCGACTACGAGACCGCTGTCGAAATGCTCGACGTCGCCAAGGCCCCGGCGCAGGTCGAGCTCGAGGCGTTGGAGGTGGGCGGCGCGGTCGATGCGATAGGTCCCTGAGCCGCTGAGCTCGAACGGCGGCGACAGCACTGTCCAGTCGACCGCGGAAACATCGAACATCTCGAAAGAACCATCGAAGCCGGCTGGGACCAGTTGGAAGGAACCCACGACGCCGGCTTCCGTCTGTGGACAAGCGCAGAGCTCGAAGCAACCCTGTCTGAACCGGCTGGCATCATTCAATGCGTACGTGGACGCGCCGGCTCCAGCGCTGCTGCCGACGATGAGGCAGAGCAACACGGTAGCGTCAAACCGAAGAGCCGATCCGAAATACCGCATTTTCGTCTCCTCTCGATGCGAACCAATCTATCATACTCCACTCTCTCCCGCGAGGCACGCTCCGCCACTGCCCGGCCGATTTCGCGCGACGCTTGGCAAGGGGGAGCGGGCTCGCATCGTGATCGAGGCGTCGACGGAGAGCGAGTGGGTGGCGCGATGCTTGGAGGAGCTGGGCCACGAAGTGGTGGTTGCGGATCCGAACTTCGCGTCTTGTCGGAGACGAACACCACCGTGTTCCGCGGCGAAGGCGTCCGCGATCCGGCGCGACCCCGCCGATCTCTTCTGTCCGTCCAGAGTGGATTCAATTACCGTCCAAATAAATCCGCGTTCCTGTGGGGGCCCCGCAAGACCGGGAAGACGACTTTTCTCGCGCAGCGCTTTCCCAAGAGCATGCGCTATGACCTTCTCCAGACGGACCTTCTTTTCGACCTTCTGAAGCGGCCGTCGCGGTTGCGCGAGGAAATCGAGGCCGCTCCCGCCGCCGTGCGCGCCCACCCCTTCGTCATCGACGAGGTTCAGAAGGCGCCCGCGCTGTTGGACGAGGTGCACTGGCTCATTGAGAACCGCCATATTCAGTTCATCCTCACGGGCTCGAGCGCTCGCAAATTGAAACGCGGGCGGGCGAATCTGCTCGGCGGCCGGGCCTGGCGATTCGAAATGCATCCGCTGGTCTCGCCGGAAATTCCGGACCTGGATCTCTTGCGTGCGCTGCAACGCGGCTTGCTGCCAGCCCACTATTTGGATCCTCACTACCGCCGGTCACTCCAGGCCTATGTGCGTGACTATCTCAAGGAGGAGGTCTTCGACGAGGGCCTGACGCGCAATATCCCGGCATTCTCCCGGTTCTTCGACGCGTTGGGATACTCGCACGGCGAACTCACCAACTATGCGAACATCGCCCGCGACTGCGGCGTCGATTCCAAGACCGTCAAGGAGTACTACCAGATCGTCATGGATACTCTGCTGGGAAGCACAATCGCCCCGTTCACGAAGCGCGGCGGCCGGAGCACCATCACGAAGGCCGGCAAGTTCTACTTGTTCGACGTGGGTGTTGCGGGGGCGATTACGAAGCGAACGCTTACCGAGCCCCGCGGAGAAGAGTTCGGCCGCGCCTTCGAGCACTTCGTTCTGATGGAAATCCAGGCGCATCGCGCCTACCGCGGCCTCGACTACGATATTCATTTTTGGCGCACCAAGTCCGGCCTGGAAGTGGACTTCGTGCTGGGCGGCGGCGAAGTTGCCATCGAAGTGAAGGGCGGCCCCATTCGCCCCGGCGACCTGCGTGGAATTCGCGCCTTTGCGGACGAGCATCATCCCCGGACAGCGATCATCGTTTCGATGGAACCCCGCGCCAGCGTCCGCGAGGGGATCGAAATCGTACCCTGGCGCGAGTTCCTTGGACGCCTTTGGGGCGACGAACTTCTGTCGTGAGACTTCGAGTCCGGTCCCCGACGAAACCTTGGGGCACGAACCCGCGTACGGCCAATGTCAGCCCAACCCCATGGACGGTGTTCCCCGTGCCGACCGCGACCGAGATCCGGCGTACCGCCCGAGAAGCCGGCATTCTCTACTTGGTGATGTCCATCCTCGCGATGGTGGGTTACTTCTACCTGCGCGGCCTGTACTTTGTCGCGGGCGATCCCGCCGCCACCGCGCAGGCCATCCTCGCCAAGGAGCAATTGTACCGCTTTGGGATCCTGCTCGACGTGGCCGCGCAGGTGCTCTTCATCTTGGTCGTGCTCGCGCTCTACCGCCTGTTCGAGGACGTGGACCGGAGGCAGGCGCGGCTGATGGTCGCGCTGGTGGGCACCGGCATCGCCGCCGGGTTCGCGGGCTTCCTGCTGCGTGTGGCACCGCTCGTGATCCTGAACGGCCGCGACTACTGGTCCGTGTTCACCCGGCCCCAGCTCGAGACGCTGGTCTACGCGGTGCTCAGCCTGGACGCGAGGCAGGGCGACCTGCTGACCGCACTCTGGGGGTTGTGGTTGTTCCCCTTCGCTGCGCTCACGATCAAGTCCGGATTCCTGCCGAAGTTCCTGGGCGTGTTGCTCATCCTGTCCGGAGCCGCCTACGTGGTTTCGTGCGTGGCCGCGGTCGGATTCCCGGCGCAGGCGGGCACGGTCAAACAGTTCGCGCTCCCTTTCTACTTCGGCGAGTTCATCGTCGTGCTGTGGCTCGCCATCTTCGGTGCCAGACCGCGCGCGGTGAACGCCTGACACCGCGCAGGCGCGCAGCTCGTCACAGAGCCCTGGGCCGTGTTGCCGGCCCCTTTCGGCCCCCCCCGAGGTCTGTTGATTTCGGGTTCCCCCGCGCACACGACTCCGGCTACATTCGCCGCTACACGAGCCCATCGCCGCAGAGCCGCTCCTAGCGCACACCTTCGCTTGGTTTTCGCCACAAACCACAGAGGTTCGCGGAAGCCAGGCCCCCCAAGCTACGGCCGGGTTCCGGGTGCTGCTAAAATGCGGTTGAGAGTTCCTATGCGCATGCGGGCACCATCCCAAGTTTGGCGCAGAAGGGCTTCCGGCACCGGAGGACTGCTGAATGCGCGACGGATTGCGCTGTATGGTGCTCTCGGGCGCCGTTCTTGCCGCGAGCCTCCTGTTTTGGGTCGGCTCGTTGCGTGGCGAGCCGCAAGAGGCCCCTGGCGGACACCATCCGCTGACCTTCGGCGGCGACAATCGAGCCGGATACCCGGCGCTCAGTCCATCCGATATCGCCGATCACAACGCCGAAAGCACCCGATCGGGGCTCGCCATCACCATCCACCCCAATCCATTCCTCGGCTCGACGTTGATTCGTCTGGCTCTCCGTCCAGGCCAGCATCGGGGATCTCTCAGATCGCCGGCTCGACGACGAGCCCGAGTCTCACCATCCCGCGACTCCGTTTTTGAGCGACGATTCCCGGCGCGACTCCCTTCGCATTGCGAAGACATCTCAACCTGCAGCGCGCGCTCTACCAATCGCTTCGTCAGTTGGCGCGCCAGGGCGATTCTCGAGTCCCATACTGCGACCTGGGTCCGCCACCTGCATATCGTTCCGGTACCATTCGCCGTACGCTGGTGGACCGAGCCGCCACAGGAGGCCGCCAGGCGCGGTACCGCGCACAGATGCATACCGCCCGTGTTCGCCCTGCTGATGGTGGTAGCGGCACAAGGTGAGCAGGTTCGGAAGTTCGTCGCTGCCCTGATCTGAGCGGTATTCGATGTGGTGACAGTCCATTCTTTTCCTCGAGGTGCAGCCGGGTGCCATGCATCGCCACCCGTCGCGTTCGTAGGTTTCATGCCATTGCCGCCAGGGGAAAGACGCCGGGTCATCCCACGTTTTCGCGTAATCCTCGAGCAGCACCCAGAGTCCCGCCCACGACGGCACGGGCAACGAGCGCGATGCATACGCGCGGGCGGTGCGGAGCGATGCCGGTTCACCATCCAACATGGGGCTTGTTTCGGTCGCGACCCACTCCAAGTACCTTCGCGCCGCCTCGACGGCAGATAGAAACCCTTGCGCTAAATCACGGGGTGCTCGAAACGTCAGGAAAACGTTTGCGCGGTAGAAGTCAACCGGATGCACGAGCGGATTCCACTCCGGCATGGCGTGCTCGAGCCGGTCACGCGTCCGGCCCGGGACTCGGTGCAATGATGCGAGCCATTCGGCATCGGTCGGCGGTCGTGGCCGTGCGAGCCGTTTCGATTTGCCGCGTGTCGCGCAAGGAGCGCCGCCCGGCGGCGCATCCACGGTTGGCGTCGGCATCGAAGTCTCCTCACGCATCTTCCAGTCGTACTCACACAACTGGCGCTCGTCGCGCAAACGCCGGATCGAGTTGCACTGCGCGTGGTCGAGCCATGCTTCCTCCTCCTCGGCGGACGCGCCCTCTCCGAGAATCGAAGCCACGATGCCCGCCGCTTCGCGGTGCAACTTGCCGCGCCGGTACGCGTTCTCGAGGACAGGAAACCGGGCCAGCCGTCGCGCGACAGACGCGCGATGCGCCGCCGTTCGTTCGGACATGCCGAGCCGCTCGCGTGCATAGTGACCGAGCGAGCGAAATCCGAGCGTGACCCAATCGCCGTGCCGACTCATGTCGCAGAGAAGCTGGCCGACTTCACGCTCCACGTGATCTTGCACTCGGAGAAGCTGCAGGATTTCGCGTACGACGCGCTCGGCTTTCTCATCGCCGGTCAGGAACTCCGAATCTCGCGGCGGGGACTCGGGCACCGGAAGGAATCCGGTGTCGAATTCCTTCGTGTGGGCCGCGAGGCGCTCCCAACGGCGGTTGGCGCGCGCCAAAATGGCTTCGACTCGATCGGTGGACTTGCGGGGGTTGACCTGCCGGATTTCGGCATCGGGCGGATGCAAGCCGGCTGTGGCCTCGGCAAAAACTGCTTCGACGAAGGAAATGAACGTGGCGTCGGCGCCCGTGACGGCCCTGTGCAGGTCCAGCGTTTCGTGGACGCACGCGCGGATCGCGCGCGGCATTCGCATCCGGACCTGCACGCCGTGGATCGCGAGCGTGTCGGGATCATCGTAGGCCTCTTGCTGCAGCGCGTCGTCATTGGCCGCCTCGTGCCGCCCGCTGGTGTCACCGTTGCCTTCATCGATGGGCGGGCGTCCCGAACGGGCGTTGCGAATCGTCTCCTTCAGCTCGCGAACCGTGGAGGCGCGAGCGATCTCGATCCAGCGCTGCATCGGCACATGCTTGGGGGCTCGCGCAATCAAGAGCGCCGAAGTGAAGAGAAGCGGCGGCGCCGTCGTGCCGTACATTGCGCCGCGCAGCAGTGGCTCATCCCGCAGCGCCTTGCCGAGCGCGGCTTGGTCGAGCAGCCAGCGCCCGCAACGGTCGAGCTTCTCGTGCGCGAAGTCCTGAAACCGGGCCCGGCCCCACCGCGACCAAGCTTCCAGCTCCATCAGCTCGACCGCTTTTTCGGCCAAGCGCAGACCCAGAGGCACAGCCAGGTAATGCAAGTGCCAGCACGCACGGTCGCGATCGAGTGCGTTCGGCGGCGGCTCTTGCGCCCGTTCCTCAGAATTCGCCTTCGAGTCGAGCAGCCGCGGGGACGGCCGCTGGTTGGGAGGACGCGTCGCACGGGGGTGCGAATACGCCTTCATACGGGGAAGGTACCGGATAGCTAAACAAATATCAAGTATTTTTGGGAGAGAACTGGACCGGGAGCCGCTTGTGGCCTCGCCGATCTACTGACGGAGCGGATGGATGGGCAGCTGCGTTAAGAAAATACTTCGTCGATTGGCGCCTCGATCTCGAAACGGTGCGATGGCTCGGGTCAGATCCGCACCTGAGACTGCAGAAACACGTCGTCCCGATGGAACTCAAGAAAGCGCCGTTGACCCGCGGTGAACCGCCCAACGTCGACCTCCCGATCGATGGCGATGCCCATTCGCCGAAGAGACTCAGAGTGCGCGACAGGTGAAACAAGCAGGCGACCATCCTCTCGGAAGGAGATGAAACCCCGATCGAATGCAGCGGCGCATATTTCTCCGGGAAGTGCGGGCGGAGCTGCGCGATCCAATCCACAGGACGGAAAACCGTCGCGATTTCGTGAAACTGCACATCGACGCGCCACCCGATCTGGTCCCAGCTTCTCCCGGCGGTCCCGAACTCGGTCGGCTTGGGTGCTTCATACGCGTACGATCGCGCCAACCCGTATGCGCGAATACGCGTCTCCGCAAAGCAAAAGATGATGTCGCCCGGTGCAACTTCGCGCATGAACTCGTAAAAGGGATTCCGTTTATGGTCGGCGCGGCGCTTCATTGCGCCGCCGACTCTCGACCGGTTGGTCAGCGGGTGCCTCACGAAGGACCCCGTTGATCGCATTCAAAGCGCGCACGACGTGAAGCTGCAATTGCATACGAATCCACGAGTATGTACGCGAACGTGCCGAACCCGTTCAATCCGACGACGCGGATTGCCTTCGACTTGCCCGAAGCCTGCAATGTGGACCTCTCGGTGCACGACGCAGCCGGACGGCATATCGTGACAGTCCTCGACGGCCCGCGGACTGCAGGACATCACGAAGCGACTTGGCTCGGGTGCAATTCCGCCGGCAAGTCGGTGGCGGCGGGTGTGTACTTCTACACGCTCACGACTCGCGACGGGTCACTCACGGGCCGGATGACGCCGGTCAAATAAAGACTTCGAGGCCCGGCCGGTCCAAGTTCACGCGCGAACCAATGGCTCGCAAAGTGCGTCGCCACGGCGCGGCGCGAACCCGCGGGCGGACACCGCGGTATTTTTCTGTCCGATGACCTGACCACACAGGTCGGCACCTTCGCGCTGTTGCCGCAGATCGTGCGCGCGGTGAAGTTGCCGGTGATCGCCGCCGGCGGCATCGCCGATGCGCAAGGCGTCGCCGCCGCCATGGCCCTTGGCGCCGCCGGCTGCGTGTTATGATGCTTGTGGCCTTGGTTGCAATTGGGTTTAGGCCGCTCAATCGGGACAGAGCGGGGGCCTAGATTGGCAGACCGCGCGGGGAGAGTGATTCGGGCACCCTCGTCGTCCCGGACAACCGACACGCCGCACTCGCTTTGGGGAGATGGCACTCGAAGGATGGGGAATCGACTTCCATATGTGTGGGACTACGATCTCGACGACGCACAGTTTAAGTCGATCCTGCGGGGAGATACCCGGCTCGGACCGCTGGATCGCGATTGGGCGTCGCGGCGTCTCCTAGAGTACGCTTCTTGGCACGAGATTCGACGTCAGATGACGTGGCGCGATCTCGTCGAGGGCTGGCCCCGATGGCGATCCGGCATTCGATCGCCAAGTCGGCTCCGCGCCTTCGACTGGCTTGTCGAATGGCTGCCTCTCGAGCACCCTGAATGGTTGCAGGAAGGGTGACGAGCGGTGACGCGCGAGTTCTTTGAAAACCAGTTGTATCCGCTTCAGGACGAGGTTCTCGGCCTGATTGGCCAGGTCGATACGGGCTTCTATCTTTCCGGCGGAACCGCGGCATCGCGGGGCTACCTGCAGCACCGATTCTCGGACGATCTCGATTTTTTTGTCAACGACGATCCCAACTTTGGCCTCTGGGCCGACCGATTCATTTTGCGCCTCACGTCGACGAATTTTCGTAGCAACATCGTCTCTAGAGAGGCGCGTTTCGTGCGGCTCGAGATTTCACGGAGTGGTGTCACACTCAAGATCGAGATGATCGACGACGTGCCATCCCGGGTCGGCAGTCCTGTGATGCACCCACTCCTCGGGCGACTCGACACGGCAGAAAACATCCTCGCCAATAAGATCACGGCGGTCTTGGACCGATCAGAACCGAAGGATCTGGCGGATATCTGGGGATTTTGCTGTATGCGAGGACTGTCGATTCGAGATGCAATCGAAGGCGCGCAGGGGAAAGCCGTGGGTGTTTTCCCAGCGGACTTGGCTCGTGCGCTGGCACGCGCTCGCGTCGAGGACTGGCATGCGGTGCGCTGGATCGACCCTCCCGCGCCAGAGAAGTTCGTCCGAGAGCTGGGCGAACTCGCGGAATCGCTACTCGCCCGATAGCGTCCGGGTCGCGGATCAACTACAGAATTGCGCCGGCGCCGCGGCTGACGCGGTAGACGTATGCTCCCGAGGCCACCGACCGACCCGTATCGTCCGTCCCGTTCCACGTCACCGTGTGCCGTCCCGCGCTACGTGACACGCCGCTCTCCAGAGTGCGGACCCGGCGGCCAGCCAGATCGTAGACCTGTAGTTCGACCGCACTCGCTGCGGCCAGCTTGTAGGCGATCGTGGTCGACGGATTGAACGGGTTGGGATGGTTTCCCAACAGCTCGACGAATCCGGGCGCGAGCGAGGGTAAGCCCTCCGCCGGGGGCACGTCGGTCGGGGTGCCGGGCGTGTGGACCCACAAGTCGACCGTGCTGCCGCCGAAGGTGTCTTTCCCGAGGATGGCGACGGTCACGTTGTCGGCGAGGAAGTCTCCGTCGCGTACCAACAACACCGACCAGCTCGCGGGGTCGGGCTGCGCCGATCCGAGCACCACCCGGAACCCATAGCCCATCTCCTCGAGCCCGAGGATGATGTTGGTGGCGGAAGAGAGATTCTGCACCGAGAGATCAAACGCCGGCGCGCCTCCTCCCACCGGTGTCACGAACGGAGCGATGTCGAATGTCTGGCCAGCCGCCAGGTTGACCACCTGTGTGCTCGGCGGTTGGCTGACCATGCGGGGCGGTGTCCGGCGCCTTGGAGCTACCGGTTGCCGACGGAGGCGGAGCGGGAGTTCGCGGCGCGGGCGGGCACGACGACGCGCTTCAGCTACGGGGACGACGTGGGCTACACGCTCCTGGCGGGCTATGCCTGGTATCCGACGTCAGCATCGGGTTCCGTGTGGTGCTGGCCCCAATCTAGCCGTAACGGAAACGGTCAACGGCGTCTTTCGACATAAACGCCACGGGACGACGTCTGCACTCACTCTTCGTCGCGCGGCTTCTCGAACAGCCGCTGCCATTCCTCGATCTCGCGGTCCGATGTCACGATCGTCAGCAGAGTCGGATCGGCGTGGTTCTGAATGTGCTCGCGGATCCAATCATCGGCGCTTTCGCGGGCAAAGATCACGTGCAGGCCGCGTTCGTACGTGCGCCCGGTGCGGCCCGTTTCGGTCGTTGGGCGGGGATCGCGCATCGCATCGAAGACGACGATCCCCAACGTGCCATCCGCCGGGATACGAAGCGCGACGAGGGCCAGGAATTCGTTGCGGGCGCGCTCGGCGTCCTGCCGGATGAGCGGCCCGAGTTTCGGGTCGGCGAAGATCACGTTGTATGCGTCGATGAGGATCTCGCGCCGGCGGGCCTCCGTGCTCGGTCCGCCGGTTCCTCCCTGAGCCCAAGGCGTTGGCGAAGTGCATTGGCAATGCCACCAGATACCATGAAATCCAGTGGCGGCGGGCGTGCGGCGTGCGTCAGACTCACTTGGAAGTTGGCACGTCCACCGGGGGTAGGTCATGAAACGAGTTCGCACTCAAACGCAGCGCCCGGCGAATCTGAACATCGACGGCCGGCGCGTGGCAGGTCTGACGTCCCCGCCGGCACGGGATCAGCAGGCCGAGGACGAGTTCGCCCGTTTCTTCTCCCAATCGCTCGACCTGCTGTGCATTGCCGGTCTGGACGGATACTTCAAGTACATGAACCCTGCGTGGACGGCGTGCCTGGGGTGGACCCTGGAGGAGCTGAAGGCCAGGCCGTTCCTCGACTTCGTGCACCCCGACGACCGCGCGGCCACGCAGGCGGAAGTCGGCAAGCTTGCCGAAGGGGCGGAGGCGATCCTGTTCGAGAATCGCTACCGCCACCGGGACGGGTCGTTCCGCTGGCTGCAATGGAACGCGCGGCCCGCTGCGGGGCGCCTGCAGATCTACTCTACGGCTCGGGACGTCACTCACCAGAAGTGGCTGGAGCGGGAGATCCTCGAGGTCGTGGATCGAGAGCAGGAGCGATTGGGCCGGGAGCTGCACGACGGGTTGTGCCAGTCCCTGGCCGGTATCGTGGCCCTGGGCTCGGCACTCTCCAAAAGGCTGGCCGCGAACTCCGAATCCGCCTCGTCGGCGATGGCCGCGGAGATCGCCACACTGCTGAACGCGAGCATCGTCCAGGCCCGCGACCTGGCCCACGGTCTCGGCCCTCTGGGCCTCAACGATGCCGGTCTTGACGATGCGCTCGAGGACCTGGCGCGCAGCATCCGGCACCTGTTTCGTGTCGCCTGCACGTTCGAGTGTGAGCGCCCCTCTCCCGGGCTTCGCGGCGGGGCCGCGGTGCACCTCGTTCGCATCGCGCAGGAAGCCGTGAACAACGCCATCACCCACGGGAAGGCCGATCGGATCGAGATCAGCCTGGGCTCGAAGGGCGGGCAGGGCCTTCTGAACATCATGGACAACGGCGTGGGCCTGCCCGTGGAGGCGCCGACTGGGGAGGGGGTCGGGCTGCACACGATGGCCTATCGGGCGCGCCTGATCGGCGGCTCGCTCGAGGTAGGGCGGCGGACCCGGCGCGGCACGGCCGTCACCTGCGCCTTTCCGCTGTCCCGGGCGACCGACGGTTGCGAGAAGCCGGATCATGTCCGCAGATAACATTGAACAAGGGGACCCCGCCCGGAAGACGATCCTCATCGTCGACGACCACCCCACGCTGCGCCGCGGGCTGGCCGCCCTGATCAGCTCCGAGCCCGACCTGACCGTCTGCGGGGAAGCCGCCACCGGCCCGGAAGCGCTCGCGGCTATCCTGGAGCGGCACCCCGACCTGGCGATCGTCGACCTTGCGCTGGGGAAGGATGACGGCCTGGACCTGGTCAAGGAGATGAAGAAGCGCCATCCCGCGATCCCGGTGCTGGTGCTCTCGATGTATGACGAAGCGGTCTATGCCGAGCGTTCCCTGAAGGCCGGTGCCCGGGGCTATGTCACCAAGCATCAGCTCGACAGCACCCTGCTGGTGGCCATCCGTCGTCTGCTCGACGGCGAGACCTACATGAGCGGCACGCTGGAGGCGCGGCTCGCGGCGAAGTTCGTCGATGGACGAACCTTGGAAACGGATTCGCCCCTGGAGGCGCTCAGCGACCGCGAGCTGCAGGTGTTCACCCTGATCGGTCAGGGCCGGAGCACCCGCCAGATCGCCGAGACCTTGAGCCTGAGCATCAAGACCATCGAATCCCATCTCGAGCACATCAAGAACAAGCTGAGCGTCGAGTCGACCCCCGAGCTGGCGCAGCACGCCACCCGCTGGGTCGAGACCGGCCGCAGCCGCTGACCCGCGCGATTTCCCCCCATGGGGGAATCCCCCACCCCAGAAACAGGCTGTCGCCCCGATGCTTTCGCTGCGCGCGTGCGGCACGGTGTCCGCATGCGAAGCCAGAGCACCGCACCAGAAGCGGCCGCCCGGCGGCGGATCCTGATCGTCGACAACCACGCCCTGGTGCGGCGCGGCCTGATCGTGTTGATCGACAACGAGGCCGATCTTACCGTCTGCGCCGCCGTCGCCACGCAGCAGGCCGGGCTCGCGGCGATCGCTGGGTCGCGGCCCGACCTGGTCATCACCGATCTCGCGCTCGACGACGGGGATGGGCTGGACCTGGTGAGGGACATCCGTGCGGGTCACGAGGGCCTGCCAGTCCTAGTGCTCACCATGCACGATGCGCCCGTGCACATCCGGCGTGCCTTCCAGGCCGGCGCCCGCGGCTACGTCAGCAAGCCGGAGCTGGGCGAAACGCTGCTGGTCGCCATCCGGTGCGTGCTCGGCGGGGGGACGTTCGGAGGCCCGGAGCTCCGGGAAGGGCTCGACTCCGAATAGCCCCGGGACCCGCCATGGGGGAATCCCCCATACCCCAAATCAGGGTGGCGCCCCGATGCGGGGCGCCATGGCGACGTGCGAGATTCCTTCCGCAAATAGAGACATGAGGCAGGAGACTGAATCCAATGCCCCAGCAACGGATCAGGCGCGCGCACGCCAACGCGATGATCGCGGCACGAGAGTCTCTCTTGCGACAGCAACGTCTCCTAGCCAGGAGGTCAGAGTGGATAGGCGCGCGTGTATTTCGCTGTGGGGTGCCATTGGGCTATTGGCACTCTCCCTCGTATCTGGTTGCAACAAGACGCCAACAAAG
>JANLSU010000124.1:0-7366 GCA_031362565.1 bacterium | reverse complement strand
CACCCTGCAAGGCCCGGTGACGCATTAACTTAGAAGAGCACTCCGGCCCGGTCAACCGGATCGGCCCAGAAGAGGTGGAAAAGATCGCCTGGCGCCCTTCCAACGGCCGTCCAGCCCCGCCGCGGGGGCCCGGCGGGGGGCGCCCCGGGGCGCCCCGCGGGCCTCAGAGAGGGCGCGTTTTCCAGCGCCGGTGCGCCCACCAGTATTGTTCGGGAACGCGGCGTACGGCGGCTTCGAGCCGCCGGTTGAATTCGGTCAGCAGCTCCAACACCGCGGCGTCCTCTTCGGTCGCGCGGGCAACGACCGGCGGCGTGAAATCGGCGCAATGCCGCCCATCCTCGTCCAAGCGCCAGCCAAACGCCGGGATGAACGGCACTCCCATGCGCAGCGCCAGCTGCGCGGCACCTTTGGGCGTCGACGCCGGAACCCCGAAGAGCGGCACGAACACCCCACGGCGGCGCGCGTCCTGGTCGCACATGAAATGCACCAAGCGATTCGCGGCCAGCGACGCGTGGACGCGGCGCAGTGCCATGCCGCGCTCGACGACTTCGATCCCGACGCCGGTTCGAATGCCCTGCACGATGCGATCGACGGCGGAATTGCGCAGACGCTGGACCACGAACGTCACCGGCCAGCCGCGCGCCGCCGCACACGCACCCATCATTTCCCAGTTGCCGAAATGGCCCGAGGCGACGATCGCACCATTGCCCGCGGCCAGCGCCGCACGGATGTGTTGTTCGCCCTGCACATCCATTCGGTCGCGTAGTGCCGCCGGATCTTCGTGCGGCAAGCGGAGAAACTCGAGCGCGCTCATGCCGACATGCTCGTACGCGTGCCTGCCGAGCCGTTCGTACACCCCGGTTTCCGCCGCCGTTCCGAAGGCGCGCCCCAGGTTCTCCAGGCAGACGGCGCGGCGCACACCGGCCGCAAATGCGGCCCGCCCGAGCGCGCGCCCGACGCCCGGCGCCGCGCCCCGAGGCAGGGTGCGCGCCAACCCAAGCACGGCACGCACGCCAAGGGTTTCCAGGCTCTCGCTCAACGGCTGGGCTCCTCTCGCGGCGCAGTGTAGCGCAGCACCGCCCGCATCAGCAGCGCGCCGGTCGAATGCCGCCGCCCGGGACGCGCACGATGAGATCCGCGAGTTCGAGAAGCGCCAGAGTGCGTTGCAGGCGTTCGACCGGCCAGGCGAGGCGCACACAGAGATCCTCGAGTGTCGCCCCGGCGCCCAAGGCAACGAGAACCGCCTGCGGATCGGAGGCCGGCGGCGACACCATCCGGTGCGAATCCGGCGCCAGGGTGGGGCGTGGAAACAGCAATGGGCCCGCGGGTCCGAGTGCGGCCACGATGTCCGCCGCCGTTTCGACGAGGGCCGCACCATCGCGCAGTAATGCGTGCGGGCCACGGCTGCGCGGATCGGCGACATCCCCCGGCACGGCCATCACCTGGCGGTTTTCCTCGAGCGCGGCGCGCGCCGTCACGAGCGCGCCGCTTTTCATCTCCGCCTGCACCACGACCACACCGGCCGCGAGACCCGCCAAGATGCGATTGCGGCGCGGGAAATGCCACGCTACGGGCGGTGCCCCGGGTGGGAATTCACTCACCAGGCAACCGTGCGCCGCGATCCGTTCCGCAAGTTCGACGTGCTCGGGCGGATAGCATTCATCGAGGCCATTTCCCAAGACGGCCACGGTCGCTCCGCCGCCGGCGAGAGCGCCATGATGCGCGGCCGCATCGATGCCGCGCGCCATGCCGCTCGCGATCACGAACCCGCAACGTGCCAGGTCGCTCGCAATGGCGTGCGTCCACGTGCGCGCCGGTTCGGTCGCAGCGCGCGCTCCGACGATCGCCACACACGGCGGCACGAGCCACGTGAGATCACCGCGCGCGAAGAGCACGACCGGCGGATGGGCGATCTCGCGCAGGATTTGTGGATACGCGGTGTCCCAGTAGGTCACTAGACTCGCATCGCGCACCGACCCTTGCCAGGTTCGCAACCCCTCCGCCGTCTGGCGGAGAAAGGCGGCGTCGAGTCCCGCATCGAGCCGGAGGTCACGCACGTTGTGTAATGCCTGCAGAGTCGACGCCGGCACGGTCGGCGGCCCGGGGCGGGACAACAATGCGACGATAGCGCGAAACTCGCGTGCGGCGGGCCAAACGAAGGTCGGCATGGCAAGGGAGGTTGCAGGGAAGCCGCGAACTAAAGGCGCTGCAAACCGGCTTCGGCTTTCGATTCGTCTTCCCGGGCATGGTCGATCGCGATGACGATCTGCAGGAGTAGATCGCGCAACCCGCGCCGCGTGGCGCCTGAAATCGGCATCACGAGATCCTCGGCCGGCAGCTGGGCGCGGATGCCGGCGATGTCTTCCGCCATCAACAGGTCGATCTTGTTGAGCGCCAGAATGCGGCGCCGCGTTTCGAGTTCCGGCGCGTAGGTCCGCAGCTCGTGCCGGAGCACTTCGTAATCCTGCATGACGTCCTCGGCCGAGGCGTCCAGCACGAAGATGAGCACGCGGGTTCGTTCGACGTGGCGCAAAAAATCGAGCCCGAGGCCGCGGCCCTCGTGCGCACCCTCCAGCAGTCCTGGAATGTCGGCGAGTACGAAGCTGCGATCCTCGCCCGCGCTCACGACGCCGAGCACCGGCGACAGAGTCGTGAACGGATAGTCGGCGATCTTCGGCGTCGCAGCCGAAACCGCCGCCAAAAGCGTCGACTTGCCCGCATTCGGTTTGCCCACGAGTCCCGCATCGGCGATCAGCTTGAGTTCCAGAGCCAGGCGGCGGGACTCCCCCGGGAGTCCCGGTTGCGCGATACGTGGTGCCTGGTGGGTGGCGGACTTGAAGAACGTGTTGCCCCGGCCACCTTTGCCGCCGTGTGCGACGACGAGGGCGGCGCCATCTTCTAGAACTTCGCCCACCAGGCCACCGTTCACTTCGGTGACGATCGTACCGAGCGGCACGCGCAATCGCACCGTCTCGCCTTCCGCACCGCTCTGATTCGATCCACGCCCATGCTCGCCGCGGCCGGCATCAAAACGGTGCTTGTAGGTGAAGTCGAGCAGTGTGGTGAGGTTGCGGTCGCCCACCAGGATCACATCGCCGCCGGCGCCGCCGTCACCGCCGTTCGGCCCGCCGCGCGGCACGAACTTCTCGCGCCGGAAGCTGACGCAGCCGCGCCCGCCGTCACCGGCGTGCGTATCGATCTGGACCCGGTCGATGAAACTAGTCATCCGTCTTGGCCTCTCGGGACGCTCTCAGGCACGGTCCCGCAGAACGCGTACCAACAACTCGAGCCCGCGCCGTAGATCGGCATCTGGCAACGTATAGGACAGCCGGATCCCTGCATCGTTGTCGAACGCCACGCCGGGCACGACGGCGATTCCGTGCGCGTCGAGCAGGTGATCGGCGAGTGCCACCGAGTTGTCGATGCGGCGCCCGCCGGCCCACTCGCCGTAGAACGGCCGCACGTCCAGGAAGAAGTAGAACGCTCCCTGCGGGCTCGGAAAGCGGATCTCCGGCGCCTGCTGCAGAATCTCCAGGCAAATGTCGCGCCGACGCCGGAACAAATCCGGAATCGCGGCGATCTCTGCCGCCGGCAACCGCAGCGCCGCAAGCGCGGCACGCTGCGAGATGCTGCACGGGTTGCCGGTCATGTGGCTCTGCAGGCTGGTCATGGACTGCACGAGCGGCTCCGGACCCAGCCCGTAGCCGATGCGCCAACCGGTCATCGCATAGCTCTTGGACGCGCCGCTCGTCACCAGCGTGCGGTCGGCGAGTTCCGGATACACCTGCACCGGCGACACGTGCGGCACGCCGAACACCATGTTCTCGTAGATCTCATCGGTGATGAGCACCGCATCATGTTCACAGAGCGGCGCCAGCAGATCGCGCAGTTCGTCGCGGGTGTACACCGCGCCGGTCGGATTGACCGGCGTGTTGAACAGGATGGCGCGCGTCTTCGGGCCCAAGACGGCGCGCAGGTCGTCGCCGCGGGCCTTGTAGTCGTGCTCCGAGCCCGGCCGAATCACCCGCGCCACTCCTCCGAGCATCTGCAGATAGGCGGCATAGCTCACCCAGTAGGGCGCGATCAACACGACCTCGTCGCCGGGTTCGATCAGCGCCGCGAGGGCCGTCCACAACACCTGTTTGACGCCCGCCCCGACGATGACTTGCGACGGCTGCCAGGCGATGCCGTGCCGCGCCGTATAGAAGCGCGCCACCTCGGCGCGCAACTCGGGCGTGCCGGCGGTGGCCGTGTACCGAGTGTGGCCGGCGTCGATCGCCTGATGGCCGGCGGCGCGAACCGCCGGCAACGTGTCGCAATCCGGTTCGCCGACCGTGAAGTTGACCACCTGACGCCCTTGGGCGCGCAATTCCGCGACGCGGGCGTTTTGGCGCAGCGTCGCCGACTCGCGAACTGCGGTTCCCATGCGAGACAGCCGGAAGGACGTCGCGTGCGTCATGAGGTCTCCCCTTGGCGAGCCCGCCGGTCGCCGAGTAGCCGTGCCACATTCTCGGGGACGAAGTCACCGACATCGCCACCGAAGCTGAAGATCTCGCGCACCAGCGAACTCGAGATACACATGTTGCGATCGCTGGGCATGAAGAAGACGGTTTCGAAGCTGGGCTCCAAGCGCCGGTTGGCTTGCGCCTGTTGGAATTCATACTCGAAGTCGGCCACGGACCGCAGACCTTTCAGCACGACGTCGATGCCGAGCGCTTGGTACTCCTCGGCCAAGAGTCCGGTGAACGACCGGATTTCGACGCCCCGCAAGTTCTTGCACGCGCCGTGTACGAGTTCGACGCGCGTCGCGAGCGGAAACAGCGGCGCTTTGCGCGGCGAATCGGCGATCGCGACAATGACACGGTCGAACAACAGCGCGGCGCGCTGGATGAGGTCGAAGTGGCCATTGGTGATCGGATCAAACGTCCCCGGGTACAGCACCGTCCGGCCCGCCATCGCCGCGCTCCTCTCGGAGGAAGAAATCGATCACCGTAACCCCGAAGCGGCGCGGCCGCTGTCGCGACCAGCCTGGCGCGGAGTCCGGCGCCGCCCACTGCTTGCCGTGCTGCAACACGAACCAGCCTTCGACGCCGGTGTGTGCAGCGGCCGATCCGAGCAACCGGTCCTCGACACCGAGCGCATACGGCGGATCGGCGATCACGATGTCGAACCGGTGCGCGAGCGTCGTCTCAAGATACCGCAATGCGTCTCCCGGCACCACCTGGGCCTGGGCGGCGACGCCGAGCGCCGCGATGTTCTGGCGCAGCACCGCAAGCGCCGCCGGACTCTTCTCGACGAACACCGCATGCGCCGCCCCACGTGACAGCGCCTCGAGTCCGAGGTTGCCGCTGCCCGCGTAGAGGTCGGCGACGCGGGCGCCGCGCACCGCGTCGCCAAGCACATTATAGAGCGTTTCCTTCATGGAATCGGCAGTCGGACGGGTGTCGAGTCCGGCCGGTGTGTGGAGGCGCCGTCCGCGCAGACTGCCAGCAATGATCCGCAGCACCTTAGGCCTTACTCCCGGCGTGGGCCGAACGGCGCGAGCGCCTCGAGGGCCGCTAAACTCGCCGTCACGGTCTCGGGATGGGTGGAAACCACGGCGTCCGCCCACGCTTCATACAGCGACGCACGCCGTTCCCAGCGCGCGCGCCAGTCACCGGCCAGGAGCGGGCGGCCGCTGCTGGTCGCGCCGACTCGCTCGATGCACGCGGCGGGATCAGCGCGCAGCCACACGACGCGGCCCAGGCCACGCACGAGCGGCGCCGCAGCAGCGGTTTCGACGATGCCGCCGCCGGTCGAAATGATGGCGGGTTCGGGAGCGCTCGCGGTGAGCGCCTGCAAAGCCGTCAGTTCACGGCGCCGAAATGCACTCTCGCCTTCGGCAGCGAAGATCTCGGCGACACTGCAGCCCGCCACCGCTTCGACGTGGGCGTCGAGATCGATAAACGGGATCGCGAGCCGCGACGCGACGAGCGCCCCCAGCGTCGACTTGCCGCTGCCCATAAATCCAATCAAGACGAGCCGCTCCAGCGCGCCACCTCCGCGACATGGCGCTCATAGGCGGCACGCACTTCGTCGAGGCTGTCGCCGCTGAATTTCTCCAGCCAAGCATCGGCAAGCGCCAAGGCCAACATGGCTTCGGCGACCGCGCCACACGCCGTGACCGCACACACATCGGACCGCTCGACGGTGGCCTGGGCCGGCTCGCCGCTCGCGATATCCACCGTGTCGAGTGGTTTCATGAGCGTCGAAAGCGGTTTCATCGCGACGCGCGCCACGAGTGGTTCACCGTTCGTGATGCCGCCTTCGAGGCCGCCGGCGCGGTTCTGGTTCCGAGCCATGCGGCCGTGCGCATCCTTGTGCACGGCGTCATGCACCGCGGATCCGGGGAGCGCGGCGTTCTCGAACGCCGGGCCGATCTCGACGCCCTTCACGGCTTGGATCGACATTAGGGCTTGGGCGATGCGGCCGTCGAGTTTGCGATCCCAATGCACATGGCTCCCCAAACCGACCGGCAAGCCGAGGGCGGCAACTTCGACGACACCGCCAAGAGTGTCGCCGCGCTCCTTGGCCGCGGTGATGGCGCCAACCATCGCGGCGTACGAGCCCGGATCGAGACAACCGAGATCATTGGCGGCGGCGCGGGCGCGAACCTCCGGCCAAGCGCAGTCCTCCGGCACCCGCACCGGCGACACCACCGGGCCCAAGCTCTGCACGTGCGACACGACGCTGACACCGAATGCTTCCAGCAACTGGCGGGCGATCGCGCCGACGGCGACGCGGGCTGCCGTCTCCCGCGCACTAGCGCGCTCCAAGACATCGCGGAGGTCGCGAAAACCATGTTTGGCGCCGCCGGCGAGGTCGGCATGCCCGGGCCGCGGTGCGGTGACAACTCGTTTGGCGGGAACGGGTGGTGCGCCGAACGGCGCCATGGTGTCGCGCCAGTGTTCGAAATCGAGATTCGGAATGTGCACCGCGATCGGACTGCCGAGCGTTCGCCCATGGCGCACGCCGCTCGTGAACTCAGCGCGGTCTTTCTCGATGCGCATGCGCCCGCCGCGGCCGTATCCGGCTTGGCGGCGCGCGAGGTCGGCGTCGACGGCGGCCGGATCGATGGCGAGGCCGGAGGGCATGCCTTCGAGGATCGCGGTGAGGCCGGGGCCGTGTGACTCGCCGGCGGTCATGAAGCGGAGAGGCATGCGAACCGGTCCGATCGAGAGGTTGCTGTTGCGACGCGGGGAGATGTGTGGAGTTGCGTGGACGGTGCCGGCGATGTGCGGGCAGGCTCGCGGTCGGTCGCCGACCTCCTGTCGGCTCACTCCCTCGCTCGTCGCCTCGCGGCCCTCCAGGCCTTCGGCTCCTCGCG